>PMHO01000005.1:0-34224 GCA_003156715.1 Candidatus Tityobacter terrigena
CGGCTCTTCGTGACTCCGAGATGGCCACTTGCAATATATCAGATTATCCTGATATGATCCGCCTATGGGAGTCGCAAGAATCCGGGCCAGAGAGGCTGTCAACCGCGGCTCGGACGATCCGTTGCTAGCGAAGTTCGCCCGGGGTCTAGGTGATCCAACGCGCCTGCGTATTCTTCGATTGTTGCTTGAGAAGCCCAGAGGTGTGAGCGAGATCATCGATCACTTGCGCATGTCCCAGAGCCGCGTCAGCAATCATCTCGCATGTCTCAAATGGTGCGGATACGTTACAACCGAGCGACACGGTCGGACCATCATCTACCACGTGATCGACGCGCGCGTGAGAGCGGTCATCGAGCTAATTCGGGATATCGTTGCGGATAATGCCGCGCATCTCGCGACTTGCGTGCGGATAGCCGAATGAAAGCCGGGAAACAGGTCGGCGCGATTGGCGCAGCTACCGTTGGAACCGGCGCCGCGCTCACGGCGGGGGTCGCAAGTGCCTGCTGCGTTGGGCCGGCCTTAGCCCCGATCTTCGTCGCGGTTCTCGGCGCCGGCGGCCTAGCCACCGTCTCGGGCCTTCGCCCGTTTACGCCGTGGTTGTTACTCGCTTCAGGCGTCACGCTCGCCTTTAGTTTCTGGCAAACGCATCTGAGGGCAGCGTGCACGCCTGATGGTTCTGCAATCGTGCTACCCTTGGGCTTGCGAATCGCGCGTTTCGTTACGTGGGCGGCCTCTGTTCTATGGCTCGCCTCGGCAATATACGCCGTCTACGGTTTTCTTGACGAATGAGGATACATGCAGCGTAGAATCTTCCTTGCTTTGGGTGCTGCGATGTTATTAGGTGAGTGCGCACACGAGGCATCTAACGCGCGAATCGCCGATATCGCCAAGGGCGGCGGACCGCTTCGCGCGGCATTCAACCGCGATGCGGACAAGGTTCGAATCGTGATGCTCGTCAGCCCGACTTGAGGGTTGTGTCTTCGGGGGTCTCTCGAAGTTCAACAAACAATCCTCGACCGCGAGCCAAGCGGCGACCTCGTGCCCTTCGTCGTTTGGGTTCCGCAACTCGGCGCGCATCGCGAGCATGTGCCCTCGGCCGCCAGATTGGTAACCGATCGCCGGGCCCAACAATATTGGGATGAAGCCGGCTGGCTAGGCGACGGCTATGGTCTCGTCCTACAAACGCCCGGCCCGGCGTGGGATGTCTACCTATTATATGGACGCGGGCGGCGCTGGGATGATGTGCTTCCGCCGAAGCCCGAATACTGGATGCATCAGCTTTCAGGCGTCACCGCGGCACCGCATCTTGATCCCGAAGTTCTTCGCCAGCAGGTCGAGCGGTTGCTGCATGCCTAATCGGCCGCAGATCGTGTCGGTCTACGCCAAAATGCGGTGCGCTGGCCTTTTCGGGCCAGACACGCCTGCACGTCCATCGGGCGCCGCACGCCGCGTTCGCACACGGTGTACGGACGCTCCGCGTCGCCAAGGAAAACGTCGTCGATCACGTCCCCGCTCCCAAGCGAGCCGATCGAGACATAGCTTCGCTCGATGAAGAACAGATACGAATGGTCAACGAAACCACCAGCAGCACCCGGCTCGGGCTCCCGGTGCTCCTTACGGCGCTAACTGGTCTTCGACGCGGCGAAGTGTTGGCACTTCGCGGGGCCAACGTTAACTTCGGCCGTCGTCGTGTCGCGATCACTGAAGCGGTTGAGCAAACGCGAACATACGGCGTACGATTTAAGTCCCCGAAGTCGAGGTCATCAAAGCGGGTTCTCCTTATCGCAGACCAGCTCATCGAAACGCTCCAACATCACAAGGCAAGGCAGGAGGTGGGTCGTAAGCAGCTTGGTGAAGCGTACTTCGACCACGGCTTGGTGTTCTGCAACGAAGACGGTACCCCGTGGGCGCCCGACACATTCACCAAGCAGTTCGCGACAATCATAAGGGCATCGGGTCTGGCGGACTTCCGATTCCATGACGTGCGCCACGCGTTCGCCAGCATCACTTTGAAGCAGGGCGTCTCGGTCAAGGAGGTCTCGGCTCTTCTCGGCCACAGCTCACCGATGCTGACGTTATCGACGTACGCGCGAACCATGGAAGGGCTCGGCCGACAAGCCGTCAACGGACTCGTCAAGTCGCTCCTTGTACCGAAAGGTACCGCGGCCCCTCGTTAGCAAATGTTAGCAACTCGGGTCTTGGAGCGGTATGCGACTTGCGCCCGATCTGCGGTAAACCCGCATGAATAGGCTACTTGCGGGACGTGGAGAGATGGCCGAGTGGTTGAAGGCGGCGGTCTTGAAAACCGCTGAACGTGATGAGCGTTCCGTGGGTTCGAATCCCACTCTCTCCTCAGATCGATGGAAAATGCCGGCCCTGCGTCCGAGGAGAGGGCCGACATCTCGAGCGTGAAAGCGATCTGCTGACGTGGCGCGAGCTTCGGAAAGCGTGACGAAGCGCGACAGGACGTCTGGCTTCGTTACGGCGAGAGTTCGTACACCGTCCCGCATTCACCCGGACCGCATGGGCCGGTCCCGCCCGTATAGGTCGTACCGAAGAGGTTACCGTTCATGAGGAGCACGCTGGCGTATGGGTGAGCGCCGTCGGCGTCGCCACCTTGGAAATGGTGGAGGATGCTCTCAGTGTATCCCGATCCCGACGGCGTCAACGCGAACACGGTGCCGCACCCGCGCGGTTTTCCGGCTCCGGGGCACGAAAAGCTCGTCCCGCCGAACGTGGTCGTTCCGTACAGTACTCCGTTTGCTCCGGCCGTGAGGCTGGTGGACGGGTCAGAACCGTCCCTCCGGTCGCCGCGGAAACGGTAAAGAATGCTTTCCAGATAGCTGGATCCCGACGGCGCGAGCTTGAAAACAGTGCCGCACCCGTAAGCATCGCCACACTTGCTTACGCCGCCCCCTACCGTCGTGCCGTAAAGCGCTCCGCTCGCATCCGCAATCAGACTCGCGGTCGGCAAATTGCCGTCGCTGCCGCCTTGGAAGCGGTAGAGAATGCTTTCGGTATAGCCCGAACCGGTAGGCGTCAGCTTGAAGACGACGCCGCACCCCTCGATATGCACGTCGCGACTGCCGGGGCACGCAGACGTGCTGCCTCCCCAGCCCGTCGTGCCGTAGAGCGCGCCGCCCGAGCCGGCGATAAGGCCGCCGATTGGATACGATCCATCAGTGCCGCCCGCAAATCGATACAAAATGCTTTCGGTGTAGCCCGAGGCCGATGGTGTCAACGCGAAAACCGTGCCGCACCCGTCCTGGCACGGCGTGTCGCCGCCTTCGTCCGTCACGCCGTAGAGTCTGCCGCCTGCGCCGGCAATGAGAGCGGCGAGCGGGGCCGCCCCGTCGCTTTTCCCATGAAAGCGATAGAGCACGCTTTCCGTATAGCCCGACGCCGTCGGCGTCAGCTTGTACACCGTCCCGCAGCCCACGACGGCGTGCACTCGCTTGCACTTGGAACCGCCGCCTTGGACCGTCGTTCCGTACAGCGCGCCGCTCGAGTCGGCAAGAAGGCCGGATTGTGGATCGTCACCGTCGTTGCCGGCCTGAAACGGGTAAATAACGCTTTCCGCGTAGCCCGAAGCCGTTGGCGTTAATTTGAAGACCGCTCCGCACCCGTCGTACCCGAGTACTGCAGTGTTACACGGACCGCCGCCACCCTCGACACTCGTGCCGTAAAGCGCGCCCGTCGCATCCGCGATAAGATTGCCAAACGGCTCGATCGCGTCACCGCCGGCCTGGAAGCTGTAGAGAACCGTCTCTGCCGGTTCGCTGCCGGAACCGTTCATCGGTCGCGGACGGGCGGTAGCAGCGTGGACGTGCACGAGCGGGGAAGGGGCGGCGAGCGCTGCGCCCCTGGCCATTTCGCCGCAGAGCAGCGCGCCGGCGCACGCAAGCGTGAGCACGCTGCAGGTCGCAAGCAGTGCGGTACTGGTTCGGATGGGAGGACGTCGTAGATGTTTCACGGGCGTGATGCTCCTTTGGCGTATCGGAACGGCTCGCGCCGCTCGCGTTCGATGCAAGGTTTAGCGATTCGCGCGGCGCTTATTTTCGTTTCGAGCGGGTCGCGGCGCTATCGGCGTGCGCATCGTAGCGCGCAATCGTCCCACAGGCGTCCCAAGCGGATGTCTTACGAGCGCGTCGGTGGGGCGCTATTGGTTTGTCTCGGTGGCGACCACCCACCGAAATTCCAGGAGCTGCCGGCGAGAGGCAGGCTAAAGAACGCAAGGGAAGAGTACGCGTCGTTCCAAACTGCGGCGTCAATTTTCGCCGCTGGAACGCACGGTCATCGCTACAAGTGCCCTTTATACGAACGACTCCCTTGTCGTCCCGTTTGGTAGCGGAACAGACCCGGCACTCCATCGAAGGCCGCCCCAATCGAGAGGATCGGGGCCGCCGACGTACGGCCAGCAGCGACCTGCCGACGAGGAAAGCAGGACTGTGCTCTTTGTGCATGATTGGCATCCTGTAAGTGAGCGATTGCCGCAGACTATCAGGCCGCCGTCCCACAAATGTCCCAGCGCTTCGAGGACTGCCGGCCGGACCGCGGAATTCGTCGCTACCGACATGACGGTCCGAGCGCAGCGCGCCCCTTACGGTCGCCTCGAGATCGGGCTGCTCGGGCGGATGCGGCTTAGCGGTACCCTGGCAGAGTCTGCGTGATCCTTCCGTCGCTGCGAGGCTTCCGGTTCGCATGGCTGCCGAGCGACCTGCTCGCCGGCGCAGTGCTGGCAGCGATCGCCATCCCGGAGCAGCTCGCGACGGCGCAGCTCGCCAGCATGCCCGCGCAGACGGGGCTGTACGCATTCGCGGCCGGGTCCCTGGCGTTCGCCATCTTCGGTTCGAATCGGTACCTCTCGGTCGGCGCCGATTCCACGATTGCACCGATCTTTGCCGTCACCATCGCTGCGCTCGCGGCCGCGAGCTCGGCCTCGTATGCGGTGCTCGTGGGCTTCGCGACGCTGCTTACCGGTCTCGCGCTCGTGCTCGCCGGCGCGTTGCGGCTCGGCTGGCTCGCCGACCTCCTGTCGATCCCGGTGACGACGGGGTTCTTAGCCGGGATCGCCGTGCACATCATTGTTGGCCAGCTCCCGGTTGTTCTAGGCGTGCCTGGCGGCTCTGGTTCGTTGCTACTCCATCTCGTTGCGCTCGTGCGCAACCTCCCGCACGTGAACGCGATGACACTGGCCATCGGAGCGGGCGTGTTCGGGCTGACGCTCGCAACAGAACGTATCAGCCCGCGCCTTCCCGGGGCGCTCCTCGGCCTCATCGGCGCCGGCGTTGCCGCCGCGGCGTTGCATTTGGGCGAGCGCGGTGTCGCGTTTCTCAGCGCGCCGTCGTCTGCGCTGCCGCGCGTACGTATCGCGTTCGTCAGCGTCCATGACGCGCTATCGCTCGTTCCCGTCGCGCTCATCGTTGCGCTCGTCTGCCTGATCCAAACCGCCCTGGTTCTGCGCTCCTTTCCTTCGAATCCGGACGCACCGGAGGAACCCAGCCACGACTTCGCAGCGGTCGGCATCGGGTCGATCGCCTCGGCAATGCTCGGCTCGTTTGCGGTGAACGCGAGTCCACCGCGCACCGCAATCGTGGCCTCGTCGGGCGGCCGCTCGCAGGTCAGCAGTATCGTCGCCGTTGCGCTCGTCGGTCTGCTCGTCGTCTTTGGAGCGCGGCTAGCAGCGTATCTGCCGCTCGCGGCGCTCGGCGGCGTGCTGATCTTCATCGGCACGCGTATTTTCCGCTACGCCGATATGGTGCGCATCGCGCGCCTCGGCGGAGGTGAGATCTGGCTCGTTGCGGCCGGAGCATTTCTGGTCATCGTTCTCCCGATCCAGACGGGGATGCTGCTCGGGATCGTTCTTTCGCTCGTTCATGGCATCTACGTCGTCGCTCGCCCGCCGAGCACCGAGTTGGTCCACGTGCCAGGCACGACGATATGGTGGCCGCCGGATGACAATACCCCGGGCGAACGGGTCCGCGGCGTGCTCGTTTTCGCGCCGGCCGCGCCAATTACGTTCACCAATGGGCATTACATCGTCGAACGCCTCGCCGCGCTCGCCGCGTGTGCCCCGCAGCCGGTGAGGCTGGTGGTGCTGGAGTGCAGCGGTGTAATGGACATTGACTACACGGGTGCGCGCCTCGTCTGCGCGGCGATTGCGGGCCTCCGCGCGCGCGGCATCACGGTCGCGATCGCGCGAATGGCCGTCGAGCGCGCGCGAAACGCGGCGAGGCGAACCGGACTGCTCGCGGCGCTAGGTCCGCAACGGGTGTTCAAGTCGGTGCAAGAAGCAATTGACGCCTTCGACCCACATATCGACCGGCGCGCAAACGACGACTGAAACGTTCACCTCGACGGAAGGAGTGGAAAGCCTGAAGAGTTAGCCGTCGTCGGCGACTTTGAGGACGAGCTTGCCGAAGTTTTCGCCCTTGAAGAGCATCAGCAGACGCTCCGGAAAGGTCTCCAGGTCGTCGACGATATCCTCGCGCGACACGAGCTTGCCTTCGGCGATCCAGCGCGCCATCTCGCGAACGGCTTCGGAATATCGGGCCGCGTAGTCGAACACGACGAAGCCCTCCATGCGCGCGCGATTGACCAAGAGCGAGAGGTAGTTGCTGGGGCCCTTGACCGGCGTCGTGTTGTTGTATTGCGAGATCGCACCGCAAACGACGACGCGCCCGTGCAGTGCAAGCCGCGCGAGACAGGCGTCGAGAATGTCGCCGCCGACGTTGTCGAAGTAGACGTCGATGCCCTTGGGGCAGTGCATGCGCAGACCCTGCGGTACCTCTTGCGTCTTGTAGTCGATCGCAGCGTCGAAGTGAAGCCGGTTCACGAGGTAGCGGGATTTGTCTTCGCCGCCGGCGATGCCGACGACGCGGCAGCCCTTGATTTTCGCGATTTGACCGACGAGCGCGCCGACCGCTCCGGCGGCTCCCGATACGACGACCGTCTCGCCTTCTTTCGGTTTTCCAACTTCCAGCAGCGCGAAATAGGCGGTCATGCCCGGCATGCCGAGCGCGCTCAAGTAGACCGGAAGCGGCGCAGCCGTCGCATCGACTTTAGTCAGCGCTTTGCCCGGCAGCCGCGCGTACTCTTGCACGCCGAAACCTCCCACAACGTAGTCACCGACGGCGAAAGCCGAATCGCCGCTGGCAACGACGCGTCCCACGCCGCCCGCGCGCATGACCTCACCGATGCCGACCGGCGGTATGTACGATTTGCCCTCGTTCATCCAGCCGCGCATCGCGGGATCGAGCGACAGGTACAGCACCTTGACGACGACCTCGCCTTCGTCGGGTTCGGGCACGGTTTCGGTCGTGTATTCCCAGTTACTGCGCACCGGCAGGCCGACGGGGCGGGCGGCAAGTCTGACTTGGCGGTTCTGCGTGGCGACCATCATCGCTCCTCTCGCGCGTAAGGGTGAACGAGTTTAAGCTAGGAGTCACTTTGCCCTCCGTCGCGCCATGCTGAAACGAAGGCGAGCCGGCACAGGCCGCGCGGGGCATCGGCACTAATGCTCCAAAGGTGCGCGGGCGCAAAGAACTGATCGAAGAACTGCGTTCGTACCGGCCGTTCGACGAACGCGAGCGAACGATGGTCGGGCGCCTCGACACGTTCCTGCGCTCGCACGCCGACTGTTTCGAGCGACGTCTTGCGGTCGGGCACGTGACCGGCTCCGCTTGGGTGGTGGATCGCTCGCTGCGCACCGTCTTGCTGACCCACCACCGCAAGCTCGGCAAGTGGCTGCAGCTCGGCGGTCACGCTGACGGTGATCCCGACATACGGAGCGTCGCCTTACGCGAAGCGGTCGAAGAATCGGGTCTCGCGGGAATCGTGCTCGCCCAGCATGCGATCTACGACGTCGACGTGCACAAGATCCCGGCGCGTTCCGGTGAGCCCGCTCACCTTCACTACGACGTGCGCTTTGCATTCTTTGCAGACGCTCTTCGGGTGCCTCGTGCGAGCGCGGAGTCGCACGAAGTCGCATGGGTGCCGCTCGAGAAGGTCGAGCACTTGTCGATCGATGACTCGGTGCGCCGGCTCGTGGCGAAAACCGGCGCACTGGCCACGCGAGTTGATCCGTGAATCTCTCAGGCCATGGCCCGTGGAGCTTGCCATTGCGCGACTTAATCTAGGGTTGATATCCGGCGCCGCCAGCATAAGCCTGCCTTAATTCTGGCGCGTTAGCCTCGTCCCAAGCAGCGCATCATGCGCTCGCGTCATCGAAGGGAGAAACGCATGTTTGGTTCTT
Organism: Candidatus Tityobacter terrigena; assembly: GCA_003156715.1. Taxonomy (GTDB): domain Bacteria; phylum Vulcanimicrobiota; class Vulcanimicrobiia; order Vulcanimicrobiales; family Vulcanimicrobiaceae; genus Tityobacter; species Tityobacter terrigena. Next base: position 8,255 of record PMHO01000005.1, read on the forward strand.
TGCGCTTCCGCCTTTTACCGGCCGCGTCCGGTTCGGTTTTCATGACGGCGATCGTCGTGAGTGCGGCCGCGGCCGCGGTGCACTCGGACGCCCTGGTCGGTGGTTCTCCGACCAACGCGTTCCTGCCCACGGGCCAATACATTACGGCGCTTGCAGCGCCGGGGTCGTCGTACCAGCGCATTCGCACCGGGTTGCGCCCCGATTTCAACGCCGATGCAAACGGCGCCGTCACTTCGGCGCTAAGCCCGGACGGCAACACCTTGCTCGTCCTGACGAGCGGCTACAACTGTTGCTTTTATACCGTGAAAGGGCGTTCGATCGAGACGCCCTATATCGACCCCAACACGGGCTCGCCCTCGAGCAGGAAGACGAATAACTTCCAGTGGGTTTTCGTTTACGACGTCAGCAAAGGCACGCCCATCAAAACGCAGCAGATACAGGTTCCCAACGCTTATAACGGCCTCGCTTGGGATCCGAGCGGAACGCGTTTCTACTTCTCCGGCGGGCAAGACGATCGTATCTACATTTACACGCTCGGTTCGGGCTCGCAGGGGTGGCTGCCGGATGCTCCATTCCCAATTCTCCGGCATAACTCGCACGACGAACGGCCACGACCGACCTACGACGGCGGCATCTTGAAGTTCACGGAGGATGGCGCGACCTTCGACTCGCTAGGGGCCGGCTTCGGCGCAATGACCGCGGGAGTCGCGATCGGTGACGACCGCAAGCAGCTTTTCGCGGCCAACCTACAGACCGATTCGCTTTCCATCGTCGAGACGGCAACGCGACGTGCGCACGACGTGCGCTTGTATACTCCCGGCGCGACGTCGCCGGCAGTGGGCGAATTTCCTTATTGGGTGACCCCCTACAGCCGGACGCCGGCCGGCAGGACCGAGAAAGTCTACGTTACGAGCCTGCGCGACGGCCAGGTGCTGGCGGTTCGTCTCAACGGAACCTTCTCGGTCATCCGGGTCGGCGGGGAGCCCGGCCGAATGCTCTTGTCGAGCAACAAGTCGCGGCTCTACGTCGTCAACCCCGACCTCGACGAGATCGAGGTCATCGATACTGCCCGGGACCAGGTCATCTCACGCATCTCAGTAGCGCGCCCGCACTACAAATACCGCGGGTCGATGCCGAACTCGCTGGGGCTTTCACCCGACGGCCGGACGCTGTTCACGACCCTTGCCGGAGAGAACGCGATCGGAGTGATCGACCTGGCCGCGAAGAGCATTGTGGGACGCATTCCGACTGCCTGGTATCCGAGTTCGGTCTCGGTCAGCGCCGACGGTACGCGGCTCTACGTCCTGACGACCAAGTCGGAGTCCGGCCCGAATCCGACCTACGATCCGAAAATTCCCAACCCGGCCTTCCTCGACCCCTATGTCTACAATCTCGAGAAGGCGGGTCTCGAGACGATTCCGATTCCCGATTCCTCGACGCTTGCGTACTTGTCGGCGCTTGTCGATGCGAACAACGGTTTCTCGAATTCGCATGGGACCGATCCTTTGATGGCGTTCCTTCAGACGAAGATCAAGCACATCATCTACATCCAGAAAGAAAACCGTACCTACGATCAAATCCTCGGCGACCTCCCGGTCGGCAATGGCGATCCGCGTCTTACCGAGTACCCTCAACCGATCACGCCGAACTTCCATGCGATGGCGATGCGCTTCGAGGACCTCGACAACTGGTATATGTCGAGCGACGTCAGCGGGGACGGCTGGAATTGGGCCGAGCAAGGTCACGCCAACGACTACACCAACAAGTCCGTTCCCGTGTCGTACGCCGGCGGCGGATTCGATTTCGAATGGAACGGCACGGTTCGAAACATCAACCTAGCCTTGCCGATTTTCAATTCCAACCCCGATCTCACGGATATCCGGCTGACCTCGCTCATCGATTCTTCGGGTAATTCGACGATCGAGCCCGGTCCCAAGGACATCGCGGCGACCGAAGGCGCCGACGACGAGCGGCCCAAACAAACCGGCGGTTACATTTGGGACTCGGTGCTGCGGGCCGGCCTTTCCTATCGGCACTACGGGCTCTACGTCGATGAGACGTTTTACTCGGAGGGGCCCGGCGGGCCGTTCGAAATCCCGATTACGCGCCATCCGTTCGAACAGAAAATCATTCAGGCTGCACCCCTGCGACCGGCGATCGTTCCATACACCGACGTCTACTATCGCGGCTGGGATCTCAACGTTCCCGACGAGTACCGCTACGAGGAATGGAAACGCGAATTCGACTTGTACGTCAAGAACAAGAACTTCCCGGCTTTTGAAAACGTCGTCCTCATGATGGACCACACGGGCGATTTCAGCACCAACGTGCAAGGTCTCGCCAACCCGGACACCCAGCAGGCCAGCAACGACCACTCCGTCGGCGAGCTGGTCGACGCGGTCTCGCACTCGCCGTATTGGTCGAGCACCGCGATCTTCGTGCTCGAGGACGATTCGCAGGACGGTCCCGATCATGTCGATACGCATCGCTCGGTCGCCTGGGTCATCTCGCCTTGGGTAAAAGCCGGCGCGGTGGTGAACACGTTTTACACCGACGGCAACATGCTAGCGACCATGGAAGACATTCTGGGCATCAACCACCTCGGTATGAACGACGCCAACGCGGCCCCGATGGACGACGTCTTCACAACCCGGCCTGACATGCAGCCATACGACGTCATCATTCCGGGCGTGCTGTGCGAGCCGCCGGTCCACCCTTCGCTCGTGCACGACTGCAACCAACCCAAGGCGCGCAGAAGCCGAGCGCTGCCCTCGCTCCACACGCCTCAGTGGTGGAGCCAGCAAACAAAAGGGATGGTCTTCGACGGCCCGGACCTCAACGACGCGGCCGCGTTCAACCGGCTCACCTGGAGAGGGATCGTCGGCGACAAGCCCTATCCGGCGCTGCCGACCGGCGAAAACCTCGCGGTCGATCGCGCTCGCGTGCTCGCCGTCGACAAAGTTCCCCGCTAAAACAGCCTAGCGCACCGCGATAGGTGCGCGCGAGAGCGAAACGAAGCGTTGCGGCGATGCGCAGCCCACGACTCCTTGTCGCTCTCGTTGTTTTAGCGCTCGTCGGCTTCGCGCTTCGTGCCGGATTCGCCCAGCCCGTCGATCCGTCGCTCTTGACAAACCTCAAGTGGCGCACGATCGGGCCGTTTCGTGGGGGCCGGGCGGTCGCGGTGAGCGGCGTGCCTGGCGATGCGCGCACGTACTACTTCGGCGCCGTCGGCGGCGGCGTGTGGAAGACCGAAAACGCGGGCACGACCTGGAAGCCGATCATGGATTCGCAGCCGGTTTCCTCGATCGGCGCGATCGCGGTCGCTCCAAGCGATCCGTCGACCGTCTATGCGGGCAGCGGCGAGGCCGACATGCGCTCCGACATTATCGGAGGCAACGGCATGTACGTGAGCCGTGACGCAGGTGAAACCTGGGCGCACATTGGGCTCGACGACTCGCGACAGATCGGACGGATCTTGGTGGATCCGCGCGATCCAAAAACGCTGCTCGTAGCGGCGCTCGGGCATGCGTATGGTCCGAACGATATGCGCGGCGTCTATCGGTCCGGCGACGCCGGCGCGACGTGGACGCGCGTGCTTTTCCTCGACCGCGACAGTGGTGCGATCGACCTCGCCGCCGATCCGGCAATGCATGTCGTGTTTGCCTCTCTCTGGCAGACGCGGCGCCCGCCGTGGAGCGTCTATCCTCCCTCAAACGGACCGGGCACCGGCCTGTACGTTTCCGGCGACGGCGGCGTTACGTGGCGTCCGGTGCGCGGCGGGGGCTTCCCGGCCGACGGGCTCGGAAAGATCGGCCTCGCAGTGGCGCCGAGCAATCCGCAACGCGTGTATGCGATCGTCGACGCAAAGGCCGGTGGGCTCTACCGCAGCGACGACGGCGGAGCGACATGGCGTTTGACGGATGGCGATCGGCGGCTCTGGAAACGCGGTTGGTATTTCTGTCACGTCGCCGTCGATCCGAAGGACCCGGACCTCGTGTACGTCTCCGACACGTCGTTCTATCGCTCAACCAATGGTGGAATGAGCTTCAGCGCGATCAAGGGGTCGCCGGACGGCGACGACTTCCATCAATTGTGGATCGATCCGGGCGACGGCACCCGCATGGTACTGGGCAGCGACCAGGGGGCGAGCGTCAGCCTCGACGCGGCGCGAACGTGGAGTTCCTGGTTCAACCAGCCGACGGGTCAAATCTACCGCCTCGCAACCGACGATGCGTTTCCGTATCACATCTACGGCAGCCAGCAGGATAGCGGGGCGTTGATGATTCTCTCGCGCAGCGATCACAGCGGCATCGAGGAACGAGACTGGCGCCCAATTACCGCAGGCGACGAGAACGGAGCGCTTGCGCCCGATCCGGGCGACGAAAACACGGTGTTCGGCAGCTTCGTCCAGCGTGAGGATCTTCACGACAATCAGACGCGCTCCGTATCGCCGACGACCGGCGTGCCCGGCCTGTGGCGCGCGGAGTGGACCATGCCGCTCGTCTTCGGCACGGATCGAGCGCTGTACGCGGCGCGACAGTCGATCTTTCGCTCGCGCGACGGCGGCGAACGCTGGACGCGCATCAGCGGCGACTTGACGCGGCGCCACGCCGGCGTGCCGGCGACGCTCGATGCGGCGACCGCGGCCGATGCCGGCGGTCCCGAGCCGCGCGGGGTCGTCTACGCCATCGCCCCGTCGCCCCTTCGCGCGGATACGGTTTGGGCCGGCACGGACGACGGCCTCGTCTACGTCACGCGCGACGGCGCGCGCACGTGGCATGATGTGACGCCACCTGCGCTCGGAGCGTGGAGCCACGTCGATCAGATCGAGGCATCGCATTTCGACCCAGGCGTCGCCTACCTCGCCGTCGACCGTCACCGGCTCGACGACAACCGGCCCTACATTTACCTCACCCGCGACGGCGCGCGGTCGTGGCAGGCTGCAAATGCCGGCATCCCGGACGGAAGTTTCGTGTATGTTGTGCGCGAGGACCCGGCGCGCCGTGGCCTGCTCTACGCGGGGACGGAGACCGGCGTGTTCGTCTCGCTCGATGACGGTGCGTCGTGGCAGTCGCTGCAGCGCAACATGCCCAGCGTATCGGTGCACGACCTGGCGGTGCACGACGGCGACCTGATCGCGGCGACGCACGGCCGCGCCTTCTGGGTGCTCGACGACGTGACGCCGCTGCGCCAGCTCGCGGCCGATCGAGCGGCTGGTGCGCGGCTGTTCGCGCCGCGACGCGCCGTACGAACCCGCGCGCCGAGCGATGAAGCCGAGGCGTCACCGCCCGAGACGCCGCTTGGCGAGAACCCGCCGAACGGTGCGTTCATCGACTACCTGCTTCCGCGCGATGTCATGGAACCCGTTACGCTGTCGATCGCGGACGCGCGCGGAGCGATCGTACGCCGCTGGTCGAGCAGCGACGTTCCACCCGTCGTCGATACGAACGCCGTCGACTTTCCGGCGTACTTGATCGTGCCACCCCAAGTGCTTCCGGCGTCGCCCGGCGTGCATCGCTTCGTTTGGGACTTTCACGCATTACGCAGTGACGGGCCGCTGGCGCCGCCCGGAACGTATGCCGTGCGCCTCGGCGTAAACGGCAGAACCCTGAGCGAACCGCTGTCGCTCGTTCGCGATCCGCGAGTCCACGCGAGCGACGGCGATTTGGTGGCGCAGTGGACGTTGGCGAGCGCCGTCGACGTGCTGCAAGGGCGGCTGCGCGCGGCGACGGCCGCGGCCGAGGCTGTTCACCGCAAGCCGAACGCCGAACTGCACGAGGAGGCCCGGTTGTTGGCCGAACTCGAAGCCGCGGTCGAGAGCGCTGACACGGCACCGTCGCCGTACGAAGTTGAGACCTGGCAGTCGCTGCAGGCGCAGACGATGCGCAGCATGGCCGCCGCCGCGGACGCACCGGCGCGCTAAGGGAGCTTACCGCGCTAAGCCGCTCGCATCGATGCGATCGAAGCCGGTATAGGGCACGAGCGCTCGCGGCATCGCAAGGCTGCCATCAGGTTGTTGGTAGTTTTCGATGATGGCCGCGAGTGTTCGGCCGACGGCAAGGCCCGAGCCGTTGAGGGTGTGTACGAGCTCCGGGCGAGCCCCGGGTTCGCGGCGGAAGCGAATCTGACAGCGCCGCGCTTGGAAATCGGTGCAGTTCGAGCACGAGCTGATCTCGCGATAGCGATTTTGGCTGGGAAACCAAACTTCGAGGTCGTAGGTCTTGGCCGCGTTGAAGCCGACGTCGGCGCTGCACAGCTCCATAACGCGATACGGCAGCTCGAGCTCTTGGAGAAGCGCTTCCGCGTCCGCGGTGAGCACTTCGAGCGCTTCCGAAGAAGCTCCAGGCTCGGTCAGCCACACGAGTTCGACCTTTTCGAACTGGTGCTGGCGGATGAGACCGCGCGTATCCTTACCGGCCGCGCCCGCTTCTTTGCGGAAGCACGGCGAATAGGCCGTGTAGCGCAACGGAAGCGTCCCCGGCTCTAAGATCTCGTCGCGATGCAAGGCGGTGAGCGGCACTTCCGCCGTCGGAATCAAGAACAAGTCGGCGTCTTGGTCCAGGAACATCGCGTCGGAGAATTTGGTGAGCTGCCCAGTCGCCCACATCGTCGCTCGCGTGACCAGGTAGGGCGGCGCGACCTCGACATAATTGCGGCCGCGCGCGCGCGAGAGAAAGAAGTCCGCCAGAGCGCGAGAGAGGCGCGCGGCCGGTCCGCGCATCACGGAAAAGCGGCTGCCCGAGAGTTTGGCCGCCGCCGCGAAATCCAGAATCCGCAGACGCTCGCCGATTTCCCAATGCGGCTTGGGTTCGAAGCCGAGCGCGGGTGGAGGTCCGGAATCGCGCAAGACCACGTTGTCGTCCTCGCCGCTTCCGTCAGGCACCGAATCGTCGAGCAGATTGGGCTGATCGGAAAGAATCAGTTCGATCGCGCGGTCGAGCTCGGGAATGATGGCGGTCGCTTGCGCGACCGCTGCGTCGAGTTGCGCGATCTCCGGCCGGAGGCGCTGCGCCTCGAGCGCGCGGTCGTGCGCCTTCGCGATGCGCGCGGTCAACGCGTTCTTTTCGGCTTTGAGCCGCTCGGCAGCCGTCAGAGCGCCGCGCCGTTGCTCGTCCAGCGCCAGGGCCTCGTCGACGAACGCGGTGTCACCCGCGCGTCGCGCGGCGGCGCGTCGCACGCGCTCCGGGTCGCGCCGAATCAGCGTTAAGTCGAGCATACGCTCCTAAAGGAACAGGAAAACGCCCGGAGGGGCGTCATCGGCTGCCAAGGCGAAGCCACCCCGGCCATTATGCGGGATCCGAGTGCTGTCCTACCCACGCCGCCGTTCGTAACGGAACGCCTGCTGGCGCCCGAGCAGGCGATCGTCGTCTATTTCGGCCGCGCGGTGCTCGCACCGCCGGGCCTCGAGCACGTTTCGCTCGACGATGCGGGGGGGCGCGTTCTCGCCGAAGATGCGCGAGCCCGCGAAGAACATCCGACACACCGCCGCTCGACCATGGACGGCTTCGCCGTTTGTAGCTCGGGGGAAGGCATGCGTCGCCGGATCGTGGGTCGCATCTTGATGGGCGCGGCGCCGCCGCGAGCAATCGCCCCGGACGAAGCGCTGCACATCCCGACGGGCGGTGCCTTGCCGGAGGGCGCGGATGCCGTCGTGCCCATCGAAGGAGTCGACGAAGAGGCGGAGACGATCGTGCTACACGCTCCGGTTCGCGCCGGTGACTGCTTCGTGCCTCCCGGCGAAGACGTTGCCGCAGGCGAGATCGTCTTGCGTGCCGGACGCCGCCTGGGAGGTCCCGAACTCGGTGTCTTGGCGACGCTGGGGATCGCTCGGGTCCCGGTCTACCGTCGACCGGTTTTCGGGGTTATTTCGACCGGCGACGAGCTGGTCGATGCGGCCCAGCCGCTCGCGATCGGCCACGTGCGCGATTCGAACCGATACGCAATCGGCGCGTCGCTCGAGGCGCTCGGCGCGATTGCGTTGCAACTGCCTCGCGTCGTCGACGACCCAAATGCGCTGCGCAAAGCGTTGGCTGCAGCGCTCGAGCGCTGCGACGGAATCGTTCTGACGGGCGGCTCGTCCGTCGGCGAGCGCGATCACACCCCGCAAATCGTTGCAGAGCTCGGAGCCCCCGGCCCAATCGTTCACGGCCTGCGCGTGAAGCCCGGAAAGCCGACGCTGCTGGCTGCGGTCGGGTCGAAGCCGATCATTGGGTTGCCTGGAAACCCCGCGTCCTGCCTGATGATTTTGGAAGCGATCGTGCGCCCCATCGTGGCGGCTTGCACGGGACTGCATGCGTGGCGTCCGGTCGCGCTGGAAGCGGTTGCCGCAGCGCCGTTCGTCGGACGCGAGGGATGGACGTGGTACGTCCCGGCGCGGCTGCGCGGCGAGGCAGGAAAACTCTTTGCGGAACCGGCCCCGATTCGCTCGTCACATACGTCGTTGCTCGCGCGAGCCGGCGGGTACGCCAGCATCGGCGAGTGGCCGGCGCGCATCGAAGCGGGTGCCACCGTACTGATTTCCTTGTTCGCTTCGGGCGGCGCGCCCGTGGAGGCGGCTTGAAGCAGCTTTTCGCATTGCTTGCCCTGGCGTTGCTGGTTGGTTGCAGCGGGACGTCCAACGCGGGCCGGTCCACCGCTGCTCCGCAGGCACTCCTTTCGGACGCCTTCATCTACGCCCAAATAGAGGCGAAGTTTGCCTCGATCGACTCGGATTCGGCGCTGCACGTCGCGCTCAGCGTCAATGACGGCGTCGTGAAAATGAGCGGCAAGACTCGCAGTGCGAGCACGATTGCGCGCTTTATCTCCGCGGCCAAGTCGGTGTCCGGCGTGAAGACCGTCGACGCGCGGCTTCAGGCGGATGCGCGCCTCCAGAGCGCCGGCCAGCTCGCCAAGGACTTCGCGCTGGCGTCCGCGGTCAAAGGCAACATCGCCGCGCAGGCGGGCATCAACGCGCTAGCGGTCGACGTTGTGGCCAATCGCGGAACGGTCGTCGTAAGCGGAACGGTGCACTCCGCGCCGCTCAAGTCGACGGTCGTCGCTGCGGCCAAATCGACCAACGGCGTGCAACGGCTCATCGACGAGATTCGCGTCGCGCAATGAGCGCCGGCCCCCGCCCCGCTGCGGCGATCGCGGCTTTGCCCGTTTCGAAACCCTTTATCGCGCCCGAGGAGCTCGGCAAGCGGGCCGGGCTTCAAGAACTGCTCCGGCTCGGCGCAAACGAGAGCGCGTTCGGGCCGCCGCCGCGAGCGCTCGACGCAATGCAGGCGGAGTTGCCCCACACGGCGTGGTACGGCGACCCGGAGTCCGCCGATCTTCGCGAGGCGCTTGCGACCCGCCATCGGTGCGCGTTCGAAAATCTCTGCGTTGCTGCGGGAATCGACGACCTCTTGGGCTTGGCGGTCCGCGCCTATCTTTCGCCGGGCGACACGGCCGTTACGACCTTGGGAACCTATCCGACCTTTGTCTATCACGTGACCGGTTACGGTGCGCGGCTCGAAACGGCGCCGTACGACGGCGCCGGGCGCGTGCAGCTAGCAGAGCTTGCAGCACTCGCGCATGCGAACGGAGCGCGACTCGTTTATCTCGCAAACCCGGACAATCCCAGCGGTTCGTTCGCCGAGCCGGCTGCGGTCGCGCAGTTCGTCGCAGCCTTACCGCCGGAGACGGTCCTCGTGCTCGACGAGGCGTATGCCGACTTCGTTGCTCCGGCCGAACTGCTCGACACCTCAGGGGATCCGCGCGTGATCCGCATGCGGACGTTCTCGAAAGCTTACGGGCTGGCCGGTGCGCGAATCGGCTACGCGATCGCGGCGCCGCAGGTCGTCGAAACCTTCCAGAAGATTCGCCTCCAGTACGGCGTCAATCGAACCGCGCAAATCGGAGCACTTGCAGCCCTCGGCGAGGACGGGTTCGTCGCGCGGGTCGTCCGCGAGACCGCGCAAGGGCGCGAAGAGTATTACCGGCTCGGTGAAAGCCTGGGTCTAGCGACCTTGCCGTCCAGCGCGAACTTCGTTTGCTTCGACCTCGGTTCGCGCACGCGCGCCGAGGGAATGGTTGAGGAACTGCTGCGGCGGGCCGTCTTTATTCGTAAGCCGGGCGGCCCTCCGCTCGACCGGTACGTGCGCGTCACGGTCGGCACGAACGACGAGCGCGTGCGCTTCGCGAGCAGCTTCACGGCAGCGCTGCAGGCGCTCGATGCAGTTCTCGCACCGTTGTGAGATACGCCATCGTCTCGGACATCCACGGCAACATCGAGGCGCTGCGTGCGGTGTTCGAGCGTTTGAGCGAGTCCGACCAGTTGCTCTGCCTAGGGGACGTCGTCGGGTACGGCCCCAACCCCAACGAGTGCGTCGAGCTCGTGCGCGCTCGCGCCACGGCCTGTATCTTGGGAAACCACGACGTCGCCGCCATCGATTCCTACGGCGTCGAGTTCTTCAATCCGGCGGCCCGCGACGCGATCGCTTGGACCCAGACGGTCTTGAGCGGCGAGAACGCCGCGTGGCTCGACGGGCTGGCCTACGAGCTGCGCATGCCCGATTTTCTGATGGTACACGGCGCGCCGGTCACGTATTTCTCGTACATTCTCGATATCGAGGATGCGGAGCGCGCGTTCGCTGCGACCGACGCGCCGCTCGTGTTCGTGGGCCATTCGCACGTAGCCGAATGGTACGGGCGGGCCGTTGACGGCCAGATCACGCACGCTCACGTGCAGCGCGGCGGCTCGCTCGGACTCGTGGAAGGCGTACGCTACATCGTCAACGTGGGCAGCGTGGGACAGCCGCGCGACCTCAATCCGGACGCCTCGTTCGCCTTCTACGACAGCGATTCGCGCACGATTTCCTGGGAGCGAACCGCCTATCCCATCGGGCTCGTCCAGGCCAAGATCGAGCAGGCGCACCTGCCCCAGACACTGGCCAAACGCTTGAGCGCAGGGCGCTAGCAGCGGGGCTTTGGGCGCCGTCTGCCAATAGATCAGGCCGTGAAAAAAGCCCTTTCGGCGTATTCGCTCGCCGCGTTCTTACTTGCCGCTGCGCTTGCGAGCACGGCGCCCGGCCGCGCGGCGCCGCCCCCCGTTCCCGAGCATCCGAGTGCGGCGACGAGCAAAGCCGAGCGCGACGATTATGCAAACGACAAATTCATGCGGCCGCTCGACGCCGGGCTCAAGGCCTTCTACGGAAGAAGCTTCAAGCCGGCTCAGGCGTATTTCGAATCGGCCCTGAACGTGATCGGCGACAACACGTTCGCGATCTCGTTCCTCAACGCTGCCGCGGTGCAGCAGGAAGGCAACATCGACGTGCTCACCAACGTCGAGGAAGACGCGGTGAGCGGCGCGCCCAAGAACTACGTCAACCACGTGCGCCTCGGCTTTTCGTATATGTTCGAATCGCTGACGGGGCGCGACCGCACCGAAGATGCGCGCGAAGAGTTCAACGCCGCGGTCGCTTTGAATCCGGACGCGCAGGCCGCCCACGTTGGGCTGGGGATCTTGCGTTTCAACGAACGCTCGACCAATCGAGCCAAGCTCGAGTTGCTTTCCGCGCTCAAAGCCGACCCCAACAACGTCCTGGCGCGCGAATACCTCGGCCAGATCTATCAGACCGACCTGCAGGATCCGCAGCGCGGTCTGTCGTACGTGATCGACGTTCCGAATCTCGTGCCCGACTACGCCGACATCCAATTTCACATCGGCTCTTTGCTGCACGATCTCCACGAGCCCGACGAGGCGATCCGCTATCTCAAGAACGGTATCGCCATCGACACAGGCCACGTGGGCGAGGCGGGACAGCACGGCTACACGACGATCGCGCGCATCGAAATCGAGCAGCACCGGCTTGCCGAAGCGCAGCGCTACCTCAATGCCGCCATTGCGGCCGACGTGGACACGATCTACGCCAACACCCTTCTCGCCAAGCTCAAGAAGGGTGACTATGACGCCTCGCCCTCGCCTGGGCCCGCGCGTTCGTGAGCGACCCCGCCGCCGCGGAGCGGCGGCTGCCGGATCCGGTCGATGACGGTCATTGCATCGCGTGCGGATTGCTTTCCCCGATCGGTCTGAAGATGCGCTTCGAAACGCTCGACGACGGCTCGGTGCAAAGCCGCGTCGCCGTCGGCGAGCGGTTTCAAGGCTGGCGCGGAGTCGTCCACGGGGGCATCGTGGCCGTGTTGCTCGACGAAGCGATGGCATACGCGGCCGCGGCACGCGGGCATAAGGGCGTCACGGCGGAGCTCAAGATGCGCTTTCGCCAAGCGGTTGCGGTCGGAAACGAGCTGGTGGTGCGCGGCAAGGTCACGTGGCAGCGCCGCAACGTGTTCGGCGTCGAGGCGAGCGTCAGCGACTCGGCGGGCGCGGTCTTAGCGACCGGAACGGGCGGTTTCGTGAGCCGCGGCCGGCTCGCGGCCGGCGAGCGTCTGGGCGAGGTGCGCGCCGCGGGACTTTGAGTTCGCGCGGAAACTCCCGCGGTGCGGCCGAAACGGCACTTATGCCCGCGACCAAGCCGAAGCCAACCGCGAAAGCGGAGCCGCCCAAGAAGCGACCGGCTCCTGCGCCGAGCATCGACAATCGCCGCGCGCGTTTCGAGTATGAGTTTCTCGAGCGCTTCGAGGCGGGAATCGCCTTGACCGGCACCGAGATCAAATCGGTTCGCACCGGCGAGATCAGTTTGAGGGAAGCGTACGCACGCGTGCGCGACGGCGAACTGTGGCTCTTAGGCCTGCACGTGCCGCCGTACAAACAGGGAAGCTTTTCCAATCATGAACCGCTGCGGCCGCGCAAGCTGCTGATGCACCGCAGCGAGATCGACCGGCTGGCCGGCCGCGCTTCCGAGAAGGGCCTGACGCTGGTGCCGACGCGCTTGTACTTCAAACGCGGCCGGGTCAAGATCGAGTTGGCGTTGGCGCGTGGGAAGAAGCTGTGGGACAAGCGGCGCGACGAGCGAGAGCGCGATGTGAAACGCGAGCTGGCTCGGGCGGTGCGCAGCTGATGGGGCAGCACTCTTGCAGCGGCCCTCGGGCCGCATGAGAGGCGCGCATCGCGAACGCGCGCTCGAGCGCGCGCTAGCCGAAAGCGTGCAGGCCCGTCCTGGTGAGGTGTTGGTGGCAGCCGTCTCGGGCGGCTCCGATAGCGTCGCCTTGGCCGCGCTCCTCGAGCGCGCCGCCCAAGCGGGCGGCGCGCGCTTGGTCGTCGCGCACGTCAACCACGCGACGCGGGCCGGGTCGTGGCAGGACGAGGGGGTCGTTCTGGCCGTCGGATCGCAACTCGGCGCTCGGGTCGTGGTGGCCGAGCTCGAACCGGGTCCAACCTCCGAGGCGCGCTTGCGGCGGGCGCGCTACGCGGCCCTGACGGGCTTGGCGCGCGCCGTAGCCGGGCGGCGGCTGTTCACCGCGCATCACGCCGAGGATCAAACCGAGACGGTGCTGCTCGCGCTCTTTCGCGGCACCGGACCCTCGGGTCTAGCAGGAATTCCGCCGGTCAGGCGGCTCAATCGCGAGCTTTCGGTCGAGCGGCCGTTGCTCGGCATCGCCAAAGCCGACCTCGCGGAGTATGTCGCTTTCCGGCGCCTGCCGGCGGTCGTCGATCCGACCAACGCCGACCTCGGCTACCGCCGGAACGCGGTGCGCGCGGCGCTGGTCGAGCTTCGGCACAGCTTTAGCGGTCTCGACGAAGCGGTGGCGCGGTGCGCCGCGATCGCCGCAGCGGAACGTGCCGGGATCGAACGCGCCAGGCTTCGCCGGCATCTCCGGCAGGAGCTGGGCGCGGTGCTCGGCGAGCACCGCGACGTCAGCTTCGAGCATTTGGACGCCGCCGCCCGGGGCATCGAAGCGGGGCGCCCGGGACGTCACTTTCTACGCCCTGGCCTCGCGCTCGTCGTCGAGCGGCCGTGAATCCCAATTCAGTCACGCGCGAACCGTTGGGGGCGATCGTTTTCCATGCCGACGAAATCGCAGCCGCCGTCGGGCGGCTGGGGCAGGCGCTGACGAACGATCTGCGCGATGAACCCGTCCTGCTGGTCGGCGTGTTGAAGGGGGCACTGTTCCTCGTCGCAGATTTGGCCCGGGCGCTGCCGCCCCGCGCAGACATCCGGATCGACTTCCTGGCGGTGGCCAGCTACGGGAACTCGACCCGCTCCAGCGGCGAGGTGCGTTTACTGAAGGATACGAGCGAGAGCATTGAAGGCAAAAACGTCGTGATCGTGGAGGACATCGTCGATAATGGGCTCACCCTGGACTACCTCCAGCGTTTGCTTGCAAGCCGGAATCCGGCTTCGCTCCGTTCGTGCGTGCTGTTGGACAAGCCATACCGGCGCCTCGTCGACGTGACGATCGACTACACGGGCCTGCTCGCCCCGGACGCCTTCATCGTAGGTTACGGTCTGGACTATCAAGAAAAATACCGAAATCTCCCCTATCTCGCGAGGCTGGAAGAGTGGGCGCTCGAGAGCTAGGGGAGTCGTATCTCCGCGGGCCGGTCACAGCGGCGCGTCCCGGGTGGGAATAGGAAATTCACGTTGGCAAAAAACGTCAGGTCGATCGTCATCCTGGTTTTCGCGTTCATCGCGATCGTCTTCATCGTCGACCGGCTGCTCTTGCAGCAAACCCCGCCGGCTAAGCTGACCTACTCGGAATTCTACAAGAACATCGAGGCGGGCAACGTCGCCAAGGTGACGATCTCGGGTCACGACGTGGCCGGCGAGCTCAAACATCCCGTCGCCGGCGCCAGCGACACGCGCTTCGCGACGACCATCGGAGACTCGCAAGGCATCGAAAGAGAGCTCCTCAAGCACGGCACCGACGTCCAGTTCGACAACCCGCAGACGACGCCGTTCTTCAGCATGATCGTGCAGTTTTTGCCGATCGGCGTGATGGTCGTGCTGCTGCTGTTCATTCTGCGCCAAGCGCAAAGCGGCGGCAGCCAAGCCCTGTCGTTCGGCCGTTCGCGCGCCAAACTGCTCTCGGAGAACCGTCCCAAGGTGACGTTCGCCGACGTCGCCGGAATCGAGGAGGCCAAAGAGGAGCTGGCCGAGGTCGTCGAGTTTCTGAAGTTCCCGAAGAAGTTCCAGGCGCTCGGCGCGCGGATTCCTAAGGGCGTCCTGTTGCTGGGGCCGCCCGGCTCGGGCAAGACGCTGCTGGCGCGTGCAATTGCAGGCGAGGCCGGCGTACCGTTCTTCTCGATCTCCGGTTCGGACTTCGTGGAAATGTTCGTCGGCGTCGGCGCGTCGCGCGTGCGTGACCTCTTCGAACAAGCCAAGAAGTCGGCACCTTGCATTGTCTTCATCGACGAAATCGACGCGGTCGGCCGTCAACGCGGAGCCGGGCTCGGTGGAGGCCACGACGAGCGCGAGCAGACGCTCAATCAGCTGCTCGTGGAGATGGACGGCTTCGATCAGAACACGGGCGTGATCTTGATTGCCGCCACGAACCGCCCGGACGTGCTCGATCCGGCGCTGTTGCGGCCGGGCCGCTTCGACCGTCAGATCGTGGTCGACCGGGCAGACGTGCGCGGCCGTCAGGCGATTCTGACCGTGCACGCCAAGAACAAGCCGCTCTCGAAGGAGATCTCACTCGAGACGCTGGCCAAGCGCACGCCTGGCTTCAGCGGCGCCGACCTAGAGAATCTCTTAAATGAAGCGGCCCTGCTCGCCGCGCGCCGCAACAAGTCGCTCATCGAGATGAACGACTGCGAGGAAGCGATCGATCGGGTGGTGGCCGGCCCCGAGCGCAAGTCGCTCGTGATGTCCGAGAAAGAAAAAGAGAATACGGCGTACCACGAGTCAGGGCACGCGATCGTAGGCGGCTCGCTCGAGTACGGCGATCCGGTGCACAAGGTAACCATCATTCCTCGCGGCATGGCGCTCGGCATCACCTGGTCGCTGCCCGATGAAGACCGCCATTCGCGCACGAAGAACGAACTTCTGGCCAGCATCTCGCAGGCGCTTGCCGGACGGATCTCCGAGGACATCAAGTTCGGCGACGTGACGACCGGAGCGTCGAACGACTTCGAGAAGGCGACCGCTTTAGCGCGCCGCATGGTGACGCAGTTCGGCATGTCCGACTCGCTCGGGCCGATTCAATACGGGCGCGGTAACCACCAGGTGTTCCTAGGGCGCGACATCGGCGAAGACCGCAACTATTCGGAGGAGATCGCAAGCAAGATCGACGCCGAAGTGCGCCGGATCATCGACGACTGCTACGGGAAAGCGCGCCAGATCCTGACCGACAACTGGGCCAAAGTGGAGCGCATGGTGGCTTCGCTGCTGGAGAACGAGACGATCGAGCGCGACGAGATCGTTGCCATTCTCAACGACCAGCCCTATCCGCGCAAAACCGGCGGTGCGCAGCCTCCGATTCCACAGGCGGCCGCGACTCCGGCCGAGCCCGAGCCTCAGCGCATCGAAAAACCGAAGCGTCTGCCGCCGAACATATCGCCGGAACCCGCGTAGCCTGCAGGGCGCGATGATATCTCTCGGGGCGGTGGCAGCCGCGCTCGCGCTCTTGGCGGCCTTTGTACCGGCGGGCGCGGCGACGGGCGACCTGCCGCAGCTTGGCCCGCACGTGAGCGTGGGTACCCTTCAAGCGGGCGGCACGTACATCGTCCGTCCGGCCACCGGCGCACCGATCGCGGCGGTCGAGCTGTGGTATCGCGCACCCTCGACGGGATTCGGTCCCAAGCCGATTCCATCGCTTTCGCGGCTCGCCGCGCAGGTCGTGATCGCATCGAAGCCGCTGATCGGCAGTTCGCTCGGGAGGCTCGTCAGCGACCTGGGCGGCCGGCTGAGCGTCAACGCGTATAGCGACTCGATCGATATCGGGGCCGTGGTGCCTGCGGCCCATGCGCGCGAGGTCGTTAAGGCGATGACGACGGCCTTCTTTGCGCCCGTCATCTCCGACGACGGCTTCCACGCGGCCCAGCAGGACGTCGCTCAGGAAGCCGTATTCGAGAGCTTCGACCCCGCTGCGGTCGTGCGCGATGCGGTGTTCGCGCAACTCTTCAGCTCCGGCCCTCAGCACTACCCGGTGCTCAGCGACGCCAAACAAGTTGCCACCATCACGCCGGCCGACGTCCGCGCCTTCGCAACGCGCGCTTTCCGTTCGCAAAACGCGATCTTCGTTGCGAGCGGCGCGATCGACCCGTCGCTCGCCGCGGCTGCGGTCGGCGGCCGCCCTGCCGCTGCCGGCCTGGCGGTGCCCGAAGCCCCGGCGACGCCGGACGTCGCATCCTCACCGCACCCGGTGAGCGCGTCATTCCCGGAACCTTCCGGCGGCTACGGCTGGGCCGGGCCGCCGATCGCACAAGAGCGCGAGGCGACGGCCATGGACTTTATCGCCGACTACCTGTTTCGGGAGGAATCGGGCGTGGTGAGCGAAGCGGTCGCGGATAAGTTTCCCGACGCCCTCCTCATCGGCCAGTTCATCACCCTGCACGATCCGGGCGTAATGTTCGTCGCATACGCCGGCAAGAGCGTCGACCAGGTCAAAGCTCAAGTCGACGCGGGTTTGGAAATGATGCGCAAACCGCTCGAACCGCGCACCTTTGCGCACGCGCTTGCGGCCTTCCGCTTTCACTTGCTTTCGGATCTGCAGACGCCGTCTGAAATGGCCGACAACTTCGGCTGGTACAGCGTCGAGGGCTCGCCCGAGTACGCGCCGGGTGCGAACGGCGACAAGGGCAGTTACGCCAAAGCGGCCGACTCCCTAACGGCGGACTTTGTCGCTTCGGTCGCGCAGAAGTATCTCAGCGTAACGCCGGTGACGGTGACGCTGACGCCGGGGAAAAAGTCGTCATGAGCACTCTCTCGATCGGCGCCCGAGTTGCCATGCTTTGCGCGGCCGCGCTCTTGGGCCTGACGGCGGCGGTTCCAGCGCAGCCGCAACGTTTTCCGACGGCCGTACAAACCGATCTCGGGGGCGTTAGCCTGATCAGTGAGTCCGACGACGACGAGACGGTCGCCGGCGTTCAGGTTTTTCTGGCCGCCGGGCTCGACCGCCAGTTGCCGAGCGAGAGTGGCATCGCCGCTCTCGTGGCCGACTGCATCACGCGGACGCCGGTCAATGGCGTCGCGGTACGCGATGCGATCGCGCAGTCCGGCGGTTCGCTCGACTTTACGGTCGAGGGACGCTCGGTTCACTTCTACATCGAAAGCGTGCCGCAGATGCTGCCGGCCCAGGTCGAATTGTTCGCGAAAGCGCTGTCGGCCCCCGACTTTTCACCGCAGACGATTGCGGCCGCCCGCAGCGCCCTGACGGCACGCATCAACGACCTCGAAGGCAATGCGCTCTCGGTCGCCGTTGAGATGTTTCGCCGTTCGTACTTTGCGACGAGCGCCGGGTTGCCCGCGCTCGGCTCGACGACCGCGATCGCTGCGCTATCCAGCAAGGACCTTGCGGCATTCTACCAAGCGAACTACCGGCGCAGCGGTCTCTCGGCGAGCGCCGCGGGCGACCTGACGCCGGGTCTGGCCGACGCCCTCAAAACGCTTGCCGCCGGACTTCCGGAAGGCGTGGTGACGCCGGTCGTGCCCAAGGCGAAACCGATTCCGGAGAACGCGCCGCGCATCGTTTCAAACCGCGACGTGGCAGCTCCGATCGTCGTCGTGGGCTACGCGGCTCCGCCGCCGGGCAGCGCGGACTTCGGTGCCATGCTGGTGCTGGAATCTCTGCTTTCAAACGCTTTCGAGCGCTCGAGCGCGACCACGCTCGGCATAGCGGAACGTTCGGTCGGCGCGTTCTACCTCTACGACTCCTCGCCCGCGAGCCTCGTCGTCTACGTCAACGGAACGCGCGTCGATCCCTCGATTGCGCTGCGGGAACTGCTCGTCGCGGCGAAGTCCCTCTCGCTCAAACCGCTCGACGCCGAAGCGCTCAAGCACTTCAAGATCGTCGCCGAGGGGCAGTTCCTCACCGGCTCGCTCATGGTCGCGGACCGCGCGTACCTGCTCGGAACGTTCGCGGCCCAGGGCTTGGGCTCGGACGCGATCAACGCCGCCCTTGCCGCGCTTGACAAGACGACCGCGGCCGACGTGCAGCGAGTCGCGAAAACCTACTTGCAGCGATACATCGTCGCGCTCGTGCTTCCGCGCCAAAACGGCGGCTCATAAGAACTGCGCTCGTCCATGACTACCTAAATCAGCGAGGCGGCGCCGAGCGCGTCTTCGCGCACGTCGCGCGGGCGTATCCCGAGGCGCCCGTCTACACGGCGCTGTACGACGAGCGCTGCAACGGCGACCTGGTCGCTCCCGCGCGCGTGCGCACGTCGTTTTTGCAGCGCGTTCCCTTCTCGAATCGCGCCTTTCGGCTGCTGGCGCCGTTCTATCCGGCGGCGTTCGAGCAGCTCGACCTCTCGGAATACGACCTCATCGTCAGCAGTACGACGGCCTGGTCCAAAGGCGTCCGTTTTCGGCCTGATGCGTTTCACGTTTGCTACATTCACACGGTCAGCCGCTTCGTCTTCGACTACGAGCGTTACGTGGGCGGGTTTACCGCTCGCGGCGCGGCGACGCTGCTGGCTCGTCCGCTCGTTACGCGCCTGGCGCGCTGGGACATCGAGGCCGCCCGCCGCCCGAGCGCTTACATCGCAAGTTCTCACAACGCAGCGGAACGAATCCGGCGTTATTACGGGCGCGAGGCGCTCGTCGTTCCCTGTCCCGTCGACGTCGATCGTTTCAGCATCGGCTTCGGCGACGGCGATTTTTTCTTGGCCGTTTCGAGGCTGTTGCCGTACAAGCGCCTGGAGCTTGCGATCGGAGCCGCCGCGATGGCGAACGTCGCTTTGAAAATCGTCGGGCAGGGACCAGCCGAAGCTGCGTTGCGCCGGATCGCGAAAGGCACGCGCACGGAGTTTCTCGGCGTCGTCTCCGATGCCGAGCTCGGCCGGCTGATGGGCCGCGCCCGCGCGGTCGTCGTCCCGGGCGAAGAAGATTTTGGTTTGGTCGCGCTGGAAGCAAATGCGTCGGGACGGCCCGCCATCGCGTACGCGCGCGGTGGGGCGCTCGAGACCGTACGCGGCGGCGTCACCGGCGAGTTCTTCGAGGACGCGCAGCCGGCGGCGCTGGCCCGCCTCTTAGAGGACTTCGACCCGTCCCGCTACGACCCGCGCGTGCTGCGCGCGCACGCTGAAACCTTTCGGCCCGAACGTTTCATCGAACGGCTGCGCACGACCATCGACGCGCTTATCGCCGAGCGCAACTCAGCCGCGAGTTCGCAGCCGCTGCAACAACGCTAGCACGGCCTTTGCCGGCGCATCGCGGTCGGCAAGCGCGAAGCGCGCTGCCGCGCGCTCGCTCCACGCGCCGGCGCGCCGCGGATCGTCGAGCAACGCGCGCAACGCCGCGCTCCAAGCGGCGATGTCGAACGGGTCGAGCAGAATGGCCGCGTCACCGGTCGTCTCGGGCAGCGCGGCGGCATTGGCGGCGACGACCGGTGCGGCGCAGGCCAGCGCCTCGGCCGCGATCAGCCCAAAACCCTCGCCCGTCGAGGGTACGGCCACGGCGCTCGCGTTTCGGTAGAGCGCGCGCAACGTAGCGTCGTCGGGCGCAAGGCAGGCAGAAGGCACGCGGCGCTCGCGCAGCAGCGTACGCTCCGCTTCGCCGAGCTCGCCCGCGATGACGAGCAATTCGTCCGGCGCATGCAATGCGCGCGCGCACGCTTCGATGACCGTGCGCGCGTTCTTGCGCGCCTCACGCGCACCGACCAGCAGCACGTAGCGTTTCCCGGCAATTTCTTCGGGCAGACGATCGCCGCGCGCGGGGAAAAAGAACGGGTCTGGGGCGAGCGGCACGACCTCGACGCGGGCCGGCGCCACGCCCAGCACGCGTACGATTTCGCTGCGGCTGAAGTGCGAGTCCGTAGCGATGGCCGTTGCCGCGCGCGCGGCCCGCAGAATGGGGTCCTGTTCGCGCCGGCGGGCAATGAAACCGCGGGCGGGTTCCGTGAATGCGAAGACGTCGTGCAGCGTCACCAGCGCCGGCGCCGCAACCCCAAAGCGCATCCCGTTCCACGGGAACCAGACGGCGTCGAAGACATTGCACCGGCCGCCCTCTTGCGCCGTGACGAGCGGAAGACCGCCGAATTCATCGCACAGCGCGCGCTCGTCGCGCCGGCGCGGCGAGATCAACGTGATCGCGACGCCTGGATCGGTCAGCGCGTAACGCAGAACGGCGCGTGCCGCGCGGCCCATCCCGCGCCGGTCGCTTGCGAAGTTCGCCGCATCGATCCCGAGCCGCAGCGGCCGGGTCAACTGTTCGGAAAGAGGAAAAGCAGTGCGACGCTCGATCCGTTAAAAGCGGCGTGCGTGATGACGTTCGACCAGTAACAGCGCGTCGTCCCGTAGATCCAGCACAGCACCAGACCCCCCAGCGCCAGCGGAATCGAGACGGTTACGAGCTGCGCAGGCGCAGCGGCGTGGAAGATGCCGAACACGATGGAGCTGCACGCCGCAGCGACCGGAAACGACGCATAACGCGACACGGCGTTGAATAAGAACACGCGAAAGGTGAGCTCCTCGATCATCGGGGCCAGCACGGCCGCGATGACCACGAACAGCGCGAGGTCGCCAGGCGAGTGCAGCTCCTTGAGCAGCGCGACCGCCTGCTCGGTGTCGTGGCGATGCGTCAACGCGGCAATGATGCCGCCCGCGACGTCGATTGCCAAGACCATGGCGGCGGTGCCGGCCAGTCCGATGGCGACCTCGCGCGGGGTCGGCCTTCGTACGCCGAGTTCTCGCAGCGAGCGCAATGACAGCGCCGGAACGATCCAAATCAAGTAAAGACCGAGCGGTATGTACGTGACGAACTGGGCTCGCAGCAGATCGTGCGCCGAGATGCGATCGAGATGGTGCACGTCGGCGCCGCGAACGCTCAGGACGATCGCCAGGTAAGCCGCCGCGGGAAGCACGTTGAGCACGACGATTCCAACGAACGCGAGGATCGTCAGGGTGGGGTTGAAGGAGCTAGGTTCCCAAGTCGTCGGCGAGGGCTGCAAACGTGCCCAGGTCGAGTTGTTCTGCACGGATCTCCGCATCGAGGTTCAGCTCTCGCAGCGCCGCCCGAACGCGCGCGCGCTCGATGCCGAGCGAAAGCGCCAGACTATTGGCGATGGTCTTGCGGCGGTACGCGAACGCGCCCCGCACGACCTGCATCAGAAAGGCCTGGTCGCGAACCGCCACTGCGGGTTCGCTGCGCACCTCGAGCGTTACCACCGTGCTTTCAACCTTGGGCCTCGGGAAGAAGAGCTCGGGTCCGAGTGCAAATGCTCGGCGCACCACCGAGCGAAACTGAACCGCGATCGATAACGAACCGTAAGCCGGCGTCCCCGCGCGCGCGATCAAGCGATCCGCGACGTCGCGCTGCACCATCGCGACGATGCGCGCGGGCGGGCGCGGGAGTTCGAGCAAGCGCATCAGCAGCGGCGTCGCGATGTAGTAAGGCAGGTTTCCGCCCGCGAACCAGGGCGCGTCACCGGCCGCCGCGCCGTAGTCGAACGTCAAGGCATCGGCCGCGATGATGCGCGCGGGCGCAAGATCCTCGCGCGAGTCCAAGATGCCGATCAGCTCGGGGTCGATTTCCAGACAGGTGACCTGCGCGCCGCACGCGACCAGCGCTCGCGTCAGCGTTCCGGTCCCGCCGCCGATTTCGACGACGCGTGCGCCGGGCTCCGGTACGGTCAGCCGAGCGATGCGAAGCGCCGCGCCTGCATCCATCAGGAAGTGTTGCCCGAGCCTCTTTTTAGGGCGAAGACCGCGCGCCGAAAGGAGCGCGCGAGCGTGGTTCGGGGCTTGCTCTATCTGAGCACGTACACCGTGACGGCTTGTCTGCCGAAACGTTGTGCGTCCTGCTCGTTGTTGAAGCCGAGGTCGATGCGCCGCCCGTTGATCGCGCCCCCGGTGTCGCCGGCCAGCGCCGGCCCATAACCGGGAATATAGAGTTTCGTCCCGAGGGGAATGACGCTCGGATCGACGGCGACGATACCGTGTCCGGCGCGCACTCCGATCGCGGTGAGGCCGCTTCCGCTGCAGCCGTAACAGGTCGCGCTGTAAGCAGTTGCCACCATGTGCATTGCCGATCCGAAAAATTTGACGGCGCCTTCGAAGCCGACCTTTGCAAAACGCGCTAGACTAAGATATTCGCCCACGCCGAGTAAGATGACTTTGGGGCGCGGCGCGCGGATGATGCGCGACGCGATCAGCGCGTGCGTCGGCAAATCGTCGCCGCGCTTGGTGAAACGCACGATCACTTCGCGGATACCGGAGCGGCCGGCATCGGCGGTCTTGAGCGTTCCTTCCTCGAGCGACGCGTCGAAGCGGCGGTGCACCGGCGGCAGGATGGCGCTGTGCAGCTTCTTGGTCCAAACTGCGACGCGCACAACGTGAACGATTTCCTGCGGGGCGACGCGCGCGTCGGAGGCCGGATACACTTCGTCGTTCGGCCCGAGCTTCACGCCCGTCGCGGCCAACATTTCACCGACGCTCGCCGCCGAAGAACGAATCCAGCGGCGTTCGTTTCCGACGAGCAGGACGATCGGAACCGCAGGCCGGTATTCGATCGTCATTCCGCTAGCGATCGTTTGGTCGGGCGGCGCGGAGAGAAAGTCGTCGGCGGCGGGATCGATGCCGCGTTCTTGGATGAATTCCGCGACGGTGTGGGCGCGGGTCGGATAGGTCGCGGCCACGTCGCCTCGGATGAAATTGACGCTGACCGAGGGCAGGGCTGCTGGGTCGCCTGGCGTGGGATCGGCCGAACCGACCGACGTGCCCAGGAAAAACAGGCTGAGGAGACTCAGCGCGACTGATGTCGCTCTTTTTCGATCGCTAACGATCAACGCGGCTCCTTTCAGGAGTGCGGCATGGCCCGTACGCTTTGCCCGTCACTGTTGGGCTAGAGGCGCAAACGAGGCGCCGTTCTAGTGAGGTAGCTGGTTGACGCTTCCTTGGGCGGACACCCATCCGTGGGGGGAGGGACACCCATCCGTTGCCCCGGAGCGTGGCGGAGCGGAACGCGGCCAAGATAGCACATGCCGCCCGACGGAGTCAAATGAAAAGCCCTCCAATCGGACTTTTGTAGGCTTCTGCCGTCCGCCGGGCAGAAGTATCGATTTCTCGTGAACGTATTACGCATCGGACTGTTCACCGAATGTTATCGGCCGATCCAAAACGGAATCGTCGCTTCGATCGATGCGCTGGCGAGCGCGTTGCGGGCGCTCGGTCACGAGGTGATCTGCGTCACGCCGCGCGTGCCTGGATATCGCGAACGCGCCGACGGCGTACTTCGCGTGCATTCGCTACCGCTGCCGACTCGCACGAAATATCGCTTGACGTTTCCGCTTTTTCAGAACGACCGCATCCTGCGCGCGCTCAAAGGCACTTCGATCGTGCACACGCACTCGCCGTTCGTGACCGGCTGGATGGGAGCGCGCTATGCGAAGCGCATGCGGGTGCCGCTCGTCTTTACCTATCACACGCAGTTGGAGGAGTACGCGCACTACGTGCCGTTCGAGCGCGGCGCGACGCGCAAAGCGGCGACGCGCTTAACGCGCGCTTACGCCAACGGCGCCGACGTGGTCATCGTTCCGACGCCCGCGATGGAAGAGCGCTTGCGCGACCTCGGGGTACGCACGCGCATCGCCGTCGTACCGAGCGGCATCGACGTCGCCCTGTTCGCGGGCGGCCGCCGCAGCGACGATCTGCGCGCGCGCTTGGGCGTCGCACCCGGCGTGAAAATGGTGCTTTCGGTCGGACGTCTCGCGCGCGAGAAAAATATCGAGCTTGCGCTCGAAGCGTTCGCGCGTTTGAACGACCGCGCGGCGCAGTTGGTCGTCATCGGCGACGGTCCGCACCGCGCGGCGCTCGAGCGGGTCGCGGCTCGCCTGGGCGTGGCGGAACGCACGACGTTTGCGCGCGAGTTTGCGCGCGAAGCGCTGCCCGACGCTTACAAATCGGCCGATGCGTTCGTGTTCACGAGCGCATCCGAAACGCAGGGCCTCGTGCTGGTCGAGGCGCTGGCGGCGAACCTTCCGGTCGTCGCGGTCGATACGCCGCAGACGCGCGACGTGCTGGCCGGCGCGGGAACGCTTGTGGCGCCCGAAGCCGGAGCCCTGGCTGCCGGCCTGCGCCGTTCGCTTGCGGCCAACGGCTCGCGCGCCGGAACGCTCGGGGTTGCCGAGCGCTACGACGGTTCGGCTTTGGGGGATCGGGTGCTCGAGGTGTACGCTTCGCTGCTCGGCGCGGTAAATTGACATCGAACGTATGTTCGGTGTACAATGCGTGTAAGGAGCTTGCACGATGCGACACCCAAGGCGGCTGGAACCGCTCGCAGTCACCATCGGCTTCGCGGCCCGCGAGGACGGCCGAGGGGTCGCCTATGCCAGCTACGTTCCGCGTACCGGCAGCGGCCGGCATGCATCTCCGGTCAGGGTGGGATTCGCGTGCCGTCCGCAGCCGGTTCTGCGTGGGCGCGACCTAGCCTATGCCGCGCTGACGGCGGTCGCCGGCGCGTTGCTGGCGCGCGACATCCGCGAGGCAACGTTGCGGATCGACGATGCATCCCTGCCGCGTGACCTCGAAGAGCGTGGATCGCTGCCGACGGCGCTGGTCATTCCCTATGTTGCGTTGCGCTGTAAACTCAACGCCTTTCACGACGTGCACGTGGTTGCGGCCGCCGACGAGACGACGCGCGACCTCACCGGCCGGGCTCGTGCCGAGATTGCGCTCCAGACCGCCGCCTAGCGTCGCCCGGAACAGCTGCTAGGCGTGCGTCGCCTGCGACGCAGCGAACTGCCCGAATCGACCGTCGAGCTGGCGCGCTTTCTCATCGGCACCATCCTTGTGCACGATGCGAACGACGGGCGCACGAGCGCGCGCATCGTCGAGACCGAGGCCTACGTTCCGGGCGATGCAAGCTCGCACGCGTATCGCGGCATGACCGCACGCAACCGCACCATGTTTTTGCGGCGCGGCCACGCATACGTCTATTTCATCTACGGCA
>PMHO01000005.1:34284-35250 GCA_003156715.1 Candidatus Tityobacter terrigena
TCTGGCTCGCGCGCGCCGAGAGCCCCGCGCGCGACATCGGCGAAAGTCCCCGTATCGGCATTACTCGGGAAACGACGCGTTTGCTCCGCTTCTACGAGCGCCGGAATCCGTACGTCAGCGGCCCGGCTGCGCTGAGAGCGTGAGGGAGCCGCTTTCCGAGAAGCGTGAAATCGAGGCCTTGAGGTCGAAACCGGTACGGTGCGGTTGCAGAAGTTTTTGGCCCATTCCGGCGTGGCCTCGAGGCGCAGCGCCGAAGAGCTGATCTCGGCCGGGCGCGTTCGCGTCAACGGTGCGACGCGCTCGCTGGGATCGAAAGTTGAGCCCGGCGATCGGGTCGAGGTCGACGGCAAACGGATCGCCTTGCCTGCGCAGGCGCGCTACGTGGTGCTGAACAAGCCCGCCAAGGTCATGACGACGATGCGCGACCCGGAAGGGCGGCGGACCGTCGCGCAGATCGTGCCGAGTGAAGGCCGCCGCGTCGTACCGGTGGGCCGGCTCGACTACGAGACCTCGGGCGTCTTGCTGCTCACCGACGACGGCGACCTCGCGTACCGCCTGACCCACCCCCGCTTCGGCGTCGCGAAGACGTATCGCGCCCTCGTGCACGGGCGGCTGGACGCTGAAGCAGTCGCACACCTGCTGGCGGGCATCCGTCTTGAAGACGGCGGCGCCGCCCCGGCGAAGCTGCGCGTCGTGCGCGCTTCGGGGCGGGTCTCGGAGGTCGACATCACGCTGCACGAAGGCCGCAATCGGCAGGTGCGGCGGATGTTCGAGGCGACCGCTCACCCCGTCATTTCGCTCGTGCGCATTCGATTTGGTCCGATTGCGCTTGGCCCCCTGGCCGTTGGGAACTGGCGCGTGGCGACCGAGCGCGAAGTCTCGGCGCTGCGCGTTGCGGCCGCGGCCGTACCCGACGGCGAGCGCCGCCGGGAAGGCTGCGAATGATCCTGCGCGGCATCCGCGGGG
>PMHO01000013.1 GCA_003156715.1 Candidatus Tityobacter terrigena
GCGGCGACGCGCGGATCGTGGTCGAGGACGACGGGCCGGGGGTCGCGCCGGAGCTCGAAGGGCGCCTGTTCGAACGCTTTTCCAAGGGCATGGACTCGCCGGGAAGCGGCCTTGGTCTGGCGATTTGCCGCTGGGTTGCGCGCTCGCACGGCGGAGAGATCGCCCACGACGGCGGCTCGCGCTTTATCGCGCGCTTGCCGCTGGCTAAATTCGAGGCCGGCTGACCGGATCGCGGCGCCCTTCCCGGCATATTCGACGGTCACGGGCAGGGCTCGGAGGGCGCTGGGACATAGAGGGGAGTTTGGCCGNNGCCGGCTCGCGCATGCGAGCCGCTTCTTGGAGGCTTGATGGGATTCGGTAACCGGTACCGTGCGTTCGTTTGGCCCCTGGCGGCGCTGGCCTTGTTCGTCGCGGCGGGCTGCCACCACGACACGAACAACAACGTTCCCGCGGTGCCCTCGGGAACCCCGACGCCCTTCGGGACGCCGAGTCCGATTTTCACCCCGAGCCCCGTCCCCAGCGTCGCGACGATTTATGCGGCAACCAGCGGAACGTTGAATGCCGGAGGCGGCTCCTTAACGCTCACCGAGAGCGGCTTCGAGGGCACGCTGACCTACGAAGCCAACCCCGCGAGCGCCACGCCCGGATACAGCTACGTGATGACCAACGAGACGGAAGCCGTCCCCTCGCCTGTACCGAGCGGCTCGCCGGTCATCTACTTCACGTTCCAGATTAGCGCTACGACGACGTTCAATTCGGTCTTCAACATGTCGACGGTCATGTTGCCCAGTACGATCGTGACGACCGGGGCGACGTTCACGGAAACGCTCTACGACCAGACGTCGGGCGACGAAATCGGCTCGCCCTCGATTGGAACCGTGTCGGGTCAGACCCTCCAATTCGCTCCGGTCACCGCCGGGCCGTTCAATGCGAACAGCGACGTGTACTTGTTCGTGATCTCATCGACCGGGCTGGCCAGCGCGACTCCGACGCCCTTCCCGAGCGGCGAAACCCCGACGCCGGTTCCATCGAGCTCGGGCTCGAGGAGCTTCGTCCGCACGCGCTGAGGCAACCCGCTCGCAATCCAGGGGGTCGTGCTAGACGATGCTAGGCGGCCCCCCGGTCCACCTGATGTGGTCGAGCATGTTCAATCCCGAGAAGCCGCACATCAGCCGCGCGGTGAAATGGGAACGTATCGGCGCGTTCTTCCTGCCCTATTGGAAGCAGGAGGTAACGGTGCTGGTCTGCATCTTGGCCGGCGCCGCGCTTGGCCTCGCCCCGCCGCTCTTTACGAAGCACTTGATCGACGCGTCGCTAGCGCACCGCGACCTGCACGGCCTCTGGTTCGACGTCGGCGGTATGGTACTCGCCGCCTCTATCGCTGCGATTCTGGGCGTCTACCAGGGTTATCTCAACTCGGTCGTCGGCGAGGGGATCATGCGCGACATCCGCACGAGCCTCGTTTCGCACCTGCACCGCATGCCGATCTCCTTCTTTACCAACACCAAGACGGGCGAGATCATGAACCGCGTCTCAAACGACGTCGACAACATCGACAACGTCGTTACCGGAACGCTGGTCTCGATCGTCACCAACGTTGCGACGATCGCCACCACGATCGTTACGATGTTTTGGCTCGATTGGCGCCTTTCGTTGCTGGCGCTGGTCGTCGTGCCCCTGATGATCCTGCCGCTCTCCCCGGTCGGGCGCCGGATGTATCAAGTTCGTAAGCTAACGCGTCAGAAGCGGGACCAGATCGAGTCGCTGACCCAAGAGACGCTTTCGATCTCGGGGATCGTCCTGATCAAGTCCTTCGTGCGCGAAGCCTTCGAGGCGGCGCGCTTCTACAGCGCTTCGACGGACCTGATGACGCTCGAAGTCCGGCTGGCAATGGTCGGCCGCTGGTTCATCGCCGCCATCTCCGCGATGGTCGTGATCGGGCCCGCTCTCGTTTGGCTGGGCGGCGGTTACCTGACGATCTACGGCGCGGTCACGATCGGCACGATCGTTGCATTCGTCGCCTTGCTTTCGCGCCTCTACGGCCCGGCTTCGGCGCTAGCCGGAATTCAAGTCCAAGTCGTTAGCGCGCTAGCCGTCTTCGAACGCATTTTCGAGTACCTCGACATGGAACCCGAGGGAGAGCCGGCCGGGCGCGTCGCGCCCGCTCAAGTGCGCGGCGAGATACGCTTCGAAGATGTCAGCTTCTCCTACGGCGGCGGCCGCCGAGCGCTCGACGGCGTCGACTTCACGGTCGCGCCCGGTCAAATCGCCGCCTTCGTCGGCCCCTCCGGAGCAGGCAAAACGACGATCACGCAACTCGTCCCGCGCTTCTACGATCCTCAAGCGGGACGGGTGCTCGTCGACGGCATCGACGTGCGCGACTTCGACCTGCAGTCGCTCCGCTCGCACATCGGCATCGTAACCCAAGAAACATACCTGTACCACGACACGATCGCCAACAACTTGCGGTACGGGCGCATCGACGCGACGCAAGAGCAGATCGAGGCGGCCGCGCGCGCCGCCAACATTCACGATTTCATCGCATCCCTGCCGGAGGGCTACGACACCATCGTCGGCGAGCGCGGCCATAAACTCTCGGGCGGCGAACGCCAGCGCCTCGCGATCGCCCGCGTGCTGCTCAAGGACCCGCGCATCCTGATCCTCGACGAAGCAACGAGCTCGCTCGACTCCGAAAACGAGCGCCTCATTCAACAGGCATTCGTGCCGCTAATGCTCGGCCGGACGAGCCTCGTGATCGCGCACCGTCTCTCGACGATCGTCGCCGCCGACATCATCTTCACGGTCGAGGACGGACGAATCGTCGAAAGCGGCACGCACCAGATGCTGCTCGCCCGCGGCGGCGCCTACGCACGTTTGTATCGAACGCAGTTTCGCGAAGATCGCGAGCGCGTCGCGACTTAGCTTTTCGCGATAGCCCCGCAAGGCCGCTCCTGGGCGCGCGCGGCCTCGCTTCGCCGCTGCGGCGCATCCAGCGCGCGCCCAGGAGCGGCCCTTGCGAAATCTGCTGAACGTTTAGGCTACGAGGCGGTGTGCTGAGACGCGCCTTTCTTAGACGAGGAGTTTGGCGCCGGTTGCCTTGATGATTTCTTCGACGGTGATGCCGGGGGCGCACTCGTGTAGTGCGAGGCCTTCGGGCGTTACGTCGAGGACGGCGAGATCGGTGAAGATGCGATTGACGACGCGTTTGCCCGTCAGCGGCAGCGTGCACTTTTCTAGAATTTTTGGCGAGCCGTCGCGCGCGACGTGTTCCATCATGACGAAGACGCGCTTCGCGCCGTGCACGAGGTCCATCGCGCCGCCCATGCCCTTGACGAGCTTGGCCGGGATCATCCAGTTCGCGAGGTCGCCGTCGCCGGAGACTTGCATCGCTCCGAGCACGGCCACGTCGATGTGGCCGCCTCGTATCATACCGAAGGACGTTGCCGAATCGAAGAATGAGGCGCCCGGCAGCACCGTGACCGTCTCTTTCCCCGCGTTGATCAGATCGGCGTCCTCGTCGCCTTCGTATGGGTAGGGGCCCATTCCGAGAATGCCGTTCTCGCTTTGCAGCACGACGCTGAGGGAAGCGGGGACGTAGTTCGGCACCAAGGTCGGCAATCCGATTCCCAAGTTGACGTACTGCCCGTACTCCAACTCCTGTGCGACGCGCTGCGCCAACTGTTCTCTGCTCAAAGCCATCGGAGCCGCTACCCTCGTTTTCTCGTCGTCACGCGTTCGATGCGCTTTCCGGCCGTGCCGACGACCACGATCCGCTGGACGAATATCCCGGGTGTGTGGACGTTCTCCGGATCGATCTCGCCGGGCTCGACCAGTTCCTCAACCTCGGCGATCGTGACCCTTGCGGCCATCGCGCAAAGCGGATTGAAGTTGCGGGTGGACTTGTGGAAGATCAGGTTGCCGTGCCGGTCGCCGACGCTCGCTCGCACCAGCGCGAAATCGCAAACGATCCCGCTCTCGAGCACGTATTCGCGCCCTTCAAAGAGGCGCGTCTCCTTCGGCTCGGAGGCTCGTGCTATCGACCCGTCGGCATTGTAACGCAGCGGCAATCCGCCGTCGGCGACCGGTGTTGCGACGCCGGCCGGCGTGTAGAACCCCGGGATTCCGCAACCTCCGGCGCGCAGCCGCTCGGCGAGCGTTCCCTGCGGAACCAGCTCCAGCTCGAGCTCGCCCGACAGGTACTGTCGCTCGAACTCGCGGTTCTCGCCGACGTATGAGGCGGTCATGCGTCGGATCCGTTTCGCGTAGAGCAGCACGCCCAGGCCCGAGTCGTCGACGCCGCAGTTGTTCGAGGTGACGGCTAGATCGCTTGCACCCTGCTCTAACAGAGCGTCGATCAGGCGGAACGGTACCCCGCTCAACCCGAATCCCCCGACGGCTAGCGACGCACCGGCCGGAATGTCCGCGACGGCCGCGGCCGCGCTTGCAACCACTTTGTCCATGCAAACCCTCGTGCGAATCGAGTACGCGCACAAGTAGGCGCCGCAGCCAGGAAAAACCTGTCCCTTTTCTTATTCGAGAGGCTCCTGGGCGCAAGCCGGCTCCACGGGCGGGAAAATACGGCGCTAGGCGAAGCGATGCGCGGGAGGTCGAATGATTCGCTTGGATTTCTTTGGAACGTGGGTCCTACGAACGATCGTGCTTGCGAGCGTGCTCGGGCCCACCAGCGCCGTCGCTATAACCCTGCCGGCACCGACGGCCACGGCCACGCCTTTTGCCGACGCGGTTTGCCCGACCGCGGTGCCGGACGTGCAAAAATACGAGGCGATGATCGCCAACCAAGACACGCCGGTGGACGACGCGATCGCCACCGCAAAAGCTACGTTCGACCTGTACCAAAGCTGTGCCTCGGCTAAGCTCAGCAATCATCTTGTCGAGCAGAGCCACTATGCAACGCTGCGAGCCGCGCAGTTCCTCGTCGCCGCGGGTCATTGGCAGCGTCTCATTGAGGCAAACGATGCGGCTCGCACTGCGTTCCAAACGGCCATGACGATGCTCGGCCCGATCATCGATTGGGACCGCGGTAACCAGCCGTCGGGTTTGTCCAACAACAACACCCCGACCAACGTCAACGAGCACAGCGACCCCGGCACGTTGCACTCAGGGGTCGGCAGCGCGCCTTCGCTGTTTCACGACCAGGCTGTTAAAGTTCGGGACTTTGCTGCGGCTGAGTTGGCTTTGCTCCCAAAGCCAGGTACACCACCCAGCGCCTCGTCGCAGTCTGGTTCGTCGTCACCGCTTCCGGCGAGGTCGCCCGGCCACTAACGCCGCCCACCGCAGTGCGGCGCAACGGCGGGTGTCCGGTGCGCCGCTCCCGTATACATCGGAACGTTATCATTTCGTTGCGGGAGCGTAGGTAGATGGCAGTTGTGGCACCGGCTCATGGCGCGGCCTCCGAAGAGGAGGCGCTGATCCTCGACGTCGTGCGCCAAATCGTTGCCGACAAAGTCGCGCCGCGCGCTGCCGAAATCGACGCGAGCGGCGAGTTTCCATGGGACGTTCAAAAAGTATTTGCCGAAAATGGATTGCTCGGCGTTCCCTTCCCGGCGGAGTATGGAGGCGTCGGCGGCTCCTTCCTCACCTACGTCAAAGTCGTCGAGGAAGTAGCCAAGGCATGCGCCGCGAGTTCGCTGATCGTCGCGGTGCAGGAGCTTGGAACGTTGCCGATCATGATTGCGGGCAATCACGAGCAGAAGCAGCGCTATTTGCCGAAGCTCGCAAGCGGCGAATACACGGCCGCATACGCGCTCACCGAGGCTGGGAGCGGTTCCGATGCCGCCGGTTCGATGCGCTGCCGGGCGGAGCGCAAGGGCGACAAGTGGATATTGAACGGGACGAAGATCTGGATAACTCAGGGCTCGATTGCGGATGTGATCGCCGTATTTGCGGTCAGCGACCCGAGCAAGGGGCCGGGCGGCATCAGCGCGTTCATCGTCGAGAAGAACTTTCCGGGTTTCAAGGTCGGCAAGGTTGAGAAAAAGATGGGCATCCGCGGCTCGCCGACGGTCGAGCTGATCTTCGACGAGTGCGAAGTCCCCGCCGAGAACCTGCTCGGTGAGGAAGGGACCGGCTTCAAAACGGCCATGAAGGTGCTCGACAAGTCGCGCCCCGGCATCGCCGCGCAGGCCCTGGGCATCGCGCAAGGCGCGCTCGATTTCGCGACCCGATATGCGCAGGAGCGCATCGCGTTCGGCAAGCCGATCGGACAGCAGCAAGGAATCGGCTTCATGCTGGCGGACATGAAGGTCGAGGTCGAATCGGCGCGGCTGCTTCTTTACGAAGCGGCCCGCAAGTGCGACGAGAACGCAGCCGACGTCACGCTTTGGGCCGCCCTGTGCAAGCTCAAAGCCGGCGACGTCGCGATGAAGGTCACGACCGACGCGGTCCAGATCTTGGGCGGCTTCGGCTATTCGACCGAATATCCGGTCGAGCGAATGATGCGCGACGCCAAGATCACGCAGATTTACGAGGGGACGCAGCAGATCCAGCGCTTGGTCATCTCGCGGGCGCTGGTCGGCAAGTGGAAGCCGCCAAGCACGAACGGCGCCGGCTAAGAAAGAACAATCGGGGGTAACCCCGGCACTTCCCTATCCGCGCGCCTTGGTTTGTTAGGCGCATCACCCAATCCAGGGCGCCTGTAGGCGCGTTACCTGTAGACAACGATTTCAAGGAGCGCTTTGCCGCCGCTTCCTCGTCGCGACAACGGGTCTGCCTCTGCATGGCCGCGCGCGTTCGGGCCGGCGCTACGCGCCTCAAGGGAGGATACGACTCAGTGAAACTCAAGCGGATTCCCGTCGTCTTGACGGGGATCGTCGCCCTTAGCGCGGTCTCGCTGCTCTATACCGTTCATGCAGCCAAGAGCTCGGACCATCAGGACACCTACAATCTTGCCACGCGCTCCAATACGTCGGCCGACATCACCGACGTTTACGTTTTTCCGGCGCCCGACAACGCGAACAACGTCGTCTTTGCGATGGACGTGACGCCGCTGATTCTGCCAGGAGAAGGCACGACGAAGTTCTTCGATCCCACGCTGCTGTGGCAGTTCAAGATCTCTCACCAAACGTCGGGAGTCGAAGACCAGGTCATTCAGATCACCGCCTCCGGAACCGGTGCGAGCCAAAAACTCACGCTGTATGGTCCCGCAGCACCGAACGAAGTCAGCACGACGAACACGGTTCTTACCAAACCGGTGGGAAGCATCGGCTACAACACGACGGGTACCTTTGGCGGCGGAACGGTGCAGTTCTTCGCCGGCCCCCGCTCGGACCCGTTCTTCTTTGACTTGTTCGCGTTCTTTACGTTCTTGGGCGACCGCAACTACGGCACCCACACGTCGCAGAGCGATCCGGGCCCGGAAACGGCCTCAAACCCGGAAGGCATCTCCAACGGCGACGTCGCGAGCAACCTCAAGGGGCTTGCGCCATCGTACGACCAGACGGGCAACGTCCCCGGACCGAATCCGCCGACGCAAGCCAGTTTCAACGGCTTCCCCGCGAGTGCGACCTCGACCTCGAGCGGCGGTAACGGCGGCGCGCTCGGCGCGTACGCCTGCAGCACCAACCCGGCGAGCGACACGCTCAACCTGGGTCCCTTCAACGTCCTCTCATACGTCGTCGAGGTTCCGAAATCGTTGCTGACCAGCGGCTTCGGTACTTCGAAGATCCACGTTTGGGCGACGGTCAGCTCGTCCACGGGCAGCTAGGAGCAGTACGACATGATCGACTTCAACAAATCAGTTACGGCCCTGGCAGCGCTCGGACTAGGACTCGCGGCGTGCAGCAGTAACTCGAGCGTCCCATCGGCGCCAGTTGCCCACGCCGGCCAGTACGTACAGATCGAGCGCCTCTCGCGACCCGCCATCAAAGAAGTTTTCGAACCGTTCCAAGAGCACCAGATATCCAACGCAATCGAACCGTACAACGACCCCACAATTCAAAGCGCCATCAAAACGACGGAAGACGCTCTGCGTCCGCCGACGAGTTCGACGGACTACGGTGCGGCGCTCGCCGGCGTGCTTTATCCCGACGAATATCTGGTCAACCTGGCTGGCAGCAGCACCCCGCCCTCACTCGATAACCAGTTCTTCTTGAGTGCGGAAATCTCGCCGACCGGCTTCGGCGGACGTGCCCCGAACGACGACGTCGTCGATCTCGAGCTGGGCATCCTCTTTGGGAAAACGCTCCCCGCCCTCGGGCTGATCGCTGACGACAAGGAAGAGAATAACTGCCTGTCCTCGCAAAACATCGGGGCCGAGGCTCCGGCCAAGAAGACCACATCGACCTTCCCCTATCTGCCCGTCGCCCGGTAAGGGTAGGGCAGGCGAACGGACCAAAGGCTCTCCGCCGTTGCGGCGGCGGAGAGCCCTTTCCGATGTTATGAAAATGCGATCGACCACAACCTACGCGTGGATCGTCGCCGCGCTCGCGCTCTGCGCAGCGGCGCTATGGCCGGCCTTCGTCAAGCAACGCGAGGACGCAGCGCGCGCTGCGTCCCTGCCGACGGCTGCGCCGATCACGGCCGATTATCTGGATCGCGACCGAACCATCGCCTTCTGGGAAGGAATGGTCCGCAAGCGCGTGGCGGACGACATGTTGAGTCCGCGTCAACTCTCGTTTCAATACTTGCAGCGCTATCGCGAGCACGCCGACATCGACGACGTGCTGCGCGCGCGCCGTATGGCCGAGCTTTCGCTGCAGAAACAACCGCGCTCGAACATGGGCGCCCAAATCGCACTCGCCTCGGTCGAACTGACCCTGCACCAGTTCAAAGCGGCGCTCCGCGAGACGAGGCGTATCGAGAGCCTCGACCCGGCCCCTGAAATGCGCATGCGTGAGGCTTCGCTCGACCTCGAAATCGGTGATTACACGGGCGCCAAGCGCATCATCGATCGGCTGCCGCCGCGTAAGAGACTCGACATTTCTCGGGATACGCTCGTCGCGCGCTATGATGAACTGACCGGGCACCTCGCCAGCGCGCGCGAGCTCTTCGAACAGGCGACGGCCGACGCGAACAGCGTCTTGGACACGCCGGCCCAACAACGGGCTTGGTTTTTCTTCCGTTCGGGCGAGCTAGCATTTGAAGCCGGGGACAACGATGCCGCGCTCGCCGACGAAGACCGTGCGCTCGCCCTCTTTCCAAACTACGCCGAGGCCAACCGCCTCAAAGCCAAATTCGCATGCGCGCTCAAACGCTGGCAGGTGTGCCGCGATGCGGCCGCCGCGTCGGCCGGCGTGGTGCCGTATCCCGAGACGCTGGGATATCAGGAGGATGCAGAACGCGCGCTCGGCGCCGGCGCTGACGCCGGCCGCATCGCCGATCTCATCGTGACCATCGAGCGGATCGGCAACGCCCAGCGCATCTCCGACCGGTTGCTCGCGATCTACTACGCGGAGCACCGCATTCGCACTGCCGATGCCTACCGGATCGCGCGACGGGAGCTAGCGGTCCGCGACGACATCTTCACGGAAGACACCCTGGCGTGGGCGGCCGCCGCGGACGGTCGCTGGGACGAAGCGCGCGTCGCGGAGCGCAAAGCGCTGCGCTTCGACACCGAGATTTCGCTGTTGCAGTACCACGCCGGCATCATCGCGCTGCACTTCGGCGACCGGGCGGAGGCCAAGCGCCGGCTCGAGCGGGCGCTCGCGCTGAACCCGAGCTTCCACCCGAACTACGCCGATGATGCGCGCGCCCGGCTTGCGCGCCTCTAACCTCCCACGCTGACCGGCGGGTGGCCGAAGAGCGCCGGAATGTAGCGGCCGGCAGCCCAAGAAACGGCGAACACGCCCGCGCCGAAGGCCACGATCTCGAAGCCCTTGGCAAAGGGGTTGCGACCGCCGAGCGTGCCGGCGAAGGCGCCGATGCCGAACAATGCGGCAACCGCCAGGGCCAGGCCGACCCACACCGCCGCGCCGAGCGACAGGGGAAAAACGTAGGGCAGCACCGGCAGCGCGGCTCCGACGGCAAACGAGCCGGCCATGGCAAACGCCCCCTGTAGCCCTCCGCCCTCGGCCTCCCGCAAGTCGATGCCGAACTCGTCGCGCACCATCTCGTGTAGCCAGATCTCAGGGTTCTTCTCGAGGCGCTTGACGATCATGACCGCTTCATCATCCGTGAAGCCCTTCATCCGATAGTAGGCGACCTGCTCGGCGAACTCTTCCTTCGGCAAGTCGATCATCTCGCGCTGTTCGAAGTCGATCGCGTTCTGCACGACCTCGCGCTCGGCTTTTCCGCCCAAGTACTCGCCGACGCCCATTGAGATCGCTCCGACGAGCATCGAAAGGGAGCCCGTGATCAAGATCGTCGCGCGATCTGGTGCCGCTGTGCTGACGCCGGTGACGATACCGAGCGTCGTCAAGATGCCGTCCTGTGCGCCGAATACGACCTCGCGAATGCCGCGCTGGCGTTCGAGCCGCTGGCGCTCCGGCGTATCCGGGATCCGCGCTGCGTTCCGGCCGCGCGTCGCGACCGGAAGCATGCGGTTGTCGACTTGCACCGCCATGGAGTTAAGCGCATCGCGAGGTTCGGACATCGCAGCGGACGGTTTGCAGCGAAGCTCTAGCGAAGCCTGCAGGGCTGGAGGCGCAGCCCCGCAGAAGTAAACTAAGTATTTAGTATTCGCCAATCGAGGAGCTTCCCGACCATGTGGTCCGCAAGACAATTGCTGTTGTCAGGTTTCCTGTGCGCCGCGCTCGCCGCGTACGCGACCGTTACCGGAGCGAGCATCGCAAGCGCCGCACCGAAACCCGAGCCGAGCGCCAGTCCCGCCGCCGACGGCCAGGCGGACTACGACAAGCTCGTCAAGGACGCCACGAAGGCCCCGGGCCTCTTTACCGTCTGGCAAAAGGACGGCAAGGTTTATCTCGAGCTCGCCGCCGATCAACTCGATCGCGACTACATCGAGCACGTCCTTCCCGAGAACGGCCTGGGTGGTTTCGGCTTCGAAGCGGGCCAGATGTTCGACCAGGAAGCGCGCGTTGTCCGCTTTCACCGAAACGGAAAACAGGTCGTCATGATCTGGCCGCAAACGCGCTTCTTGGCGCAACCTGGCACACCGCTCGCCACGGCGGTACGAGAGTCAACTGCAGACTCGGTCGAAGCGATCCTTCCGGTAGCCGCCGAAAACAAAGCCGGCAAGACGGTCGTGGTCGACCTGGCGCCGTTGCTAGGCGACATCTTGGATATCGGCAACGCCCTCAGCGATGCCGTGAAGGATCCCAAGAACCCTCAGGGCGGCTACGATCTCGATTCATCGCGCACGTATTTCGGCCCGATCAAAGCCTTTCCGAGCAACCTCGTCGTCGAGGCCGAGCAAACATTCAAGTCTGCCAAGCCGGACGTCATCAACACCGTTCCCGATGCGCGCTTCATTCAGATGCGAGTCAAATACAACTTCTCAGAAATCCTGAACTCGCCGGACTACATGCCGCGCCTCTACGACGACCGG
This sequence comes from Candidatus Tityobacter terrigena, assembly GCA_003156715.1. Lineage (GTDB taxonomy): Bacteria > Vulcanimicrobiota > Vulcanimicrobiia > Vulcanimicrobiales > Vulcanimicrobiaceae > Tityobacter > Tityobacter terrigena. The sequence continues at coordinate 11,465 of PMHO01000013.1, forward strand.
GTCGGATATTGGGAAGATCCGCATATCGCCTTTGACAATGACCGCGAGCGGGACAACCATCTGTGGTATATCCTGCGCTGGAACATGCGGGCCTCCGATCCCTCGAAGCCCCTCTCGCCGGCAGTCAAGCCGATCGTCTTCTACCTTGACAACTCGATTCCGGTAGAGTACCGGGAGGCCGTGCGCGACGGCGTGCTCGAGTGGAACAAGGCCTTCGCGCGCATCGGGATTTCCAATGCGATCGAAGTACTCGACCCGCCGGCAGATCCGAACTGGGACCCCGACGACATCCGTTACAGCGTCATCCGCTGGCTGACCAACGAACGCAGCCCGTTCGGCGCCGAGGCGCAGATCCTATGGAATCCGCGCACCGGCGAGATCTTCCGCGGCGGCGTCTTGCTCGACAGCAACATCGTTCGTTCCGCAAAGCGCGGTGAGGACATCCTGCTGCGCGCCTTTGCGAATCCGGCAGCGAGCGGAGCGATCTCGCCGTTGCCGCTGCGCACATCGTACTCGCCGCTGCACGACGAAGACACCTTCGACTCAGGCGAGGCGCTGCAAGCAGCGTTCGGCGCGACCGCCCTCGAGTTGAGCGGCGACGGGATGAGCTTGGACGACTATTCCAACCAGCTCCTCAAAGCCATCGTGATGCATGAGGTCGGGCACGATTTCGGCCTCGCGCACAACTTCATCGCGCACAACGCCTACACCCAGGCCGGATTGCGGGACAAGGCCTTCACCCAAGCGTTCGGCACGAGCGCATCGGTCATGGATTATTGGCCGACGAACATTTGGCCCAAAGGAATGTCGAGCGGCGACTGGTTCCCGCAGACGCTCGGGACGTACGACTACCACGTGATCCACTGGGGCTATGCGGCCGTACCGGGCGCGAAGACGCCACAAGATGAAGTCGCGGTGCTCGATCGCTGGGCCTCAGCCTCGACCGATCCGCATTTCCGCTTTGCAAGCGACGAGGACGGGTTCTTCGACGGCCACGCGATCGATCCGCGTACCGCTCCCTACGTCCTGAGCAACCATCCCATCGAGTGGTGCTCGGTACAGCTCGAGTTCACCCGAGGCTTGTTTTCAAGGCTCGACCAGCACTTTCCGAAGCCCCAGCAGCCGTGGGCCGACGAGCGCTCTGCTTTCCTCTCGCTTCTCAGCCGCTACGCAACGTGCGCCGACACGATGACGCACTATGTCGCCGGTGAATACCTCAGCCGCGGCCGCATCGGAGATCCCGGCATAAAGACTGCGCTGACGCCCGTCCCACGCTCCGAGGAGTTGCGTGCCTACCAAATGCTCGACCGGTACATGCTCTCGGACATGGCCTGGCAGTTCTCGCCGACGACGCTGAAGCGCCTTACCTACACCGAGTTCATGCCGTTCGCCGATTTCGGATACGACCCGGCGCCCCGGCACGACGTACCGGTCGCCGAACTGATCGGAGCTTTGCAGAACCGCGCGCTCGGCTACATGTTCTCGCCGCTCGTCCTAGAGCGCCTGAACGACATGCCAACCAAAACGAAGCCCGGCGAGACGATGTCGCTGGCCGACCTCTTCAGCTGGACGCAGCATGCGGTCTACGCCGACCTCGTCGCTGGGCGTCCCTCGCCAAGCGAAATTCACCGCAACCTGCAGCGCCGCTATACGAGGCTGCTGGCCGAACTGATCACCGCACCCGCGACGGGAACGCCGCTGGACGCCCAGGCCCTGGCACGCCTCGAACTCTCGACGGTTTCCGCCGACGTAACGAAGGAGCTCAAGCGCCCCGGCCTTGACCTCCAGACGCAAGCCCATCTGCGCGCGCTGCAAGTCGACGCTTCGCGCGCACTCGACGCCAAGATGGTGTTGCCGCCGGCAGAGGACTAACTAGCGCTTGCGGCCCGGCGCGCGGGAGGGCTTCTTGGCCTTCTTGCGCGCCTTTGCGCGGGCCGGCTTCGCCTTCTCATGCGCGCGTGCGCGTAAGGTGCGCTCGACGATCGGCGCAGTCGGGCACAAATCGTTGACCGGGCATCGAAAACACAGCGGAACCGGCGCCTTGCAGATCGCGCGCCCGTGCAGGATCAGCCAATGATGCGCGAAGCGCACCTTGTCCTTGGGCACGAGCTTGACGACGTCGTCCTCCACTTCACGCGGCGTCTTGCCGAGGGTCAGCCCGAGCCGGTGCGCGACGCGAAAGACGTGCGTGTCGACTGCGAGTGCCGCGTCACCGAAGGCGACCGACAGCACGACGCTGGCGGTCTTGCGCCCGACGCCGGGCAGCGCCTCCAACTGCTCGCGTTCGCGCGGGACCTCGCCGCCATACCGTTCGGCGACGGCGCGCGCGGCGCTCGTGATGCTCTTGGCTTTCATGTGGAAGAAACCGGTCGACTTGATGATGCGCTCGACGTCTTCGAGCGGCGCGGCGGCCAGCGCCGCGGGCGTCGGATAGGCCGCGAACAGGTGCGGCGTCGTCATGTTGACGCGGGCGTCCGTGGTCTGCGCGGAAAGGATCACCGCGACGAGCAGCGTCCACGGGGAGTCGTACTCGAGCGCCGTCACGGCGTCCGGATACGCTTCTTCGAGCCGCGCCAGCTCCGCTAGAGCGCGTTCTCGCGGCACCTTTCGTTTCGGAAATGGGATCTTCGCCGTGGGCGCAACCGCCCGCCCGCCCCGCGCCGTCTCAGACACGGTGCCGTTGTTCAAGCTCAAAGCCCCCTTGCTCCCGCCGGTGCACGGCCATCGCTACGACTGAGACACGTAAGCAAAAAGTCTTTTCGTTTTCAGCTAGCCTTCGCTAGCGGACGCTAGTGCCCCAAGAGGCCCGAGGACATCACGGCCCCGGCAACGAGGGTCGCGAATACGATGCTGATGACGACGCTCACGACGATAGCCACCACCATGGCCGCGACCAGGACGACGATGGTGTAGACAACCGATCGATCCGGCGGAATGCTCATGAGCGGCGTCACTCCGAGGTAAACGAGATACAGGCTGTAGAGCGTACCAATCAGGATTGCCAGCGCCCCGACGCCCGGAATGAAGTTAAGGATGCCGGCGATCCAGCGCGGGGTCCACGCGTAGCCGACCAGTTTGACGGCCTGGTTCGCGTTCCGCGGCGCGCCGAACGACGGAGCCAGGTTGTCGGCGATCACGGCGACGAGCGTGACGTACACCAACTCCAAGGCGAATGAGAGAATAGCCATCACGGCTGCTATGAAAAACGTCCGGTGACCGTAGAGCAAGGTCGCCAAGAACAAACAAATCGGCGGGATCGCAGCCAGCGGCACGACGTAACCCTTGTACAGCTCGGCCGGCGTGGTTGGCTCGGCCGCGATAACCGGCCACTCCTGGGCGGGCTTCGTGATGATGTTTTGCACGCGCTCAACTAACGTCATAGGATACCTCTGTTCGTAGGAACGGGGGGAAGCGTGTGGCGCTCTTAATGAGAGCGCAGCGCGTGCCCTGCGGCTAGGCGAGCCGCACGCCCGCGCCGTCTTGCTCGACCACTCCGTCGGAGGCGAGCTTGTGCAGAATATTCAGCAGCACGCCACTCTCGAGGTTTTCGACCGTAGCCTCGAGGTCGCGGCCGAGTTCGAGCAGCGAGACCCGTTCGTGCGGGCCAAGAAGCCGCAGCCGGTCGATGATGCGGCCACGCACGAAACGGGTCGAGCGCTCAAACGGAATGCGCTGCTGGGGACTGCGCGGCCGCGCATGCCGCGCCGCCAAATCCGCGAGTTGCGCCCCATCGACCGGCGCGGCTGCGCACCCGTGGAGCAGGGGGCACACGAGGCAACGCGGCGTCCGCGACGTACAGACGGTCGCGCCCAGATCCATCAGCGCCGAGTTGTAGGCGAAGCCCCGTCCGGGCGGCAGCAAACGCGTAGCGCGTGCGTCGAGCTCATCGTCGCGCGCGAGCGGAGGATACTCGAGCCCGAAGCACGCCCGGTGAACGACGCGGCGTATATTGGTATCGAGCGCGACGACGTCGGCGTCGAAGGCGAAGGCAAGGATCGCACGCGCTGTGTACGGGCCGACTCCCGGCAGCGTCAACAGCGTCGCTTCATCTCGCGGTAAGCTGCCCGCGAAACGGTCGCACACGACGATCGCCAGGCGGTGCAGGCGAACGGCGCGCGAGTTGTAACCCAAGCCGCGCCACAAGCGCACTGCTTCGGCGCGCGGGGCTGCGGCCAGCGCCGCGAACGAGTCGAAAGCCGCGACAAAGCGTTCGAAGATCGGTACGACCCGCTCGACCTGCGTTTGTTGGAGCATGAACTCGCTGACGACGGTGCGGTACGGAGTACGTTCGGTTCGCCAGGGCAGCTGGGCGCGTCCGTGTCGCTCGTGCCACGACAGCAGCGCGCCGGCAAGCGAACTCGCCGCGCTTTCGTTCAACGCGATGAAACGGCCGCGAAGGCTTCGCCGATCCGGCGAATTCCCTCGGCCATATCGTCGTGCGTCATCGGCGTGATGGCCAGACGAAAGTTACGCTCGCCGCCGCTTGCCGCATAGAAGGCCTCGCCGAAAAGGAAGGTCGCGCCGAGACGCTCGGCGGTATCGAGCAGTGCGCGAGCCCGGACCTCGCGCGCAGCGGTCGCCCAAAGGTAAAAGCCGCCCGAACCATTTGCGACGCGCGTCGTCTTCGGCCAGTGTTTTTCGATCGCATCGCGCGCCAGTCCGCGGCGCACCAGCAACTCGCGCCGCAAGCGAACGACGTGTTCGTCATACGCGCGCGACAGATAGTCGCACACGCCCGCTTGGACGTAGAGGCTAGTCGCCATATCGTACGATTGTTTGCGAAGCAGCAACCGCTCGTAAATCGCACGCGGCGCCGTGACCCAGCCCAATCGCAGCGACGGGGCAATCGTTTTCGAGAAGGTGGACAGATACACGACGTAGTCGGGCGAGAGGGAGACCAGCGGCGGGTGCGGCGATTCGACAAGCTCACCATAGGGATCGTCTTCGACGAGCGGCACGCGCGCGCGCCGGGCGAGCGTGACGAGTCGCTGCCGGCGATCGGCATTCATCGTTACGCCCATCGGATTATGCAACGACGGCATCACGTAGATGAAGCGCGGGCGGCGCGTTCGCAAGATCGCCTCCACGTGGTCGACGCGCAGCCCCTCGTCGTCGACCGCAACCGGAATCGCGCGCAGTCCCGCGATCTGGAAAATCTGCAGCGCTCCGGGATACGTCGGCTGTTCCACGATGATCTCGTCGCCCGGTTCGGCCAGCGATTGCGCGACCAGCGTGATGCCCTGGGTGGACCCGGTCAGCACGAGCACCTCGCGCGCTTCAACGCGACAGCCGCGGCGTTGCATGCGCGCCGCGATTGCACGTCGCAGCGGCGCGTGGCCTTCGGAGTCGCCGTAAGATAGCACGTAGTCCGGATCGCCGGCCACTCGCTCGAACGATTTGGCGAGCTCCGGAAGCGGCGACGGTTCGACCGGCGGGACGCCCTGCACGAAGGAGATGCGCTCGTCGTGAAAGGTCGCCGCAAGCTCGCCCAGCACTTGCGGAAACGAGCCGACCCGCCAGGGCGGCAGCGTCACCCACCAGGGGACGTCGGCAGTGCGCTGGGGATGGCCGCCCTGGAGCGAGCGAGACACGCGCGAGCCCGAGCCGACGCGTTGCTCGATCAGCCCGTCGGAGACGAGCTCGCGATACGCATGGACGACCGTGCTGCGATTGACGCCGAGGCGCCCGGCCAGGGCCCGTTCGGGGGGCAAACGGGTGGTCTCGGGAAGCGTGCCGGCCAGGATTGCCTCACGCAGCTCCTCGTAGATTTGCTGATAAATCGGCACGATGCTATCCCGATCGATTCGGGGAACCGGTGCCGGCCACGCGAGATCGCGCATTTGGATGGGCGTTCGCGGCCAGATTGGATGGTTTCCTCGTCAATCTTGTTCGAGACTCGAACGGCCTGAACCACGCGAGTCGACGCTCGTCCTTCGGTCGGCTGGGCGTTTCCCTTCTGGTCGTGGTTTGCGGCTTCGCCGCGCTATTCGCGCACGGGCGATCGCTGCGGGCCGCGCTCGGCGGCAGTGACTTCGCGGCGTTCTACTGCGCCGCGACGCTGGTGCGGGAGGGTGCGGACCCGTACCGCTGGATGCCGCTCGAGGCGTGCGAACGCGAACGGGTTGCCAAAGCCTTAGGCGACGATCTCGCCGAATCCGACTTCGATCCGGCGCCGCTCCCCGGGTATGCAATCGCTCCGTTCGTGCCGCTCTCGCTGCTGCCGTACCGAACGGCGGCACTTCTGTGGGACGCGCTGCTGCTCGCGGCGGTCATCGCTTCGATCGAGGTCCTGTGCGCGCTGACCTCGCTCCCGCGCATCGGGATCGCCGCCGCACTGGTTGGGACCGCGATCGTTGCGTCGCTCCCGTACGGGCAAATCGCCCCGCTTGCCCTGCTGGCCCTTTCCGCTTCGGGGCTCTACCTGGCCCGCGGGCGGCCTGGTCCGGCCGCACTGTGCGCGGCCGTTTCGCTCGTACAACCCCAGACCGGACTCGCAGCCTTCCTCGCTCTCATCCTCTGGGTGCCGCGCGCGCGGCCATACGCCGCAGCGGGAGCTGCCGGACTCCTCGCATTGTCGCTGGCCAGTGTAGGTCTGAGGGGCGACCTCGAATACCTTCGCGCCGTGCTGCCCGTCCAGGCGCTCGCCGAGGCTCCCTTTCACATCCAGTTGAGCGCGACGTGGTTGCTCTATTTCGCCGGCGTTGAGCAGAACCGCGCGCTATGGCTCGCGCAATTCGACTACGCTCTGATGCTCGCCGCGGGAGTTTTGCTCGCCCCGCGGGTCGCACGGGCCCTGGGTTCAAAGGCCGCGCTGGTGTTTTTTCCGCCCGTCCTCGTCTTGCTTGGGGGCACCTACCTCCACGTCTTCCAGCTCGCGGCCGCCTTGCCGTTCGCGATGCTGTTCGCGTCTCGCGCCCGGCAGGGGCGCGGCGCGGCATGGGCAGCGGTCGCGCTGCTTTCGGTCGCCTGGCAAGCTCTCGGTTCACACTCGATGCTGATCCTGGGGGCGCTTACGGTGGCCACGATCGTCTGGGTTGCGGCGGTCAAGCTGCGGATCGCGGTACGTGTCGGGCTGGCTATGGCGTGCGCAGGGTTCGCGTTGATCGAGCCCTGGGCGGTGACGCACGCCTCCGGCGTCACGCTGCGCGTTGCGCAGAGCGCGGCAGCTTTCGAGCACAGCGGAATCGATATGACCCTCGCTCCGGCGAGGCACGGCTACGAGCTCCGTCTCGCCCCAATGCTGACCGGCGCTTCTTGGCGGACGTTCGTTGAAAAGATGCCGTTTTGGCTCGCTCTCCTGTTGGTCGTTGGAGCCGGCCCCGCGGCCGTTCTCCCGCCCTGGGGTTATGGCCGCGGCAACTCGAAAGGCCGCAAAGGCAGTCTTGAAGCCTCGGAGGTTTGATTTTGGCTAACGTGCAGGTCGATGCAATCGTCATCGGGGCGGGGCCCGGCGGCTATCATGCCGCGATTCGGCTGGGGCAACTCGGGAAGAAGGTCATCTGCTTCGACCGCGACGAGGTTGGTGGCGTCTGCCTCAACTGGGGCTGCATTCCGACCAAAGCTTTGCTCCACGTGGGTGAAGTGGCGCGGCATATTCGCGAGGCCGGTAAGATCGGCTTGCGCGTCGCTGCGCCTGAGGTCGATCGCGAGGGGGTCGTCAAGTTTGCAAGCGACGTCGTCGGTGCCAATGTCAAGGGCGTCGAGACGCTCTTCAAAGCGAACAACGTGCAGTTCGTATACGGCGAAGCCTCCTTCACCGGACCGAAAACGGTAGTGCTCAAGAAGCGCGATGGATCGAGCGAAACCTACGAGGCCAAGGATGCGGTCGTCATCGCTACCGGAAGCGCGCCGGTCGACGTCAAGGCATGGCCGCGCGATGGCAAAACGATCATCAACAGCGACGACGCAGTTCGGTTGAACAGCGTTCCCGCAACGCTGCTCGTCATCGGCGGGGGCGTCATCGGACTCGAGTTTGCGACCGTCTACACCCGTCTGGGCGCGAAGGTGCTCGTCGTCGAAATGCTGCCGCAGATTCTGACCGGCACCGATCTCGAAATATCGAAGACGATGGGGCGCATCCTCAAGAAGCAGGGCATCGAGATCGCGCTCGCGACGAAGGTCGTCGGGCTCGAAAAGACGGCGCAAGGCGTCAAAGCCGTCATCAACGGTGAGTTCACCAACAACAAGGACGAGTCGCGCGAGTTCGAGATGGCACTCGTAGCGGTGGGACGGCGGCCGGTCACCGACAACCTAAACCTGAGCGCGGCGGGGCTCGCCACGGACGAGCGCGGCTTCATCGCGGTCGATGCGCAGCGCCGCACCAACGTTGCGAGCATTTTTGCGATCGGCGACATCACCGGCCCACCACTGCTCGCGCACAAGGCGATGAAGGAAGGCGTGGTTGCCGCCGAGGTGATCGCCGGGGACGGTTCTTCCGCGTACGATCCGATCGCCGTCCCAAACTGCGTCTACACCGACCCCGAGGTTGCGACCGTCGGACTCTCCGAAGAAGAGGCCAAAGCGGCGGGATACGAGGTGCGCATCGGCAAGTTCCCGCTCATCGCAAGCGGTCGAGCGCGCACGATGAACGAGAGCGACGGTCTGATCAAGCTCGTCGCCGATGCGAAGACCGATCTGCTGCTCGGCATGCACATCGTCGCGCCGCAAGCCGAGTCGCTGATCGGCGAAGGCGTCATCGCGCTCGAAATGGGAGCGACGCTCGAGGACATCGGCCTCTCGATCCATCCGCATCCGACCCTCACCGAGTCGCTCATGGAAGCGGCCGAAGCCGCGCACGGCAAAGCGATTCACATCGTCAACCCCAGACCGAAACCGGCTACGGCAGCGGTCGGCGCACCGGCCGGAAGTTAGCGGAGACAGGTCGCTGAAAACAGCGCGCTTACTCGAACTCGGGCGCCGGCCGTATCGCGAAGTGCTGGCGCTGCAGCGCCGCCTCCATGCGCGCGTCGCCGCAGGCATCGAGCGCGACACGTGGATCGTGGTCGAGCACGATCCCGTCGTCACTTTGGGGCGGACGGCGAAGCGAGCGAACCTTTTGCTTGCGCCCGAACGCTTGAACGCCCTGGGCATCGATGTCGTCGAGGTCGAGCGCGGCGGCGACGTGACCTACCATGGGCCCGGCCAGCTCGTCGTCTACCCGATCGTCAAGCTGCCGCAGTTTCGTGAAGTCGCGCCGCTCGTGTCGGCGCTGGAGCGCAGCGTCACCCGAGCGCTCGACCAGTTCGGAGTCTGCGCCGGAACGCGTAGCGAGCATCGCGGCGTCTACGTCGGGACGAATGCGATCTGCGCGATCGGCTTGAGCGTCAAGGGAATGACGTCGATGCACGGACTGGCGCTCAACGTTTCGACGCCGCTCGACTACGACCGCTGGATCACGCCCTGCGGTACGCCGGAGTTCGGAATCACGTCGCTTTCCCACGAGCTCGATCGCAACGTCCCCCTCGAAGAGTCGAAGGCGGTGCTGCTGACGGCGCTGGCGCAGACTTTCGAACTCGCTTGGGAAGCGCAATGCGACCAGGTGGCATCGTGATCGATCTCATTGAGCCCAGGCCGCCGCGCAAACCGGACTGGTTGAAAGTCCGCTTGCCGGCGGGCGAGCGCTACGAGCAGCTCAAAGAAAAAGTACGAACGCTCGACCTGCACACCGTGTGCCAAGAAGCGATGTGTCCCAACGTGGCCGAATGCTGGGGCGCGGGGACGGCGACGATCATGATCCTGGGCGACACCTGCACGCGCGGCTGCCACTTCTGCAACGTAAAGACGGGCAGCCCACGGGGTGAAGTCGATTGGCTCGAGCCGAAGCGGGTGGCCGAAGCCGTGCGTGAACTCGGCTGGAAGTATCTCGTGCTGACCGCCGTCGACCGAGACGATCTCGCCGACGGCGGCGCCGCGATCTTCGCCCATACCGTGCGGATGATCCATCGCCTGGTGCCCGATGCAAAGGTCGAGTGCTTGACCGGCGATTTTGCCGGCGACCTACGAGCGCTCGATCTCGTCTTAGAGGCCGAGCCCGAAGTGCTCGCGCACAATCTCGAAACCGTGCGGCGCTTGCAGCCGGCCGTCCGCGACCGGCGCGCGAACTTCGACCAGTCGCTCGCGGTCCTGATGCACGCCAAGCGCAGCGGCCGCGTCCGATACACTAAAACCTCGCTGATGCTCGGCCTGGGCGAGAGCGAAGCCGAAATTGAGGAAACGATGGAAGCCGCGCGCGCGGGCGGCGTCGACATCTTTACGATGGGGCAATATCTGCAACCCACCAAACGCCATCTCGAGGTCGTGGAATTCGTGACCCCGGAAAAATTCGCGCGCCTCAAGCACCTGGGACTTTCAAAGGGATTCCAGCAGGTCGTCTCGAGCCCGCTTTCGCGCAGTTCCTACCACGCCGAGCAAGTCTTCGCAGACTAGCAGGCCCGCGCCGGACGACGGTCTGCCGCCTGGTGCGCGCGGCCTAGCGGTCGTCGTCGTCGCAGCCGGGACGATGATGTCGGTACTCGACGCGTCGATCGCGAATGTCGCGCTGCCCACGATCGGGCGCGAGCTGCGCGCCGATCCCGCCGCGTCGATTTGGGTCGTCAACGCATTCCAGATCGCGGTGACGGTCACGCTCTTGCCGCTCGCGGCGCTGGGCGACGCGATCGGCTACCGCAAGCTCTTTAGCCGCGGCATCATCCTGTTTACGGCCGGCTCGCTCGCGTGCGCGCTTTCGCATTCGCTCGGCGCGCTCGTCGCGGCACGCGTCCTGCAAGGCTTCGGCGCCTCCGCGATCATGTCGGTCGGACCGGCGCTGTATCGCACCATCTTCCCGAGCGCCAAGCTGGGACAAGCGCTCGGCATCAGCGCCTTCGTAGTGGCCTCGAGCGCCTCGGCGGGGCCGACGATCGGCGGCGCGATTCTGGCGGTCTTGCCATGGCCGTGGTTGTTCGCACTCAACGTGCCGATCGGCATCGCCGACGCGCTGCTCGCACCGCGCGCGCTGCCGCGTCGAACGGGCCGCGGCGGGCGAGTCGATATCGTGAGCGCGCTGTTATCCGCGGGGGCGCTGGGCCTGTTCGTTCTCGGGCTCGACGGCTTCGCGCATCCGGTTCCACGATGGCAGATCGCTGCCTTGCTGGCGGCGGCGTTCGCCTTCGGCGCGGCATTCATCGAACGCCAGCGGCGCGTCAGCAACCCCGTGCTGCCGCTCGACCTGTTCGGGTCGTCACGTTTTTCGCTCGCGACCGCGACCTCGTTCTGTTCCTTCGTGGCACAGGGGCTGGCCTACGTTTCTCTGCCCTTCCTCTTTCAAGAAGTGCTCGGGTTCTCACCACTCGCTTCCGGATTGCTGTTCACCCCATGGCCGATCGCGATTGCGCTGATGGCGCCGATCGCCGGAGCGCTCGCGGACCGTTACCCTCCGCAAGCCCTTGCCACCGCGGGGCTAACGGTATTTGCCTGCGGTCTCGAAGCGATGGCTTTGCTTCCCTCGCATGCCGGCGTTGCCAACATCGTTTGGCGCGCGGTGCTCTGCGGCATCGGCTTCGGTTTCTTCCAATCACCGAATAACCGCGAAATCATGGGAAGCGTTCCGCGCGAAAGAAGCGGCAGCGCGTCAGGCGTGTTGGCCACCGTCCGCGTGACGGGGCAAACCGTCGGCGCGGCGCTCGTTGCGATCGCACTCGGCACCGCCGGTGCGACGCTGGTGGCCCACGCCGCAAACGCGACGCTAACCGCGTCTGCACATGCGGCAATCGCTCGTTCGGTGCACGCGACGCTCGCTTTCGCGGGAGCTGCTGCTGCTGCTGCGGCGGCGGTCAGCGCCCTGCGTCTGCGAAAGTCCGGCCCGTAAACGCCTCGAGGAGGTCGCCGCGGGCGACTGGTTCGAGCGGCACGAACAACGGCGTCACGTACCCGGTGGTTGCACCGCCGGCACTTTCCCTCGGGTCGCAAAAGCCGCCAAGCCCGCGAGCATTCCGAGCGCGACGACCGCGTAGTCGACCGGCGCGCTAAAGCCGATCGCGAAGGCGCGGTCGAGCGCGTACGCGCCGTAACCCGCGAAGGCGAGGCCCGACATCGACGCGAGGTACAGGAGCGGCACCTCGTAGCCGTTGTTCGTCACAAAGAATCCGTTCTTTAGATGGATTGCAAGAATCGCGACCACCATGACCGCGGCTGCGAGCGCCGGGCCGACCGGGCCGAGGAATCCGAGCGCAACCAGCAATCCGCCAAAAAACTCACCGCAACCGGCTAAAAACGCTTGCAGTTTTCCGGGCCGGAAGCCCATCGACTCGAAGAACGCGCCCGTCCCGGCCAGCCCGTAACCCCCAAACCAGCCGAACAGCTTTTGAGCGCCGTGGGCGGCAAAACCCAAACCTATGACGAGCCTCACAATCAAGAGACCTGCATCGCCTGTTATCATGAGTTGTTGTCCCTTCTCCATAGCTACTTACCTTATGCAGCTTACTACGATGAGCTAAAGTGGACGATTTGGCTACCTCAAGTAGCCAACTATCTGCCGGTAAGTAATTGAGGAAGCGAGTCCTATGCCCCAAACGTTCCCCACCCGCAGGACGCCGAATCCTGGCCCTCGGGCCGAATCGCTCTCCGATTTTTCACCGCGATTCCGTCAGGCGGTGGAGCTGATCGGACGCCGCTGGAGCGGGGCGCTGCTGCGCACGCTGCTAAGCGGCGATCGGCGTTTCAACGACTTGCTCTCGGTCGTGCCGGGGCTGTCCGACCGTCTGCTCAGCCAACGCCTTCGCGAACTCGAAGAAGCCCGGATCGTGGTGCGCTCCGTCGAGCCCGGTCCTCCCGTCCGCGTCAGCTATGCGCTTAGCGCCGCCGGACGCGAGCTCGAGCCGACGCTCCGCTCGCTCAGCCAATGGGCCGAGCGCTGGTTAGTGGTCCACTAGCCATGCGAGTTAAGAGTGTCCCGTATGCAGGCGCAGCTGGGCTCGGACGGTGCGCGGCAGTGCGGGGATGAGTGCCGAGGGATTGGAAGTCAGCCCGGTCGCATCTTCGGTCACGACCGGAACGCCGAGGTTGGGCGCGGGAAGGTTGGCAAAGTTGTTCGTGTTGAGCAGATTCTCGACCGAGATCTGCATCTCGAGATTCGAATTGAGCGGATGCCGTGCCGTCAAATCGACCAGCGCGAACGGCGGCTGGTAGTAGCTGTTGTTCTTCCCCTCATAGTCGACGCCGAGCTTCAAATAGGTTGCGTCGTGCCAGCGATAGGTCACGGCGCCGTAACCTTTGAGGTACGGAATGCAGACCGGAATCCCGGGCGTCGAAAGGCCGGTCCCGCAAATCTGCTGGTTGTTCGCCGGAAGTGCTCCGGCACCGGGAGTCGTGCTGGCATAGAACGCCTGCGGCAAGCCGTCGACGATCGAGCGGTCGGCGGTCAGCCCGATATTGTATCCAAGGCCAAAGAGCGGCGCGTAAGAATAGCGTAGCGTGGCCAGTTGCGCGCGCAGTCGCGCGACGTTGACCGGTTCGATGATCGCTTCGGTCGCAACCCCCGTCCCGGGCAGCGTCAACGTCTCGAAGACGTTGTGAATGAGGGTCGCTTGCAGATCGAGGCTCAACACGCCGCCGCCGCGGAAGCGCTTGTCGAGGCCCGCGCTGAACTCCGAACTCGTCTCCGGCAGCAAGAACGGGTTCTTCTCCGTGAAGAGTCCGGTCGGCGCGGTGGCCGAAGGCGGGGTCGAGAACGGCAAACCGCTGACCTGCCCGGCGAACGGATACGTCTCGGACGTGCCCCACGCGAAGCGGTACGAGAGCCCCGGACGCGGTTGGAACACGAGCGCCAAATGTGGATCGAAGTGCGAAAGCGTGCGGTTGAGCGGCTCGAGGTTCGAGGTTTGCCCGATGGCCTGCGTTCCGACGAGTTTCCACGTCGTGTCGTACAGGCCGGCATCGAGGCCGAGGTTGGGAACGACATGCAGATCGCCTGTCAGTGAGAAGGTCGCGTAGCGCTCGGTCGTGTCGGGCACCGCGATATCCGACGGAACGTTGTAGTACGCGAACGTTTGAATGCCGTGGAAGTCGTAGGTGAAATCGAGCAGACTCTGGCCGAGCGGACGCAGCAGCGAGACGGTGGTCCCGTAGAGACGGTCCTGCTCGTACTCGCTAAACGGGGCCTGCCAACACTCTTCACGGCCGTCGACGACCGTCGTCGTGTTTTTCGGACTCGCAATCTGACCGAGATAGTTGTCCGTGTTGCAGTACATCTCGAATGCGTTCTGGTTGGGATTCGGTGGGATCGGCGTCCCAGGCGGATACGACGGGACGGTCCCGGGCGGCGAGAAGAACAGCGGAAATTGATTCTCTTGGCTGCCGTCGACGATCGCTTCGATATTGCCGGCATAAGGGCGCACGAGCAGGGTCGTGTCGGCCAGTGAGGTTCGGAATTGGCCGGTGAAGATCGGCTGATTGCTAAAGACGTTGGACCCCGGATACCAGGTGTAGGCCGAAATCGTTTTGCCGACCACATCTGAAAAACTCGGATTGCTGCAGGAGAGCGGCGCGGACGGCAGGCACTCGACGATCTTCGTTCCCCCGAGGTACTGCCCGTACGACGTGCCCTGCGGAAGAAAGCCGCCCTGCGAACCGACGAAGCCGGCCTCGATCGACGTCGACGGCGAAAACTCATAGCGCAACTTGAAGATCTCGCCTTTGGTAAAGAGCGAGCCACTCGAATCGCCGCAGAAGTCGACGATCCCAACCGACTGCGGCGTGTTGTCGTTGGCCGGATTGTTCGGAATGACGACGCACTTCGAGTTCTGGTAATACGGACCGTTGCTGCTTCCGTAGCCTGCGCCGGCGACGTAGGCGAGTTTGCCCAGTGAACCCGTCGTGAGCGCGTTCGAGTATTGCGAAAGGTAATTGTCGGTCCCGATGACGACCGATGTCATGGGTTGGGTCGTGTAGCCCGGAGTCAGCAGGTTGACCGTTCCACCGACTGCCGTGTTGGCGAAGGGCGTCGTATTGCCCGGCCCGGACTGAACTTCGGCACCACCGATCAAGAACGACGAAAAATACTCGCTCAGCCAGACGCCGTACTGCCCAAGAGCAATCGGATGCCCGTCGATCAGGACTTGCGTTTCGTATGGCTGCGATCCGGCGAGAACGATGCTCGTGTCAGGCTGGCTGCCCATGTGCTGGACGTTGAGGTCCGGCACTTGCTGCAAGACGTCGTTGATTTGCGGATTCGCCAAATCCGTTACCGCTTGGGCAGACACGTAGGCCTGGGCGGCAGCTCCGGTATTGATGGAACTGCCGCGCGCGACGGTCACGCTTCCGATCGTGCGCAGCGAGCTGAGGTCGGCGCGCGTCAGAGAGACGGTCAGCGGGAGCGTTTGACCGGCGAGGATCGCGATGTCGTTGAGCACCGCCGGAACGAAGCCGCCTTTGGTGGCTTCGATCCGATAGATTCCCTGCGGGAGACTCAACGTGAACATGCCCGCGGAATCGCTGAAGACCGTGGCGCTAATTGGTCCCGCAGCGCTGACCTTCACGCCGGGCACCGGGACGCCGTCCGGCGAGCGAACGATCCCCTGCACCACGGCGGCGTTCGCGGTGGGCGCGTCGGCGCGCGCCGGCGCCGCGAAAAAGCCCAAAATCAAGCCGAGCATCAGCATGCCTCGGAGCATGTTGGTTCTCTCCTTTTGCGCGATTGGCGGGCGAACGGTTTTCTAGGGGCCACTCATCCGCGGGCGGCCTTCCCTTTCCTGCGGATGATTGGCCTAAGCTCCGGCGTTACGCGCGTCCGGCGAACGGTCGCGCCGGAAACGCCGGCGGCCGCTGCAGCCAATTAGTCGGGGCGTAAACGGACTTTCCATCAACGTAATGCAGGCTGTACGCGTGCCGGGAAAGCGGCGAGCGGTTGGGTGCGCTATAGTGCGGGAGCAGACCGTGCAGCACGACGAGCGTGCCCGCTTCGACCTCGAGCGGCACGGCGGCCGCCGCAGCGGGCCACGGCGTCGCGTCGAGGGTCGTCAAGCGGCTCCCGCTACCGTCGACCTCGAAACGTTGACGCAGAGGCGTTCGGTGACCGCCGGGCTGCACCCAGAGGCAGCCGTTACGGCGGTCGGCGGGCTCGAGCGCAAACCACAGACCCGTTACGCTGATGGGATCGGTGACAAAGTACGTCGCGTCTTGGTGCCAGCGCACTTCCGACCCGATGTGCGGCTGCTTGAAGATGTACATCGACTGATACACCCGGGGCTCCCAGGCACCCAGTTCGAACGCGAGTTGCTGCAGACGCGGATCGTGCGAGAACCTGCTGAAAATCGGATCGAGGTCGTGCATCGCATGACCGATCTTATTGATTGAAAGCGCTTTGGGCTGACGCAGCTCTCCGCCGGCGTCGAACGACCCTTCCTCAAAAAAGCAGCGGATCTTGTCGCCCGACGTCAGAAAGTAGCGGTCCGCTTTGGTCGATTCGTCGCGCGTCGTGAAGATCGTGCGCGACTCCGACGGGTCGAATGCGGCAACGATCTCGGTTGCCCGCGCGCGCAACGCGGCGATCGACTGCGACGAGGCGAAGCCGGGAAGAACCAGGAAGCCGTCGGCTTCGAAACGTTCTCGCCGCGACGCGATCGCCCGCATGGAGGCGCCGCTTCTTCGGCATCGTTCCGGAACACTTTTCTCTAGAGAGGGAGTTCTATGAGCCCGCTTGACCTCAGCCGGAACCCGCCGCGCGGCCCGCGCGAGAAAATGCTCGGCGTGTATTTCTTGCCCCGCACGATCGACAAGATCCGCGCGCAGTTCCCGGGCGGCAGCCTGGGCGGCTACGTGGTCGATTTCCCGCGTGGCTTCACCGTTTTCGTGCTGAACAAGATCGGAATCGAGCTGGCCGAGCTCAAGGGCGCGGTGGCTGAGGCCAACGACGAAAGCGAGGTAGCCGAGTGGATTCGCGCACGCGCGGATCTAAGCAGCGTGGAAGAGCTCAACCGCCGGATCGAATCGTTTACGATCGAGCGGCTGTCACCCGAAGAACGCGCGATGGTCGTCACGTTTCATCCGGTCTGCAAGCAACGGCCGGAATTGACGCGCTTCTTCGATATCTTCGAGGCCGACGACGCGTTGACCGCGGCCGGAAGCGCCTAGCCCTTAAGGCGCCGGGTGACGAACCTGGGTGCGTGCCGCCGAGCTCGTCCCGGACGAGGCTCCGCGTGCGGCCGGGGGCACGTGCAGCACGAGGCTGCTCGGTCCCTCAAAACCGTGCGGCAAGGTCAGCCCTTGACGGCTGGGAGGCGAATCGCTCTGACTCGGAAGTCCGACCGGGGTACCGGGCGATGTGAGGGAGCTTCCCCACGGCAGCGCCATCCCGAGCGGGAAGAAGCCCAAGAGGGATTGGCTTGCGAAACCGGATTCGAATCCGCCGGCTCCGTCGCCGCAGGACGGCGTCGTGAAGGTCCGCATCAAGCCGCTCGCGTCGCTCCAAAGCTGGGAGCCCAGCGGCGGAGCCCCGTAGGTGCACACCTTGATCGGGCTCGGGCCGAGAGCTGCGCCTGTGTCGAGCAGCGCATCCGAGGCATCGCCCGCACCGGCAAGCCGCTGCCCAAATTGCGCCGGGGGCGGCTTCGCCGCGTCAGGATCGATGTCCCAAAGGTCGATCATGGCAAGCACGACGAGATGAAGCATAGTACGAGGGCGTTGAGCTTGCGCCGGTAAGTCTCCTGCCCGCTTAGGCGTACACTCCGCGGGTGTTCATGGACTGCACGACCCGGTCGATCGCCAGCATGTAGGCCGCCGTGCGGAGCGGCACGTTGCGCATGGTGGCGATGTCTCCGACCCGCGCGAAGTTTTCGTGCATCACGTCGGCCAAGCGCTCGTTGACCTCCGACTCCCGCCAGAAGTATCCGGCCCGGTCCTGGACCCACTCAAAGTACGAGACGGTCACACCTCCGGCGTTCGCCAGAATGTCGGGGATAACCACGATGCCGCGTTGGTTGAGGATGTGGTCGGCCTCAGGCGTGGTCGGGCCGTTAGCGCCCTCGGCGATCAGTTTGGCTTGGACCCGCGGCGCGTTCCGAACGGTCAACTGCTTCTCGAGCGCGGCCGGAACCAGCACGTCGCAGGGGAGTTCCAGCAGCGCGTCGTTGGTGATGCGGTCGCCGCCGCGGTAACCATCGAGCGAGTGATGCTCCTGCGCGTAGGCGATGGCAGCGCCGATGTCGATGCCCTTTGAGTTGTAATAACCGCCCGTTACGTCGGAGATCCCGACGATCGAGCAGCCCCGCTCGGCAAACATGCTCCCGACGATCGAGCCGACGTTGCCGAAGCCTTGCACGACGACGCGCGTTCCTCTGGGCGACATGCCCATGCGCTCCATCTGAGCTAGGGTCACGAGCGAAACACCGCGCCCGGTCGCTTCGACACGCCCGCGCGATCCGCCGATCGCCAGCGGCTTACCGGTTACGACGCTCGGCACGTGTTGCCGCATGTGCATCGAGTAGGTGTCCATGAACCAGGCCATGATCTGCGGCGTGGTCCCCACGTCGGGAGCCGGGACGTCCTTGTCGGGACCGACCACCTCCACGAGCTCGGCCGCATAGCGGCGCGTGATGCGCTCGAGCTCGCCCATCGAAAGGGTCGTGGGATCGCAGGTGACGCCGCCCTTGCCCCCACCGAAGGGAAGGTCGACCACCGCACACTTCCAGGTCATCCAGAAAGCAAGCGCGGTGACCTCGTCGAGCGTCACGCCGGGATGGTAGCGGATACCGCCTTTGGCTGGTCCGCGCGCGAAGTTGTATTGGACGCGGTAACCGGTGAAGACCTCGAGCTCGCCCGAGTCGCGCTGGAAAGGGATCGAAAAGATGATCTGGCGCGAGGGCCGCGTCAGCAGCCGGCGCATGCCCGGCTCCAAGTCGAGCAGTGCGGCGGCTTCGTTGAAGTAGGCGATCGCGTCCCCAAATACCGAGACTTCGCGTACGGCCGTGATCATGTGTGGTGGGTTTCCTTCAGATTGCTACGCTCCAATTTCGTTTTATGGGAACAGAGCTCGTTCCCCTACACTTGTACAATCGGCTGGCCGGGTCATTATCCCAATGGCCAGGAGTCGTACGAGACCCGCCTCTGGCCGGCCATCAAGCAAGCGAGCCCGCGAGCGCCCGCCTGCCGATCCGGCAATTTGAAGCAAAACGAGCGGCGATCTTGGGGCCAAGACTAGACGTTGAAGCGGAAGTTGACGACGTCGCCCTCGCGCATTACGTACTCCTTGCCCTCGCTGCGGAAGAGTCCCGCCGAGCGAATGGCCTCCATCGAGCGTAGACGGGCGTAGTCGTCGTACGAAACGATCTCGGCGCGAATGAAACCGCGCTCGATGTCCGAGTGAATCTTCCCGGCGGCTTGCGGCGCTTTGCTGCCCTTTTCGATCGTCCACGCGCGGACTTCTTTTTCGCCGGCGGTCAGGAACGTCATCAACCCAAGCACGTCATAGGCCTGCAGGATCAGCTGATCGAGACCGCTCCGATCGATCCCGAGCTCTTTGCGAAAGACCGTGGCTTCGTCGTCGCTGAGCCCGGCGAGTTCAGCCTCGAGCTTCGCGCAAAAGGCGATTGCGCGCGAACCCTCTCGCTCGGCGAGATCGAATACGCTCTGCGCCGAGGCTCCCAGCCGCGCAATTTGAGCTTCGCCCACATTGGCGACGTAAAGCAGCGGTTTGACCGTGAGCAGGAAGGTTTCCCGAGCGAGCGCCGCTTCGAGCGAATCCTTAGCGAAGGCGCGAGCCGGCGTTCCGTTCTCGAGCGCGCGCATGAGCCCCCTGGCTGCCTCGAGTCGCTCAGCCGCTTTGGGGTTGGCGCGACTTTCGCGCTCGAGCTTGTCGACGCGTTTCGCAAGCGAGGCGAGATCGGCAAGGGCCATCTCGATGTCGAGGATCTCGATGTCGCGCAGCGGGTCGGGCGGTGCCTCGGCGTCGGCCACGCCCTGCGCCTCGAAACAGCGCACGACCATCGCGATCGCGTCGGTTTCCCGGATGTGCGAGAGGAACGCGTTCCCGAGGCCCGCACCGGAGCTCGCGCCGCGGGCAAGCCCGGCGATATCGACAAAGCGCATGGAGGCGTGGACGATCCGATTGGAGTGCACGATCTCCGCCAGCACCTCGAGTCTGCCGTCGGGGACCCTCACCTCTCCGACGTTGGGCTCGATGGTGGCGAAGGGATAGTCAGAGGCAACTGCTTGCGTCGAGCGGGTTAGCGCGTTGAAAACAGTCGACTTGCCGGCGTTGGGAAGGCCGACGATTCCGCAAGAGAGTGCCATAGTCGCGGCCGAAGCCGACGCGCCGGTTTCTCTCCCGGCAAGGAATCGTCCTGGAAGCGTAGGACTTTGAGGTATGCGCCAAATGAAGGTCGACAAGCTGGGCATCGACCTACTGACCCACGACCCGGTCGTCATCCTTAAGGACCTCGAAGGCAAGCGCTACCTTCCGATCTTGATCGGGCCGTTCGAGGCGACGGCCATAGCGCTGGCTTTGGAGGGCACGCAGGTTCCGCGGCCGCTTTCACACGACCTGATGCGCACCATGCTGGAGTCGCTGCACGCGACCCTCGAGCAAATCGTCATTCACGACATCAAGGACTCGACTTTTTTCGCGAAGCTGATCGTTCGCCAAAACGGCGATACGCAGGAAATCGACGCACGGCCCTCGGACGGCATCGCCCTCGCGCTTCGGATGCAAGCGCCGATTTACGTTTCCGACAAGATCGTGCTCGAGGAGACCGTAGCCGACAAGAAAGCCGAAGCTGAAGAAGTGCAACGCTTCAAGAAGTTCATCGAGGAACTGCGGCCCAGCGATTTCAAAGACTAAACGAGGAGAACAGGTTGTCGAAGGAACGCGCCGAGATCGGCGTCTTCGGTGGGTCCGGCTTTTATTCGCTCCTGGAAGGCGCGCGCGAGGCGTGGATCGAGACGCCGTACGGTGCGCCGAGCGACCTCGTCGCGATCGGCGAGATCGCCGGCAAGCGCGTCGCGTTTTTGCCGCGGCACGGCAAGGACCACCGCTTTCCGCCACAGTCGATCAACTATCGCGCCAACCTGTGGGCGATGAAGGAACTCGGCGTAACCCGGATCGTTGGCCCGACGGCCTGCGGCTCCCTCAAACGGGAGGTCAAACCCGGCGACATGGTGGTTGCCGACCAAATCGTCGACCGCACGAGCGCCCGCAAGGACACCTTTTATGACGGTCCGATCACGACGCACGTCAGCTTCGCCGATCCCTACTGCCCGCAACTGCGTCCCATCGCCATCGCCGCTCTGCGTTCGATCGGCGTAGAGACGCACGAAACGGGGACCGTCGTCGTCATCCAGGGCCCGCGCTTCTCGACGCGTTCGGAATCTCGCTGGTTTCAGGATGCAGGCTGGGAAGTGATCAACATGACGCAGTACCCCGAGTGCTACCTGGCGCGCGAGCTCGAGATGTGCTACGTCAACATCTCCCTGATTACCGACTACGACGTCGGCGTGGACGGATCGGCCCCGGTGTCGCACGAGGAAGTTCTCAAGGTCTTCGCCAGTAACAACGAGCGCGTCAAGAACGCCATCTTCAAGATCATCGAAGCAACGCCGGCCGAACGTACCTGCGAGTGCGGCATAGCCTTACGGTCGGCGCGGGCCTAGGGCCGGCGGTGACCAGCTCCGGAGCAGGGCGCTAAGCGACGGTGCGTCAGCTCGGCCGCGTGGACGGGGGCACGTATGGGCGAGCCTTCCTCCTGCTCGCGCGCAACCCGACGCTCATGCTCGGGCCGTTTCTGGCCGCGATCGCAAGCGCCGTCCTGCTGCTGGTTTTTTCGGTCCCGCAGTTCGGCGGCAACGGGGTGCTGGGAGCCATAAACGGGGGGATCGTCGGGCTCATCGTGCAGATCCTCGACGGATTCGGTTTGGGGCTCGCGCTGATCGGCGCGGATACCGCGTTGCGGCGCGGGCGCGCAGCCTTCGATGACATGTGGGACCAGGCGCGACGCCGCGCCGGCGACCTTTTCATCGCCGCACTCGGATTCAACTTCGTCATTTGGATCGCGCAACTGGTGGGCGGTTTCATTCCCTTCGGCTCGCTCGCGCTCTCGCTGATCGCGCTCTTCTTCTTCATTTACACGCTGCCGGCGGCAGCGATCGGCGGCATTCCCGGCGGAGCTGCCTTGCAGGTTTCGCTCGAGCGCGCGCAGCGCAATCTGCTGCCGACCGCCCTGGTGACCGTCGTTTACGTCGTAGCGTACTTCCTGCTTCCCAGCTACGGTGTGAATCTGGCGGCATCGGTACTTCAGATTGCGCCGATGCTGCCGATCGATCCGGTCGTGGTGCTTAGCTCGGCCGTCATCAAGGCAATCGGTGCGGGCTATCTTGCGATCGTCCTCGCTAAGGCCTACAACGACGCCTCGTACGGCCGCAGGTACTGAGCCGGCCGCGCAATCTCTGCGAAACATGGGGCCGGCGGCGCCGTACAAGCGTACGAGGCTGGGAGGCTTTCATGGCTGTAAAGGGCTCTCACATCATCGCGTTCGCCGCGTGGCTCTTGGCGCTCGGGGCGTCGCCGCAACCCTCCGTAACCGATCGAGCGCCGCTCGCACTAAGCGCGGATCAGTGGCGCGCGGACTTGCGCTACCTCGCCGAGCAGATGCCGCTGCTGCACAAGAATCTCTTCCACACGATGACGCCTGAGGCGTTTCAGCAGGCGGTCGACCGGCTCGACGCGGACATCCCGCACTTGAACGACGACGAGATCGCATTCCGGCTGTACGCCATCGCGGCGATGCCCCAGGACAGCCACACGGGCGCGATCGGCTACCCGAGCGGCGTCTACTTTCCCCTGCGCTTGAGGTACTACGAGGACGGCCTCTACGTGGAAAGCGCGCCTGCAAAGTATGCGTTTGCCGTCGGCGGCCGCCTGGTACGGATCGGTGACGTACCCGCCGGCGCCGTTTACGAAAAACTGCAAGCGGTAATGCCGCACGATACGGGCAACCCTGGCTTACTCGAGGCGATCGGCCCGGTGCTGATGATGTCGGGTCACGTCTTGCATGGGCTAGGCGTCGAGCCGAACGCAGACGGCGCGACCTTCGTCGTCGACAAAGACCGTAAAGAGCTGCGACTCGAACTCACCCCCGAGGTCCCATTCGAAACGTTGTACGGGCACACGCCGGTCCAAGGCTGGGCCGATGCGCGTGGAAGCGCTCCGGCTCCGCTCTGGCTCATGCACCCCGACCGTCCCTTCTGGTCGGAGTATATCCCTGCGGAACGCCTCTTCTACGTACAATTCAACCAAGTCGCGGACGCGAAGGATCAGACCGTAGAGGCCTTCTTCGAAGATGCGTTCCGCCGCGCGGCGCAGTTGCCGGTCGACAAGTTCGTGCTCGATATCCGCGAAAACAACGGCGGCAACAATTATCTTCTCAAGCCCATCATCGTCGGGCTCATTCGGATGCCGTCGATCGATCGCCCCGGCCACCTGTTTGTCGTGACGAGCCGCCGTACGTATTCGGCGGCACAAAACTTAGTCAACCGCCTGGAGCTGTACACGAGCGCGATATTCGTTGGCCAACCGACGGGCCAACACGTCAACTCGTACGGCGATCCGGTCCTTATCCTGTTGCCGAACAGCCATATTCGCGTCGGGATGGCGTCGATCTGGTGGCAAGACGTTGACGAACGCGATAAGCGGTCCGAGACCGATCCTGAGATTGCCGCCGATCCGACATTTGCCGCTTACGCGGCGAATCGCGATCCGGCGTTAGACGAGATTATCGGCTACCGTCCGGAGCGGAGCTTCGAGGACACGGTGCTGGCGGGAGTCGAGAACCGAGGCGTCAACGCAGGCCTCGCGGCATACCGGGCGTACGCTTCGGATCCGGTCCATCGGTACGTCCGCGACCGCCTCGAGCGCCGGATCAATGCGCTCGGATACAAACTGCTCGCCGGCCAACGCGTCGCGGATGCGGTCGCCGTGCTTTCCGTCAACGCCGCCGCGAACCCGTCGTCGGCAAATGCGGCCGACAGTCTTGCAGAGGCATACGTAGCGGCCGGTGACCGAGCGAAGGCGATCGAGGGCTACCGTCGTGCGCTGCAACTCGACCCCAAGCTCGAAAGCAGTCGCGCCGCGCTCGAGCGGCTCGGCGTACCGATTCAATGAGGCCGCAATCACGAAGGTGCTCTCAGCCCGGCGGTCGCTGCGGCGCTAGCGCCATGCGCAGAAAATCGACGACCAGACCGGCCGAAACGTTCGTGTTTGCGAGGCGCTCGGCTTCGCCAAGGGCCGCCAGCACTTCGAGCTGACCGGCCGGCGCGCGCTTCGGCAGCCGTTCGATCGAGGCGCGTTTATCGGCCGCGAGTAGCACGACGTCCTCGCCGGCGAGCGCAAGCGCGGCCCAATCGCGCGCGGCGATGCGCACGACCTCGATCAGCTCGCGCACGGCGGCCCGTTTCTCGCCTGCGCTGCGTCCGCGGTCGTCGAGGCGCAGGAAGGCATGATCGGGCGTGCGTCCGCTTAGGGCCTCACCGAACCACTCGAAGGCCGCTTCGCGGATTCCGCTCTCATCGTCGTCCAGAACGGCGCGCGCACGCGTGACGCTGCCGAGCGACACCTCGGCCGCGAGCCGCGCTTTTTCGGGAAGGACGCCCTGCACCACCAGGACCGACTCGACCTCGGCCGCCGTCAGCGGACCGAAGGAGATTTCGACGAGGCGGGAGCGCACGGTAGGCAGCAGCTTTCCGATTGCGCTCGTCGTGAGCACGACGATGACGCCGGCGGGCGGTTCTTCCAAGAACTTCAAGAGGGCGTTTGCCGCCTCGTGCGTGGCAAACTCGACATCGCCCAGGAGCACGACGCGATACGCGCTTCGGTAGCCGTGCAGCGAAAGTTCGCGCACGAGCTCACGTGCGGTCATCTCGTCGCCGCCCGAGCTTGCACCATCTTTGCCGATCTTGATCGTTCCCTCGGCCGCGACGAAGTCGGGATGCGTTCCCGCAACGAGCAGCTTGCAACCGATGCAGTGGCCGCAGTATCCGAGCAGCGTCGCTTTGGGCGTCTCGCACAGGAGCGATTGCGCGAGCCGCCGAGCGAAGGTTTTCTTGCCCACGCCGTTCGGCCCGGTGAAAATGTAGCCATGGGCGAGCTTCCCCGGTTCGACCGTCTTAAAGAACGCAAGCGCGCCGCGCGCGCCGACGACGTCGAACGAGCCATCGATGCCCTTCACGGCAGACCGAGCGCCGCGCAAGCGCTCCCGAGCAGCGCGGCCGGCTCGAGCGTTCCATCCAATTTCAAAATGTGCGCGTCCGTTCGGGAGAGCTCGAGATAGCCTTCACGCACGCGGGCGTGGAAGTTGCCGTCCTCCCGTTCGAGGCGATCGGGAAAGGTCTGATCGCCGGCGGCGCGCCGCGCCAGCCGCTGCCGCGAAAGCTCGACGGGAACGTCGATCAACAAAACGACGTCGGGCTCGAGGCCGCGCGTCGCAATCGCGCCAATCGCGCGCAGGATATCGCGATCGACACCGCGCCCGAAACCCTGGTAGGCTAGCGTCGCGGTCGCGAAGCGGTCCGAAAGGACCAAACGGCCCGCGCGCAACGCGGGCGCAATGACGTCATCGACCAGCTGCGCTCGCGAGGCGTTTACGAGAAACGCCTCGGCCAGGGGATCGATCGCCGCGCCCGGCTCGAGGAAGATTTGGCGCACCCGCTCTCCCAGCGGCGTGCCGCCCGGCTCGCGCGTGACGACCGGATCGATCCCCGCCTGCCGCAAGCGCGAGGCCAAGCCGGCGACCAGCGTCGACTTCCCGCTTCCCTCGATGCCCTCGACGCTGACGAAGCGAGGAAGAGTTACGCCGGCACCCCCGCCCCGAACGGGCC
>PMHO01000022.1 GCA_003156715.1 Candidatus Tityobacter terrigena
CCGCCGCGTGATGGACGACCGGAGCGTGACGCACCAAAGCGGGGTGAGTGCTGACGCGGTCAGCTGCCCGCACCGGTACGAACCCGGCGGGACGGTTGCTCGGACCGAGCGGACGCGCGACAGCCGCGATCGGGGGACGGCCGTGGTTGACGTTCGCGAGCAGGCGGCGGTCCTGTGCCGCAATCGCAATGTGCTGTCGTTGCGCGGCCGTCAATCCCAGATGTCGTCCTCTTGCAACCGCTAATTGCTGCGCAGTCGGGCGCACGGGCACCCCATGTGGACCGCCATTGTAGCTGATCCGGGGCCCTCGGTTGATGTACACGTTGCGATTGACGTAAACGTTACGCACGATCCTGGTGTTGACGCGAGTCACATAGGTGTTATAGCGGAAAGCATTACCCGCCCAGACACCACCGACATATCCCGAGCCGAAGTATCCAAAGCCGTAATTCACGCCGCCGTAAAAGCCGACGGACGTGGCCCAGTAGCCTCCGTACCAGACGTAGTTACCTGAGTCCCAGCCCCAGTAGCCCGGAGTCCACAGATAACCCGGCTGCGGCGCATACGTCCACGTGCCCGGAACCCAGTAGTAGCCGTAGTCACCCCATGCCCAATAGCCGGGTATCCATATGTAGTTGGCTCCAGGGCACAGCGGTTGCTCGTAAACCGGTATGGCGGGCGGCGCGTAGCCGACGCTGACCCCGATGCCGATCGACACTTGCGCCATTGACGGCAAGGGGAAAGCGGCCAGCACGATGGCGGCGATCAATAAACGAAAGACGAAATGGCTCTTCATCGATTTTCCGTTCCAGTGCAGAAGCGTACGGTCTGCGGTCGCTCGGTGGTATCGAAGACACTATTCCCACTTTCGCCTTTCGCGCGCGCCGGACTCAGCGGGTCGCCGCCCACGCCCAGGATCGCTCTTGGCTCAGGAGCTATCCCGCGGGGACCGCTGCGATGAAGCGCTCGACGGCCGGAGCGCCGCCCTCGGGAAGCGGGAAGCGCGCAGCCAGGCCCACGCGAGCGCGGGCGATGCTCGCCAGCAGCGTGGCACGGTCGTCGACGGCGCCGCTTCCGAAGGCGTGCCAGGCTCCATCCAAGTAGGCGGCCGCCGCAACCGCGCCGGTGCGCACGTTGAACGCCACCTGGATGCTACGCGCCCGGCAAGCGCGCGGGTCGCAACCCCATGCCAGCACGTACTTCCCGCCCTGGGGTGCTTGGATGGGCTCGTTCGGTGCCGCCGTTGCTTCCAAGGTTACAAGCCAGGGATTGGCCGCCCGCACGCTATCGGGCAAAGTCGCAACCGCTGCGCTCCACGACCGAGCGAACGCGCGGCTGCGCGGCAGGTCATACAAGTATCCGCTAAAGGGGGGCTGAGTAGCAGGGTCATCAACCGCGCCCAAGGCCACGTCTTTCGCCCGATCGCGCACGCGCTCGCCGCCCGCCCCGATTATTCCTGAGCCGGCGAGGGAGCGCGCGGCTGCCGCTGCGGAGTCGTCGGCCGCCGGCCCTGCCGCGGCCGGCAGTTGAGCCCCTGCCGAAGCCGGCGCTTGAGCCGTCGTGGTCGCTTGTTCTTGGGAAGCCCGGTTGTTCCAAAATAGGCCGACGGCTACGAGCAGAATGGCGACCACGGCCGCGGCGCCGATGAAGATGCCGCTTCGCGGCTTGCTTGGCGCAGCGAGCAACGGCGATGGCTCGGCAGGTTCCTCGGTGTAGCCGTCATCCGCGATCGCCGCGGGGACAAATTCGCGTCCGTCCACTGGGGATGGAGGCTCGGGAGGTGCCTCGACGTGAACGTCGTCGTGACCATCAACCGCGTCGAATACCGGCGTGAGTTCGTGTGGCTCTTCCGGACGTGAAGTCTCGGCGGATTCCGCGACGTGAACGTCTTCCCGATCGTCATTCGCGCCGGCTACGCGTGCGAATTCATGTTCCTCTTCCGGGGATGGACTTTGGGCAGGTTCCTCGAGGTGAACGTCGTCGCGACCATCATCCTCGCCGGCTACCGGTGCGAGTTCGTGTTCCTCTTCCGGGCGTGAAGTCTCGGTCGGTTCCTCGACGGGAACCTCTTTTCGACCATCATTCGCGCCGGCTATCGGTGCGAGTTCATGCCCTTCTTCCGAAGGTGACGGCTCGGCAGGCTCCTCGACGTGAACGTCATCGCTTTCATCGTCTGCGGCTGCGACGGGTGGGAGTTCGTGTCCACCGTCCGGCGATGACCGCTCCGCAGGCTCCTCGGCGTGACCATCGTCTGCGCTGAACGCGGGCGCGATTTCGCGTTCGTTCTCGCGGCATGGGGTCGTGTCAGGTTCGACGGTATGCCCGTCATCCGTGCCGGTCACGGGTACGAGTTCGAGTTGGTCCTCGTGTACCGGCGGCGAGGCGGGATTCGGGGGTTCCGGGACCCGCGGATCCTCATTCACCTCGACGGTCCCGCGTTCGCCGGCGTGGTGACCGTCGCGTAGTCGATGTTGACGAACCCGCCCGTGCTTTGCTTTTGGTGCTCTCCAGCCACAGCCAGCGCAAGCGTGTGGACGCCTTGCGGCAAAACGGGGCTCGTGTATACGAGCGAGCCGGTTCGAACGCCCGGCGCATAAAAGTCGATCGGCTCCTTCATCGGTCGGCGATCGATCGAGGCCAGGGCGTAGCCGCCCTTCACGCCGAGCACACCGTACAAGCGAACCTGCGTTCCATCGAAGGTCACGATGGCGAGGTCGCCGGGGTGGAAGCTACGAGAACTGGTTCCGAGCGCCCGGCCGTCGTTGCGCTTCGAGACGTGTTCCCAGTGGCCGAAATAGCGAAAGCCGTTCACGCTAGCGTTCGTATCGCTATCGTCGATCATCGTTCGCAGGTTCGCGGGCGCAGCGGGCGACCCTCGCTGAACAACCGCGACCTGCGTTGCGGGCTGCGGCTCGGACTGATGACATCCCGCAAGGAGGACCACCACTAAGAGCGATCGCCACGCCAGGCGACCGGGCAAATCAAAGACCGTAAGCATCCTTCACGATCCGCAGTGCCTCGTCATGACGAACGTGAACGCTGCGAGAAACGACGAGACGTTCGCTGAAGCGTATTTCTTTGCGATCATCGCATCGGCCCAAGCAACCGCCGACGCTGCTAGCGACGAGATAGCTCAAAGACGACGAACCGTGCGAAACGCTTCAGGGTCGATCTCCAGTAAGCGATAGGGCGGGAGCGGCCAAAGGCCGAGGGGCGGGGCGAATGAGCCGGCAAGAACGCTCCGAGTCGCGTAGGAACGCTCACAATTCCTACCCGATAGCGCCAAAACCCAACCCTGGTAATGACGGAACAAGGGTAATGCTAGACAGAGAGGGCGCTTCGACGGCCTTCCGCTTGCTCCTCGGCGACTCGAAGCTTTTCGGGCGACCGGCGGCTCGAGAGCTGCCCCTGGTGCACAAAAGAGCCTCCAGAGCTCGTTTCCCCTGCACTCAAGTGGGGAAACCCCGAACCGCCATCCAAAAGCCTGATAAATCTGGGGATCCCCCAACTAAGATCGGAAGGTTCGGAATATGTTCAGACCGCTTCTACAATTAATTCTTGTCATGCTTTTGGTCGCAGGCGTCGCGGATTCAGCGCGAGCCATCGTTTATAATGGCGACCCCAATCTGAAGCTTACACTTGCAGTTGTCTTGGCCGGCGGCGGGCCCACGAACTTCGACGCCGCCAAGCTGCTGGGCGTTCTGGCCGGCCCGAACACGAGCGCGGAGGTTGCAAAGCTCAAGGGGCAGTATGGCGATCAGCGATTCCAAGACTTCGTATCAGTGTTTACATACGCGATCGACGACTCGCTCGCCGTCGTGACGCGCGAGAAAATTGCGCTTCCCTCCGAGCCGGACCCGGCTCCCACGGACGGCAAGGCGCTCTCGGCGGCACTCTACCAAGCCGGCATGACGCCGAGCGGCAAGTGGGATGTTGGATATATGCTGGAAGGCTTGATCTCGCATCCCATTCACCACGTCGTGATGCAAGACATCGACGCGAAATTTACGCCCGCGACCAATGCGAGCTTCCACGTCATCCTGACGACCGCGATGCAGGACCTGAAGGCCGCTTACAACCTATAACAGGCCGGCAGATCCCGGCTTAAGGCACGTTGATTCCGGATCGCGCTCCCGAAATCGAAACAGACCGGCTCAGATTACGAGCTCACCGGCTTGACGATTTCGGGGCTTTTTTTGCAATGTGGTCCGACCCGGTCGTCACGCGTTTCATCGGCGGCAAGCCATCAAGCGAACAACAAACGTGGTCGCGGCTCCTGGTCTACGCTGGACATTGGGCGCTGATGCGGTTCGGATATTGGGCCGTCGAAGAGAAGGCGAGCCGAGAGTTCATCGGCGAGGTCGGCTTTGCCGATTTCAAGCGTGACATCGACCCGCTGATGAGAGACGTGCCGGAATTGGGTTGGGCGTTCGCGTCACGCGTTCATGGGCGCGGCTACGCAACGGAAGCTGTTGCTGCCGCCGTTGCTTGGGGCGATGCTCGATTCAAATCGGTTCGGACTGTCTGCTTGATTCATCCTGAGAACTTGGCATCAATCCGCGTGGCGCAAAAATTCGGCTATCGGGAGTTCGAGCGCTCGCTGTTCAATGACCGGCCCACGCTCTTCTTCGAACGCCTGGCGAGCGCGGTCAACTAAGTGAGCGCGGCACTCTTACATCCTGTGCTGCTACGCGTCTGGAGTTCACCTTCATGGAGGAGTCGATTCCTGTGCTTTCAAAGCGTGGCCCGAAGCAACTGCAGCTACGAACGGATGCAATCAGAATGATGCACCTTAAGAGATTGCCCTCAGACCGGCAGCTTCGTTATAAGAACCGCCGGCTGGTTTTCGCCTTCGCATTTTGCGCGCCGGCTGCGCTTTCCGGATGCGGCGGTTCGCAGGTGCAGCCTGCGCCGTCGGCGCCCTCGCAACAGAGCGCGGCGGCCGCAAAGGTCCCCGCCGCTACACGATCGTGGATGGCGCCGGCTGCGAAACGGGACGATCTGCTCTACGTTTCCAACCTCTCGCCCGCCGAGGTGTCTGTTTACTCGTACCGCGGCGGAGAGCTGGAGGGTACGCTGACCGGTTTCGGCGCGCCGGAGGGCGAGTGTACCGATAAGGCAGGCGACGTTTTCATCTCGGACGCCCGCTCGGAGAAGGTCTTCGAGTACGCGCACGGCGCCACGAGCCCGTTAGCGACGTTCGTCGATTCGCGTCAATCGCCGGGGGGCTGCGCCGTCGACCGCAAGACGGGAACCCTCGCCGTGGCGAGCCTCGGCGGCGACGACGACGCGACCGGCAACGTCGCGATCTATGCCGGGGGGCCGAGTGGTAAGCCGACGGTTTACACCGACCCGAGTTTCGTTTCGTTCTCGAAGTGCACGTACGACGATCAGGGCAACCTCTTCGTCGACGGCACGGAAATGGACGGTCAGTTCGAATTCGCCGAGCTGCCTGCCGGCGGCAGCGAGCTCGAGAACGTCTCGCTGAACCAGCCTCCGGTCATCGCCGGCGCCGTGCAATGGGACGGCACGTACGTCACAGTCGAAGATCAGGGCGTTGCGAGCGAGGGGTCGACGATCTATCAGTACACGATCAGCGGTACGACGGGCACCGAGGTGGGCTCCACGACGCTCGGCGGTTCGACGGACGTCATTCAAACCTGGATTCACGGTAAGACGGTCGTCGGCCCGGACGCTTCCGGCAAGATTTTCCTCTGGCACTATCCGAGCGGCGGAACGGCATACAAGACGATTACGGGTACCGGGGAACAGACCGGCGCCGCGGTTAGCCTAGCGCCGCGCTAGCAAATCAAGAGCGGCCGCTCAGTCGGGCGCCGAAGTCTCGACGCTCCACCTTCTGACGAACCACATCGCGTCAGGGTGCTGCGTCGCCATCTCCCTGATCGCGTCCAGGGTACCTGAGTGTAAGGATGGTTAGCCCCCACGGACGAGAACCGCGGAAGGGACCGCAGCCTAGGGATGCTCGCGGCCTTGGTGGTTGCCGACTACACCGCCTTTCCGAGCCGAGCCAGCGATTTCGCACGTCGTACCTCTCCTACTGCCGGGAGCTAATCGCATGATCGATTGTCCTCGTCTAAGAACCACCGCAACGTTTGCCGTAGTCTTAGCATCCTTTACATTTGTCGGTTGTTCAAACAACTCGGCAGCGCCACTCGCCTCGCAACTTCCTCCGCAAAATAGGTCGATAGGGCAACGGAGCCTTACAGCAGCATCGTGCGGAGAGACAGCCTGTTTGTACGTCGCGAACGGCGTGTGCTATGGCTGTGGCTATGTTAGCGTTTATCCAACAAGCGCAAACCATAATAACAAGCCGAGTTACATCATATCGGGTGGAATGAGTGACCCTACTGACGTCACGCTTGATACGAGCGGTAACGTCTATGTCTCGAATTACGGGCTTAGCGACTCGTCGAATCCCAGCGTGACCGTTTACCCCGCTGGCGCGTCGGGAACGGTAACGCCGATCCAGACCATCACGGGCTCAAACACGGAGCTGTACAATCCCATGGGCATCGCGCTCGACTCAAACCGCGATATATACGTAACGAACTACGGATCATCCAGCATTGCTGAGTACGCTGAGGGCGCTAGTGGGAACGTCGCACCAATGCAAATAATCAGCGGTTCAAGTACGGGATTGAATCGTCCCTGGGGCATCGCCGTTGACAACGCGGGGGAGATCTACATTGGCAACGCGGGAGGAGACGACATCTTGGTTTTTTCTCCGGGTTCAGGTGGAAACGTGGCGCCAACTCGGGTGATCAGCGGCTCAAATACGGGTTTGGGCGACCCCACGGGCGTCGCTTTGGATTCCGCCGGCAACCTCTATGTCAGCAATCCGGGGCCTCATAAGCCTTCCGTCAGTATCAAGATTTACGCCGCAGGCGCGAACGGTAACATCGCGCCGACTCGGACTATCGTGGGCAAGAGCACGCAGCTTCAGCAGCCTATGTACGTCGCATTGGATGCCAGTTCCAACATCTACGTCTCTAACTTTTTTCGCAATAAGAAAACGAACGACGATGATTCCGCGGTGACCGTCTACGCTGCAGGCTCGAGCGGCAACGCTCCGCCGATCCAGCGGCTTACCGGACCAAAGACGAGTCTGGATTTCGCCAATGGGCTTGCTGTGCACTAACACGTCGGCCGAAGGTATGAGCCGGGAAGATGTTGCGAGCGGCGAAGCCGTCGAGCCCAAGGGTGATACAATTAGGCTCAAAGTCGTATTGCCAGGTTCGTAGGGCTCCTCGATTGAGACGGGCGATAACCTCGAATTTCGGCCAATCGGGATGACAGGACTCGAACCTGCGACCTCACCCGCCCAAGGGGCGCGCTCTACCTGGCTGAGCTACATCCCGTCGCTTCCGCTGTTTTCCGAAGGAGCTCTAGCAACGCCTTTGCGGCGCGAGCGCGGTGGCTGACGGCGTTCTTTTCGTCCTCAGTCAATTCGGCGAAGGTCAGGCCGCGTTCGGGCAACTCGAAGATTGCGTCGTACGAGAAACCGCCTCCACCGCGTTCCGTGACGGCGATCCGGCCGCCGATCTCGGCGCGGACAGCGAACTCACGCGATTCGTGGTCGATCAGGTGCAGCGTGCAGACGAAGCGCGCGCTACGATCGGCGCTGCCGCTCGCGTCGAGCTCGGCGAGCAGCGACGCGCGGCGCTCGTGCCAGCTTGCCGCTTCGCCTCCGTAGCGCGCCGACAGAACGCCCGGCCGGTTGCCGAGCGCCGTGACTTCGAGGCCGGAATCGTCCCCGAGCACGGCGACCGGGCCGGCGCCGGCCGCCTCGAGCTGAGCGTGCAGCGCGCGCGTTTTGAGAGCCGCGTTTTCGGCGTAGTCGCGTGCGCCTTCAGGCGCAGGCGCATAGCCTTCGAACGGCACGATCCGCCAGCCGGCCGACGCGAAGATGCGTTGCAGCTCGCGCAGCTTCCCCGCGTTTGCGGTAGCGGCGTAGACGGTCACGGCGCTTCGCCCGGCAAGATCGTCGCGTTGATCTGATAGCTCGTGCCGCGAAAGACGGCGATCGTTCGACCGTCGGTTCCCGTGACCGTGACGTCGTAGATGCCGGTGCGCTTGCCGCGGGTGCGCTCCTGGCAGATTGCCAGCAGCCGCTCACCCAAGCGCGCCGGGGTCGCGAACGAGATGCTGCAGTCCAGCGCGAGGTTGACGTCATTACGCGCGTTGCAGGCGTAAGCGAAGGCGGTGTCGGCCAGCGTAAAGATAAGCCCGCCGTGCGCCACGTCGTGGCCGTTAAGCATCGATTCGGTGACGCTCATCGCGCACTGCGCGTAACCCGCTCGGACGTCGAGTACGTCGATGCCGAGCCACGTCGCCGCGCGGTCGCGAGCACGCATCGCGGCCACGATGCGCGCCGTCCACTCATCGCTGCGGCTCGCCTCAGGTGTTGCGTCTTCGCGCGTCGTACGTTCGGCCATGTGAAGCGCCTCCTTTTGCCACGACGTGATCCCTGACCCGCAAATGACGCGCGCGATCGTAACGCTGCACGGGCGCGTTCAGGGCGTTGGCTTTCGCGAGCACGTCATCGAAATCGCGAGGCGCTATCCGGTAGCGGGGACCGTCAGCAACCTGCAAACGGCGCGGGTGCTCGAGATCGACGTGGAGGGCGAGGTGAACTCGGTTCTGCACTTCATCGCGGACGTACTGGAGCATCCGCCGCCGTACGCCCGTATCGAGGGCGTCCGGCGCGAGGAGGCGGTACCGCTCGGACGCAGCGGCTTCGTGCGCGGCGCGACCCGGAAGTAAAAACGGAAGCCGCGTCCTCCCAAAACGCGGCCCCCGTCTCACGCGCAGCGACTCGACAAAGGTTGCCTTCCAGCGGGATTAGCTCGCCGGTGCTCCTCCCGCCGCCTTCATCGCCGCCCCGGCAGGCGGTACGTACATGGGCACGGGATCGATTCCGTGTATGGCCAGGTCGCCGCCCTCGACCTCGGTATCGCTCGCTCGCAGCGGAACGATGAGCGATATGAACTTGAGAATGATGAACGTTCCGATCGCGTCGTAGACGATGATCGTCAACGCGGCCAGAAACTGGATCCAGAGTTGCTTGGGATTGCCGTACAACAGACCCGTCACCGAGACCGCGCTGGTCTTCTTGTCGATGCTGACGTACTCGAGCATCCTCGGATCGGCGAAGATGCCGGCGGACAGCCCCCCGACAAGACCCGCCACGCCGTGCGTGTGAATGACGCCGAGGGTGTCGTCGACACGCTTCATGAGGTTGGTCTTGCCGAGCTTGTTCATGCTGAACCAGGCGATGATGCCGGCGATCAAGCCGACGGCGATTGCGCCGTACCCGTTGACAAACCCGGCGCAGGGCGTGATCGCGACCAGACCCACGATTTCCCCGTTGATCATCGAGACGGCATTGGGCTTGCCGGTTGCGACCATGTCGAGCACGAGCCAGCTCAAGAGCGCGAGCGCGGTCGCGATGTTCGTGTTGAGAACCGCCGCTGCAGCGTCGGCATTGGCAAAGTACGGATCGCCGCCGTTGAAGCCGTTCCATCCGAGCCACAGAAGGCCGGCACCGGCTAGAGCCATGATCAGGTTGTTTGGTTCGAAGTCCCTTCGATCCTCGAGAAGCCGCGGTCCGACGACCGCTGCGGCGACAAAGCCTGACACGCCGGCCGCCAAATGAATGACGTATCCGCCCGAATAGTCGACAGCACCCAGCTGAGCGAGCCAACCCCCGCCCCACAACATAAATGCGCCGACCGAATACACGAACGTCGTCCAAAGCGGGACGAAGATCATCCATGCCCTGAAGTTCATGCGCGCTAGCACGGCGCCGGCGATGAGGATTGGCGTGATCGCCGCGAACACGAACTGGAAAAAGATCATGGCCGATCCCGCGAAGCGCAGGCTGGGCATGCCGCTCGCCGCGAGCGGGATGTTCGCCTGACCGATTTCGGCATCGGGAAGCACTGCCGGATGCGGGACGCCGACCGTCGCTTGCAAGAAAGGCGGGCCTGGAATCTTCAGCGGATCGCCAAACGACATATTGTAGGCCCAGAGCACCCAGACCAGCAACACGATCGAGAAGGCGTAGAAGCACATCACCGCCGAGTTCAGCGCCCACTTCTTCTTGACGACGCCCCCGTAAAGGATCGCAAGGCCTGGGATGCTTTGTATGCCGACGAAGGTCGCGGCCGTCAATTGCCACGCCGTGTCGCCTGAGTTTAAGAAGCTTGGTGCGGCGGCGTACGGGCTAGCGTCCGCTAGAAACAATTATTCTCCCCCAAGCAATGGGCCTGATGGTTAGCGTAATGCCATGCGAGCCCGCGGGCATTCGACAATGGACTAACTACAGCCCAAAAGCATTGTGCATTCAGCGATGGTCAGCCCATCGTCGCAGCGCTACATCTTAGCTTGGGTTTTGGCGGCCAGACCTCGACGGCGCGGCGCAGGGACGCCTAGAAGACCGGAATGATGTCTTCGGGGCCGATGTCTCCGACATCGACGCCGTCGAGGTCGAGCTCGGGAATCGCAGGAAAAGCGATGCCCCACTCCTCGACGATCGCTCGAACGCGCGCAAGCGCCAGCCGCCAGTTGTCGGCTTGCTCTTCGTAGGTCAGGACGCCGAGGCCGCCGCGTCGAGCGTGTTCGACGAGCACGCGATGGTTGGGAAGAAAGTAGTCCGGGATCTCCCAGAACTGATTGGGCGGCTCCCACAGGATCATGGAAAGGAAGACGAAGCCGGCGCGCAGTTGCCTCGTGATCAACTGCTTGTACTCTTCCGAGAGTCCAGGCCAATCTTTCTCGAGGATCGTCAAGCAGATCGCGAGGTGGCGCGCTTCGTCTTGGCCGACTTTGCGGAAGATCTCCTTGAACACCGGATGCGTCGCCTTCTTCGACATACCGAAAAAGAGCGTCGAGCTCGCGACTTCACCCATCATGAACGACGTGAAGAGCACGCTTAGCGGATACTTGTCGAGCGAAGCGCTGTACCCAGACCAGTAGCGGCCACCGTTGTGGTAGAGCCATTGGATGTTATTGATTGCGGCACGTTCCAGATCCGTCGTCGGCGTGAAGTCGAGCGGCCCGCCGGGGATGAGCTTCTGAATCGCGCGCTGACAACACTCCTCGTGGTTCATTTCGTCGCGCGTGATCGAGAAAAAACACTTGCGGATCGGATCTTCGGTGTGCTGCTCGAACGCGTGAATCGTGGCCTTGGCGAAAACGGCCGGACCCGAGCCGTCGAAGTTGGCGAGCACGGCATACCAATACATGATCCCGATCCGCTGTTCGGGCGTGAAATCTTCGGGACGCAACTCGTCCCATGGAAAATCGGAGGGATTGTACAGCGTGCGCTTCGAGCGCTCGTAGATCTCGGCCAGCTTGGGCGTCTCGACGCGCCACTCCATCGGATAGATGTTGGGCTGCGGGACGGGCGGCGCGGGCGCGAACCCGCCGGCCGGAACCACGAGCTCGGGGATCTGAACGCTGATGGCCACGCTTTTCTCCCTACCAAACGGTTGGTGCAGCCTCCAGTTTACCGCGCCCTAGGCCCCCGAGTCAAATCTTCAACCCGCCGAGGGCCACTTTGCAAATCGCATCTGCAAGCTCGCCGGGCGACGAACGCCCGTCCGCTCGGAACCACTCCACGGTCGAGTTGGACATGCCGAAAATAAGGCGCGTCGCTACGCCCGGGTCGATGTCGGAGCGGACGCTGCCCTCGTTCTGCGCTTGCCGCACCAGGCTCGCGACGGTCCGATCGAAGCGGCGACGGTGCGCCAGCGCTTCCAATTCGGTCGGCGAGTTACCGCGAATCCGAAAGAGCACGCTGAGCTCGGGCAGCAAATCGAACGTCACTTCGGCCACGCGTCGAACCACGTGCTCGAGTCGGGCGCCGGCCCTTCCGCGGTTGGACCCGGGCTCTTCCAGGATGGCCGAAAGGGCGTCGAGAGCGCGGCGCAGGCCGCGCCCGAGCAACGCTTCCTTGCCCGTGACGTGGTGATAGATGCTGGCCTTGGTGATGCCCGCCGCGCGCGCCACGTCGTCCATCGACGCGCCGTCATAGCCGCGTTCGGCGAAGACGCGTACGGCAACATTCGTCAAGCTCTCGATGTCGTAGGGCTTGCGCGCTTCCGCCCTCACCGCGGCAACGACCGGTCAACCACCGCGCTCCTCTTAGACGGGCCGTTTACCGACCCTTCGGTAGCCTAGAAAAGACCGACGCCGCGCATCGCACGGCGTCGGTATCGTTGTGTTCGCGGAACTTGCGCGACTTGCCCGTAACGGGCAGCCCCCGTCTTGGCCTTGGGTTCGCTACGCGATTACCCTCTGCGCTGAGCGCGTCTGCGCGTCCCGGCTACCTGCCCCGGTGGATCTTGCGAGCTCAATCGCCCTCCTCGGCGGCGTACAGTTTGTGTCTCGAGACGCCCATATTATACTGCTGCACGGCACCGCGTGTAAAGTGGCCGATGGGCCAATCGCGCGGCCTTGCGAGGTCTCGCGCAGCGAGGCGCCGATTACTTGGATGCATGTCAGACACAGCCGTCGCGAATATGCCCGCGGTCACGAACGAACAGTCACTTACGCTGCTGCGTAATATGCTTCTGCAGCGCGCGGTCGACAGCCGTGGCTTTCAACTCAATCGGCAAGGCAAGATTGCCATTGCGATGGGGTCTGAAGGTCACGAAGCGGCGCAGGCGGGCACCGGTCTCGCGTTCGAGCGCGGACAAGACCTCTTGTATCCCTACTACCGCAATACGGGCATCCTGCTGGCATGCGGCTTTCCGCTTGCAGACCTCTTTCGTTCGCAGTTCGCTCGTGTGACCGATCGCACCGGCGGGCGCTCGATCATCAATCACGTTACTGCCAAAGGCCTTGGCATTGCATCGATCAGCTCGATCATCGCCGCGCAGTGCGCGCACGCCGTAGGCGCTGCCTACAAACTGAAATACCTCAAGGAAACGGGCCGCGCGGTCTTCTGTCAGCACGGCGAGGGAGCGACGAGTGAAGGCGAGTGGCATGAAGCCATGAACTTCGCCGCGATCCACCGGCTGCCGGTCGTCTTTGTCTGCGAGAACAACCGCTGGGCGATCTCGACCCCGCAGTCCAAACAGATGGTCAATCAGGACGTCGCCGCTAAAGCCGGCGGATATGGGATGCGGGGCGAGATCGTCGACGGTTTCGACCCGATCGCCGTTTATCAGACGGTCCGCGAGGCGCGCGACCGCGCCGCGAACGGCGGCGGTCCGACGCTCGTGGAAGCGCAATGCTATCGCTTCCTATCGCACACGACCGACGACGACGATCGCACCTACCGTTCGCGCGAGGAGGTCGAGACCCAGCGTAAGCTCGACCCCGTGCCGCGCTTCGAGCGCCGCCTAGTCGAGGCGGGCGTCATCAACGAGGCTGCGCTCGCTGCACTGCGAGCCGAAGTAAGCGCGACGGTCAACGCGACGACGGACGCAATCGAGGCGGAACCGCTTCCGCCGGCCGCCGGCCTCTACGGAAACGTTTACGAGGGTCCCGACGACCCCTGGGCGTGAGGCGCGAAGCGAGCCTGTGCGGCGAGCCATGCGAGGTGAGCGCGCGTGGCCGCATCGAGCTGCTGCGAAGCGCGGGCACGTTGTGCTTCGTTCCCGATCGCGATCAGGTCCGCGCGTGCTAGCGCGCGGGCGTCGTCGGGGGTTCCAGATGCGGGAGCGGTGACGAGCCCGATCAGCGTTCGCAGATAGCGCTGCTGCAGCGTCCGGCGCAGGGGCTCGATTGACGCCACGCGTGGCGCACGCAACTCGCGGTAAACGCTTTGGTGCATCCATGCGAAGAGGTCCGCAAGGCGCATCGGATCGTGCGGATCTTGGGGTCCATCCGCGAGGCGCGCCAAAACCAGCGGCTGGAACATTTGTGCGATCGCGCGGCCCTGCAGGTCGCCGATCTCTTCGGCGACGGGGAGGTCGTGGCGGGCCGGCGGTTGGTAGGCCCACTCCGGCAGATTTCCGTAGCCTTCGAACTCGTAGTATCCATAACCGGCCCACTCGCTATATCCCAGCCGCTCGAGCTCGGTCGGAGCGAAGCGCAGGGCATCGGCTGCGAACAGATATCGATCGAGAATCGCGAATGCACGGCGCTGTTCGTTGCGTGGGACTCCCTGAACCGGAAGGTCCGCGTGCGGGTCGCCGGCGTGTGCGCGCGAGAGGTATTGGCCGCCGATGAAGTGCGTCGGCAGCATCGCCGCCTGACCGTAGTGAGCGAGGAGGTACGTGAACGCGTCGGTCTCGCTCTCGAACGCCTCGCCCGCATGCGGAAAGTTCTGGTCCAAATGCTGCAGCAAGTCACGCTGCATCTTCATTTGGACCGTGCACCAGGCTAGCGGATCGTCGGTCAGGTCGCCTTGGTTCGAGCGCGGATCCGCGGCATGACCGTTGCCCCACGAGGCATCTTCGTCGGAGGCATACCGGTAGCGTGGGTCCGACCAGGCCGACGCCCAGCGCTGCAGCGTGGGCAACTCGTCGGCCGGCGTCTGCGCCCCCGGAATGGTCGCGTAGGCCCAGTGCGTCGCATAATAGTCGTACGGTCCCAGAACCAATTGCGAGAAGTCGCCTTGCCCGTATGGCTGCGGCCAAAGATTGAGCGGCGCGTACTCCATGACCGTCGACGCCACGCCGAAGCCTGAGGTAAAGCCCGGGTCCTGCAACTGCTTGGCCGTGTAGGCCATCGATCCGATGAAATTGTGTTGCATGCCCAAGTTGTGCCCGGTCTCGTGCAGGATGGTGGCGCGAATCACGCCGTCGCGAAACGCTTGCGGCATCGGATCCGTCGAGCGGCCGTAGCGCACGGGATCGACCAAATAGGTCCAGGAGCGCAGCGCATTGAGCGGGACGTCGGCCGAAATCAGGATGCCGGTACGAAACTCCTCGCCCGTCCGCGGATCGTACAGCGTCTGCGAATCGGCCCCGAAGCTGGGGCGGTACTCGGTGACCCAGCGCAGCACGTTGTAGCGGATGTCGTCCGGATCCCAGTTGGGGTCGTCGGGCTGCGCTCGAACTTGGATGCCGTCGCTGATCCCGATCTTTTCGAGGGCCGCGTTCCACGCCAGCACCGCGCCGCTGATCGCGGGCCGGTAGGCCTCGGGGATCGTATTACTCAGATAAAAGATCATCGGGTGCTTGGCGGGGGAGAGTTTGCTCGGGTCGGCCGGATCGAAATCCCAACGGACGATATAGCGCAGCTTGCGCGAGAGCACGTGGTCGTCGTCGAACTCTAGATAGATATCGTCATAGATGCCGACGCGATCGTCGGCTAGGCGCGGACGATAGTCCGGTGAACTCGGCGGGTCCGCGATGTTGTAGGTCACGCGCATCTGCACGTGGCGCGGGTCGGGGACGAGGTCGAAAAGGTGCTGATCCCCCGCGGCTCCCTCGTAAGCGCGTTCACCCTCCGAGGACCAGTCCTGATAGACGTCGATGACGACGTTTCGCGGGAAGGCCTTGGTCGCTCCGAAGTAGGTTCGTTCCTTGTTCAGAGCGTACGGTGCGGCCTTGCTATCGCCGGAGCGCGCGCTTGCGCGTAACGCGTTCTTGAGGTTGAGCTGATCGTCGAGAAAGGGAGCCCCATCGATGACGATGTCGCCGGTCTTGGGGTCGGTTGCCACGACCGGAGCGAGCCCGACGATCGAGCGCGCGAAGGAATGCGCGATGGCTTGCGACCCAGCCGCGGAGGTGGGCGACACGAAAGACGCGTTGAGCCACACGATCGCAACGGCGTTTCCGGCGCGCTCGAAACGGACGAGCTCGGCCGGCAGGTTGTCGGTGTTGCCCCAAATCAGGCCGCGGCCGCCCAAACCATTGGCGGGCACGATCGTCTGGACGTAATCGTGGTCGAGTTGGGCCGCAGTTAGCTCGAGATAGACTTTGCCCTCCCTATGCCAAACGGTGAAGAGCCCGTGCTGCGCCGTAGCGCTCTTGACGAAGCTCTCGTATGGCGAGATGGAATCCGCCGCCACGCCGCGGCCCGCGGCGCCCGCCAGCATCGCGCCCAAGAGCACGGATAAACAGAGAAACCGCCTCACGATACGCTCCCGTTCCCGTCGTTCACGTCGCATTGGCCCGCGCCGGCAGTCAAGCGACGTCGATCCCGAGCGCGCGATAGCGCCCGATCGTGCGATCCGTGATCAGCCCGATGGAACGCGCGCTTGGGATCAGCTGGGGAAAGAGGTTGCTGCGAAAAAGGCGACGCTGCTCGCTCGCATTGACGTAGGCGCGCAACTGCGGTACGTCATCCAAACCGAGATCGCGAAAGACGGCGGCCGGAAAGAAGCCGTAATACATCATCTGGGTGCAGGTCGCTAGGAAATCTTCATAACGCGCCCGCGTCGGCTCATCGCATTCGACGAGCGCGCGCTCGAGCGCGAGGCGCCCGAAGGCGATGTGCCGTGCTTCGTCTTGCATCACGCGCGCCAGCAGCTCCGCAAGCAGAGTGTCCTGCGCGGCCTCGAACAGCGTCTTGAACGCCCCGAGCGCGAGGCTTTCGATCACGACCTGGTTTGCGACCAGCTTCATCGCCCAGTCCGGCGCTTTGAGCGCCGTATCGCAAAGAAAGCGGAGCTGTTCGTCGATCTCGTAAACGAGCCCCAACCGCTCGCCGACGTAGCGCCGGTAAACCTCGGTGTGGCGCGCCTCGTCGTAGCCTTGACTGGCCGCGTAGAACTTGGCGTCCAATTCGGGAAGCGCCGCCATCAGCTGTCCGCAGACCAGCATCGAGGTCTGCTCGCCGTGCATGAACTGGCTGAGCACCCAGGCGGTCTCGAGCCGGTTATACTCAGCGCGCCGCACGGGCGACATCGCCTGGTAGTATGGCGTGCCGTAAAGCGAGAGCATGCGCTCGTCGACGAACAAGCCGCGCGCCGGATAGGGCGTTTCCCATGGCAAATCGGCGGCGCTCCACTGCTTGCTCTTGGCACGCTCGTAAAGCTCGATCAGATCGGGGCGGGATGAGGCGTACTCGGTGAGGAGCAGCGAGGCAGCCATGGCGTCGATCGCCTTGATCGTGTCTTCAATAGTATTCATGCTGGGCTAGTCGTCCTCTAACCTTAAGACCGCCATGAACGCCTCCTGCGGGAGATCGACGCGGCCCACGCGCTTCATTCGTTCCTTGCCAACCTTCTGCTTCTCCAGGAGCTTGCGCTTGCGCGTGATGTCCCCGCCGTAGCACTTCGCCAAAACGTTCTTGCGCATCGCACTGACGGTCTCGCGCGCGACGATCTTGCCCCCCAGAGCCGCCTGAATCGGGACGTCGAAGAGCTGCCGCGGAATAAGCTCCTTGAGTCGCTCGACGAGCGCTCGCCCGCGGCTCGCCGCCCGATCGCGCGCCACGATGAACGACAGCGCGTCGACCGGCTCGCCGTTGATGAGGATTTCGAGCTTCACGAGGTCGCCTTCGCGGTAGGCTGTCGGCTCGTAGTCGAGCGAGGCGTAGCCTTTGGTACGCGATTTCAATTGATCGAAGTAGTCGACGATCAACTCGGCCAGCGGAAGGTCGTAGGTGAGGATGACGCGGCCGTCATGCAAGTATTCCATGTTGCCCAGCGTCCCGCGGCGACTCTGCGTCAGATCCATGATCGTCCCGACGTAGTCGGGCGGCGAGACGATCGTCGCCCGGACGTAGGGCTCTTCGGTCATCGCGACTTTGTCGCGCACCGGCAGCTTGGCCGGATTGTCGATCATCGCGACCGTGCCGTCGGTCAGCGTCACACGGAAGAGAACCGAAGGCGA
Source organism: Candidatus Tityobacter terrigena (assembly GCA_003156715.1). Taxonomy (GTDB): domain Bacteria; phylum Vulcanimicrobiota; class Vulcanimicrobiia; order Vulcanimicrobiales; family Vulcanimicrobiaceae; genus Tityobacter; species Tityobacter terrigena. The sequence goes on from PMHO01000022.1 coordinate 17,760, forward strand.
AGTCGCGATCAGGTCGAGGTTATAGTTTCGCTCGAGGCGCTCCTGAACGATCTCCATGTGTAAGAGGCCGAGAAAGCCGCAGCGGAAACCGAAACCGAGTGCGATCGACGACTCCGGCTCGAAGTGCAGCGCCGAATCGTTGAGCTGCAGCTTCTCCAACGCTTCGCGCAACTCGGAGACCTCAACCCCTTCGTTGGGGTACAGGCCGCAGTACACCATCGGCACGATCGGCTTGTAGCCCGGTAGGGCTTCGGTCGCTGGGTTGCCCGCCTCGGTGATCGTGTCGCCGACGTCGATGTCACCGAGCGATCGAATGTTCGCGATTGCGTAGCCGACCATTCCCAGCTCGAGCGAGGGAACCTTGCGCATCTCCGGCTTGAAGACGCCGACCTCGGTACACTCGTACACTTTCTTCTGCGCCATCGACATGAAGCGCGCGCCCGGGCGGAGCTTTCCGTCGACGATCCGCACGTAGGAAACGACGCCCCGGTAGGAGTCGAATTGCGCATCGAAAACGAGGCCACGCAGCACGTCGTCGCGTCCCGAAGGCGGCGGGATACGCTGCACGATCGCCTCCAGGATCGCGTCGATCCCGATGCCTTCCTTCGCGCTCGCGAGGATCGCGTCGTTTCCTTCGATGATGAGGAGCTCTTCGATCTCCTTCTTGACGCGTTCGGGGTCGGCAGCGGGCAAGTCGATCTTGTTGATGACCGGAATGATCGTCAGGTTGTTCTCGAGCGCCAAGTGGTAGTTGGCGAGCGTCTGGGCCTCGATTCCCTGAGCCGCGTCGATCACGAGCAGCGCGCCTTCACAGGCGGCGAGCGAACGCGAGACTTCGGATGAAAAGTCCACGTGACCGGGGGTGTCGATGAAGTTCAGCGCATAGGTCGCGCCGTCCCGCGCCCGGTACTCGAGCGTCACCGGGTGCATCTTGATCGTAATGCCGCGTTCGCGCTCGAGGTCCATCGCGTCGAGCAGCTGGTCTTCCATTTGGCGGCCGCCGACGGTGCGCGTGATCTCCATGAGGCGATCGGAGAGCGTCGTCTTACCGTGGTCGATGTGCGCGATGATGCAGAAATTGCGGATGTTGGTCGCGACGCGCAAGTCGGACCCAGTTCGCGGAGCGATCATGCCGGCGTCAATACAAAGGGCAGACGGCGCGCGGAATGGCTGCCATCAGCCAACCGACCAGAAGGATGACGACGAGAAAAGCGACATCGAGCCCGCCGAGGGGCGGGATGATGCGGCGCACCGGAACGAGCACCGGCTCGACGATGCGTGCTACGTAAGAACTCCAGCCGCCTTGAAGGCTCGGCACCCACGATACGAGGGCATACACCAACATCAGAAGCCAAAATACTTTGAGCAACAAGCCGACAGCGGTTCCAATGGCGCAGGGTAAAGAATCCACTCCGAATGCTTCGGCGCGGAAGGCTCCGATTACTTGAGCGCGGCTAAGACCTTCTCGGGAACGCCGTTCAGATACGGCGCCGGATCGATAGCCTTGCCGGCAAGCATGATCTGATAGTGGAGGTGCGGACCGGTCGATGCACCGGTCGAGCCGACGCTGCCGATGCTTTGCGCTTTCGTCACGTACGCACCGGGAGTAACCTCGGCTCGCGATAGGTGACAGTACCACGTATGGTAGCCGTTGCCGTGGTCGATGTCGATCTTGATGCCGTAGCCACCGTCCCAGCCCGCGGCAACGACGGTGCCCGCCGCGGCCGCTCGAACGGTGTCGCCATAGTCTGCGCCGAGGTCGACGCCCGCGTGAAATTCGGGCCACGGATCCAGGCGCCAGCCGAACGCCGAAGCGATCCCTGCGTTTCCGGCCGGGTTGATCGACGGAATCTCGGCCAGCATGCGCGAGCGCGCCAAGCTTTCGAGCCGGCGCATGTTGAGCACGCGAAGCGCGAGGCCGCGCAGCCGGTCGCCTTCGCTTCGTGCTCGCGCGGAGTCTTCGCTCAAACGCTCGATGCGTATCGCAACAGCTGCAAAGGAGTCGACGGCGCGCAACGATTCGCGGCTGTCGTGCGGCGCGGTGCTGGCACGCGCCGGAGCCGGAGCTTTCGGAGGCGTTGCACCGGCCCCGATCAGCTTACGGATTTGATCGTTTTGGTGCTCGAGCGCCTGAAGTTCGCTGTCGAGCTCGCCCGCTCGAGCGCCGATGTGCTCTAAGCGAGCGCGCTGATCGTTGGTCAAATCGCGCAGATCGCGCACGCTCGCTTCGGCATGGCGAAGGGATCCGACGTAATAGCCCGAGATCGTGCCGACCGATGCGACGAATGCCGCAATCGCAAAGGCAATGTGCCGCCGGGTGAACTCGAGCCGCAAGACGCGATATCCGGCAGGCACAAGGATCTTAACGAGGTATCCGCTGCCGGGGCGGCCGGCCTTCACGAAGAGGCGCCGCTTCGCGCCATCGCGATCGCGGCCTGCTCCTCCTTTGAGGCGCCCTGCTGCGGTACGAAGCGGCGCACGGCCTTGCCGTACGTACGGGTTTCTTCTCGAGAGTAAATGCTCGTGATCACCACACCGTCACCTTCCTCATTGAGTAGCGCCAGCGTGAACGAAAGGTCCGAACCAACATCGCTAAAAGAGTTATAGCGCACGAAGCCGACGCGGTGGATGTCCCGCCGCGCAACGTGTTCGAGTTCGTCCAGCCGCTCGTCGGTCCTCTTGGCGAAATTGGTCAGGACCAGGCGCAACCGGCCCAAGGAATCGCCATCGCTGCCCTCGGCGGCCGGTTCCCCCTCCAGGGCATTCGAAAGCGCGCGAACGCGCGGGCCGACGAACGTCAGATGGTAGAGGCCGATCGAGAGGACGGCGACGCCTAAGGCGAGCCCGGCGGTAACCAGATTAACAGGCATGGCTCGGGGGTTCGGTACCTCATCGGAAGACAACCCCCGGCTGTGGGCCGGAAGTGGGTCGGGTTCAAGCCCGGTCGGGGGCCAGGTTATCCGCGGCACACGCAAGGGTCCACTTACCGTTGCTACCTTCCGGTCCTGGCGGGGTTCGTAGGCTCGCGTTGCGTGGAGCCCGACCCCCGGCAAGGCGGAACTGAGTATAGCACGGCACGGCGGGCCTCCTGCCGCCGTGCGGCGCGCCGGCCGGGGCTTCTATTGGGCCGCCCCGGCGAGCACGTCGCCCAGCACGAACCACGCGCGCCCGATCGCGCGGGCGGCGCGCGCCAAACCAAGCCGTAGCCGTCCGCGGGCGCGCCGGCCGTCTCGCGCCGCGCGTTCCAACGCGGCCTCGCGCAGCAGATCGGTATGACGACTTCGAGCTAGTGAGAGCAAATCGAGATTCACGATCGCCTCCAATCGAAAGATGACGTACGGAGAAAAGAAAACGGCCCCCGCATTTTTTGCGGAGGCCTTACGTGCCACGATGCGCTAGAAATTGCTAACGCGTTCGAAGCCGCATGCATCTCCGCATGTCAGACGTGTTTCCAGCAAGGAACATCCCGCACGGATTTCCTGCGGCGGTAAGGATCTGCGTCAACGAACGTACCAAGATGCTCCTCCTTTCTTCAATGCTAACAAATGCGGCGTAGCTGACTCGGCCTACCGTATCATGACATCGGCGTCGGCGTCAACGCGGAAACGTTGGTTGCGGATACGGAGTCGAGCCGGGCGGATAGGTTGCGCCGGGCTGACCGGGCGGATACGTCGCGCCCGGGAACGTCGGAACGGCGGGCGCTCCCGGCACACCAGGCGCCGGGTAGGGCGTCTGTCCCGGCATCATGCCCGCACCGGGATAACTCTGATACGGCGCCGGCGTCTGGGCCAGCGCGTCGCCGAAGAGCAGGACGACGTAGCCCGTATTCTTGGTGAGCTTGATCGGATCGCCCCCGTCGTGCGCGCTCACGACATCGTCGGAAAGCTCCGCCTCCGGATCGGAGACGAGCAACTTTTCTTTGCGATGCTTCGAATTCACGTAAAGCGCTACGGTCCAACCGCGCCCGGTAGTCTGCTCGCTGCTTGGAATCGTGAATTGCGCGGCGGCGAGCGAAGGAAGCGTGACGTCGCCGTGCGGCATCAAGTAGGCGCGCACGACGGCGCGGCGTTGGAAGAACGTTTGAACGTTTCCCGTCGCCTGCGGCGTCGGCGCCGCCGGCGCATCGTCGGGATAGATCGTCACTTTCGTCTCGATCTTCGTTCCGGCCGGGCTCGGCGACGGTTTGGGGGTGCCGTGTCCAGCCACGATCGGCGTCGGCTGCGGTGTGGGCGTCGTCGAGGGACCGGGAGTCGGAGTTCCCAGCTTGGCCGCGGATAGTGGCTGCCGCTGCGCCGCGGAACCGCTGGCGGCGGGAGTGGGCGAGGCCGGCGTGAGGTTGATCTCGACCGAGAAGCCCCCGACGGTAGGGAGCGGGATCGAATCCAGGTCCTTGGTCAGGTAGACGGCGCCCTCGAGGGTCTGGGCCCGGCTTTGCTGCGGGTAGGTCGCGCCTGCCCCGCCGGGGGTGACTCCGGGTTGCGGCCCCTGCGGCAAGCCAGGTCCTGAGCCGAGGTTTCCTTGACAGGCCGCAACGATAAGCGCCACCAGCACAGCCCCGAGCGACGCGATCCCATGAGTCATCCGCCTCTTCATTGGGGCCGTCTTCGCCGGAAGGGCGGGCGGTTCTTGGCCCGGACCATGACGCGCCTGCCTTCCGCGCTCACTCTAACGTGTTGCTCACACCACTGTTAGCGACGCGCCGCGCACGGCGTGACCGGGCGCGAATGGTAGGTGCGACGCCCCGTCGTAAGAGCGCCCGATGAAGAATGAGACGCAGATCGACGGAATCATCGTGGCCGGCCAACCCACTGACGAGGAGCTGGCCGGCCTCGCGGAGCGCGGCATTCGCACGCTGATCAACGTCCGCCCGGCCGACGAACTCGACGAGCCCGAGGCTCCCAAGGTGCCGAGCGGCATCGCGTACAGCGAAGTGCCGTTCACCGGCCTGACGCTGCGCGCGGAACACGTGCGCCGTATCCGCGAAGCACTCGATGCGGGAGACGGACCGGCGGTCATTCACTGTGCGGCCGGAACGCGTGCCGCAGTCGTCGCAGCGATCGTGGCAAGCGAGCGCGCGGGCGAAGATGCCCGTGGAGCGTTGGAGCGGCTTGCCAAGGCCGGATTCGAGGCCGACGGATCGCCCTATCGCGGCTTCATCGAGCGCTACTTTTTTTAGCGTCACGCACCGTCACGGGCCATGGCGCTCCGGCCCGGTTCTAGAGCGTAAACCACACCGCGTTGCGGTCGATCGCGATATGGACGTCGGCTAGGCTCAAGCCGTTATGATCGGAATCGCTGAATTTGTACGTTCCGGTCGTGCCCGCGTAGGGTTTGAGCGCGATGAGTGCGGCCGAGACCGTATCCCCGTCGAACGTAAAATGCGACTGGTCGAGCGCAAGGGCGGCGATGTGCGCGGCATCCCACGCAAACGAGGCGAAGTTGGAAGGGCGCGCTCCGTAAGCCGAGCGGTATGCGCGCAGAAACGTCTCTTGCTGCTGGTTGGGGTGCGTGAAGTTGAGATCGACGTCGGCGTAGACGCCCTCGCCGTCCTTGCCCGTCAGCCGTAAAAAGTTATCGGAAACGATTCCGGTCGATCCGATCACGTTCATCTTGATTCCGAGCTGCCGGATCTGGCGTACCGCGATCGCAGCCGTGGGCGACGCCGTCCAGATGACGATCGTGTCCGCGCCGCTCGACTTGATCTTCGTCAATTGCGCCGTGACGTCGCTCGCGCCGATCGGGAACGCCTCGTCATCGGCGACGTCGAGCCCCTGAGTCTTGGCCTCGCCTTGCACGATCAGCGTGCCCTGCGATCCGTAGGCGCCGTCGTCGTGCAGGATCGCGATGCGCTTGGCGGCCAGCTTCGTCTTGGCGAAGCCTAGCAGCTTGGCCGCCTCGAGCTCGTTTCGGGGGGTCGCCTCGAACAAGTACTTTACGATGCCGGCCTTCGCATTCCAGAGCTGGCTCGTGGGCGTCATATAGACTTGCGCGATCTTGGAACTTGAGGTCACGCGGCTAATCGCGGCGGAGGTCGCGGTCAGCGTTCCTCCGACGATCAGCGCGACGTTTTGCCCAACGAAGCTGGTTGCGAGCTGGGCCGCCGTGTCGGCCTTCCCCTCGTCGTCCGAGATCACGATTTGAACGGGACGGCCATCGATGCCGCCGTGGGCATTGATGTCCTTCTCCGCGAGCTGCAAGGCGTTGCGCTCGGGCTCGCCGAGCGGCGCGTAGAGCCCGCTTTCCGAGAGGATGGCGCCGATGACGACCGGCCGGCCGCTCGGCGCGGCCGAACCGGGCAAGCCGGTCGCGGCGATTGCGGCGACGCTGGTCGCGGCTAGCGCCCGCAAACCGGCGGACATAAGAGAAAAACGCATCGATCGGACTCCTTAGGAAGGAGAGGAGAACGCCGCTTCGTTCGACGTAGACGCGACGAATGCTCCAGCAGCTCTTGCAGTTGGTGCTGGCGGGTCTAACGGTCGGCAGCGGCTATGCTTTGGTCGCGCTCGGGATTCATATCATCCTGCGCGCGACCCGCGTCATCAACTTTGCGCAGGGCGAATTCGTCATTCTCGGCGGGCTGCTCGCGTACACGGCCGTTTCCGCGTGCCACCTCAGCGTATTAGTGGCACTGCCTTTGGCGACCGCTGCAGGCTTTGCGATCGGGTTGCTCTTCGAACGGCTGGTGATCCGCCCCGCCGAGCGTTCGGGCGAGCTGACCGCGACCATCGCCACCATCGGCACCGTCTACGTCCTGCTCTACGGTCACGCGCTGATTTGGGGCAGCCTGCCCCAGCCGCTGCCCTTCTTCAGCGGCGGCGACCGCGATGTGGTATGGCATGCCGGGGGCGTCGAGATCGCGGCGCAGCAGATTTGGGTCGTCGGACTGCTTGCGGCCGCGCTCGCGGCCCTGTGGTTCTTCTTCGAGCGGACGACATACGGTAAGGCAATCCGCGCCGCGGCCGACAATCCGCTCGGGGCGCGACTGGTCGGCATCGACGTCGACCGCGCGCGCGCCATCAGCGTCGCGATCGCGATCGCCTTAGCCGCGTTCGGCGGCACGATCATCGGCCCGATTACGCTCGTCGGCGGTGCCGCCGGCGTTGCGATCTCGATCAAGGGTTTTGTCGGAGCGATCGTCGGGGGACTCGACTCGCCCATCGGCTGCACGCTTGGCGGCCTGTTCGTCGGCGTTCTAGAGCAACTGCTCGAGGCACCCTTTTCCTACGGGATTGCGGATCCCGTCGTCTACTCGTTGCTGCTCGCGATGCTGCTGGTTCGTCCGCAAGGTTTGCTCGGTTCGCGCCGGGCCGTGCGCGATTGAGCGGGCGCCTGCGCGCCGAAGCGCGCCTGCTCTGGGTGATCGCCGGCCTCGTCGTCTTGTTCGGCGTCGTGGCGGCCCGCGATGCGACGCTGCTGCAAGCCGGCACCTACGCGGCAATCTATGCGGTCGCGGCAATCGGCCTCTCGATTCTGCTCGGCAACGTCGCGCAAATTTCCGTCGGACAAGCGGGCTTCTTCGGAATCGGCGCGTACACGCTCGGGTTCTTGATGACGGCGGCGACGTGGCCGGCTTGGATTCCGGTGTGGCTGGAGTTCTTGCTAGCGACGCTGCTCGGAACGCTGCTCGCCGCCGCTTTGGGGCTGCTCCTGGGCTTTATCGCTCTGCGTTTTCGGGGCCACTACCTGGCGATGGCAACGCTTGCTTTCGGCTTGATCGCGGTCGGCCTATTTCGGGAAAGCAAAGCGCTCGGCGGCGCCAGCGGCCTGGACAATATTCCGTTCGCGCAGTTCGGATCGCTTTCCATCAGCGGGGGCGCTGCCTTTTGGTACGCTTGGGGAATGGTCGCCGTGGTCGTGTTCCTGACGGCCAACATGCTGCGGGGGCGTACGGGGCGCGCTTTCGAAGCGCTTCGCAACGACGAGCTCGCGGCCGAAGTGCTGGGCGTACCGACGCGCCGTGCGAAGATCGTGGCCTTCACGTTCGCGGGGGCTCTGGCCGGGCTAGCCGGCACCTTCTACAGTTCGTATCTGGGCGTCGTCGACCCGAACGCGGTCGGCGTCTCGCTTTCGATCGATTTGCTGCTAATGGTCGTCGTGGGTGGTGCGGGCGGCGTCGCGGGAGCGATTCTCGGCGCCATGCTGATCGGCATCTCGAACATCTACGGTCACAACCTCGAGAACTGGCGCCCGGTCATCTACGGCGTTGCGGTCATTGCGATCGTCATTGCGTTCCCGCGCGGCCTGGCCGGCATCATCCTGCGCGGGCGCCCGCGTTCCTTGCCGCTTCTGCCATCGGCGCCGGACGCTGCGAGAGTTGCTGCCGGCCCGGCTACGCCGGCCCCGAACGAGGGTGCGACAGCGCCGCGCCTGGCAGTCGACAACGTCAGCAAACGTTTCGGCGGCCTGATCGCAGTCGACGGCGTCAGCTTTGCTCTGGAGACCGGCCGCCTCACGTCGCTCATCGGCCCCAACGGCGCCGGGAAAACGACGCTCTTCAATTTGATCTGCGGGGTCGGCCGCGTCAGCTCCGGCCGTGTAACGATCGCCGGTCGCGACGTCACCGGCTGGGAACCCCATCAAATCGCCGCGCTCGGCGTGGGCCGCTCTTTTCAAAACGCGCGGCTCTTCGGGGACATGACCGTACTCGAAAATGTCGTCGCCGGAGCGTACCGCCTCGAGCGCACGAACCTGGCGAGCGATCTGCTTGCGCTGCCGGCGTCACGGCGTAGTGGACGGCGCGCGCTCGACTGCGCGCGGGCGGTTCTCGAACGGCTCGACCTCACGCGGCTTGCAAATACGTACGCGCGCGATCTGGCCTTCGGCGATCGGCGGCGCGTCGAGCTGGCCCGCGCGCTGGCCGCGGATCCGCTGCTGATGCTGGTCGACGAGCCGGCGGCGGGCCTCAACGCCTCCGAACGGGCTCGCTTGCGGGAAGATCTACTCGCCATCCGCGCGGACGGCGTTACCGTGCTGTTGATCGAGCACGACATGCGCTTGGTCATGCAGATTAGCGATCGGGTGATGGTGCTGGAATTCGGCCGGTTGATTGCCGACGGCGCCGCCGGGGCGGTCCGCGCGGATGCTCGCGTCGTCGCAGCGTATCTCGGGACGGCACACTGATGGCCGCCCTTCTCGAGCTGCGCGGGGTGCATGCGGGATACGGCCGGTTAGCGGTCCTGCACGGCGTTTCGATCGACGTACAGGCGGGCGAACTGGTTGCGGTCCTGGGACCAAACGGCGCCGGCAAATCGACGCTGTTGCGCACGATATCGCGTTTCGAGGCGACGCTGAGCGCGGGTTCGGTTCGCTTCGACGGCCGCGATTTGGCGGCGCGCACGCCCGAGGCGATCGTTCGCGATGGACTGCTGCACGTGCCCGAAGGGCGGCAGCTCTTCGCCGGGCTCTCGGTCGACGACAACCTGCGCCTTGGCGGCTACACGCGTCCGCGGGCCGGCCTAGAGCAGGCTGTTGCGGACACGTACGCGCGCTTCCCGATGCTTGCCGAGCGCCGCAGTCAGGAGGCCTTTTCCCTTTCCGGCGGCGAGCAGCAGATGCTGGCCATCGCCCGCGCTCTGATCGCGCGGCCGCGCCTGCTGATGCTCGACGAGCCCTCGACGGGTCTTGCGCCACAGATCGTCGAGGGCATCTTCGAACTCGTGCGCGACCTCAAGCGCGCCGGAACGGCCGTGCTGCTCGTCGAGCAAAATGCGTACCTGACGCTCAAGAACGCAGACCGGGCCTACGTTCTAGAAAACGGCTCGATCGCGCTTGCCGGAAGCGCAGCAGAGCTCGCGCGCGACGAGCGGGTTCAAGCGATCTACTTAGGGGGCGCCGCCGACGAGGCGGGCGAGTAGAGGAATATCCGGGCTCGTGCGGCGAGGAGGCGGCATGGCAGACGTTCAGATCAGTATCCGGCCCAACGGTCCCTACCTCGTCAAAGGCCCGGTGACGCTGCGCGACGCCGACGGCAATGAGTTCAGCCTGGAAGGCAAGGACGTCTTCGCTCTGTGCCGTTGCGGCGGTTCGACGACGAAGCCGTTCTGCGATGGCACGCACTCGACCATCGGGTTCCTGGCGGCCACGAGGGCCGTCGAAGAAACGCAGTAGCAGGCCGCGCCGGGCGCGCTGAAGGTGCTAGCGCAAATTGGGCTGGGGCCGGAGCGCTTGCGGCTCGAGAATGCCCAGAGCGTACAGGTCGGCAATGGGCTCTTCGAAACTGCAGCTTCCGAAAGCGTGGACGAATTGCGCGCGCGCTTGGCCGACCTCGGCTGCGTCGGCACCGATTCCCGACCACGCAAAGCGCTCCGCCTCCAGCCGAAAAGAAGCGGCGTTCTCGTCGGCGACCAGGCGCTCGAGCGTCGTTCGGTCCAGACCTCGCGCGCAAGCCAACACCGCCCCGCCGATGACGTTGAGGAAGCCGTGCATTGGAAAGCCGGCCTCTTCGTTGAAGCCGCGCACCGGATGGTGCAAGCCGGCCGTCGCCTTGAACGGCACGCGCAAACGGTTCGCTTCCCAAAGGAACGCGGCGACGACGCCCGGCGCCGGCGCCGCGTCGGCAGTTAAGCCCCCGCACCGCAACTTCGCGCACGCCTCGTAGCCTCTTTCGCGCATGCGCGCCAAAGCCGCAAGCGCCGGCGCGAGGCCTTCCGTGTCGCGCGCGTCGAGTTCGACGTATGCCGGTAGATCGCGCGAGAAACCCGCCGCATGCGCGGCCTCGAACAAAGCGCGTAATCGTTCGTCCGGCGTCGCTCCCGGGAGGCTTGCGAAGCGGCATTCGAACGCCTCGAGCGCGAGCACGGAGGGCGCATCGCGGGTAACCGCGAGATGCGCCAAGCTCTCGACCCCGTCGAGCACAAAGCTCGTGCTCAACGGATGCGGCGCGCTCTCGAGGCGCTGCATCAACTCTCCGGCTCGTGCGGCCGGCGCGATGAAGCGGCCGATCATCCAGTACTCGGGGCTCGCCTCGTAGCGCTCGTGTGCGGCCAGCGCGTCGATCATCGACAGTTGCGCCGGCGGAAAAAGCCCGGCGTCGTCGATCGACTCGGCCAAAAACGCCGATAGCGCGCTCACGGACAGGTAGTGCCGGGAAGGTTCCCGCTTCTCCTGGGGATCGGACCGCCGCTTCGTGACCCCTTTGCAGGCGACCCAAAGGGCTCGCGCACCGTGTCCGGCTAAGAAGGGCGTATCGAAAACCAAGGCCCAGCTCCCGAACTCTACGTTTCCACCGACATTGAAGCCAACGGTCCGTGCCCCGGGCTGTTTTCCATGTTGAGCTTCGGCATGGCCGCTTTTACGGTCGATAAGCAACTGGTCGGAACGTTCGCGCGCAACCTCGAGCTGCTGCCGGGCGCGGGGATCGACGAGCGCACCATGCAGTGGTGGGCGCAGCCCGAGAACGTCGCATCCTTCCACCGGTCGCGCGAAGGGCTCGTATCGACGCGCGCGGCGATGGTCGATTGCAAGGGCTGGCTCGACGAGATGCGCCGGTATGGAAGGCCGATCGTTTGCGGCGCGCCGAGCGGATTCGATTTCACGTTTATCTACTACTACTTCCAGCGCGAACTCGGTGAGAGCCCGGTTGGTTTTGCGAGCCTCGACCTTCGCAGCTACGCCGCGGCCGTCATGAAGCGGCAATACCGGCAAGTCGGGAAGCGGCAGCTCCCAGCGAACTGGATCGATCAAGGCTTGCCGCATACCCACGTCGCGCTCGACGATGCGATCGAGCAAGGCTGCATCCTCATCAACATGATTCGCGCCAACTTGGGCCTGCCGTCGATCGGCACGTTCGTCGACCTGCGGCAGCGGGTAGCGTAACGACCGCGCGACGCGGGAAGCGGGGGCGCCTACCGCCAAGCCCTTAGTGAGGACCGCTCACGGCGGCGGAGGGATTTCGTTGGCTACCCAAATCAGCGACCGGTATGCGGCGCTCCAGGAACTTGACTGGGATCACCTGCACTTCTATGTCGGCAATGCCAAGCAGGCAGCGCATTATTATGCGACGGCCTTCGGTTTCACGATCGCCGGCTACGCTGGCCCTGAGACGGGAAGAAGCGGCAGCGCCTCATACCTTCTCGTACAGAACCAACTACGTTTCGTGTTGACGAGCGCGCTCGGCCCCGACGGTGCGATCGCTCAGCACGTCGCCTTGCACGGCGATGGCATACGCGACGTCGCGCTGTCCGTCCCGGACGCGCGCGCCGCATTCGCCACGGCCGTTGAAAACGGTGCGCACGCCATCGCGCAGCCCGCCGAAAGCAGCGACGAGCACGGCACGGCGATCCTCGCAACGGTCGGCTCGTACGGTGACACGGTTCATACCTTCGTCGAGCGCGCCGGCTATCGCGGCGTGTTCCTGCCGGGCTTCGTTCCGCTCGCTCGGGAACCGGCGGCGCCCAGCCGGCCTGACCTACGCGCCATCGATCACGTCGTCGGCAACGTCGGCTGGAACGAGATGGACTGGTGGGCCCAGTACTATTCGAAGGCCTTCGGTTTCACTCAGCTGGTTTCGTTTGACGACAACGACATCTCGACCGAGTTTACGGCGCTTCGTTCAAAGGTCGTCTCCGACGCGCGGCGGCGCGTCAAGTTTCCGATCAACGAGCCGGCCGAAGGCCGCAAGAAGTCACAGATCGAGGAGTTCCTGGATTTCTATCACGGTGCGGGCGTGCAGCACGTGGCAATCGCGACCGACGACATTTTGAAGACGGTCCAAGCGCTGCGCGACAACGGCGTGCAGTTTCTCGAGACGCCTTCCTCATACTACGATGCACTCGAAGCGCGCGTCGGACGCATCGATGAAGCAACCGGCGTCCTGCGCGATCTGAGCATCCTGGTCGACAAAGACGACCAGGGATACATGCTGCAGATTTTCACCAAACCGCTGCAAGACCGCCCGACGGTCTTTTTCGAAATCATCCAACGGCGCGGGAGCATGTCGTTCGGCAAAGGCAACTTCAAAGCGCTTTTCGTCGCGATCGAAGAGGAGCAAGGGAAGCGCGGCAACCTTTGATCTAGCCCGCCGCCGGCAACTGCGACCTCGATCACAGGCGGCAATCCAAACGTCATTTGAATCGGTTGTGACGACGGTCGCACCCGCGCTCGAAATGGGGCTCGGACCCATAATTCCGATGCTGGCTTTCCGATATTCCATGCAATGCTACTCGCAACGGTGGACCTCGGATTCCCTGACGGCATCTCGCATCCGCAGGTCGTTCCGTTGACGGGCCGCCCGGCCGTTCGGCGCAGCGCGGGCGCCGATTGGAATGACCTTGCCGCCCATCAGATCTGGACCGACGTGCAAGCGATGCTGCGCGACGTCAACGCCCCGCGCCAAGCGCAGGGGCTAACCACCTTGGTGCTCGATCCGCGCTTGTGCGAGCTGGCCCGCGCCCACGCCCTCGACATGGTCGCACGAAGTTACTTCAGCCACGATTCGCCCGAAGGCTTGTCGCCGTTCGATCGCATGGAGCGCGCCGGCGTTCGCTATCAGTACGCGGGCGAGAACATGGCCCTGGACCAGGACGAGAGCCACGCCTCGCGCGCGCTATGGAACTCGAGCGGACACCGCTCCAACATCCTCGAGCCGAACTACGGCAAGATCGGAATCGCCGCGGTGCGCAGTGGCGACTCCGAGATCTTCGTCGAGGACTTCAGCAACTAACCGATCCCTAGGAAGGGCTCGCCGTCAGCAGGGGGGCGGTTGCGGCGCCTCTTTGGCCAGCTCCGCGGCGTAGCCGGGAGGCAGCGTCACGCTCTTGAACCCGCCGTCTACGCTGCCGCGCATCGCTTTTCCCGAATAGCCGGTTGGATGAACGTGCGCGCGCACGACGACCGTTCGCGATGCGTCGACCGGGACGGGGCCGCCGTCGCGGGTAAAGGGCTGTTCGTCGGCGTGATCGTGCAGCAAGACGCGGCGATACAGCAGCTTTCCGTCCTCGCTCATGACTTCCCACCAGTCGGCGTAGTGGTCGCACCCGGTATCGTTGCTGCGGATCGTCACGCTGAAGGTGTATGCGTTCGCCGCGCGGTCGGCTTGCACGGCGGTGACCGCCGCATCGCGGTCTGCTCCCGAACTGCTTTGGGCGCCGGCCCCGCCTGCGTTCATTGCGAGCAGCACGAACGCAAGGATCGCCCTCGCCACAGGACGCACGGCATTACGCTCGCACTGGGACCGCGTCGGCCCCGAGAACGGCGAGGTCACGGTCGCCGTAGCCGCGCTCGATCGTCTCGTCCATCCATCTCGCAATCGCCGGCAGAACGTGCAGCTCGACGTCGCCTGCCTGCGCCGTTTCGAGCATCAAACGTGCGTCTTTGCGGGCCATCGTAAGGTCGAACGACGAGCTGAAATCGCCCTCGGCGATCTTCTTCCCGCGAAAGTCGATCGTGGCGGCAGGTTTGAAGTGCGAGAACAACTCGAACGCTTCGCGGGGCGGCAAGTCGACGCTGCGCGTCAGCGCGAAACCATCCGCGAGCCCGGCCGTGATGAAGAAAATCATCTGATTGCCAAACAGCTTGAGAGCGGCAGCCTTGTCGGTCCGCTCGCCGACATACCACAGATCGGCCGTCATCGCGGCCAAGAAGCTGCGCGCGCGCTCGAAACGCTCCGCCGGCCCGGAGCACAGCATGATGCCCTTCCCTTCGCGCGTCATTTGCGGCGACATGAAGACCGGCGCGTGCAAGAAGGCGATGCTCTCGCGCTCGCAGCGCTCGAAGCGAGCGGCCGTCGGCCGCGGCGCGACGGTCGTGTGATCGATGACGATCGCGCTCGGCGCGATCGCGCTCGCGATCCGGTCCAGCAACGCGTCGACCGCTGCGTCGTCCGAGAGCATGATGTGAATTCGATCGGCGCCGCGCGCGGCTTCGCTGGGATCGGCAAAGCCGGTCGCGCCAAGCGCCTCGAGGAGTCGGGTCTTTTCGGGCGTACGGTTCCAGACGGCGACGCGCTCGCCGCGGCGCAAGAGCGCCTCGACGAAACCGCTGCCCATCATCCCCGTTCCAAACCATGCGATTTTTGCCATGCGCTTTGTTTCCCCGCGGGCAGGCAATTCTCTGCGTGCTCTATGGCGGCTCGTCGAGCAGGATCGGCGTGCGGCGCGGGCGCGGGATGCCGGATGGTGAAGTCGCGGCCGCAGGCGGCCGCAGCGTGGCGCTTGGGTTCGGGGCCGGCGCTCGCGAGAAGGGTCCGGAGAAGGGCGTCATGCTTTCGATCGGCGCCGCCGGAGGCAGCCGGATTTCGAGAAGGTGAGCCGGTGCCTGATAGCTGACGGCCGCACCGAGCGAGCGCGCGAGCGCTGCGAGCGGGATAATTGGTTGGCCGTCGCGCAGGTACGGTGCGATGGGCAACGCTTCGGCCGATGCGCCGGAACGGGCCAGCGACGAGCCAAGGACGATCGTGAACACCTTTCCGTCACGTTCGAACGTGATGCGCCCCGCCGCTTGGTCCGAATCGACCCGACGGGCGATCAGCAGCGCGTACGGATCGAGCGGGGCTGCGACCGTCCCGGCCACGAGTACGGCCGGTATCGATGCGGTGACCGGCTTTCCATCGATGAGCACCGTGACCACGGGCGGCGTCAGGACGGCCGGCACGTTGACATGAACCGGCTGTTGACGGTATTTCGCGGTGCCGGAAAGCGCTTCTCGCTCGACGGATGCGCCTTTCTGGCCCAGGCGGTCGCGTTCAACGCACTCTTTGCAATCTTTCCGCTGATCACGCTGGCGGTTGCAGTGCTCGCTTTCATCTACGGAGACCAGGCGGGTCAGGCGCGCGCACTAGCGCTGATTTCATCGCTCGCGCCGAACGTGCAAGCGATCTTGGTTTCCAACCTGCGCCACATCGTCGCGTTCAGAGGCATCTCCGGGGCGGTAGCGCTGGTGGCGCTCGTGTGGTCCGGTAAAAACCTCTTCCAAGGGTTGGCGTATGCCCTCGACCGCGCGCTGAACGTTCCTCACGACCGCCCTCTCGTGCACGACATTCTCATAGCAGTCGTGATGCTCCCGATTCTCGGGATCATCTTCCTCGTCGCCACGGCGCTGCCCGTCCTCGTCGCGTTCATCGTCCAAGATGGCGGGTTCCGGTATTCGGCCACATGGTCCCAGGTGGCCGCGCAGGTAACCACGCTGGTTCTCATTCTGGTGGTGACGGTGATTTTATACACCTTCCTGCCGAACCGAAGGCTCAGCCCAGCTTTCACCCTGCCGGGAGCGATCGTCACGACGGTCGGCTGGGGGATTGCCCAGGTCGCCTTCGCGGTGTACTCGACGCATGTCGACTACCGGCACGTCTACGGGGCCCTCGCCGCCGTCACCGTGCTGCTGCTGTGGTTTTACTATATGGCAACGATCTTTCTCTTCGGTGCCGAATTCAACGCGCAGTGGTTCGAATCAACGACCGGTCACCGGCTCGGATCCGAAGAGCGCATCGGCGCGGGTCATCCGGCATGATCGCGCTCGCGAAGCTCCGCCCGATCCTATTCGTCCTGCTGGGGGCGCTTGCGCTCGTGGGCGCGATCAACCCCTTTCCAGCTCCAATTGTCGTCGTCTATCCGCTCGTCGTCGGCGGGGGAGCCGACCCTGAGATCGGGGCTAACCTTGCGGTGTTGATCTCGACTAAGCTTGGTGAAGGCGGCGGGGTCGTAGTCAAGCCGGCCACGCCGGGGACGCAACGCAGCAAGTACCTGGAAGCGGCCAAGGCGATCGGCGCCGACTACTACATTACCGGCTACGTCACGCCGCTCGGCGCCGATACCTCGCTGATCGCGCAAGTCGTCAGCACGTACAGCGGCAGCATGGTCTACAGTACGACGGCCTTCGTGCGCACCTACGGCGATGCCGTCGCGCAAGCCGACGTGCTGCGCCAGGCCATCCTCAACCACGCCGGCCGGGCGCTCGGCAACTACGATTTGCCCGAGAGCTACCCCAGCGCGTCGGCCGAGCCGACGAAGGGCGAGTCAAACCAAGCGAACCTTTCCCGAGCGTTTTCGCACCTCAAGCGGGGCACGCCGGGGCCTAGCCCCTCGCCTGCCGTGACCCCGACGACCGGACTTGGCGAGCCGCGCCCGCAAGCGACCGGCGGCAACGCTGCGGGGGTCCTTTCGGTCGCCCAGCAACCGAACGCGCCGGCCAACCTGCCCACGGTCGGCCCCACGCACCCGCCCACCGGGCGCGTTGCGCGGGTGCCGGCAACGCCGCTTCCGTCACCGACGCCGGCGCCACGCTGGTTGATCGCGACCGTCAACGGCGACGCGCCCGACCCCGAACGCAGCTACGCCGCCACTGCCCTGATCGTGGCACTGCGAGCCTCGGGGATCGATGCGGCTTACCTGCCCGTAAATCCAGCGGATGTCCCCGCCCAGGCAGCCGTTCTGTGCAAGGCAAATCCCAGGACAATCCGGCTTTACACGGCGACGCTGGACCTCGTGCAGGGCGACGCGAAGAAGCCCGCCGGCCTTGGCCTGGAAACCGTCGGCTACGACTGCACGGGCGCGGTGCAGGCGCGTGTAAGCGCCGCCCTCAGCGCTTCCGCGGCGAACCCAAATCCGGCGATCGACCGGATCGCGCGCCAGGTCGCCGGCGCCCTGCTTCGGGCGCGTCCGCCGGCTCCAGCATCCCCTCGGGCAGGCTCATAACGATCGTTCGCGAGCCGAGGTCGATCGAACGCAGGAACGCCTTGGCGAGCGGCACGCGCGAGCCGCCGGGCTCGACGACCAGACAGTCCTGCGCTGGAAAGTGCTCGACTGCGACAACCGTCCCGAGCGCCCGGCCGGCGTCGTCGGCAAGCTGAAGGCCGATCAAGTCATCGACCAAGTATTCGTCGGGCCCGAGCTCGATCTCAGCCCGCTCGGCGTACAGGATATGGCCCACCAGGGCGGCAGCCGTTTCCGGGTCTCCGATGCCCGCGAAGCGCGCGATGGTGTGCTTTCGATGGCGCTGCAGCTCGATCAAGTCGAGCCGGCGTCCGCCGCCCTCCTGCGCTAACGCATAACTGCCGCCGACCCGCAGCGTCCCTTCGCCGGCCGGTGTGGGACGGCACTTGAACGCCCCGCGGACGCCGAAAACGCCGGCCAGCTGGGCGACGGCGACGCGGTTCACGCGCGGTGCCTCGGACGCAGCAGCGCAAGCGCGATCGCGCCCAGGCCGCCGGTGATGGCGACGTCGGCCAGGTTGAACGCGTAGAAGTCCCGCAGCAAGATGAAGTCGACGACGTAGCCGTGTGCGACGCGGTCGACGATATTCCCGAGCGCACCGCCGGCGACCAGACCGTAGCCGACTTGGACGAGCGGCGCCACCGGCAGAACGGCGTGCAGCCACCACGCCAGGCCCGCGAGCGTGAGCAAGGCGAGCACGATCATCACGCCGGGGGGCGCACCGAAAAGATCCATCGCCCCACGTACGTTGCGCGCGTCGACAAGCCAAACCAGATGTTCGATCAGGGGTCGCCGGCCGCCGAGGGGAAGCGCAGCCAGCACCGCACGCTTGGACAGGAGATCCGCGATCCCGGCAAACGCCGTTGCGATCGCGATGCGCTCAATCAAACGCGCGGCCGTTACTGGGTTCCGTTGACCTCTTCAGGCTCATCGTCCGCGGCTTCTTCTTCCTCGTCGACGTCGATGATATCCACCGTGACGCGGCCTTCGGCTCCAGCGCGAACGAGGGTGCGCAGCGCTTGCGCGACGCGGCCTCCGCGCCCGATGACCTTTCCGAGATCCCCCGGATCGACTTCCAACTCGAGCACCGGGCCTTTGGGATCCGCGTGGAGCTCGACGGCGACCGCGTCGGGCTTTGCCACCAGTTTCTTCGCAAGAAAGCTCAGCAGCTCGACCGCGCGCGGCAGCGCGATCTCCTCGGCGAGCGGCGGCCGCTGCGGTTTTTCAAATCGCCGCCGGATGGTCCCATCGAGCGGCTCGCGCTTCTCGGGGCGGCTTCCCCGCCGGCGGCGCGGTGCGGCCTCGTCCTCAGGCTCGATCTCGTCGATGATCGTTTCACCGCTCGCGATCGAACGCGCCCCCAGGGTCGAGCGGCGTTCGTCTTCTTCGCCGCTCTCATCTCCGAAAAGACCAAACTCGTCGTCGAAGGCGCTCATGGCTTAGCCATCTTTTCGGGCCTTCGGCGCCCGCTTGGTAACCGGCACGTGCCCGCGCTCGACCAAACCTCGTTCGGCCAAGAGGCGGCGCACGGGATCGCTCGGTTGCGCGCCTTTACCGAGCCACTCTTTGACTTTTTCCTCGTCGACGACGATCGTCTTGGGTTGCGTTCGCGGATTGTAGTGGCCGAGGATTTCGATGAAACGGCCATCGCGCGGCGAGCGCGCATCGGTAACGATAAATCGGTAGGTCGGTTGTTTCTTGGCGCCCATGCGCCGCAGGCGGATCTTCACCATGTGGGGCCGTCGTTCTCTTTCATTACGTGCGCTCGCGAATAACTGGTCGCGAGCCTATCAACGGCCCACAGCTCCAAAAGGTAGCCGGGGCCGTTTACCGCCGAGTTGCTTCATCATCTGGCGGGAAGCTTCGAATTGTTTGATGAGCCGGTTTACCTCGTTGACCTGCGTGCCGCTGCCCAGCGCAATGCGCCGCCGTCGCGAGCCGTTGAGAACGTCGGGACGGGCGCGCTCGCGGCGCGTCATCGAGCAGATAATCGCCTCCACGCGTTTGACGTCGCGCTCGTCGATCTCAACGTCTTTGGGCAAGGCTTTTGAGAGCCCCGGGATCATCTTCATGAGCTCGCTCATCGAACCCATCTTACGGACTTGCCGAAGCTGGTCGAGGAAGTCGTCGAGCGTAAAGTCGTTCTTGCGCAGCTTTTGCTCGAGCGCCTTGGCTTGCTCGAGCGAGTAGACGCTCTGCGTCTTCTCGATCAGCGTCAGCACGTCGCCCATGCCCAGAATGCGCGAGGCAAGCCGATCGGGATGGAACGCTTCGAGCGCCGACAATTTTTCGCCGACGCCCACGAACTTGATGGGAGCGCCCGTGACCTGATAGATCGATAGTGCGGCTCCGCCGCGCGCGTCGCCATCCATCTTGGTCAGGACGATGCCCGTGATGCCGAGCCGGTCGTTGAAGACTTTGGCGACGGTCGTGGCCTGCTGTCCGGTCATCGCGTCGGCGACGAACAGGATCTCGCGCGGCTTGGTGGCTGCTTTGAGCTCGTCGAGCTCGCTCATGAGCTCTTCATCAATTTGCAAGCGGCCGGCCGTATCGATGATGACCGTCGCGATGCCAAGCCGCCGTGCTTCCTCGACGCCCGCTCGGGCGATCGCAACCGGCTTGCGCGTGTCTTGGGCGAAGGCCGGAAGATCGATCTGCTTGGCGAGCATCTGCAACTGCTCGATGGCTGCCGGACGGTACACGTCCGCGGCGACCAGCAAGGAACGGCGCCCCTGCTCCTTGAGCCGCAGCGCAAGCTTGCCGGCAAATGTCGTCTTGCCCGAGCCTTGCAAGCCCACGAGCATGATGACCGTCGGCGGTGCGTCGGCGAACTGCAGCCGCGCCTGCGCGCCGCCCATCAGGCTGACCAGCTCCTCGTGGACGATCTTGACGACCGATTGCGCCGGGGTGAGCGAGGCGAGGACGTCCGCGCCGACGGCGCGCTCTTTGACCCGCGCGACGAAGTCCTTGGCGACCGCGAGGTTGACGTCGGCCTCGAGCAGCGCAATGCGAACTTCGCGCGCGACCTCGTTGACGTCGGACTCGGAAAGACGTCCGCGGCCGGCGAGCCGCGTGAAGACTGCTCCGAGCCGCTCGGTCAGGGCCTCAAGCATGCGGAACCGGCCCGCCTACCGGGGGTGCGTACAAGTCTGGATGCCTAGGCCTTCGGAGCCGTTTCTTCGATCTTCTTGACGGCGTCGCCGACGGTCTTGATCTTTTCCGCTTCCTCGTCCGGGATGTCGATATTGAACTCGGTCTCGAAGGCCATCACGAGCTCGACCTGGTCGAGCGAGTCCGCGCCGAGGTCGTCCGTGATCGATGCCTCCGGCGTGACTTCAGCTTCGTCCACACCAAGCTGCTCGACGATGATCTTCTTGACCTTATCGAAGGTCGTGCTAGTCGTTTCCGCCATGGATCTCCTGTGCGCTCTGCGCGCCAACCCTACATAAGAAAACCGCCGTCGACCACGATTGTCTGACCGGTCACGTACCGGGCCGCGTCAGAACACAAGAAGGTGACGACTCCACTGACATCTTCCGGGCTGCCCGAACGTCCAAGCGCGATCGAGGCAAGGTAATGGGCACGCGCCCGCTCGGGCATCGCTTCCGTCATCGAGGTTTCGATCAGGCCCGGCGCAACGGCGTTGACTCTTATGTTCCGCGAGCCCAATTCCTTCGCTGCCGACTTTGCGAGTCCGAGCAACCCGGCTTTGGCGGCGGCGTACGCCGTCTGCCCTGCGTTCCCGGCCAAGCCCACGATGCTTGATACCAGGACGATCGAGCCGTAGCGCTGCTTCATCATCGGGCGAGCCGCCGCCGAGACGAGGTAGAACGCGGATTTAAGATTCACCGCGAGCACGGCCTCGAGCTCGGGAGGCTTGACTCGAACGATCAATCCGTCCAGCGCTTGGCCGGCGTTGGCCACGGCGTGGTCGATGCGGCCCAGGGCCGAGAGCGTTCCGGCGACGGCGCGCTCGACCGCGGCGGCGTCGGTCACGTCGCAGACCTCGCTATGAACCACGGTCGCGGGGCGTGCCGAGCGCACCGCCGCGGCTGTTTCATCGAGGGTCGGCTGGTGGCGTCCGAGGATGGCCAGATCGGCTCCGGCGCGCGCCAAGTCAATGGCGATCGCCCGTCCTATTCCCCGGCTCGCCCCCGTTACAAGGGCAACCGTGCCTGCCAGGCTCACGGTCCCGTGGCCACGCCTTGCTTCGCTTCGAGCATCCGAGCTAGCTTCGTGAGGCCGCCTTCGTCGCCCACATGAAGCGTGGCCGGCACGCCGTCCATTCGGCGCATGAGCGGCGTCAGGACGGGCGACCCGCCGAACTCAACGACCAAGTCGAGTCCTTCCGCCAGCAGCCGCTGAGCCGTGGCATGCCATTGCACCTCGGAGCTCACCGAGCGGATCAGGTTGCGGCGAATCGTCGCGACATCGCGGTACGGCTGGGCATCGACGTTGGAGATCACCGTGAAGGACGGCAGCTCGATGGGGGCACGCTCGATCCAGGGGACAAAGGCTTCGCGGGCCGGCTCCATCAGAGCGCTATGCCATGCGCCCGAGACGTTCAACGGCACCACGCGCTTGGCGCCGAGCGCCGTTGCCAGCGCTCCGGCACGTGCGACGGCGTCGCGGTCCCCGCTGATCACGATCTGGCCCGGCGCGTTGAAGTTGGCCAGTTGCGCGCGGCCCTCGGGACCGGCGCCGGCGACGGCCTCGCGCACGCGTTCCGCATCCAATCCGAGGATGGCGGCCATCGCGCCGGGGGCTCGCTCTGCCGCATCCTGCATGGCGAGGCCACGCCGGTTGACGAGGGCCAGCGCTTCTTCGAAATCGAGCGAGCCGGCCAGCGTCAGGCTGCAGAATTCGCCGAACGAGTGACCCGCGCTCGCGACGGTCTGCAAGTCCCCACCTGCGGCCGCGGCCAGCGCGTAGTTGACGACAAAGATCGCCGGCTGGCTAAAGCGCGTCTCGCGCAGCACGTCCTCGGGACCGTCACGGACCAGCGCCTGCAGATCGTAGCCGAGCACGCGCTTCGCGCGCGCGAACAAGTCCGCGGCGATCGGCGAGCAAGCCGCGATGGCGCCGCCCATACCGACACTTTGCGAACCCTGCCCCGGGAAAACGGCGCCGACGCGCACCTCAGGCTTCGCTCAAGAGCGTCCTGCCGAGCGTCGTCCAGCGCCATACGACCGAGCCCCACGAGAGGCCGCCGCCGAAACCCGTAAAAACCACGACGTCGCCGTCTTTGAGGATATCGCGCTCGATCGTCTCCGACAGGGCGATCGGTATCGAAGCCGACGACGTGTTCCCGAAGCGCTCGATGTTGATGACGACGCGCTCGAGCGGGATTTCGAGGCGCTTGGAGGCCGCTTCGATGATGCGGCGGTTGGCCTGGTGCGGGACCATCCAGTCGACGTCGTGCGTGGTGAGGTTGGCGCGCGCCAACGCGGTGTGCGCCGATTCGACCATCTTGTTGACCGCGTACTTGAAGATCTCGCGCCCGCTCATCTTGACGAACTGTTCGCCGTGCGCGATGCCCTCGGCCGTGAGCGGCCGGCGCGAGCCGCCGCCGGCAACGTAGAGCAGTTCGGGGTTCTCGCCGTCGGCTCCGAGATCGCAGCCGAGAAACGAGTCGTGGCCCGGCGGGCTCCGTTCGAGGACGGCCGCCCCCGCGCCATCCCCGAAGAGAATGACGGTGTTGCGGTCGTTCGGATTGAGGATGCGCGAAAGCGTTTCGACACCGACGATCATCACGCGGCGGAAAACGCCGGCGCGAATGAAGCTGGCGGCCATCGGGAGCGCGTAGATGAAGCCGCTGCAGGCGATCTCGATGTCGAAAGCGGCCGTGCCGGCCGCACCGAGATTGGATGCGACGATGCATGCGGTTGCCGGGAACTGGTAGTCCGGAGTGACGGTCGCGACGATCCAGCAGTCGATCGACGTGGCTTCCAATCCCGCTCGCACGAGCGCATGGCGCGCGGCCTCGGTAGCTAAATCGCTTGACGCCATCTCCGGCGGAGCGTAGCGGCGCTCGCGCATTCCCGTGCGCGTGACGATCCACTCGTTCGAGGTGTCGAGGGTGCGCTCGAAGTCGGCGTTGGAGACGATGCGCTCGGGGGCGAAGTGACCGACGCCAGCGATGCGAGCGCCGTGCGGTCCGATCGACCCGTTGGACGGTTTAGCCGTGTGAATGTGCTGCGTGCTCTTCGCGCGGCTCGATGGCTTTGCGGCCGTCGTAGAATCCGCAGTTCTGGCAAACGAAGTGCGGTCGCCGTGCAGCGTGACATTGCGGGCACTCGACCAAGGTCACCGGGTTGAGCTTCCAATTGGCAGCCCGGCGGCTGCGCGTCTTCGAACGAGGGGTCTTCCATTTCGGGTTGGCCATAGCTACTCCGTAGGCGGGGGACAAGTGCACGAGCCGTCGCGCTTTCGGCCGCAGGTCGGGCAGAGACCGGGACAATCCTCCGCGCAGAGGACCACCATGGGCAGCGCCGAGTCGATCAGCTGGCGGATCAGATCGCTCAGGTCGAGTTCGTCACCGGAGAGCAAGTTGCTCTCGCCGAGCGTTTCGGACCGTTCGGCCTCCGCCTCCACGCGTTCCTCGACGTCGAGGTGCAAAGGAAAGCGCAGGTCGTCGAGACAGCGGCCACAGGTTCCGATCGCTTCGACATCGACCGTCCCCTCAAGTTCGAGCCCTTCGGCCAGCTTCCGGACGGTCAGAGCGACCTTAGCCGGCCCCAAGAACGACAGCGTCTCGGACGGCGGCAACCCGATTTGCTCGCGCACGTCGATTTCCCGACCCGCGACGAGCACGCTGCCGACGTCGATTTTTCCCTCCGACGTCCTCACGCCGCGACCCCCACCCTAACGCAACCACCCAATAATAGGGACCGCTACCCCCCTTGTCAACGCGACCGGGGTCCTGGGCGCGAGCATGTGCAGATCCGACGTTTGTCGATGGCCGGCCGGCTAGACTGCGGACTTGTCGCGCGCCGCCCCTGTGGGATAGGGCGTTCGGAGGAGCGAGAGTGCGATGGATCCACTTGGAGGCGTTCGCTATGCAACGCAGATTGAAGCGGCCGCTCGAGCCCACGGGCTCGACCCGCGCTTGCTCGGCGCGGTCGCCGCGCAAGAGACAGGCGGCCCGGGAAGCAACTCCGGCGCCAACGTCGTCGGCGACGGCGGGCACGGTCACGGTCTCTTTCAAATCGACGACCGCTATCACGCCTTCGCGCGCAGCGCATCGGCGCTCGATCCCGCCAAAAACGCCGACTACGCGGCCGGCATGTTGGAAAGTTTGTTGAAAAGCTACGGCGGCGACGTGCGCGCGGCGTTGTCCGCGTATAACGCAGGAAGTCCGACCGCCACGGGAACCCAGACGACCTGGAGCGACGGCCAAACGCTGGGCTACGCGGATTCAGTGCTCAAGCACTACGCTCAGATCGGAGGCGACGCGCAAGAACAGCTGCTAGCGGAGCGGGGCACCGAAGCCGCGCAGGTGAACGGATTGCGCGGATTGGCCCAAGCCGCGCCGCAACAGCTTGCAAACGCAGCGGCGCAAGGAACCACCGCGGCGGCGCAGGCGCCGAATGCGCTCGCTGCGCCCCCGGTAACGGCCGCACCACCGCTGCAGTCCGGCAGCACGGGTACGGCCTCGGGCTCGGGCTTGATGGATCCGCCATTGCAGATTCCCGCCTTCACCCCCAACAACTGGTCGCCCGTGACGTTCACGAGCGAAGCCGGCCCGAGCAGCGCGATCGGAACGATGATGGGTGCGGACAACCAGCAGATGGCCTCGATGGTGGATCCAAGCTCGAGCCTTGCTTCGAGCGGCGCCTCGGACGGCGCCGACATCGCAGGCTAGGCGTCCCCCATTCCGGCGTGATAACCCGGCGACGGAGCATTTTTCTCAAGCATCGACCAGGAGCAGAGCATGAACGTCTTGGGCGGGGTCTTCAACGGACTCGCAACATTGGTGACCACCGGAAATCCGATCGAAGCCGCCGGCAACCTCGTCGGCACCGCCTTTTCGAACGGCACCGCGGGTAATGGGGGCAACATCTCGCCGAACACCGATCCGACGATTGCTGCGCAACAACAGCTCGACGAGGCATACGAGTGGGCGCAGCTTGGCCTCAATGCAGAGAACATGCGCCACAACCTCGACATGGAAGATCAGACGCTGCTTTTCAATGAGGCCGAGGACGAGAAGACCGAGCAACTGCGCGAGATGAACACGCTGCGCGACGTAGCGATGAAGCAACGCGAAGCCGACATCGGAATACTCAAAGAGTTCATCAAGACGATCAAGGACTAGGCATGATCGCGGTCAGCGCCGGCACGCCGGCCAAACCCGCCCACGGCAAGGCGGCCGTTCGTTCGGCCGGCGCCGCGCGCGAGCCCGGCACGCCGGGCGGCAAGACCGATGGGCCTCTCGATGACACGGCCGAGGCGACGCCCGACACGGCGGCGACGGTCGCCGAGGAGCTGACGCGGCGCACCGAAGCGCTCTTGCTAAAGCTCCACGAGCGCGAGGCGCTGCAGCAGGCGCGCATCGACCAGATGAAGAGCGACTTCGACAACGCTCAAGCCGTCCGTGCCGAACTGCTGCGCGAGATGAACATCCTGCGCGACATGGCCGTCGAGCAGCAAAAGAAAGACGACGAGATCCTGAAAAAATACGTCGCGATGATTTGATGGAGCGCGGCCGCCCCTAGTGAAGCTGCTTTTCGAGGAAGACGCTGGTCGCGATCGCTTGCGGCGTCATCGTGGCGTAGTCGCCAAAGGCGTCGCAAGGCCGAAATCCGTCACGCTCGTAGAGCCGGATGGCGGCAAATTGCCGGTCTCCGGTCTCCAAGCGCAGGAGACCGAGGCCGTTCGCTTTCGCCTCCAACTCGATTCGTGACAGCAACGCCCGCCCAACTCCTCGCCCGCGCACGTCATCGCGCACGTACATTCGCTTGACTTCTCCGAACGACCCGAACAACGCGACGCCACCGCAGCCAGCGGCCAGGCCGTCAAGGCGTGCGAGAAAGAATCGCACGTGCGGTTCGAAGATCGCCGCTAGCGACAATCCGTGACGTTGCTCGGCAGAATACTCGAGCGCCAGCGTTCGATCCAGCTCGCCGATCAAGTCCCGTACTTCGTCCGTCGCGCTCCGGACCGCTTCAATCGTAATTTCATCCATATCGATCGCCTTCGTCGAGGTTGGACGTACATGAGCCGGAACCCATCAGATCGAAACTTTCCCGGGGCCGACAAAGAAGTGGTCGAACCCGGCGGGGCGGACGACACGCGGGTAGGACATCGCGGTTCCGCGTCGCAAAGTTCCTAGCTTCGACTGCACGGACGGAGGCCGGTTATGGTTTTATTTTTCAATCGGGTGCGTCTGCGCTACCGAACGGGCGCGCCCATTCTTTTCGCCGTGGCGGCTTTGCTCGCAGGTTGCGCGGGAGCAGGGCAGGCTTCGCCTGGCTCGGCGGACGGTATCGGCCCTGCATCGAACGTTCGCTCTGGAACGGCCGCTGTAATGCCAAGGCTGCAAACGATTCCTGCGGCCTACCCGGCTTTGTCTGCCGACACGGCCTCGACGCTCTATGCGTCCGATTCGTTAGCGAACACCGTTACCGAATACGATACGAGCACGGGCGCTGTGATACGGACGCTTGGGGGCGGGAGCTCCGGTCATCTTTACTACCCGGAAGGCATGTTCGTTTCGAAGGGTGCGCTCTACGTTGCAGACTACGGCGGCAGCGGCAACGCCGTGCTCATCTTCAAGTCGGGCGCAACACTGCCGTCGAAAACGCTGCTCGAGGGGTCGGGGTTCGATCCGACGGACGTCGCGGTCGGCACCGACGGGACCGTCTACGTCTCGAATTACGAGATAACCTATAGCGCGTCGGGCAACGTTGAGGTGTTCGCGAAAGGTCACACGACAGCGAAGTATTCGATCCCGTTTCCCGGGAACAACGACCCGGTTCTCTCCCTCGCGCTCGATTCGAGCAATAACCTTTACGTCGGGTGGCGTAATTCGAAGGGCGCCGGTGAAATCAGCGAGTATGCACCTGGCTCGACGAAGGGCGTGAGTACCGGTTTTGTCGTCGGTGTGCCCAATGGAATGACCTTCGATAAGAGCGGTGACTTGGTCGTGGTCGACAATAATGTCGTCGACGTCTTTCAAGCCGGAACTGTGAAACCGATCCGGCAGTTCGGTAGCTTGACTCAAGGAGGGTTCGCAGCATTCACTAAATCCGGCACGTACCTGTACGTCGCCGACACAGGCGCCAACGAAGTCGACGAATTCCATTATTCGACCGGCAAGCTGCTCACCACGATCCCGCTCAGCGACGCGGCAGGCGTCGCCCTAAGTCCACCCGAGGCACTCTAGTTAGCCCAATTCTCGGTTAGTCTGATTCCCGGCCCGCGTCGCCTGAGAGTCAGAGCGACGTCCAGGACCAGGCCGGAATTGTGTTAAACCTGAGTACGAAAGGGCGAGCGCCGCGAAACCCTTACGGGCCATTAGCTCAGCTGGTTAGAGCGCATGCTTGATAAGCATGAGGTCCCTGGTTCGAACCCAGGATGGCCCACGAAAGGCTTGCGGCGCTAGCTCGCTCAAGCCCGCCGCAGGGACTCGATCATCGCGTTTGCGACCCGATCCCAGTTTAGCCGCGAGCGGACAGTCTCGCGGCCTGCGTCCGAGATGCGTGCGAGTCGAGCGGGGTCGCGCAGCAATGCGAGCACTTCCGTTGCGAGCCGCTCGGGAGTTTGCGCCTTAAGGACGACCCCGTCGACCCCATCGGTGACGATTTCAGGCATCGCGTCGCGCTCCGAGACGAGCGCCGGGACACCGGCGTTCATCGCTTCGATCACGAAACCGGGGAAGGGGTCGGCTAGGGCCGGCGCAAGCACAACGTCGGTGTCCCTGAAGAGCGCCGACAACTCGGCGGGAGACACTCTGCCACGGTCGTCGACGCCCACCAAGCGACGGGGAAGCTGGCTTCCGACAGTCACGAGTTTCGCCGCCGGCTCGGCGCGCAGAATCAGCGGCCACGCCGCCAGTACGAGGTCGCCGCCCTTGCGTGTGAACTCGGAGGCGTTGAACAATAGCCGTTTCGACCCAAACGTCTTGCCGTCGCGGGCGCTTTCGAAATTGACGCCGGCGCCGACCACCTCGATCCGATCGGGGCTGATGCCGTAGTCGTCGATGAGCGAACGCCGGACCAGCTGGCTCATCGTAAAGAGGCGGAGGGCTCCCTGGTACGCGCGCCGCTCCAGTTCGATCCAGCCGCTAGCGTCCTTTGCGAAGGCGTCGGGGACTTCGCTGCGATCGTTTCGACGCGCCAGCGCGCGCGTGTAATCGAGATAGTGCGCGTACGGCACATCGGCCGGACCGTCGCACGGACTGCATAGCCCGAAGATGTGCAGAACGAGATCGGGCCGGCTTGTACGTGCGGCGATGCGCGCCGAAATCTGGCGTGATTTGAGGGCAAACGTGCTGCGGCTCTTGTTGAAGGCTCGGCGCATCGCTCGGGCATCGAAGCGCGTCGCCGGCGAAAGCCGCGCAGCCGCTAGGTACCGGGCAACGAACGCGGCTTGCGCCAGAGCGAATTCTAGCCGCTCGCCCAGCGACCGCTCGTCGACGGCCAAGGTCTCGACCCGCGGGCCGCATCCGGCCAAGGCGTCGAGCAGGCGGGCGTGACGCCGCAGGAACGACGAATCGCCTGTGACGAGGAGACAATCGAGTTTCACGCAAAATACCGACGCGCGCGGGGATGTAGCTCAGTTGGTAGAGCGCCAGCTTTGCAAGTTGGATGCCAGGGGTTCGAGTCCCCTCATCTCCAAAGTTGCCAAAGCCCGCAGCCACGGGCTTTTTAGTCTACTGCCGCTCCGGCGTAAGGAAAACATCGGCAGCTTCGCTTGGCTGAGTTGCGCTCACTGACCGGCGGCCAGGCTGAACGTTTGGCCGATTCCCTCCTCGGGTGCGATGTCTTGCGGGATAGTCTTGACGGGATTGCCGCCGGTCGTGTAATTGAAGTATTCGAAGTTGTTCTCGTCCCTTTCAGAGCAATAGATGTTTGAGCCGTCTATGCCGTTCGGGCTGCCCTTTCTCATCGTAACTGCAGCCTGAATAATGTCCGTGTAACTGTTAAAGCAGGTGTCGGTTAACACGATGCTGCTGACGACCGTCGCAGTCGTGCCCGAGACCGTGGTCCGGTAAAAACCGGTATTCTGACTTCCACCGAACTTCTGGTCGGAAAATACGATGTACTTTCCGTCAAATACGACACCGCCGGGAAAGTTGATCGCGCCGCCCGACAACGTGAGATCCTTAAAAGACGTACTGCCCGCGTGAGCTTCAGAAACCGTGATCCCGCCGGCGGTATAACCCTCGACATAAAGGTTGCCGCTGGAGTCGTATGCCGGAGGCCAAAAGGATACGAGGTCCGAGCTGTACACGATCTGCAAGCCGCTAAGACCCCCTGAAAAGACGACGACAAAGCCTGAGCCACTATTCGAATTGTGGTTGGAAACGGCAATGTTCGCAGTCGTCGGGTCGTACGCACAGCCGATTGCATTCCCTCCACTCTGAGCGCTATCGATCGGAGTCGTGCCGCCATGCGCATACTCGACGATCGAGCCGGAATAGCTCGTGATGTAAACGTTCCCAGCCGCGTCGCTGCAGTCGCCCTCAGGATAGTCGAAGCCCGTGAGTTGCCCGTAGAGAGTAGGAACGGCTCGGTTGGCTTCGTACACGTCCACCGTGTTGGAGCCCTGGTCGGAAACGTAAAGAAGATCGTGCAGCGCAGTGTCGGGTTTCATCCACGATTTTCCCCGGTTTGAATGGATTCGCGGCACCCTGTGCGCGGCATTCGTCATTGCCATCATGGCCATCGTGCGAGCGTGCGGGGATGACAGGCCGATGAATTCTGCCGCGCTCTGGTGGGGCGCCGCAGACGCTACCAGGCTGGAGGACGGCGCTGCGCCGCTGCTGCAGCCGGCGAGCACGACTAGGGTCACACAGATGCGTAATTTGCGGCCGAGTTCCGCATTCATCGTTTCCCCTTGCCACGCTCAACGACCGGAAAGTTCAAATGAGAAAGCGGCCCCTGCTCGGTTGAACCGAGTGCCGCCCTCAGCCTAACGAAGAAATGCGCGCCGCTCCTTAGGTAATCCTGTCGTGCTCTGCGCCGCTGAAATGCGTCCACGTGCTCCCTCGTTCCGCGCAATCGCGCGGGGTGCGCTCGCTTGCGAGAGCCCTCGCTGAACGTTTCGCCCGGTTCCCCGATTGTAGAGCCGGCCTCTAGGAAGGCCGCTGCGCGAGTCGGAAGGACGATGTTCCGAAACATGCAGAGCTCGAGGCAGCACTCGGTCGATACGGCAGCACTCGTCGAGCAAGGTCGTGCGTTGATCGACGGCGAGCGCGATGCCGTCGCCAACGCGGCTAATCTCGCAGCCCTGCTCTATGCGTCGCGAGCCGCACTGAACTGGGTGGGGTTCTATTTTCTTAAGGGCGATGAACTCGTGCTCGGACCTTTCCAAGGGAAGCCGGCGTGCACGCGGATTGCACTGAATTCGGGCGTATGCGGCCGCGCCGCGGCAGAACGCCGGACGCTCGTCGTTCCGAACGTCTGCGCCTTCCCCGGCCACATCGCATGCGACCCGGCGTCGCGCTCGGAGATCGTCGTTCCGCTTCTCGATGGCGGCGACGTCTTCGGCGTCTTGGACGCCGACAGCCCGATCGAGAACCACTTCGAAGAAGACGACCGGCTGCTCTTCGAGGCGATCGCACGACTCTTCGTCGCCGGCTCCGACTTCCGGGCAGGGCGATGAGGCTGCATCGATTTCGGAGCAAACAAAAAAGCGCCGGTAAACGGCGCTCTCTTGGCTCCTGCTCGAGCGAACTTTAGTGGGACGTGGTTCCTTGGCAGACGTTGAGTTGATTCGAACCGTTCTTGCAGGGGGGAATCGGCGGCGGGGTCGAGTTGGTGTGGGTGATTAGGGTGATCAGGCCCCCAACGAGCGGGAGGCCCCACAGCCAACCATAGTTGGTTGAGGCCGGGGGTACCACGACCGGTGCGGCGGCGACAGGAGCGGCCTCAGGCGGCGTAACGATAACCGGCGTTTCCGCAACGGGCGGTGTCGTAACGGCGACCGACGGCTGGAACGCGATTTTCTTTGCAGCAACAAGATGGGGCCGCGTGGCGACGACCGGGGTAACGCGACGCAGGGAGAGGTTACCGCACGTCTGCGGGACGTAGACCTCGGCGCCGTCGGCCAGCTTCACGCGCCAACCCATGACCGTCTGCGGCAGGTAAGCGTTGTGAACGGCATAGATGTAGCCGTGGCGATCGCCGGCCATTGCATCCAAGTGGTGCGGCAGCCTGACGTAAACAGCTTTGCCGTCAAGCAGCGCGCTACGGAAGTCCTGGTACTCTTGGGGCGACAAGCCGACGCGATGCGCGGCGTCCGACCATAACCGAGCGTGCTCGCGCGTCGAATTCCAGATCTCCTCGGATGTCGCCGGGGGCGAGGTCATCATGTGGTCGACGTACAGGTTGACGATCATTTAGCACGTCCAAAGGCGGGGCGAAAGCCCATGTTGGTCACTCTCTTTTTATATCGCGTGAGCGACTCCCCCGAAAGGGGCTGACGCCGAAATAAGGAGGTCTTAAGTCCTAGTCTCATGCGTGGCGCCGCCGCTGAGCAACCGCTGCGGGGCGGCTCCTGAGCAGCAACTGATAGGCGACGACCATTACGTCGGCGGCGCGGCTGAGCAATTTGGTCGCGGAGAGCCGCGAAACCTCAAGCCGGCGTGAGGCGGGCCAGGAAAGATGCGCCGGTACCTCAACGACGGAGGCCCCCTCGCGGAGCGCCTCCGCGACTACCCAGGCGTTGAACTCGCCCCGGCTCTCGGCGGTCACGGCGCGTTGCAGCAGAACGGTTTCGTAGGCCCGCACCATCGCCGTAAACGTCTTGATGCGGCCGCCGACGCACATCGAGAGCAGCCAGTTCGCCCCCCAACTCGCCGCCCGGCGCAGCGGGGGAACCTCCGAAACGCGGCCTCCGGCGGCGTACGGTGAAGCAAGAACCAGCGACGCGCCGCTTGCTTCGAGCGCGCGCATCAAGGCTGCAATCGTCTCCGGAGCATAGCTGAGATCGGAGTCGAGCACGATCGTGTAGGGGGTCTGCACGGCGAGACAACCGGTTCGCAAGGCGGCCTTGAGGCCTTGATTGCGGGCGTGGGTACGGATCGTCAGGCAGCCGGGATGACGTCCGGCAAAGGCTGCCAGGATCGCAGGCGTCGCGTCGATACTGCCGTCGTCGACGGCTATCAGCTCGACGTGCGTCCCGCAAGCGCGCAAGGTCTCGAGGTGCCGATGCACGCGAAGCAAGGTGTCTTCTAAGAGCGCCGCCTCATTGAAGACAGGCACGAGGACTGAGAGTCCTCCGGTTTTCATATCCGTGAAGATAGCAGGACAGGGTTACGTTTGCATCGGCCGACTAGGCGCCCGAGTCGGGACTTATTACCTATCCCTGAAGCCCCTAATTGGGTCCCGTTTAGGCCTCTGAAGCCCGTCTCGCTAGTGGTAGCATGACCGTGATGTTGAGGACGCAGCAAGGCGGCTTCGAGGCTGGGTTGACCATTGGTCGGCTTGGCGTCAAACCGCGCCCGTCGCCGGCGCACTATGGTCGCCTCGGCGCACTTATCCTGTACGGGTCAGATTTGCTCGTTCTGGTCTCAGTCTGCGCCCTCGCCTTCTTCTTAACGGGAACGCCGTTCGGCCAACTGGCAATCAATGGGCCGCTGCAGCTCGCCGTCGCGTTCGGCATCCTGTCGTGGATTGCAATCTTCGCGCGCATCGGGATGTATCGCCGCTCGTTCTCGGTCTCGGTCCGCGACGAGATTTACGCGTCGCTCGCGGCCTCGATGATCGCGATGCTGCCGGCCGCCGTGATCTACGTGTTGCTCCCAGCCTTCTGGCCCTTGCGGCACGCGCTCGTTCTCATGATCCTGCTGGCGGCGGTCGGCGTCAGTTTCTCCCGCCTCTCGCTGCGCGTTTTGCGCGTTAAGATGCTGCCGCAAACAGCTCGCCGCATTGCCGTCGTCGGCTCGCCGGAACGCGTCCTGGAACTTCCCGACGAACTTTCGCTCAGTCCGAACGATCAGATTCTAAGGTTACCGATTGAGGGATTCGACGACGGGCTGCATGGAGGAGGCGGCGAGAGCGATCCGGTCACGTTCGACTGGCTGCAGAATACGTTCGCTTGGAACGCCGACACGCTGATCGTAACCGATCCGCTACCGCCGCAGGTCGTGCCCGCGCTGCTTCGCCTGACGGAAGCGCACGGCGTCAAGCTGGCCTTCGCGCCGATGCGCATGCGACCGCACGCATACGACTTTCGCGTCTATCGAGATGGCGGGCTGGCCCTCATCTATCCGCGCACGTTGCAGATCTGTACGCCGGGCGCAGAGTTCTTCCGGCGCGTCATGGATTTGGCGGTAGCCGTGCCGGCGGGGATTTTGCTCGCGCCGGTCATGCTCGCCGTGGCCGCCGCGGTCGTTGTGGACTCGGGCTGGCCCGTCATCTACCGCCAGCGCCGCGTCGGACGCCTGGGCAAAGAGTTCGACATCCTCAAATTCCGTACGATGCGCATCGATGCGGAAAAGCATACGGGACCGACCTGGGCGAAGGCCAACGAATCGCGCGTCACCCGCATCGGCAAGTTCCTGCGTCGCTACAGCCTGGACGAGCTTCCGCAGCTTTTCAACGTCCTGGCCGGCTCAATGTCCGTGGTTGGACCGCGGCCCGAGCGCCCGTTCTACGTCGATCAATTCCGCACCATGCTGCCGCGCTACGACGAGCGCCTGCTCGTGCGCCCCGGGATTACCGGATGGGCCCAGATTCAGATGCGCCGCCAACTCGACCTGACCGCCGTCGGGGAGAAGCTCAGCAACGACATCTTCTACTTGGAGCATTGGTCGATCTTCCTCGACGGGATGATCATCCTCAAGACCGCAGCCGAGTTTCTCTTCCACCGCGCAGCCTAGCCCGGCCCGGGGCCGGGCGCGCGTGACGCCCCCGCAGGACGAGGCGCGCGAAGCCCCCGGACTCAAGATAAAGACCGGCTCGAGCCTCACCGGGCAAACGCTTCACACCTTCGGCACGATCGCTCTAGGCACCGCAGTGCAGCTCGCCGCCGGGATCGCAACGGCGCGCGCGTTCGGACCGGCCGGCAAAGGCGTGCTCAGCTTTGCAGCCCTGCTGCTGACCTTCGCGATCACGACGGGCAACGGCGTTCGCGATGCGATCGCCTTTCAAATCGGCACGCAGAGAAAACCTCCGCGCGACGTTTGGGGGGCAGCCTTGACGCTGCTCGCCTTTCTCGCACCGATCGGGTTCATCGTTTTCTTTGCGGTGTCGCGCGTCGTGCCGAGTCAACCCGCCTATCTGTTCGTCGCGCTGGCTTTCGCGCCGGCGATGTACGTGCAGGTCGTCGGCATCCTGTACCAACTGACCGGCCGCATCGCCTCGATCAACGCCCGCAACACGGTGACGATCGGCACGGGCTACTGGCTCGTCACGCTCGTGCTGGTGGTTTTCTTCCACGTCGGCGTTGCCGGCGTGCTCTGGCTTTGGGTCGCAACCTTCGTACTCGCGGCGCTGTGGGATTCGGTAGGCCTCCGCTCGATGCTTGGTGGTCCGGCGCACTTCGGCGACCGCTCGCTAATCGCGGGGCAGATCGTCTTCGGGTCGAAGACCGCGCTTTCGACGACGGTCACCTTCCTCGCGTTGCGCGCCGACGTCTTCGTCGTCAGCGCGCTCCTGCCGGCGAGCGCCCTCGGCATTTACACCTTGGCGATCGCTGCCGCCGAGCTGATGCTGACGGCGGCGCGCGCGATCTTCTGGTCGACCGAAGGCCGCATCGTGCTCGCCTCGCACGGGGATGCCGCGGCTCTGACGGCGCGCGTGGTGCGTTCGGTGCTCGCGCTGACGGTGGCCTGCGCGGCGGTGCTGTTCGTCGCCGGCCCGTGGTTGATCTCGCTCGTGTACGGCGGACGCTTCGCCCAGGCCGGCCCCGTCCTTCGGCTCCTGCTTCCCGGAATGGCCGCGTATAGCGTCGATGCGCCGCTTTCGCTCTTCATTTCAGTTCGGTCGGGCCGGCCGGGGTTGCTCCTGGCGCTGGAAACCGGATCGCTCCTACTGTGTACGCTGAGCGCACTGCTTGGCGTGCGAACGATCGGCATCGAAGGCGCGGCACTCGCCGACACGGTGACGTACCTCGTTTCGTTCAGCGTGAAGATCGCGATCTTGGTGCGGCTGGGCGGCGTTCCGCTACGCGATGTGCTGGTCGCTCGTCCGAGCGACGTGCCGGCCGTTTTCCGCTCGGGGCTGCGCCGGCTAACGCGTCGCGGCGGCGCCGCTCCGCGGCCGTAACGGCGCGAGCTCGCGCACGAGCGTCCCGCTGAAGAGCCGGCGAGCCACGACGCGCGCGTCGCGCTTCAAAGCCTGCTCGAGATACTCGCAGCCAAACGTCGGCAGTGGGCCGCAGTCCGGGTTTGTCACGAGCCACACCGTGCCGCGAGCGAGCGGCGCTTGCAACACGACCTCGGCTTCCTCTACCGAGTTGAGGGTCAAATCCTCGAGCCGGTAACGCGTGAACGAAAGAGGGCGCGGCAGCGGCACGAGCGCGGCGGGACCGTGCTCGTAACGCGCGATCGGCCAGAGGACTTCGGCTGGAAAACCGACGATGGTGTCCCGGGCACGCGCATGCCCTTCCAAGTACGCGCCGACGCGCGGCCAGTCACCATACTTTGCAAGGCTGCGGTATTCGGTCGCTAACGCGACCGCGGTTGCCACGGCGTAGAGCGCGGCTGCAAAGGTCACGGACGAGCGCCGGCGCGGTGCCGTTAGGGAAGCGAGGATGCCGCACGCCGCCGCCCACAACGGCACGAACAACGCAACGAAGTGGCGCGGCGCTACCAATGCGATACGTAGGCCGGTTGCGATCGCGACGTAGCCGAACTCGATCGCCGCCGCGCCGGCAATCAGGCCCCACGTCCGCCGCCCGGGTCGAGGGCGCGCGAGCAAAATCGCACCTGCGGCAAGCAGCGCCAGGGCGCGCAAGAAGATGATGCGCCGCCCCGAAAACGAGCTGCCGAAGGAGGCCGGAAACAGAAATTCGGTCCAGGGATACGTCAGCCATCGCTCGGCCACGACCGGCCACGGTCTCGTCTCAGGAAAGAGGACGTTCGCTTGATGTGAAGCCGAGAGTGCCAAGGGAACGCATGCAATCGCGACGCCGAGCACGGCCGTCAGGTACCACAGGAGCGCCTTCCAGCGCCCGCCGACGGCCAGCGTGAGCGCACATGCGGGCAGGGCCAATGCCAAGAAATATTGCGTGTACGTGCCGGCGATTGCGAATGCCACGAACCACACGCGCGACCGCCGGCGGCCCTCGCACATGAAGCCGTCGTAGAAGGTGAGCCAGGTCAAACCCGAGACGAGCAGCGCCAAAGCATACGCCCGCACCTCGAGCCCGGCGTAGATCACGAACGGGTTGAAGGCAATCGCCACGGCAAACCAGAGCGGATTCGATTCCGGCCACAATCGGCGCGCGATTCCCGCCGCGACCAGCGTCAGCGCCCCCGCACAGAGCACCGATGGAAGACGCGCAAAGAAAACCGAAGGGTTAAGCGTGCGCCATGCGGCCTCGAGCACGAAGTAGAGAGGAGGCTGCTGCTCCACCGCCTGCGCGCGCACGAGCGCCGTTGCGATGCCATGGCCGGTGCTTGCAAGCGCGTATTCCTCGTCGATCCACGTTCCCAAGCGCGCGGCCAATGCGAGCAGCAAAGCGAGCTGCAGCGCGATCGCGAGGGCGATGCCGAACTCGATGCCGCGGGCGCGAGCGGATCGCAACGTATGTGTTCGATCTGCGCGCGGGAACTGCGTCACCGGGCTTCAGCGCGCTTGCGGGACGATCTCGTGACGCCGGCGCGGCCGCCGCTGNNGCCGCCGCTGCCACACCGTGCGCAACGCGCTCAGCCAGCGCCGGCCGATACGGTTGTCCGCCAGCGCGCTTGCCGCGAAGAGCGCGGCAGTGTCGATGCCCGGTCGCGCTCGAAAGGAGCGCGCGAATCCGAGGCGGGCGCGGGCCAAATCGTTTTCGCGTAACCAGTCGAGCGCCGCGCGCCGCAAGTGCATGGGACGAGCGCGAATGAAACCTTGCGCTGCCGAACCCGCGTACCGCTCGGGGGCAGCTGCGACCAATTCGCCAAGACGCACGTCGCCCGAGCGCACCCGCCCGTTGCGCGCCGCCAAGCTACCGGGGCGGCGCACGTAATCGGCCAGCGGAACTTCGACAATTAACGCATCGCTGTAACGAAGCACGCGCAGGTACCACTCGATGTCCTCGGCGACGTGGCACTCCGCATTCGACGGCAGGTTATCGTCGTAGAACAGCTCGTGCCGAAACGCAATGTCGCGCTCGAACAGCACCGTCGAGCTGCTCAGAAAGTTTCCGACCACCAGCGCCCGGCACAACGCCTCCCGTGNNCGCGAACGAAACACCGTCGCCGAGCGGCCGCCGCGCCATTCGGCGGAATTGCCAAGTGGCGGCCAGGGCCGAAGGCGAGACGGTACGGCCGCCCTCGACGACGGCGAAATCGCAAAGGACGAAACTGACCTCTGGGCTGCGCTCGTGGGCGGCCCAGGTGCGCTCCAGCTTGTGAGGAAAAAAATGATCGTCGGCGTCGAGGAATGCGATCCAAGGCGCGCCGGCAGCGCGGATGCCTGCGTTGCGAGCGGCCGCCAGGCCTCGGTTCGGCTGCTCGATGACACGCGCGCCCGCCGCTCTGGCAATCGACGCGGTGCGGTCCGTCGAGCCGTCGTCGACG
>PMHO01000048.1 GCA_003156715.1 Candidatus Tityobacter terrigena
TCGAACACGACCCACGTGCCCGGAACCAGGAGCAGCGCATCCGAAAACGCGACGTCCGCCGGCGGTTTCGTGCCGATGCGTTCGAGCACGCGGACCGCATCGTACGAGAAGACGCACACCGCTCCGCCCGAAAACGGTAAGCCCTTCGCGTCGAGCGCGAAGCTTCCGATCGTCGCGCGAATCTTGTCGAACATCTGCGGATCGTTGTCGAAGGTCGTCGATTCGAGATAATCGAGCCCGATGAACGAGAAGCGCGAGATGCGCTCCGTGCCCTCGACGCTTTCGAGCAAGCAGGAACGCCCTGGCGTGGCCAGGGCGAGATACGCGGTAATCGGCGTCATGGTGTCGGCGATAAAGCGGCGCACGACGGGTGCCATCAGAAACCGCTTCTGCTGGGATGGTCGACTTCGGGTGCTCGTCAGCACGTCGCGATCGGGCGAGCCAATCGGGAGCGTTCTTACGCCCCGATGCTCAATGCAGGAGCTCGAGCAGCGACATCTCCGCGGCGTCGCCCTGGCGCACGCGGGTCTTGATGATCCGCGTGTAGCCCCCGGTGCGCTCGCGCAGCGATGGTGCGATCTGGTCCATCAGCTTCTTCGTAACGGCCGGCTCGAGGAGGTAAGCCGCCACCAGACGGCGCGAATGCAGGTCGCCCCGTCGCGCGGTCGTGATCAAGCGCTCGATGACTTTGGAGACCTGCCGCGCTTTGGTCGAGGTGGTCTCGATCTTCTCGTGCTTGAAGAACGAGGTCGCGAGGCTGCGCAGCAGTGCCCTGCGGTGCGCGTCGGTGCGCGACAACCTCTTCTTTGCAATCTGGTGCGGCATCGTTGTTCGTCTCGCGCTACGCCTGGCGCAGCGAGAGACCCCTTTCTTCGAGCACGGCTTTGATCTCGTCGAGCGACTTCTTCCCGAAGTTGCGCATCTTGATGATCTCTTCCTCGGTCATGTCGAGCAGTTCGGAGACCTTTGAGATGCCGGCGCGCTTGAGACAGTTGAACGAGCGCACGGAGAGGTTGAGCGTTTCGACCGGGATGTCCCACTCGCTGGCGGGGGCGGCCGTCGGCGGCTTCTCTTCCTGCGTGAAATTGACGAACAAGTCGAGCTGCTCTTGCAGAATCTGCGCGGCCGTCGAGAGCGCATCATCCGGTGTGATCGAGCCGTTTGTCTCGATCTCGATCGTCAGCCGATCGAAATCGACTGACTGACCCACCCGGGTGTCGTCGACGGTGAAATTCACCTTGCGGATCGGCGAAAAGATCGAGTCCATCGGGATGAGCCCGATCATGTGCTCGATGTTGCGCTGGCGGTCGGCGGTCACGTAGCCGCGATGCTTCTCGACCCCGATCTCCATTTGCAGGCGGGCGGTCTTCGAGGTCAGCGTGGCGATGTGGTAATCGGGCTGCAGAATCTCCACGTCGGCATCGGGCGTGATGTCGGAGGCCGTAACTTCGCGGGCGCCGCTAACGGAAAGCGAGAGCACCTTCGGCTCGTCGGCGTTCAGTTTGATCGGAAGACCTTTGAGGTTGAGCAACAGGTTGGTGGTGTCTTCGACCACGCCCGGGATCGTGGAGAACTCGTGAAGNNATTCCGAACCCGCGCTCCAGCGGCTCGATGATGAACTTTGCGTAGTTGTCGCGGCGCTCGCGGACTTCGATTGCCGCGCTCTGCAGCGTTTCCATGACGGTCATTATGTCTTACGTTATCCTTTGCTGCTTACGTTATCCGGCAGCGCCCCGCGCCCCGATCATACGCCTAACAGCGGCTTATTGTTTGATGTCTGTGGTCAATGCCTGATGGTCTATGGTTACGGTCAGGCCCTCGCGGTGGCGATTTTGGCCACTGGCTAGGAGCCTAGCCGCGAAGTGTGCTCCAGCACATGAGCGGCGTAGCGACGACGCCGGTGGCCAAAAGCGTCACCGCGAGTAGTATTCGACGATGAGTTGTTCGTCAACTGGCGTATCGATTTGCTCGCGGCTCGGCAGCGCGGCCACTCTCACCGTGAGTTCCTGTTCGTTGAACTCGAGCCAGTCGGGGTGCGCCCGGTTCTTCGCGTACTCGACGTTGGATTGAACCAGCGGCGACTGCCTGGAGCGCTCGCCGATGGTGACGACGTCGCCCGCGGTCACCAGGAACGAGGGCACGTTCACGATCCGGCCGTTCACGCGAAAATGCCGGTGCGTGACCATCTGGCGGGCCTGCGCCCGGCTAGAGGCCAGATTCATGCGGTAGACGACGTTGTCAAGGCGCCGCTCGAGGAGCTGTAGGAAGGTCTTTCCGGTCTGACCCGGGACGCGGGCCGCCGCGCGGAAGTAGTTTTCGAATTGCGTCTCCAGCACGCCGTAGTAGCGACGCATCTTCTGCTTCTCGCGAAGCTGACGGCCATATTCGGAGATCTTCTGGCGACTCGGCTTGCCTTGGGTCTTCTGACCGGGCGCCGTGCCGCGCCGCTCGACCGCACACTTTTTGGAGAGGCAGCGATCGCCTTTAAGAAACAGTTTGATCTTTTCGCCCGTCTTGCTCGTTGCCGTCTCGCGGCGGCATAGGCGGCAAACGGGACCCGTATATCGCGACATCTCTACCTTAAACCCGCCGGCGCTTGGGAGGGCGGCAGCCGTTGTGCGGAATCGGCGTGACGTCCTTGATGACGGTAATCTCTAGGCCGGCCGCCTGGAGCGAGCGAATCGCCGCTTCCCGGCCCGCACCGGGGCCTTTGACGTAGACCTCGGCGGTCTTCATCCCGTGGTCCATCGCCTTGCGGGCGACCGCCTCGGCGGCCATCTGCGCCGCGAAGGGCGTCGACTTTTTCGAGCCTTTAAAGCTCAAGTTCCCAGCCGAAGCCCAGGCGATGACGCTTCCCTGGTTGTCGGAGATCGTCACGATCGTGTTGTTGAACGACGAATGGATGTGCGCAACGCCCGACCCGACGTTCTTGAATTCGCGCTTCTTGCGCGTTTTGGTTTGCTTTTTGGCAGCCAAGAGTGCTCCGAACGTTTATCTTGCCCCGCGTTGCGAACCCGGGGTGTCGTCGCCTCGACCGGCGCCTTCACACGGAAAGCCCGATCTTTGTGTCACGGACGTTCGGCGAGGACGTCCGGCGCGCGCACAGCTACGCGGGGCTGCAAGCGCAGCCGACTACCGAGTATAGCCGACTTGGCGCCGGCCGGTCAACAGCAGCAGTGAAGCAACCGAGCGTACCCCTGCCAGGCGTGCGGCGAACGCAAAAGCCGGTCGCGCCGTCCTTTGGCGATTGGAGACCTCCCCGGCGGGTAAATTCAAGGCGTTGCCTTTTGAGGGAGAACCGAACGCATGAGCAATTCTTTTCGGAACCTAGGGATTTCGCTGGCGCTTGGAATGGCGATCGGCGTTCCGATTGGAGCCATGGCCGACCGGACGGGCACGTTCGCCGGACGTATCGTCCACGTCTCGGCGGAAAACATCAAGGTCCGGAGCTTTGCCGGCCAAGAGCTCAGCTTCCTCATCGTGCCGCGCTTTCGGAAGATCTTCCACGCGGACGGCAAGACGACCGCACAGCTGAACGACATCAGGGCGGGCGACCGCGTCAAGATCCTGTACGACCAGAGCGCTCTCGGCGCGCGCCATGCCGACGAAATCATCGACGAAACGGCTCCCCTGCGCCCGCTGAAGTCCTAACGGCCGGTAGCTACTCGCTTCCGGCCCGATCACGGTGCGAAAAAGGGGGCGGCCCTAAGGGTCACCCCCTTTCGTTTGCGTTGTGACGGGCGCCACGACGGCGGCCGAGTGTGATGCGCGCTACTCGCTACCCTGGCCCCTCGTCTCTATGCTGCCTTGGATAGGATCCGGCAAATGTAACCTCTTGCATGCGCCGGGTGCCCAGCGAAAGGCGAGTACGCGCTCGGATGCCCAGGAGCTTTTCATTTTGTCTAATCGTCGCAGCGGCGGCGCTCGGCACGCCGGCAGCAGCGGAACTCGGCGCGCCTGCGACGTTACCGCTTCTCTCGCTCGATGGCGGCATCTTAGCCCAACCCCGCGAAAGCACGGTGCAGGTGGTCGCGCTCGCTGGAGCCACTGAAGGGCTCGGCTCGGGCGTGGTCATCGGGCGCGACGGTGACGGCGTGCTCGTGCTGACCGCAAAACACGTCGCTGTCTACGGCGTACCGAGCGTCCGGCTCGGCGGCGGTGCCGCACTTCTGCCTGCGTCGATCGTTGCTCTCGTCCCGCACCGCGATCTGGCCCTGCTTGAAGTCCGCGTTCCCGACGATGTCGCGTGGCAAATCCCTACGCCGCGCATCGGGCTGCCGCCCGCCCCGGGTCAACCCTTGTACGTGATTGGAGACGGCGAGCACGGCACGATCTTGGAGCGCGGCTCGCTCCGAAGCGTCGGGCCGATGCTCGAGGACGGCCCAGCCCGTGGCCGCTTTACGTTTGCCTGCGACACCTGTCATCCGGGCGAGTCGGGGGCCGGCGTTTTCAGCTCCGACGGCACGCTCGTGGGCATCTACATCGGCCGATTCCGGTCTGTCCCCGACGGAGCGTTCCTCTCGTCGGTCGCCGATTTGCCGATCGCCCTATCGGACGTGCTCCCGCAAACGAGCCCGTTCTTCTAGTCGCTTAGGGCCGGTTTCGATCGATCGCCGCCAAAAATGGCGCGGTCGAAAAGCGCAATGGCGCCGCCGACCGCCATCTCATCGATCGGCACCCCATCCAGTATCGACAGCCGCAGCAGGCCGTCGAGCGTGGCGACGAGCGCATTGGCAAGGCCGTCCAGCTCGGCAGGCGCGATGAACCCAGCCTGGGCTAGGCGCACGAGGTAGCGCGTCCACTCAGCGACGCGCTCGCTGCGCCGGGCAAGGCGCCGGCTGCGCGCGATCGGGTCGAGTCCGGCTGCCGTGTAGGCGGCGCGCAACAAACCCGGTCGCTCGATCGTCACGGCCAAGAGGGAGCCGACCCAGTCACGTACGCGCCTGCGCTCGTCCTCCACCGACCCCAGTTGACTATCCGACCAGGGTACGCCGCTGTCGAGCCGCTCGCGCAACCGGTCCAGAGCCGCCCGAAAAGCTCCTGCCTTATCGGGAAAGTGGCGGTAGAACGTGCCGTGAGCGAGTCCGGCCTCCTCGGCAATCCGCCCCGCCGAGATCTCGTCATAAGCGGCTCGCTCGAGCAGGCGCCCGAACG
The DNA here is from genome assembly GCA_003156715.1 of Candidatus Tityobacter terrigena. Classification (GTDB taxonomy): domain Bacteria; phylum Vulcanimicrobiota; class Vulcanimicrobiia; order Vulcanimicrobiales; family Vulcanimicrobiaceae; genus Tityobacter; species Tityobacter terrigena. Next base: position 5,155 of record PMHO01000048.1, read on the forward strand.
CCGCCAAAAGCCGCTCGCGGGTTTCGGCCGGCCGGCGCCGGCGAGGGGGCGCGCCTCCTTCGACCCTGCCCAGATACGTCCAGCGGCCCCGGACCTTTCCGCTCTGGGGGTCACGGTAGCTTTCAACGAGATAGCGGTAGGCGCGTCCTCCGACGCGTTTGACGACTTCGTGCGGCAATGGTTTTCATCCAGGGGCCGATCTTGGTATAATGACTTAATGGTCACCGCAGAATCCCCTCTACGGCGACAACTTCGGGAGAGATCGTCATCGCGTCCCTAGCGCCAACCCGAGTCGCGCCGCTCGTCCCGCGGGCGGCACCTCTGATCGACGTGCGACCCGAGCCGCCCGTGTTCCTGATTACCCTCACGGTGATGCTCGGCCTCATCATGGCGATCATCGATTCGTCGATCGTCAACGTCGCGCTCAACAACATGGCCGGCAACCTCGGGGCGACCACCGATGAGATCTCGTGGGTCGCGACCGGCTACATCCTCGCCAACGTGATCGTCATGCCCCTCAACGGTTGGTTGACGGCGCTGCTCGGACGCAAGCGCTTCTACGCCGCCTCGCTCACGATTTTCACCCTGGCCTCCTTGATGTGCGGAACGGCGCGCGACGTCTGGACGCTCGTCGCGTGGCGCATCGTTCAGGGGCTGGGCGGCGGTGCACTACAGCCGACCGCCCAGGCCATTTTATTCGAATCCTACCCGCCCGAGCGGCGCGGTTCGGCGATGGCGATCTTTGGCCTCGGCGCGATGGTCGGGCCGGCGATCGGCCCGACGCTGGGCGGCTACATCGTGGATAACTTCGACTGGCCGCTGATCTTCTACATCAATATTCCGATCGGCATCGCCGCATTCTTCATGACGCTCGCTTTCATCCGCGATCCTTCGTACATCAAGAAGCCGGAGCGCGGCGCCGACTGGATCGGGCTGGGGGCAATGACGGCGGGCATCGCCTCGCTGCAGTACGTCCTGGAGCGCGGCCAGCGAGAAGATTGGTTCAGCTCGGCGACGATCGTCATCCTCACCATCGTCGCCGTGGTTGGGCTCGCTTTCTTCATCGTACGCGAACTTCGCGATCCGTATCCGATGGTCAACCTGCGCATCTTCCGGAACCCAACCTTCGCCGCGGGAAACATCATCGGCATCGTCAGCGGCTTCGGGCTGTTCGGTCTAAACCTGATCTTGCCGCTTTTCTTTCAAAACGTACTGCGCTTCGATGCCTGGGAAACCGGCATCGCGCTCCTGCCCGGGGCGATCGCAACGGCGATCAGCATGCCGATCGCCGGCCGTTTGGTCAACCGGCTCGACGCGCGCGCCGAAATTGCGATCGGTCTGATGATGTTCGCCGTCGGCGCGTGGTGGATGGGCGGATTCGACCAGTATGCGGGGTTCTGGGACATCTTCTGGCCACGGGTGCTGCAGGGCTTCGCGCTCGGTTTTCTCTTCGTTCCGCTCTCGACCTCGACGCTCTCGGGCATCGCGCGGGGCGCGCTCGCCAACGCGACCGGAATCTACACGCTGGTCCGCCAGCTCGGCGGGAGCCTCGGAATCGCCATCCTCGAGTTGATCGAGATTCGGCGCGAGGACTACGTCCAGCAGATGCTCGCCGCCAACGTCAACCTGCACAATTCGCACGTGGCGTCGCTGCTGCAGGGCGCCTCGAACCACGCACAGGCCATACAAACGCTATCCGGAATCGTCAATCAGAACGCCACGGTCCTCGCCTACGATTACGTTTTCCGCTTCTCAGCGTTGCTGTTTTTGCTAGCGGTACCGACCGTTTTCTTGCTGCGGCGCCCGGCGCCGGCGGGTGGGGTCGCTGAGGTTCCGGCCGAATAGCTTTAAATGCGCCCGCTCATCGCAGCTTTCCAAGCCGCTCTTCTCGTTTTCGCTGCGGCCGCCACACCGCTCCCGGCGCGCGCCGCTCAACCGATCGTGCACTGGCTGCTCGTACAGACCGTCCAGTCGTGCTTTCCCTGGTTTCTCGCCGGCATCGGACCCACCAACGTTGTGTTCGATCCGCGCGACGTCAACAAAGGAAGAGGTCCCGATCAGATCCTCGATGCTGGTTTTCTTGCCCTGGGAACGCTCATCGAGGTCGGCCCCGACCGCTTGCGTGTGGTCTACGATCCAACGCTTCGCGTCGCACTGTTCGACCACACCTTCGCGAGCGGAAGCGAAGAGTACGTCGTGTCGAACGTGGCGCCGCCGCCCGCGGCGGTCGTTCACGCGAACCTCGGCGGCGTCGAAACCGAGCGGCGCCTGCGCCTCGGCACTGCTTATCAGGAGGTGCTTCGCAAGAACGGTTCGTCGCCGCGCTCCGTGCGGCGTTGCGGCCTGCAAGCGATCGTCTATCAGATCCCCGGCCGCCATTGTCTCAACGAACGCGACTACGTCTTCAAAGATCGGCGCCTAATCGCATTCGCCTACGGCGGCGACTGTTAGCCCGACTTACTTCTTGGGCGGCGGCGCAGCGGCTTTCTTGCGTGCTCCGACGGTCTTTTTCGGACCCTTGCGCGTGCGCGCGTTGGTCTTCGTGCGCTGCCCGCGCACCGGTAAACCGCGGCGGTGGCGCAGACCGCGGTAACAACCGATGTCCGCCAGGCGCTTGAGGTGTCCCGCGACCTCGCGGCGCAGGTCGCCCTCGACCTTGACGGATCCGTCGATCGCGTCGCGCAGCTTCTTCTCGTCCTCTTCGGAGAGGTTCTTCACGCGGGTGTTGGGGTCGACGCCCGTTCGCGCCAAGATCTTCTGCGCCGTCGGCAAGCCGATGCCGTAGATGTACGTGAGCGCGACCTCGATCCGCTTCTCGCGCGGGAGATCGATACCGGAGATGCGCGCCATCAGCCTTGCACCTGCTTGTGCTTGGGATTGGCTTCGCAAATGACGCGAACCTTACCCTCGCGGCGGATGATGATGCACTTTTCGCAGATTCGCTTGACGGACGGACGGACTTTCATGATGTTCTTTCCGAGATGCTCCAAGGTCACTTGTAGCGGTAGGTGATTCGGCCGTGGGTGAGATCGTAGGGAGAGAGTTCGACGAGGACCCGGTCGCCGGGCAGAATGCGGATGAAATTCATTCGAATCTTGCCGCTGACGTGGGCGAGGACGCGGTGCCCGTTGGTCAGTTCGACCCGAAACATCGCGTTGGGCAGGGGCTCGACGATGGTTCCCTCGACTTCGATCGCTTCTTCTTTCGGCGTAGCGGTCTGGGCGGCGCGTGCATCCTTTTTCCTGCGACGCTCGGGACGCTGCCCGCCGCGCCGTTTTCGCGCCACTACCAAATGCTCCGCTTCAAGCCGCCATCTCTTCCTTCGGTCGGTAACGAGCCACGTCGAGTTCGAGAAAATCGTGGTCGCGGAGCGTCAGAATCCGGGGCCCCTCCTCCGTTAGCGCGACGGTATGCTCGAAGTGCGCTGCGAGTTTACCATCCCCGGTGACGACTGTCCAGCGGTCGGGGAGGGTCTCGACCTCGTACGTACCCTCAGTAATCATCGGTTCGATCGCCAGGCACAACCCGGGCCGCAGCAGGATCCCCTGGCCGGCGTTGCCATAGTTGGGCACCTGGGGCTCTTCGTGCATCTTCTGCCCGACGCCATGACCGACCAGCGCGCGAACGACACCGTAGCCGTGCGCCTCGGCGTGCGCCTGTATCGCATGACCGATATCGGAGAGGTGGTTGCCTTTCTGCATCTGCGCGATCCCCAGCATCAGCGATTCTTGCGTGACGCGCATGAGCCGGGCCGCGGCTTCACTGACGCGGCCGATGCCTATCGTGGCCGCCGTATCCGAAACGTAGCGCTTGAAGGTCGTGCCGATATCGATCGACAGGATGTCGCCCTCACGCAATCGGTACTCACCCGGGATGCCGTGAACCACCACCTCATTCACCGAAGTGCAGATCGACGCCGGAAACCCGTTGTAACCTTTGAAGGTCGGAACGCCGCCCTGCGAGCGAATCGACTTCTCGGCAAGCCGATCCAGTTCGCGCAAGGTCATCCCCGCGCGCGCGGTCCGCAGCAGCATCGCGAGCGTGCCCGCCGTGATCTTCCCGCCCTGGCGCATGATCTCCATCTCGCGTGCCGACTTCATCGCGATCACGGCCGGGCTGCCTCGCGCCCGAGTGCACTGAGAACCGCTTGGGTGACGGCGTCGATCGGCTGGAGCCCGTCGATGCGGACGAGTTGTCCCTTCTTTTCGTAATAGCCGACCAGCGGCGCGGTCTTCTCATCGTAGGTCGCCAACCGCTCGGCAACGACGTCGATGGTATCGTCGCGGCGCTGTACGAGCGGACCGCCGTCTTCGTCGTCGATCCGCGGGAGACGGGGAGGGTTAAATTCGTCGTGGTACGTTCGACCCGTTCGCGGATTGGTCCAGCGTCCGGACAAGCGCCTCATGAGCGCCTCGCGGTTCGCTTCGATCGAAAGCACCGAGGTAAGCGGCAGCCCCAAGCGTTGCAGCATACCGTCGAGCGCCTCGGCCTGTGCAACGGTGCGTGGAAAGCCATCGAGAACGAAGGATGGCTTGCCGCGCAACTCACCTTCCATCATCGCCACGATCAGGTCGTCGGGCACGAGATCGCCCGCATCCATGAACGCCTTCGCCTGCCGCCCGAGCTCCGTCTTGGCCGCGACCTGTCCGCGTAGAATGTCTCCGGTCGAGATCTGAGGCACGCCGAAGCGCTCCTCGAGAATCTTTGCTTGCGTTCCCTTCCCGGCCCCCGGCGGACCGAGCAGCACCAAGCGCATAGCCCCGGCCGGTGCGCTCACGCTGCCGTCACCGTTTGATGAAGCCCTTATAGTCGCGCATGGCCAGGCGCGCTTCGATCTGGGTCATCGTGTCGAGCGCAACGCCCACCACGATCAAGAGCGAAGTCGAGCCGAGGTAGAAGGTGGTCACGCCTAGGTTGCGCTGCAACGCGGACGGCAAGACCGCCAAAAAGCCGAGATAGAACGCCGACACCGTCGTAAGCCGAAGCAGGATGCGGTTGATGTAGTCGACGGTCGGCTGACCCGGCCGAATNNAACACCACGACCAGGAAAAAATAGGCCAGGTTGTACAGGAACGTGTTCGGGCTAAAGTACGTCTGCAGGAACAGCGAGATGGCCGGGCCGTTGGGAAGCGAGATCGGTCCGAAGAGCTTGACCGTCCCGGCCGTCCCCCCGCCATGCTGGAACCACGACAGCGCCTGCTGCGGCAGGAGCAGGATCGAGATCGCGAAGATGATCGAGATGACGCCCGCATTGTTGAGCCGCAGCGGAATGTACGACGAGCGACCCGCGAAGAGCTTGCGCCCGACGACGCGGCGCGCTTGCTGCACCGGGATGCGGCGTTGGCCCTGGTACATGAAGACGATCGAGACGATCGTGACCAGGGCAATCGCTATGAAGATGAGCAGCGCGGGGACGTTAAGCCCCTCTTTTTGACCGAGCTGGACGGTCTGCGCGACGTAGGTGGGGTAACGCAGCACGATGCCGATGAAAATGATCAGCGAGACGCCGTTGCCGATGCCTTTGTCGGTGATCTGCTCGCCGAGCCACATCAAGAAAAGCGTACCCGACACGAAAGCGATGATCGCGTAAACCAAGAACTGCCACGACTGATCGTAAAAGACGCCCGCACGCTGCATGTTGACCGACATCGTCGTGGCCTGTACCGTGCCGAGCACGATCGTCAACCAGCGCGTGTACTGGCTGATTTTCTTACGCCCTTCCTCGCCGCCTTTCTTGGCCATCTCCTCGAGTTGCGGCATGACGATCGTCATGAGCTGCATGATGATCGAGGCATTGATGTACGGCGTGATGCCCATCGCGATGATGGAGAGCTTTTGCAGCGCACCGCCCGAGAGAAAACCGAGGAAGTTGTAGAACGTGCCGTTGCGCAGCAGGTCTTGCCAGCGCTGCTCGTCGACGTCGGGCAGCTGCACGTGGATCATGAAAACGAACACCGCGAACGCGCCTAAGACGAATGCTACCCGTTTGCGGATATCCGGGACGAGGATGGCTGCGCGAAGATTGGCAAGCACGCTTCAGCCTTCCGCGGAGGCGGCCTCGTCGTCGCCGAGCTTGGCGCCGGCGACGAGCAACGCTTCGCGAGCGCGCGCCGAGAACATCACGTCGCGGAAGATGAGGCCGTTTGGAAGAGTCTTGCCCGGCTTGGTTCCGCCGAGGACCTTGACACCGTCGCGGCGGTCGCCGATGAGCCGCTTTTCGATCAGGGACTCGGGCGATATCTCGAGGCCTGCATCCCAGTCCGCCAGCGCCGCCAGGTTGACGACGGCGTANNCGCCCGATGCGCACGCGCTTGGGCCGAGCGCCTTTGTTCTCGCGCAGAGCGGCCAGCGTCACGCCCGGCTGGGCCGCAGCGAGACCCGCGCCCCGGGCGATCGCTGCTGCCGCAGGCTTCGGCGACGCCACGCCCTTGGCCCGAGTTTTCTTTCGTGTCGGTTTCGCTTGTGCCATCAGTGCCTCTACGCGAACAGCTCTTGGACGGTCTTGTCACGCAGCTTGGCGACACGCTCCGCCGTCTTGAGCGAGCGCAGCGCTTCGTAGGTCGCGTACACGACGTTGATGGGATTCGAGCTGCCGAGCGACTTCGTCAAGATGTCGTGGATGCCGGCGAGCTCCAGCACGGCCCGCATCGGACCGCCCGCGATCACCCCGGTGCCCGGAGCGGCCGGCTTCATGAAGACCCTGCCGGCGCCGACTTGCATCGTGACCTCGTGCGGAATCGTGCGTTCGACCATGGGAACGGTGATGACGGCCTTGCGCGCGCGCTCGACACCCTTGCGAATGGCTTCGGGAACTTCGCCCGCCTTGCCGATGGCAAAACCGACGCGCCCCTTGCGATCGCCGACGACGACCAGCGCGCTAAAACTAAAGCGTTTGCCGCCCTTAACGACCTTCGCCACGCGATTGACGCGGACCACCGTCTCTTCAAAGCCCGAGTTGTCGCGGTCGCGACCACCACGGTAGTTCACGTCAGCTCCTCACGTCGATCTTGCATCCGATTCACTAAAACTCCAGTCCTGCGGCGCGCGCCGCTTCGGCGAGCGCTGCCACGCGACCGTGGTATTTCAATCCGCTCGTATCGAACACGACCGCGTTGATGCCGGCCGCCTTGGCCTTGCGCCCGATCGTCTCGCCGATTCGCTTCGCGGCTTCGATCGTCGTGCGCGACTCGAGCCCGGCTGAGAGTTCCTTCTCGCGAGTCGAAGCCGCAACCAGGGTGTGACCCCGCGCATCGTCGACGACGAAGGCATAGATGTGGTGCAGCGTACGCTGAATCTGCAGGCGTGGGCGGTCGGCGCTTCCGACGACCTTGCGGCGCAGCCGAGCGTGACGTTTGTTGCGTTGGTCGCTTTTTGACGATGGCATCTTAGCGGCGCTTCCTCACTTCTTACCGGCCTTGCCCGCCTTGCCGAGTTTCTTGCGCACGAACTCGCCCTGATAGCGAATGCCTTTGCCCTTGTAGGGCTCGGGCGGCCGCAGGTCGCGAATCTCGGCGGCGACTTGCCCGACGAGCTGCTTGTCGATACCCTCGACGTGAATGCGGTTGGTCCCCTCGAGGGTGAACGAGATGCCCAGCGGTGCCGGGTAGGCGACGGGGTGCGACCTTCCAAGCTGCAGGTTCAAGCCGTCGGCCGACTTGGCGGCACGGTAACCGACGCCCTGAATCTCCAAGCTCTTGCGGAAACCCTTTGAGACGCCCTCGACCATGTTGGCCACCAAAGTCCGCGTGAGCCCGTGGGCAGAGCGATGCGCCTTGTCGTCGGCATAGCGCTCGACCTTGACCTGGCCTCCGTCGACGTGAACGGCGACGGTCGGTAAAACGCGCTGCTCGAGTTCGCCCTTAGGCCCCTTGACGCGCACGACCGAATCGGCCACCTGCACGGTGACGTCGTCCGGGAGAGCGACCGGAAGTTTACCGATTCGTGACATCGTTCACCAACATTACCATACGTAAGCGAGAACCTCGCCGCCGAAGCCCTCGCGCTTCGCGCGCTTGCCCGACATGATTCCACTGCTCGTCGACATGATGACCAGGCCGAGGCCGCCGAGCACGCGCGGGATTTCCGTGCGCGACGTGTAGACGCGCAAGCCGGGCCGGCTGATCCGGCGCAGCCCGGTGATGACCTTTTCCTTCTCGGGGCCGTACTTGAGCGTGATGCGAATCGTGCCTTGCGGGCCCTCGGCGAGCACTTCATAGCCGCGAATAAAGCCCTCTTCCTTCAAAATCTCGGCAACGGCGCGCTTCATACGCGAGGCCGGCACGTCGACGAGCTGATGGTTGGCGGTGTTCGCGTTGCGAATCCGGGTGAGCATGTCCGCGATCGGGTCGGTGACGACGGCCATCGCTACCAGCTCGCCTTCAAGATGCCGGGGATGAAGCCGCGGTGCGCGTTTTCACGGAAGCAAATACGGCATAAGCCGAACTTGCGGTAGTAGCCGCGCGGGCGCCCGCACATGATACAGCGGTTGTGCATGCGAACCGCAAATTTCTGCGGGCGCTTGGAGCGCTCGATCATCGAAGTCTTGGCCATGACTAGGCTGCTCCTCCGCGTCCGGACGCGACCCGCTCGCGCTGCAGCGGTAGTCCCATCTGGGTGAGGAACTCCATGGCTTCTTCGTCGTTCTTGGCCGTGGTCACGATGACGATGTCCATACCTCGCGTCTTGTCCACCTTATCGAAGTTGATCTCGGGGAAAACGAGTTGCTCGCGCAACCCGAGGTTGTAGTTGCCGCGGCCGTCGAACGACTTACGGGGCAAACCGCGGAAGTCGCGGATGCGCGGCAAGACGATGTTGAAGAGCTTGTCGAGGAAGACGTACATCCGTTCGCCGCGGAGGGTTACTTTGCAGCCGATGTTCATGCCTTCGCGCAGCTTGAAAGCAGCGATCGACTTCTTGGCTTTGGTGATCACCGGCTTCTGACCGCTGATCGCTTCGAGCTCGCGAACGGCCGTATCGAGCACCTTCGGGTTGGTGATAGCTTCGCCGACCGACATGTTGATGACGACTTTGTCGAGTTTGGGAACCTGATGCACGTTCTTGTAGCTGAAGCGCTCGATCATCTTGGCTCGAACGTCGCCCCGATACCGCTCGCGCAATCTCGCAACCGTTGCCATTAGCGTCCCTTCGCCGATTCCGCGGCAGCCTCGCCGCACGCACCGCACACGCGCTGCTTGCCCTCTGGACCCTGCCGGTACTTGATGCGCGAAGGGCGGTTGCACTCGACGCAGACGTACTGCAAGGCCGAGATCGGCAGCGGCGCCTCTTTCTCGTAGATGCCCGCCGACTTCGCACCGCCGGCGCCTTGCTTGGTGTGGCGCTTCACGACGTTGAGGCCGTCGACCGTCGCGAGGCCTTCTTTCAAGAAAATCGCCTTGACCGTGCCGCGCTTGCCCTTTTCTTTGCCGCGCCGGATAACGACCGTGTCGCCCTTGATGAGCTTCACCTTCAGGGCGCCGGGGCGTTGCAGTAAAACCGAAGCCACGATCTAGAGAACCTCCGGGGCGAGCGAGGCGATCTTTAGGAAGCCGCGATCGCGCAGCTCGCGGCAAACGGGACCGAAGACGCGCGTCCCGCGCGGGTCGAGGTTGTCCTTTTCGCCTTTGATGATCACGCAGGCGTTTTCATCGAACTTGATCGTGGATCCATCGGGGCGCCGCATCGGCTGCGAGCAGCGCACGATCACCGCCTTCACGACTTGTCCCTTTTTGACGGCTGCGCCCGGAATCGCGCTCTTGACCGTCCCCACGATGATGTCGCCGACATAGGCGTACGGGTGGCGCGAACCGCCCTGCACGTGAATGCACAGCAGCTCCCTGGCCCCCGAATTGTCCGCCACCTTGAGGCGCGTTTCTTGTTGGATCACTTGGCGCGCTCCACGACCTCAAGCAGGCGCCACCGCTTGTCGCGCGAGAGCGGGCGGCACTCCATGATCCGAACCATATCGCCCGTCTTGGCCTCGTTTTTTTCATCGTGCGCCTTGAAACGCACCGACTTGCGAACGATCTTCTTGTAGACCGGGTGAGGAACGCGCGTCTCGGTCACGACCACGATGGTCTTATCCATCTTGTCGCTTGCGACTCGGCCCTGTTTGACGCGGCGGTGCCGTCGGCGAACGTCAGCCGCGCTCGCACTCGGCTGTTCCACGCCGCGGCTCTGGTCAGGCTGCTCCACGCCGGCGCTCTGGTCAGGCTGCTCCATGCGTGGCCTCCGCAATTCGTTTCTCGCTTACGACCGTTACGATTCGCGCGTAAGCGCGCCGGACGGCGCGCACCCGGCTGAAATCGGAAAGATGGCCGGTACGCAACTGGAAACGCAAGTTGAAAAGCTCTTCCTTGGCTTCGCGCGCCTTCTGCTGCAATTCGGGAATCGTCAGCTCGCGCAGTTTGGACAAGTCGTCCTTCTTCATCAGGCTACCTCGGCATCGGTGCGCGAGACGAACTTCGTCGCGATCGGCAGCTTGGCGGAAGCGAGACGCAGGGCGTCCTTCGCAACCTGTTCGCTAACCCCGGCGAGCTCGAAAAGGATGCGGCCCGGAAGCACGACCGCTACCCAGAACTCGGGATTCCCCTTGCCGGATCCCATGCGGACCTCGGCCGGCTTCTTGGTCACCGACTTGTCGGGGAAAACTTTGATCCAGACCTTGCCGCCGCGCTTGATGTGGCGGGTCATGGCGATACGCGCGGCCTCGATTTGGCGATTGGACATCCAGCACGGCTCGAGCGCCTGCAAGCCATATTCACCGGAGGTCAGGGTATTGCCGGTCATGGCGCGACCGCGCCGCCGCCCGCGCTGCACCTTACGCCATTTCGTTCGTTTCGGTGAGAGCATTAGCTTGCGGGCTCCTCGTCGGATTGGCTGGGCGCTTGCGCACCGTCGACGGCTTGCGCCGGTTGGGGCTGCGTTGCGGTCGAGGACGTTGAGGGCGCGCCCGGACGCTCCGCCTCGTCGGTCGTGTGCTGCGACTGCGGATCGACCTGTGAGGTTTCGCTCGTAACGCCGTGCCCGTGCTGAGCGCTTGGATCGTGGGTGGCTTCTCCGCCGTGCGGCCCGGTCGGAACGGGGTGTTCGGGGCGGGCGAATGCACCGTCGATCTCCGAAGCGAGCGACTCATGGTCGTGCTCGATCTCGCGCGGCGTCGGAAGCGGCAGCGTTTCGCTCGCCGGGGGCGCGGCGTTCGTCACCGGCTCGGGCGGGCGCGGCTGCTGTCCGCCGCCTCGGCCTCGGCCGCCGCGGCGTTCGCCTCGGCGGTCGCGGAAGGTGGCCCGTTCGGCGGGAGTCCGCTCGCGCTCGGGGGCGCGCGTCGTTTGGTCGGGTAGAACCTCGCCCTTGTAAATCCATACCTTGCAGCCGATGCGGCCGAAGGTCGTGAAGGCCTCGACGTGCGCGTAGTCGATGTCGGCCCGCAGCGTGTGTAGTGGAACCTTACCGTCGTGGTTCTGTTCCGAACGCGCAATTTCCGAACCGCCCAACCGGCCCGAGACCATCACCTTGACGCCGCGGGCGCCCGCCTTCATGGTGCGCATGATGGCCTGCTTCATCGCGCGCCGGAAGGCGATGCGCTTTTCGAGCTGATCGACGATGTTCTGCGCGACCAGGCGCGCGTCGAGTTCGGGGTACTTGATCTCGATGACGTTGACCTGAACGTTCTTTTGCGTCAGGCGCTCGAGGCTGCGCCGGATGTCCTCGATGCCGACGCCGCGCTTTCCGATGATGATGCCGGGCTTGGCAGTGTGGACGATGATCCGCGCCTGATTGGCGCGCCGCTCGATTTCAACTCTCGAGATCGCAGCCGCCCGGGTCAGGCGCCCGAAATACTTGCGTATCGAGACGTCCTCGTGCAGCCACACCTTGTAGTTCTTTTTTTCGAACCAGCGGCTGTCCCACGTGCGTGTGATTCCCAGGCGCAGGCCGACCGGATGTATCTTCTGTCCCATGCTTACTCTCCGGCTCCAGCGGCAGCCGCAACGGGTTTACGGGAACGGCGCGCCGGTGCTTTCTTGGCCGGCGCCGCCACGGCGCGACGGCGCGTCTCCAGCGTGGACATGGCGATCGAGGCTCCCGGCTTGCGCCGGCGCTTGGCAACGGCCGATGCCGGCCCGACGGCGATCGTCACGTGCGACATGCGCTTTCTTTTGAACGCCGCCCGCCCTTGAGCGCGCGGATCGATTCGCTTGGTCATGCCTCCGCCCGGGCCGCCATCGACGACGATGCGCGTGACGTACAGGTCGTCGGTCGCCATGCTGTGGTTGTTCTCAGCGTTGGCGATGGCGCTCTTGAGCAGTTTTTCGATCGGCTCGGCGGCAAAGACGCCGGCGAATTTGAGCAGCAGGAGAGCCTCTCTCACGGTCTTGCCGCGGATCGCGTCGGCGACGCGGCGCAGCTTGCGCGGACCCATGCGCGCGAACTTGAGATGTGCCAGCGCCACGGTGCGCGCTTGGGTCTGTCCCTCGGCCATGCTATTTCACCGTCGCCTTGTCGCCGCCGTGGCCTTTGAAGGTGCGCGTCGAGGCGAATTCGCCCAGCTTGTGCCCGACCATGTTCTCGGTCACGAAGACCGGAACGTGCGCCCGGCCGTTATGCACCGAAATCGTGTGGCCCACCATCTGGGGCACGATCGTGCTACTGCGCGACCACGTCTTGATCACGCGCTTGTCGCGCGAAGCGTTCATCTTCTCTATTTTTGCGATCAGGTGGTCCGCGACGAACGGACCTTTCTTGAGCGAACGCCCCATCCTACTTCGCGCTCCGTTTGCGAACGATCATTTTGGCGGTCCGCTTGTTGCGGCGCGTCTTCTTGCCCATCGTCATTTGCCCCCACGGTGTCGTCGGCGGGCGACCCGAGGTCGAGCGCGCCTCGCCGCCGCCGTGCGGATGGTCGACCGGATTCATGGCGATGCCGCGCACGGAGGGACGCTTGCCCATGTGGCGCATGCGGCCCGCTTTGCCGATCTGCACGTTCTCGTGCTCGATATTACCGAGCTGGCCGATGGTGGCGCGGCACACCATCAGCACCTTGCGCACCTCGCCGGAGGGCATGCGTATCTGGGCGTAATCGCCCTCTTTGGCCATCAACTGCGCGGACGAACCGGCGCTGCGCACGAGCTTGCCACCCTCTCCGGGGCGCAGTTCGACGTTATGGAGGACCGTGCCGAGCGGAATGTTCTTGATGGCAAGCGCGTTGCCGATCTTGATATCGGCGCCCTCGCCCGATTCGAGCACGTCTCCGACCGCTAGACCGGCCGGCGCCAGAATATAGCGCTTCTCGCCGTCCTTATAATGCAGCAGCGCGATGCGGGCGGAACGGTTCGGGTCGTACTCGATCGTGGCGACCTTTGCCGGGATTCCGTCCTTCGTACGCTTGAAGTCGATGAGGCGGTACTGACGGCGCGTCCCGCCGCCCTTGTGGCGCACCGTGATGTGACCGTTGTTGTTGCGGCCCGAATGTTTCTTCTTGACTTCGGTCAGGGATTTCTCAGGCTTCTTCTTGGAGAGGTCTTTGAAATCGATGACGGTCACAAAGCGCCGCCCGGGCGACGTCGGCCGATATCGTTTAACGGGCATGCTGCATCCTATTGCTCAAAGTAGTTTACGCCGCCGAGCTCGATCTTCTGCCCGGGCGCAATCGTGACGACCGCCTTCTTCCAGTCAGGCTGTTTGCCCGACGTGCGCGTGCGGCGGCGCGAAAAGTTCTTGACCTTGCCCGAAACGTGGGTCGTGTTTATTTTGACGACCTTTACCTTGAAGATCGCCACGATCGCCTGGCGGATCTGCGTCTTGGTCGCCTGCCGGTGAACCTCGAAAGAGTATTGCTGGTGAAGCGTGCCCGCCATCGACTTCTCGGTGATGAGCGGTGCAATGATGACGTCGCGCGCTTCCATTCTAGCCATTCTCCGGGGTGGGTGCCGGCGCGAAGGCGACGGTGAGCTGCTCGAACGCGGCGCTCGTGAGCAGGAGACGGGCGTAGCCGAGAACGTCTTTGACGTCGAGTGCGCCCGTGTGCGTGACGCCGACGTTCTGCAGGTTGGCCCCGATTCGCTCGAGCATCGAACCCACCCCGATAAGCTCCCCCGGAGCGTACACGACGAGGGTGCGCGGCCCGTGCTTGGCGGCCCGGGCAGAGCCAAAGAGCAGCGCCGCCAAGTCGCGCGTCTTGGTCAGGTCGAAGCCGTCCGTCGCGAGCAGCGTAATGCAATCGCTCTGGAAGCGGTCGGCAAGCGCCGCCTGCATCGCGCCACGGCGTTCCTTTTTATTGAGCGACGTTTCGTAGCTGCGCGGCTTGGGGCCGAAAACCACGCCGCCATGGCGCCACTGCGGCGAGCGGGTCGACCCCTGACGGGCACGACCGGTGCCCTTTTGGCGCCACGGCTTGCGGCCGCCGCCCCGCACCTCGTCGCGGCGCAGCGTCGAGGCAGTGCCGGCGCGCCGGTTGGCAAGCTCGCGAAAGACCGCGCGGAACATCGCATTGCTCTCGCCCTTGACGTCGAATGCGGCGAAACCGGAGGGCACGGGCTCCGTGCCCACGGTTTCCCCGCGCGCGTCGATCACTTGAGCCACGCTACTTACCGCCTGGCGCCGCCGCAGCCGGTTTCGGCGGGCGGACGGCGGCCTTCACGAGCACGAGGCCGTTCTTGGCGCCCGGCACGGGCCCCCGGACGAGCAGCAGGTTGCGTTCGGTGTCGGCACGGACGACTTCCAGGTTTTGGTGGGTGGTTCGGTCGACGCCGAAATGGCCCGGGCGGTGGCTTCCCCGGACCGTACGACCGGCGTTCGTGTCGCCGTTCGAGGCAGGCTGGCGGTGAATCATCGAACCGTGGCTGCGTCCGCCGCCGTGAAAATTCCAGCGCTTGATGCCGCCGGCGAAGCCGTGACCCTTGGAAACGCCGACGACGTCAACGCGATCGCCGGCAGCAAAGACGTCGACGGTCACCGTCGCGCCGGGCTCGACGCCGTCGATCTCGCGCCGGAACTCGCGGATGAAGCGCTTGGGCTGCAGGTTCGCCTGCTTGAACCGCCCGGCCGCAGGCTTATTGAGGCCGTTCTTCTTGGCGTCGCCGAAAGCCAGCGCGACCGCCTCGTAGCCGTCGGAGTCGCGGGTCTTGCGCTGCAGGACCGTGCAAGGGCCAGCCTCGATCACGGTGACCGGGACGTAGCGCCCATCGGCGGTGTACACGCTTGTCATCCCGACCTTCCGGCCGACGATGTTCTTCATCTCAACTCCACGTAGCCTGGCGTTCACGTTCGTTCCTTCGCCGCGCACGCACAAAGAGGCGTCGCGGCGACGACCACAACCTGGCAAGAATACCAAGGGACGTAAAGCTTGTCAAACGCTATTTCGCCCGGGGCACCCGCAGGTAGGGGGGACGGGACCCAAAACGTTAGCTCGTGCGGAGCGAGCACTTGCCGGCCGCCGGTAGCTCGCCTCCTGCGCGCTTATAATCGAGGAGGTCTCGATGTTTGACGAGATCGTCCGGCTTGCGTCCTATCGCCGGGCCTTCATTTTGTTATCGCTCGGCGCCGGCGTTTTCATTGCCGCCGGTTGCAGCGGGGGGACCGGTTCGCCTGGTTCTCCGGCGGCCGGCGCCGCGGCTGCGACCCAGACTCGCCTGCAGTCGTTCGGCGCCTCGTCGCCGATGGTCCACGCTTCGACTGCGCCGCACTTGACGTCGACCGAGCTGCGACCGCACGGATGGCTCTCACCTGGGGGCCGCAGCGGTCAGCACTTGGTCTACGGTGCGGCCGGCGATGAGGTTGTCATCTTCCAAGACGGGAAAGCGCCGCTCCAGGTTGGAGCGATTTCGAGCGGCGTCAACGGCGCCTATGGGCTCTTCGTTGACGCACAAGGACGGCTGTTCGTCGTCAATCGCTCGAATGCCACCGTCAGCGAATATGAGCCGGGTACGACCACGCCGGAGACGACGTATAAGCAGCAGCTCAACAGCCCCTTATACGCTACCGAGGACGCGGCCGGAGATCTGTACGTGTCGAACTCGGGGAGTCCGACGATCGCCGTGTACATGAACGGCAGCACGTCCGCGACGACGCTGCCGAGCTTAGGGAGCGAGACCGATGGTATGAGTTTCGATGCGTCGGGGAGCCTTTACGCGGCGTATCGCAACGGAAACGCCGGCGGCATCGAGGTCTTTGCGGCAGGAGCGACGACTCCAACGGATCTCGGCATCAGTCTCAATCAGCCCCAGGGACTGGCCATAGACCCGGCAGGTAATCTGCTCGTCGTCGAGACCGGCGGCACCGACAGGGTGGACGTCTTTGCCCCGAACGAGGTCAGTGCATCCCAACGGATCAAGATCCCGCAAACGCCGACAGAGCTTGCGCTGAAACCGCGGGACGAGTCGTTCTTGATTTCCACCCTGGCGAATGAGATCTACAAAGTCAAACCGGCTGTGCCCAATCCGACCCCAAAGGTAATAATCTCTAGTGGTCTGTCGGGGCTTCAAGGCACCGCCGTGTATCCCGCGTTCCAAGACCCTGGGACGTATCTTCGGCATCGTCCTTGACGATCAGCATGGCGTCGCCGAAGGAGTAAAAGCGATAGCGCTCGGCGATGGCCGCCTGATACGCGGCCATCGTCGTGGCATAACCGGCGAAGCTGCTCGCTAAAACCAGTAGCGTCGAAGCCGGTCGCACCAACGCCAGCCGGCGCCGCGCGGCGGCGTCAAAGGGATTAAACCTTGTCAGACGCCAACGCGGCCGGCCCGCGCTGAGAGACCTTGCACGCGGCCGCAGGGCGGAGTTACCCGGCACGCAAAACGATGGTCGTAGTTCGAGCAACCGCTTTCACCGCAGTTGCGCGACCTGCCAAACGTGGAGGGCCTGTGATGTTCGAGAACGTCGTCCGACTCCGCGCCTATTGCCGAGCCTTCTTCATATTTCCGATCGGGGTCGGCGCCCTGCTTGCTGCTGGGTGCGGTGGAGAGGCCCCTTCGGCGGGGCCGGCCGGCATACCGGGCGTCGCTGCCGAGGCCCAGATGGAATCGCTCATCACCTCGCGGCCCACCGTCTCCGCATCGAGCGCACCGCAGGTGATGCTTGGGGCGCGGCTGCCAGGATGGCTCTCCCCGAGCGCGAGTGGGAAGCCCCTGATCTATGCGGCGACCCGCGATGCCGTGGCAATCTTCCAGGACGGCCCAAAACCGCCGGTCGAAGTCGGGTCAATTACCAGCGGCGTGAGCAGTCCCTATGGACTTTTAGTGGATGCGTCAGGACGGCTCTTCGTCGCCAATCGGACGAATAGCACGGTGACGGAATACGCTTCGGGAACGACGACACCGCAGACGACGTATCAGCAGGACCTCGACAGCCCGTTGTACGTCGCCGAAGATGCAGCGGGGGACGTCTACGTGTCGAATGCGTATGGTTCGTCGATAACCGTGTACGCGAGCGGCAGCACGACGGCGACGACGCTGCCGAGCCTCGGAAGTGAGACGGACGGTCTCGCTTTCGACGCATCGGGAACCCTCTATGCGGCGTATCGTAACGGGATCAGCGGCGGGATCGAGGTCTTCGCAACGGGAGCAACGAGCCCAACGGATCTCGGGATCAACCTCAACCAACCGCAAGGGCTGGTCGTTGATGCCGCCGGCAACATTGTCGCCGTTGAGACGGGCGGGACCAATACGGTCGACTTCTTTCCGCCTGGTTCGACAACTCCGTCGCAGCAGATCGGTATACCAGAAACCCCGACCCAGGTCGCGCTGACGGCCAAGGACACGGCTTTTTTCGTTTCCACGCTGGCGGGAAAAATCTACGAATTAGCTCTGTCGGTTGAGAATCCGCGGACAAAAATCCGACACCTGGCGTCGCTCCAAGGGACGGCACTCTATCCCGCGTTCCAAAGCCCTGGAACCTATCTCAAGCGTCGTCCTTGACGATCAGCATGGCGTCGCCGAAGGAGTAAAAGCGATAGCGCTCGGTGATGGCCGCCTGATACGCGGCCATCGTCGTGGCATAACCGGCGAAGCTGCTCACTAAAACCAGTAGTGTCGAAGCCGGCAAGTGAAAGTTCGTCAGCAGCGCGCCGGCGACCCGGAAAGGGTGGCCGGGCGTGATGAAGAGCGACGTCTCGGCCGGCCCGGCGCGCACGATGCCGTCGGCAGCAGCGGCCGACTCGAGCGCGCGCAGGGTGGTGGTTCCAGCGACAACGATGCGGCGTCCTGAGGCGAGTGCGGCGTTGATCTTCTCCGCGGTCGCCGGCGGAATGTCGTAACTTTCGGCGTGCATGCGGTGCTCGTCGATCCCATCCGTTTCGATCGGTCTGAAGGTGGCGAGCCCGACGTCGAGCACCAGGGCAGCGATCTCGATCCCGCGCGCACGAATCGCCGCGAGCACGGGCTCGGTAAAATGCAGCGATGCGGTCGGAGCCGCGACGCTGCCGGGAACGCGCGCGAAAACGGTCTGGTAGCGGGCCGAGCGCGAGTCGTCTCCCGGCCCGACGTACGGTGGGAGCGGCAGTTCGCCGTGACGGGCCAGCAGTGCTTCAAACGAGGAGCGGATGTCGAGCTCGAGCTCGCGCATGCCGGCAGCGTCGACGCCGACGATGTGGGCGACCGCATCGTCGCCGAAGCTAATGCGCGATCCGACGCGCACGCGGCGCGCCGGTCGAACCAGCGCGAGCCAGCGCCGCGCCGCTGCGTCAAAGCGCGGGCGGTCGGTTGGGCGCAACAATAGCACTTCCGTAGCGCCGCCGGTTTCGCGCACGCCGTGCAGACGCGCTCGAATGACGCGCGTCTCGTTGACGACCAGCACGTCGCCGGAAGCAAGCAGCGTGGGAAAAGCGTCAAACCGGCGATGCTCGACGCCCGTCGAAGGCGGCCGCAGCACCATCAATCGAGACGAGTCGCGCGGATCGACGGGCTCTTTCGCGATCAGTTCGGGCGGAAGCGCGTAACGATAAGCCGCGGTGCCGCGCGGTTCGCCTTCGCTCGCGATGCGCTAGCCGTCCACTCGTTTCGTCATCCGCGTCCGAAGCCGGTCGCGGGGAAGTAAAACTGAACGATATCGCGCGCGGCGGCGCCCTGCGCCCCCATCACTCGCGCGCCCCACTGACATAGGCCGACGCCGTGACCGCGGCCGTTGCCGCTCAACGCGAGAGACCCATCGGGCTGGAGCATCGCCGACTTCAGCAGCGTACTGCGTACCACGTTCGTTCCGAGTTTGGCTCGAAAATCGCGCGCCGTCGCGTCAAACTGCCCGTTTGCGCCGCTGAAGCCCACGATGCGCGGCCGGCCGCTGCCGTCGACGTCGCGTAACTCGACCGCGTTCAACGATCCGATGCCCGCGAACCCCGCGCCGAAAGCGCGCGACAGATCGTCCGGCGTGACGACGGCGTCCCAAGCGAAGTCAGGCGTTCCCACGCAGTGCGGATCGACGACGCCCGCCAAATACGGCACCGAGACCCGCCAGGTCGCGCCGGCGTCGGCCGTGTGGCCGCCGCAGCACGCGCTGTAGGCGACCTGCGCGGCGACGCCGGCATACGTCACGATCGTCCCGGCCGTCGCGTCGACCGCATCCCGTCCCTCGACCGTCTCACCTTCGATGCCGTCGTAATGCTGATCGGCGTCGCCCGCGACCACGTCGTAGGGATGCGCCGGTCGCAGCCTGCCAAGCGCGTAGGTGCGAGCGACGATCGCCTGCGCTTCTTGCGCGGCGCGCGGCCATGACGCCGAGACTTCACGGCTAAGCACGCCGTAAAGATAGGCGTCGAGCGGCAGCGCGTTGACCAGGCCGCCGCGGCCGTCTTCCAGCGGCTCGATCGAAAACGTTCCGCGAAAGGTACGGCCGTTCCACGCGAAATGCCAGCCATCCAGCGTGCGCGGACTATCGGGCGCACCACTTGCCAGCAGCACGCGCATGGTATGCAAAGCTTGGGAATCGCCGACGTCGAGACCACCCGTCGCCGCAGCGACGCGAGGTAACGCGACGAGACCGGCGCCGGTCGACGCCAGGAACGCACCGCGTTTCATTGGGGGGTCACGTTCGCGAGCCGCGCACCCTCTCCATGCCGTGTCGCGAGGGGCGCCTCAGAGCAAGCGCTGCTGCCCCGACGAGTCGGGCGGCACTTTGAGCCGAAGATGCTCGTAGGTCTGCGGCGTGACCTTGCGGCCGCTTGCCGTTCGCACCACGAAACCGGCCTTGAGCAGATAGGGCTCGACGACGTCCTCGAGGGTCTCGGCATCCTCGGTCAGCGTCGCCGCAATGGCATTGAGGCCGACGGGGCCGCCGCGGTATTGCTCGGCGATCGTCTGCAAGAACGCACGATCCAGCCGGTCCAATCCGAGCGCGTCGACGCCTTCGCGGCGCAACGCCTCGTCCGCGACCGCCTGCGTGATCGTTCCGCCGGCGCGCACTTCGGCAAAGTCCCGAACGCGGCGCAGCAGGCGGTTGGCGACACGCGGCGTCCCGCGGCTGCGGCAAGCAATCGTTGCGGCGCCCTCGAGATCGATCGCGATACCGAGGACGCCGGCGCTACGCGTGACGATGCGCGTCAGCTCTTCGGTGCTGTAGTAATCGAGGTGATAGGTCAATCCGAAGCGCTCGCGCAGCGGTGCCGACAGCATGCCGGCGCGCGTGGTTGCGCCGATCAGGGTGAAGTGCTGAACCGGCAGCTTGTAGGTCTTCGCGTACGCTCCGCTGTCGAGCACGACGTCGATGCGAAAATCTTCCATCGCAGGGTAGAGGTATTCTTCGACGACCCCACCGAGCCGGTGAATCTCGTCGATGAAGAGCACGTCTCCGAGCTGCAGGGAGGTGAGAATGCCGACCAGATCCTTCGGGCGCTCCAGGGTCGGCCCCGACGTCGGGCGCAAAGAGCGCCCCAGATCCTTAGCGATCAACGCAGCCAGCGTCGTTTTGCCGAGACCCGGCGGCCCGTAAAAGAGGATGTGCTCGAGCGGCTCGTCGCGGCGTTTGGCGGCGTCGATGGCGATCTTCAGGTTGTCGACCAGTTGCGTTTGCCCGACGTATTCGTCGAACGAGCGCGGCCGCAAGGTCGCTCCGACCAGCACCTCTTCCATCGAGTCATCATCCGGCTCGACAATGCGCGACGGGGCCGCATCCTCGGGTCCGAGCACGCGCCGCCGCTTCCCGCCCGCCTCGCTCATCGGTTCCTCAGGAGGCTGCAGCTTTGCGGTTCTTCACGCGGTAGATCTCGGCCAAGAGCGTTTCGGCGTCCTTGACCGCGGGCACGGCGCGCAACGTTTCCTCGATCATCGCTTCGGCCTCGCCGCGGCGGTATTCCAATTGCAGCAGCACCGCGAGCGCCTCCTCCGCAAAATCCGGAATCGGTTCGCGGGTACGCGGCTCGGCATCGCGAATCAGCAAGAACTTCGTCACCTTGCCTTGCAGTTTTGCGACGATGTCGCGGGCTTTCTGCTGGCCGATGCCGGGCAATCGTATCAAGAACGCGTAGTCGCCCACCTCGATCGCCTGCGCTATGCGCGCCATCGGTTGCGAGAAGGCCCGTGCGGCGGTCTTCGGACCGATGCTCGCGACCGAGATCAATGCTTCAAAGAAATCGCGCTCGATCGTGTTGCTGAAACCAAAAAAGGTGAAGCGGCCGCTATTGCCTTCGAGGTTGAAGCTGGGAAAGATCTCCAGCGTTACGCGCTCGCCGGATTCACGCGGCAGCTTCTCGCTCACGCACGGCGGCAAGACGACGTCGTAGGCCAGCCCATCGACGTCGAGCAGCACGCTCGCGTCGCCGCGCGCGGCGATCGTGCCGGTGATGCGTGAAAACACGGTCAGAGTATAGCACGGCGCGCCGTGCGGCGCGGCCGTGGCAGACCGAGCGCGCCGAAGCGAGCGTCGGTGCGCTCGATGTTTCCCAGCGCCAGCGCTAGCGCCAGCGCATCCGAAACGTCGTTAGGTCGCGGCCGGCTCAGCAAATGCAGCTGCTCGACGATCATACGGTTCACTTGATCCTTGCTCGCCGCCCCCGATCCCACGATCGCGCGCTTGACGAGCGAATGCGCGAGATGCCGGACGGGCACGCCGCACGTATCGGCGGCAAGGCATAAGACGCCTCGCGCATGGCCCATCAGAACGGCCGTCGTCGGGCTGCGATATGCGGTCCAAAGCTCTTCGATGACCATGAAGTCGGGGCGCGTCGCGTCGAGCACCGCTCGTAGCTCGAGATGCAGTTGTCCCAGACGCCGCTCGAGCGGCGCCGATGCGTCCGGCGTGATCACTCCCGCTTCGACCAAACGTGCTCCCGCAACGCCGCAATCGATCGCACCGTAGCCGGTCACACGCAGTCCCGGATCGACCCCGAGGATGCGCATCACGGACCGGGCGAGGGGGGCACAGCCGAGGGTGAAGCGCTCGGCGCGACGCTTCCAATTTGCAAATCGACGTTCGAGCCGGGGCTGAGCGTCTCGCCCTCGGCCGGATCGCTGCCGACCACCACGCCCGGCGCGCCGCCGGGAACGTACGTCACCGAGCCGACGCGGTAGCCGGCATTGAGCAGGGCGCTGCGCGCATCCTCTAAACTCTTGCCGCGCAGGCTCGGGACGACTCCCGATTCGGAGACCTGCAACGTCACCGTCGAACCCTTCGGCGCACGCGCGTTTGCTCCAGGGCTTTCGTTCATGACCGTACCGTTCGGACCACTAGCATCCTCGACGTAGTTGACGTGGACGCTGAACCCCGCTTGTTCGAGCGCAGTCGTCGCATCGGCCAGGCTGCGGCCGCCGACGTCTGGAATTGCAAGCCGTTGCGGCCCATCGCTGACGACGACCGTTATCGACGAACCGGGGTCGACGGGCGCGCCGGGTTGCGGATCTTGCGTCGTCACGACGTTGGCGGGGATCGAGTCGTTGTTGACGCGTTGCCCGATCACGAGCGTCAGCTTACGAGCCGCTGCCGCCTTTCGCGCGTCGTCGAGTGAGAGCGAAACGATCTCGGGGACGTTTACCGGCTCGAGACCTTTCGAAACGACGAGCGCGACCACCGAATGAATGGGCAAGCGCGCGCCGGGCAGCGGCACTTGGGAAAGGACTTGATCCTTGGGGGCTTGATCGTACTTTCCGGTTACCTTGACTTTCAGCTTGGCGCGCTGTAAGAGCCGAACCGCGTCGTCGCGATCGAACTGGCGAAGGTCGGTCAGATCGACGACCGGCAGCCCCGAACTCACGATCAGCTGGACGACCGCGTGGCTCGGCACTCGGCCGTTCGGTGGCGGGTCTTGCCGGATGACGCGTCCAGCCGGGACCGTTTCGCTAGCGGCGGTGGTTACGCTGTAGCCGAGTCCGGCTGCAGTCAGCGCTTTCTCGGCGTCGTCAGCGGTGCGGCCCGCGAGGTTTGCCACCGCGACCGTCGGGGCCGCACCGAACAGACCGCCGGCTCGACTCGAGAACCAGTAACCGCCGGCAATTGCGGCGAGCAGAATGACCCCAAGCATGGCGAACAGCCCGACCCGCGACGCACTGCGCCGGACACCATCCCGCGCCGGCTCGCCCGCCCCCTGACCCGTCTGATTCGCCCCGGGCGCGCGGTCCGGAAAGCGCGACGGTCGCGCCTTGGGTTGCGGTATGGTCTGTGCGGTTCGCCTGCGCCCCGTGGTCGAAGCCCCGGGCACGTCGAAGGGTGTCGCGGACAACGGGCTGTCGCGCGCCTCGCGCAATGCCGTCGCGACTTCGAGCGCGGTCGCAAAGCGATCGGCGGGCTCTTTTTGCATCAGGCGTTGAACGATCGCCGCGAGCGCCGGGCTGACGCTGCCCGGTGCATTCGCTTCGACCCGCGGAATCGGGCTCGAGACGTGTTTGAGCGCAACCGTCACGGGCGACTCGCCGCTGTACGGCAGTTTGCCCGTCAACATCTGGTACAGCACGACGCCTAAGCTGTAGAGATCGCTCGTTTCTCGTAAGTCGAAACCCTGCGCCTGCTCGGGCGAGATGTAGTAGACGCTGCCCAGCACCATTCCGGGTGAGGTCATGGTGACCGTTTGAGTCGTGACCGCTCGCGCGATGCCGAAATCGGAAAGCTTGACGACGTCGTCCTTGGTCACGAGGATGTTCGCCGGTTTGATGTCGCGGTGCAGGAGCCCCTGACGGTGCGCGTACGAAAGCCCGTTGCAAACCTGAGCGGCGAAGTCGATCGCGACGGCCTCGGGAAGCGGTCCCGCCTCGATCATCTCCGCGAGCGTCGCTCCGTCGACGAGCTCCATTACGATGAAATAGGTTTCGTCCTCGCGTCCCACGTCGTAAATGCTGACCACGTTTGGGTGCGATAGCTTGGCCGCGTGCTGTGCCTCGACGTAGAAGCGCTTGACGAACTCCTCGTCGGCCGCAAACTGCGGGCGCAACACCTTGATCGCCACACGGCGGCGAAGGACGGTATCGAAGCCCTCGAAGACGGTTGCCATTCCGCCCAGACCAATGCGGCGTTCGAGCCGGTAGCGGTCGCGCAGATTACGCTCGACCATTATGCGTTACGTGGGACCTAGGCCCGCGGCGAGAACTCGCCGAGCGATCGGTGCGGCGTAGGTCGCGCCGTAGCCGACGTTCTCAACCACGACCGCTACGGCGACGCGCGGCGCGTCGGCGGGAGCGAACGCAACAAACCATGCATGCGATCTTCCCGCCGGGTTGGTCGCGGTCCCGGTCTTGCCTGCTACCGTCACGCCGGGCAGGGCCGCCGGAGTCCCCGTCCCGCTTTCGACGCAAGCAACCATGAGATCGCGCACTTCTGACGCCGTTTCGGACGCGATCGGCGTGGCTAGCGATCCAGCTGACGCGTCAGGCGTCTGACGGCCGTCGTTCCAGCGCACGGCGCGCACCAAGTAGGGACGGGGCTCGTTTCCGCCTGAGGCGATCGTCGCCCCGATCAGCGCCATGCGAAGCGGCGTCACCAAGAGATCGGCTTGGCCGAAGCCGAGCTGAGCGAGAATCGACGGCGTCACGCTTTCACGGGTCGGCAAGTGATCGACCGCTGCCGGCAGCGTAAACTCGAGCGGCCTCCCGAAGCCCCAACGGCCGGCGTACTCAAACCAGCGGTGCGCTCCGAGCTTGAGCGCGATCTGAGCAAAATCGACATTGCTCGAGAGGGCGAACGCGCCTGCCAAGTCTTGCTCGCCCGTCGCCTCGCTTTCGTCGTCGTGCACGACGAACGAACCGATTTGATACCCGCCCGTATCCTCGAAGGTCGAGTCAGGGGTAACGGCGCCGGCGTCCAACGCCGCGGCGGCGGTAAAGATTTTGAACGTCGAACCGGGCGGATACAGACCGTCGAGCGCACGGTCGAGCAGTGGACTTCGCGGATCGCGAGCGAGCGTGGAAAAGGATCGATCGATCGTCGCCGGATCGAAACTCGGCACGCTCGCGATCGCCAGCACTTCGCCCGTGCGCGGATCGAGCGCTATTCCGGCCGCCCGCGGGAACGCGCTCAAGCCCTGGTACAGGGCGGATTGGACGCGTGGATCGATCGTCGTCACGACTGTCGCGCCGCGTTGGTCCGCATCCGTTTCGCCGCGCCCGAACAAACTGCGAAACTGGCGGACCGGATCGTTGGCTACGAGTCGCGGCGACAAATCAGCATCGAATGCCGCTTCCAAACCCGACGTACCGTACGTCGCCGATGCGTACCCAACCGCATGCGCAAGCGATGCTCCTAAGGGATAGCTGCGCCCCTTCGGCGTCGAGACGGCCAAAAGGGTGCCGTCGCGGGCGACGATTGCGCCGCGAAAGCGAGCTAAGAGCGCCAGGCGCGGGTTGTGCCGGTCGGCGGCAATGGCAGGTCCCGCGACGACCTGCAGCCACACCTGTCGAGCGCCGAGCAGGAGGTACGCAATGGCGAACAACGTCGCAAAACGGGCGATCGCCGCGTTGAGCGTCAAACGCTTAGGTCGTGGCCGCGGCGCGCTCGCGAAGCAACGTTAGCCCGTCCTGCGTTCGAACCGCCAAATAAGCGGCTTGGGAATCCTCGCCGATCGCGAGATTGACGATCCGGCGCATCCGATCTTCGGGCAGGCCGCCCTCGATAAGAACGACCTCGACGCCCGCCTCGTCGAGCGCTGCAGGCGAGACGTAAGCGGCGGCCGGCAACGTCTCGAAAAGCCGCTCCTCGTAGGGTTGGCTGCGCCAGGGCCCGCGCTTCCCGAAGACGGTGGCGTGGTAGTCCCACGCGCACAATTGACGATCGTTCCAAACGAAATGGTCGCGAACGCACATGCGCCGGCATACCGCGCACTGCGTCAGCGGGAGGGCGGGACCGTCGATTCCGTCGAGAACGTCGTCCGGAATGTCCTCCGGATTGAGCAGCATCGATTCCGAAAGGCTCTCCGGAACTTCAGCGTGCCATGCGGTGCGAAGAAGCACTTCGAGGTCGCGCAACGAGGTAACGAACGCATGGTCGTCCTCGGCCGGAAACGTCTGGTCGACCCAGCCGCCGATGTTGTCGGCCGGGACGCTGACGCGCTGCCAGCCCTCACCGACGGTGACCCCGACCGGGGTCCAAGCGATGGGCACGAGCCACGTCGTGACTTGGCCGTTCTCCGCCCGCAGGGACGACACGAACGCAAGCGTGCTCGCGTTGCCCCCCAAGACGTATACACGTGCCGAACGGGGAACCACTGCCCGGTGAACTCGCTCCATGCCGAACATGCCCCTTTCCGCTCGACCCGGCCGATACGATGGCGGGGCGACCGTTCCCGCTCCGTCCCGGTCTTTGACAAACTGCGCGGAATCCCACCGTTACGGGGACATCTCGTCATCTTCGCGGCGGCGCTTCTCCTTGCGTTCGGAACCGAGGCCCCGAGCGCCGCCGCGGGCCGCTCGGCGCTCGCGCAGCTCACGCTGCCTGCCGCGCCCTCGAGCTCGGCGAGCGTCGTACAGGAAGGCATCTACGTTAGCGCCCCGATCTCGATCGACGGAACCGAGGTGTTCCGGATTGCGGCCCCCGCCAATCCTCCGTCGAACGGCCTCCCGATCGCCCTCCGCGCGACCTACATACAGGGAGCGCTAGACCAGGTTCTGGCGTCCACCGGTTCGGGCAAGCAGCTTTCTACCGTTTACGATCCGAAGAGCATGCGCATCGAACTGAAGCGGGAGGGCGACATCGCTCTGCTCGAGGCGGTCGATGCTAAGCACCGCACGCCGCTGCCGATCGTCACCGTAACGTCGGTCGATGCGCGCTACTACGAACAAAGCGTCGACTCGCTCGCGGCACAGTGGCAGGTAACCCTTCAGAGCGCGCTCGTACGCGCATTGGAAATCCGGCAACCGACCGTCGAACGACGAACGCTCGAAAGCGTCCTGCGCATCGGGCTGGCCCTGATCTTACTCTCGCTCGCCGCCTGGGCAGCAATCGTGGTGCTCGCGCGCCGGATCAAAGCCCTCGCTGAAGAGGCGGCCAAGAACTCGAATCAGGCAGCTTCAGAACAGGCCGAGGTGTCATCCGCGGACGATCCGCAGCGGCACCGCCGCCGAACCTTAGCGCTTGCGATCAAAGCGGAGCGACCGGCTCAACGACTCGCGCTCTACCGGGCTCTCGTGGATTCGATCGTGTGGAGCCTCCTTCTGTTTTGGCTGATTGGCCTGATTTGGGGTCTCTCGCAGTTTCCGCAAACGGCTTCACTAGCAGCTCAGTTGCGGCTCGGGGCCGTCGGCGTCGCGAGCGTGGTCGTCGTCACGGGACTGCTCAACCGGCTCCTCGACGTGCTCATCAATCGTGCCGCCGGCGCCTGGCGCATGCGAGCCTTTGGGCCATCGGAGGATCGGGCCCGCCAGCTCTTACGGATCGCTACGGTAGCGCGGGCCGTCGCCGGCTTCAAGACCTCGGTGCTCCTTTTTCTGGCGGTGCTTGCCGTCATGAGTCAGGTCGGGGTTCCGATCGGCTCGGTCGTGACCATCGGGGGGCTGGCCGCCATCGCGCTGTCGTTCGCGGCCCAAAACTTCGTGCGCGACTTTCTCAACGGGTTCCTCGTCCTGCTCGAAGACCAATATGTCGTAGGCGACTACGTCACGATCAACAACTTCAGCGGAATCGTTGAAAACTTGACCTTGCGAATGGTACAAATCCGAGACCTGGCGGGCGACCTCATCACGATTGCGCATGGTTCCGCGACGAGCGTCATCAACCAGTCGCGTAACTGGTCGCGCGTCGACTACCGCGTTTCGGTTGACCCGGCAGCCGATACCGAAACGGCTGTCCGCTTGGTGCGCGAGGCGATCGAGGACCTAGCCAAAGACGAGGCCTGGCACGGGGCCTTTGTGGAGCCGGTCGAGTGGATCGGCATCGATCAGCTAAACAAGGACGCGATCGTCATCCGCGCATCGGTAAAAACGGCGCCTTTGCGGCAATTCGAATTGCGCCGTCAGATCAACGCACGAGTACGCACGGCTTTTGCCAAAGCCGGAATCGCCTTTGGCGCTCCCCTCGAGGCTGCCTAAAGGCCGCACGATCGCAGCTACTGGCCGCTTGGTCCTTCGACCGCCTAGCACATTTTCGTGAGATTCCGCCCGTTCGTCGCTGGGTAAACCTCCCGTTATGGAGTCGGGACTCGCCGCGGGAGGCCGCGCGACGCCCTTGCGCCGCGTTGCTGATTTGGTCACGGAGGTTCCGCGTGCACCTTCGGCTTAACGCGCTCAGCCTGGACCCGCGAGGCGTACGCAAAGAAATCGCCGGCTACCTAGCACGCGAAGCGAGCGCCGACTCCGACATCGCGGCAGCGGAGCTGATCGTCGGCGAGTTGTTATCGAACGCACTGCGCTACGCGCCCGGACCGCTCGAGCTGAAGGTGAATTGGCGCGACGGGTTCGCGCGGCTTGTCGTTGAGGACAGCGGGCCCGGCTTCGAGTACCCTTCAAGAGTGAAGGGCGATCCGCGCGCGGAAAGTGGTCGCGGGCTGCGTCTGATCGAATCGCTAGCGCATCACGTGCGCGTCTTGCACGAACCGGGGGTTGGAACCACGGTCGAGGTCGTTTTGCCGGTTCGCCGGAGAGCATAGCCGAGCAGCGAGGGACCGACGGGACCCTCGTTTGCGTAACGCACACGCCGGGTATAGGATGGCGTCGTATGGATCGCCGGCAGACTGCAGCCCTCGTTGCCGCGAGCGCCGCGCTGTCGTGCGGGCTTGCGCTAGCGGTCGCCCGCATGCGAAAGCGCACCGCGCCCGCGCACGATGAGCGCGTCGTTCCCTCCTTGCCGGGCGGCGCCGCGTTGGATGAATCGGTGGATTCGTCCGTGGATTCGATTGCGGACGCTCTGCCCCACATCGTTTGGCGTAGCTCCGCGGATGGAAGCCGCCGCTACAGTAACGCACGCTGGTCTGAGGCGACGGGGCTGCCGGTCGAGGCTTCCAAGGGCCGGGGCTGGCTCGAATCGATCGCTCCCGCCGACATCGAGCGGACGCGCCGGGCCTGGAAGCATGCGCTCGGGGCGCGCGTGCCGCTCCAGGTCGACCACCGCGTGCGCAACGAAACGACGGGGACCTATCGCTGGTTTTCGATGCGTGCCGTGCCCGTCTTCGATGCTGATGGCCGGCTCGATGGTTGGATCGGTTCGGACACCGACGTGGACGAGCGAAGCCGGCGCGAGGGACGCCTCCAGGTCCTGGTCGATGCCGGCACTCGCCTGCTGAGCGCGCTTGACGTCCACGAAGCCTTTGACGCGTTGTTGCGGGTAATCGTAACGTCGTGCGCGGACGCCGCATTTATCGCGCGCGTCGACCCCGCTGGGACAGCGACCGTGACCGATGCGTTGCAGCGCTCCAGCAAGGGCCCGAGGCGCGACCAGGCCTTCATTGGAA
Organism: Candidatus Tityobacter terrigena; assembly: GCA_003156715.1. Lineage (GTDB taxonomy): Bacteria > Vulcanimicrobiota > Vulcanimicrobiia > Vulcanimicrobiales > Vulcanimicrobiaceae > Tityobacter > Tityobacter terrigena. The sequence goes on from PMHO01000048.1 coordinate 34,934, forward strand.
TGAGCCTGTCCCGTCAAACGCCGGCGATGACGAGCGTGCGGGAAGGGAAGCCGCTCCTCTGGGAGCGCTTGGATCGTGCAGAGTGGTTCGGCGAACTCGACGCCGGTCGCGCGCGCGAGCTCGAAGCTTCCGGCTTGCATTCGGCGGTGACCGTGCCGATTCGAGCCGGGCACCGCGTCGTCGCGCTGCTCGCAACGTTCGCGTCACCTGGGTCCAGCCCGTATCACGGGGAGGAACTGCAGGTCTTCTGTGAACTCGCGCTCCTGCTCACCAATGCCGTTCAGAGTGCGGAGAGCTATCAGCAGCAGCGCCAGATTGCCACGTCCTTTCAGCGCGCCGCCCTTCCTTCAGTGTTGCCCTCGCACGAACTGCTGGCGTTCGATGCCGTCTACGAAGCCGGCCGTTCGGAGGCGCTCGTCGGGGGCGATTGGTACGATGCCGTCGAGCTGTTGGACGGACGCTTTCTGATCTCGATCGGCGACGTATGCGGGAACGGTCCGATAGCGGCCGTGACCATGGCGCTCGTGCGGCACTCGGTTCGGGCCGCGGCGCAGGTCGACGCAGAGCCCGTTTCGATCCTCGATGCGGCGGATCGAGCCCTGCGCGCAGAGGGTGCCGACCGCATCGTAACGGCCTTCGTCGGCGTCCTCGACCCGTTTTCCGACGAGCTCACCTACGCGAGCGCCGGTCATCCGCCCGCCCTCCACCGCAAGCCCGACGGGACGCTCGTCGAACTGGCGTCGCGCGGTTTACCCCTTGGCTTGCGCGTCAGGCAGACTGGCGACTCGGCGCGGGTCGCGAAGCTCGAGCCGGGTTCGCTTGTTGCCTTCTACACGGACGGCTTGACGGAGGCGACGCGAGACTTACTCGAAGGCGAACGTCTGCTGCGCGACGCCCTTGAAAAGGACGGTTGGGACGAAACCGTATCGCCGGCGCGGCTGCTTCGAGCGCGGGTACTGACGGGTTTGCCGCGCGACGACGTTGCGATCCTAACGTTGCGCCGGCTGCGCGTCCCGCTGCCGGCCAGCGAGGCCGAGTCGCCGTTTCCGTCGAGTTCCTGGTCGTTCCAGGCCGGGAACCACGCGGCTGCGGTCAACGCGCGGCACGGGTTTACGGCGGCGCTGCGCGACGCCGGAATGACCCCGGAGCGGCTAGAGACGGCCGAAACGATCTTCGGCGAGCTCGTCGGAAACGCAGTGCGGCACACGAACGGCGTCATCGAGGTGCAGTTGAGTTGGGCGGGTGGACGCCCCGTCTTGCACGTGCTCGACGAAGGTGCCGGTTACCTCAAGAATCCAGCACCTCCGCGCGATCAGCTGAGCGAAAGCGGGCGCGGGCTCTTCATCGTCACGGCCTTGTCGGAGGATTTTACGGTCAGCCCACGACCGGACGGCGGCAGTCACTCGCGTGCGGTCCTCTCTGCCCCGTGGCGTCGAAGCCGGTCCGTGCGGAACGGACATTCGACGCCGACGCGCTCCGCCTAAGAGGAAGGGGATGCACCGAGAATTAAGCGCTGCGCGCGTGCTCGGGCGTCCATTGCCGGCGGATCTCCTCGCGCTCGACGTCGAGCAAAGCATCGACGACGCCGCTCCGCGGCAGGCGACACGTACAGCGCAGTGTTGCGGCGCGTTTCTGACAGCCTGCGTCATCGTGGTCTTCGACGCAGTGGCCGCAAACGCAGGCGATGAGACGTAAGAGAGACACGGTGTTCAGCCTCCACGTAGGGTCGCAGCAACTGACACTCTTCTTCCCACGCCTCCGCGGGCGAAACCCCTCGATTTCGACATGAGGACGCACGAATGGATTTCTTCGGGCTTGGCCGAGCGATGGCCGCACTCGGCGGACGCGACCTCACCGACGAGTTCAACGAAGTTGCCGGGCAGATCGAGCGTTCGCTTTTCGACCTCCGCCTTCCGCAGCGAGACGACATCGACATCGGCGCGCGGGCCGCGCCCGCGCGCATCGCCGGCGGGGACTATATCGACGTGGTCGAGCGAACGGGCCGCGCGCCGTTCTTCGGTATCGGTGAGTCCTCGGGTAAGTCGCTGCCGGCGGCGCTCAAAGCTTTAACCCTCAAGTACTTGCTTCGCGGGCTGGTCGCCGCCATCGAGGACGACCTCGCACGCATCGTCACCCTGGCAAATGGGGTCATCTGCGACCTCGTCGGCCCCGACGAGTTTATTTCGGTGCTCGCCTGCACGTTCGAAAAAAACGCTCGCGTCTTAGTGATGGCCAATGCCGGACACGATCCGCCGCTGGTCTATCGCGCAGCGACCGGGACGGTCGAACAGCTTGCTCCCGGCGGCCTCGTCCTTGGCGTCGATGTCCTCAGCCGCTACGCCGAACAGCGCACCGCGATCGAGCCCGGCGACCGCGTCATCCTGTATACCGACGGGTTCACTGAAGCGCGCAATGCGTCCGGCGAGCAGTTCACCGAGCAACAGTTGATTGAGGGAATACTCGATGCCCCCGGTCTCCCGCCCCAGGCTCTGGCCGACGCGCTATACGGGCGCATCGAAGCATATACGGCTGGAACGTTCCGCGACGACGCCTCCATTCTTGTGATAGGCGTGCGCTAGCAAACCTTGCCGAAAAGCGGAACGGCCCGCATAAGCGGGCCGTTCCGGCTGGGTCCTATGGCTTCTTGCGCATGTCTTGCTTAAGATGGTCGACACCGGCAGCGACCCGATTGCCGGCCTCGTCGATCGCCGATTTTGCCTTCTCGCCGGGTGTCATTACGTCGCCGGCCGTCTCACGGCGGAGCTTCTCACCCTCGGCGGCTGCGCGGTGCTTCGCTTCGTCGACCGCGTCGGCGGTATTGTCCACGCCGCGCTTTACGTCGTCTCTCAAACCCATTTCGTTCCTCCTTGGTTCAGTGCCGATGGGTTGTTTACCCGGTGTGCCACTCCCCAAACCAAGGCTCGCGGGACAAGGGGATACTTGGCCGCCCTTTTTGGATATAAGGGGGTGTAACCAGCACCGGGAGGCGACCGTGGACGAGCTCTTGACGCAGTATGACGTTTCTGATGGCTTTCGCATCGTGACCGTCAACGGCGAAATCGATATCGCCAACGCCGGCGCGTTGGAAGAACAACTGCTGCAAGCGACCGAGGGGGCGCGCAAGCTGATCGTATCGCTTGCCTCCTGCACCTACATGGACAGCAGCGGCTTGCGCGTTCTCATCCGGATGTCGAACGAGCTCGCTGAAAACTTCGGCGTCGTGGTCCGCCGAGGGAGCCAGATCCGACGGATCTTCGAGATCGCTGGGCTAGATCTGCAGATGAACGTCTTCGACGCGGTCCGAGACGCCGTCGCGCGCGACCGAGCGGCGACCACCTAGCCCGTTTCCGCGAGGCCTCGCGCGGCCGCAACCGCGTGACGGAAGCTTTCTTTGATGGGCAAACGCCGTTCGCTCGACTGCAGCGTCTCGAGCGCGGCGGAACCGGGCGCGACGACGACGTGGAACCGATCGTCGAGGGCGCTCCACGCGTTCTCGACGGCGCTTAAACCGGCGGGGTGAAGCGCCGTGCATTCTAAGAAGGACACCAAGAGCGGTCCCTCCGCACGGTGGGTCGCATCCGCCAGAGCCGCCGCAAAGTCTTCAACATGCGAACGTTCGACGGTCCCGACGACGTGCACGATGAGCACGTCGCCCAATCGCTCGGTTACAACCATTCGTCGCCCGCGCCTCGCCTTCTCGACGCTCGCAGATCCTCCCCAGCGAGCGCACTTGGTTGGGTACCCGCGCGCCGAACGCCCCAAACGGCGCTAGGGGCCGGTCGGCGGCCGAGTGCCGGGCTGCGAGAGGTTAAGGGCGCTGTTGACCAGGCCCACGTGCGAGAAAGCCTGGGGGAAGTTTCCTACGAGGCGACGAGCGACCGGCTCGTACTCTTCGGCTAGTAAGCCGACGTCGTTGGCGGTGGCTAGAATGCGTTCGAAGAGTTTGCGCGCGTCGTCGAGCCGCCCGGTCAGCACGTAGTTGTCGACGAGCCAGAAGTTACACGCCAAGAAAGCGCCTTCGCCCGCCGGCAGCCCGTCCACGGCGTAGTGCGTATCCTGCTTGTAGCGAAAGACAAAGCCGCGGTCCATCAGTTCTCGCTCGATCGCCGCGATGGTCCCGACGACCCGCGGATCGCTGGGCGGCAGAAACCCGACAAGCGGTATGCGCAAGCAGCTCGCGTCGAGTTCGGCCGAGCCGAAATACTGCGTGAACGCGTTGCGCTTCGCATCGAAACCGAAGGTCAAGATGCGCTCGCGGACCTCGTCGCGCAGGGCGCGCCAACGGTCGAGAGGTCCTTCGAACCCGAAACGCTCCACACTCTTCACCGCTCGATCGAGCGCTACCCAAGCCATCACTTTTGAATAGACGAAGTGCTGCGATCCGCCGCGTACTTCCCAAAGGCCACGGTCCGGCTCGAGCCACCGCTCCTCGACCGCCTCGACCACGGCACTGGACATCATCCACTCGCTGCGCGGCGGCGGAATGCCCATCACGTGCGACTGGAACAGGGCGTCGATCACTTCGCCATGGACGTCGAGCTGAAACTGGTTGGCCGCCGCGTTCCCGACCCGGACCGGCGTCGCCCCTTCGTAACCCGCAAGCCATGGCAGCTCAAACTCAGGGATGCGCCGTTCGCCGGCGATCCCGTAAACGATCTGAAGGTTCTTCGGGGCGCCCGCAACGGCGCGCAGCAACCACCTCTGCCAGGCCTTTGCCTCGTCGACAAAGCCTCCGCTCAACAAAGCGAACAGGGCGAAGGTTGCGTCCCGCAGCCAGCAGTAACGGTAGTCCCAATTGCGTACGCCGCCGAGTTGCTCGGGAAGCGATGTCGTCGGTGCCGCGATGATGCCTCCGGTCGGTGCGAAGGTCAACGCCTTCAGCGTAAGCATCGAGCGAACGACCAGGTCTCGCCACTCTCCACGGTAGGTGCACCGCCCCGACCAGACGCGCCACCAGGCGTCCGTTTCTTCAACCTCCTTTGGGAGATCGACCGGCTCCGGCCGGGGCTCGTGCGAAGGATGGTACACCAGTTCGAAGATCGCGCGCTCGCCTTGACCCAATCGAAAGTTTGCGACCGTGGTAAAGTCCTTGCCCTGGGCCGGCACGGTGGAGCGAAAGACAAACGAGTCGGGGCCGGCAACGAAAACGGTGTCGCCGGCGACCTTGCGCACCCACGGTATGTCGTTGCCGTAGTCGAAGCGCACGACGAGCTGCATGCTCATCTCGACGGTTCCCGCCAGTCCTTCGACGATCCGCACGATGCGCGGGTGATCGCGACCGACCGACATGCAGTCGGTGACACGCACGCGACCGTCTTCGACCGAAAACGTCGTTTCCAGGACGAGCGAATCCGCGCGATACGTGCGCGAGACCCGCACCTCGTCGTCGACTGGCGCGATGCGCCAATAGCCATTGTGCTCGTCACCGAGGAGCCGCGCGAAACATGCCGGCGAATCGAACCGCGGAAGGCACAGCCAATCGATCGAGCCGTTCCTGCCGACCAGCGCTGCGGTGCGCATGTCCCCGATCAGCGCATAGTCCTCGACGCGGCTGCCTCGGGTTGGCCTCAACGTGCGACCCCGTAGTACTGTGAAGCTTGCGCCGCCGCCCGGTACTCTTGTAGTGAGCGCGGAGGACCCGCGCTCGACTCGAGCGCCTCGACGAGCGCGCCCGCCGTGTCGAGGCTCGTCAAGCAGGCCACGCTCGCCTCAACCGCGGCGCGGCGGATGCGGTAGCCGTCGGAGAGCTGACGCGGGCCGACTGCATCGTTGATGACGAGATCCACCGAACGCGACGCGATGGCGTCGAGCACGTGCGGCGAACCATCGGAGATCTTGTTGATGCGCTCGGAATCGATGCCGTTTTCAACGAGCAGTTCGTGAGTGCCGTCGGTTGCGACGAGCGCGAAGCCACAGGCCGCATAGCGGCGCAGGACGGCGATCGCGTCCGCCTTCTCCTGGTCGGAGATCGACACGAGAATGCGGCCGCGCTTTCCCGGAACGGATGTATCGGGGACGCGCACGCCGGCGGCGATAAACCCCTTGCGCAACGCTCCGGCGAAGGTCTGGTCAACGCCGAGGACTTCGCCCGTCGATTTCATCTCGGGGCCGAGTATCGTCTCGACGCCGTGCATCTTGGCGAACGAAAACACCGGTATCTTCACGACGACGAACGGGGTCGCCGGGGTTAGCCCGGTTCCGTAGGGCATGTCGCGCAGCTTCTCCCCGAGCGCGACGCGCGTCGCGGCAGCGACAAGGTTAACGCCCGTCACCTTCGAGATGATGGGTACCGTGCGGCTGGCGCGAGGGTTCGCTTCGATGATGTACAGCTCGCCTTCGTGCAGAACGAACTGAATGTTGATCGACCCGCGCGTTTGCAGTTCGTGCGCGATCGAGCGCGTGATCTCGACGATACGAGCCTGCATCAGAGCGTCGATGATTTGAGGCGGATAGACGGAAATCGAGTCCCCCGAATGGATGCCGGCCCGTTCGACGTGCTCGAAGATGCCCGGTACGAGGACGTCCTGACCGTCGTAGACCGCATCGACCTCGAGCTCCAGCCCGCGCAGGTATTTGTCCACCAAAAGCGGTGCGCCCGGCGTAATCGGCGGCGCAGTCTCGACGTACGATGCAAGTTGTCCCTCGTTGTACACGATCTCCATGCCGCGTCCACCGAGCACGTACGAAGGTCGCACCAAAACCGGGAACCCGAGCTCGCGCGCGATGGCGCGCGCCTGCCGGAACGAGCTCGCCGCGCGTCCCTCCGGGCGCGCCACGCCAAGCCGCGCGAGTGCTGCATCGAACTTGCGCCGGTCTTCGGCCATGTCGACGCTCTTGCGATCGCTGCCGATGATACGTACGCCCCGCTTCGTTAACTCAGCCGCCAAGTTGATCGCCGTCTGGCCGCCGAACGCGAGCAGAACGCCGCTCGCGCCGGTGGCATCGTACGCCGCCTGCACCTCGTCGGGTCCCGGCGGCTCGAACACGAGCACGTCGGAGACGTCGAAGTCGGTGGAGACCGTTTCGGGATTGTTGTTGACGACGACAGCCGCCCGTCCCGCCTCGCGGAGCGCCCAGGCTGCGCGCACGCAAGAGTAATCGAACTCGATTCCCTGGCCGATGCGAATTGGACCGCTGCCTACGACGACGATCGCTTCCCGCGCCGGGCGCCGCATCTCGTCCTGTTCGTAACGAGAAAGGTAGTAGTAAGGCGAGCGTGCCGGGAATTCAGCCGCCGCCGTGTCGACCATGCGAAAGGCGTTGCGCCCTGCGCCCTGCCCCTCGCCTTCCGCGTGGGAAGCCTGATTCCACAGCGAGACGTTCCTGTTCGTGTCGGTGAGCCGAGCGATGCTTGCCTGGGAGTAACCGAGTTCGGCAGCAACGCGTAGATCGTGCCCGGCCGGCTGAGCGCGCAGCCGCTCCTCGAGTTCGACGAGCTCGCCCAGCTCGTTCAGCCAGAACGGATCGATGGCTGAGGCTTTGGCCAGCGCCGCCACCGGCACGCCGCGGCGCAGCGACTCGGCGAGCGCGAAGAGGCGCTCGTGCGTCGGCGCGGTGATGGCGTCGTCGAGCTGGTCTTCATTCCAGAGGGCGACGCTCGTACCGGTCAGCGTCTCGCGCCCCAGATCGAGTCCCCGTACGGCCTTGACCAGCGCCGCGCCAAACGTGCGTCCGATCCCCATCGCCTCGCCGGTCGATTTCATTTGGGTTCCTAGACGCGTGTCGGCGCGCGGGAACTTGTCGAACGGCCAGCGCGGAATTTTGACCACGACGTAGTCGAGCGTCGGCTCGTAGGCCGCCTTCGTCACGCCGGTCACCGGGTTCTCGATCTCGTCGAGCGTCTTTCCCAGCGCGATCTTCGTCGAGATCTTGGCGATGGGATAGCCGGTTGCTTTCGAGGCCAGGGCCGAGCTCCGGCTGACCCGCGGATTGACCTCAATGATGTTGTATTCGGTGCGTTCGGGATGCAAGGCGAACTGGATATTGCAACCGCCCTGCACGTTCAAAGCGCGAATCACGTTGAGGCTGGCACTGCGCAAGAGCTGGTATTCCTGGTCGGAGAGCGTCTGCGAGGGCGCAACGACGATCGAATCCCCGGTATGGACGCCGACCGGATCGATGTTTTCCATGTTGCAGACGATGATGCAGTTGTCGGCGCGATCGCGGAGGATCTCGTATTCGATTTCCTTCCAGCCGAGCAGGCTCGTCTCCACGAGCGCCTGGTTGATGAGCGATGCTCCCAGGCCGGCGGCGAGGATGTGGCGCAGCTCGTTTTCCGATCGCACGACGCCCCCGCCCGTGCCGCCGAGGGTGTAAGCCGGCCGCACGACCAGCGGATAACCGAGCTCGTTTGCGAAGCGCACCCCGCTCTCGACGTCGTTGACGACCGCGCTCGCCGGGACCGGCTCCCCGATCCGAAGCATGGCCTCCTTAAACTGCGCGCGGTCCTCGGCTAGCTTGATCGTTTCGATGGGCGTCCCCAGAAGCTCGAGCCCGTAACGTTCGAGCGTACCCGCCTCATGGAGCTCGACCGCAAGGTTGAGACCGGTCTGACCTCCGAGCGTCGGCAACAGCGCGTCCGGCCGCTCACGCGCGATGATCGCATCCAGGGAAGCGGCCGTCAGCGGCTCCAGGTACACGACGTCGGCGATTTCAGGGTCGGTCATGATCGTCGCGGGGTTCGAATTGACGAGGATGACGCGTTGGCCTTCCTCGCGCAACGCGCGACACGCCTGCACGCCGGCATAGTCGAACTCCGCCGCCTGGCCGATGACGATCGGCCCTGACCCGATCACCAGGACGCTTCGGCGGGGCACGGTCCTTACGGTTACCGCGCCCGCCACGCTCTCCTGCCTTCCCGCTCCCGGGCGCGTCGCATTCTGCCGGCTTCGACAAGGCCCCGCAATAAGGCGCATCGGGGACGCGGGAAAATCCGCGCTTGACGACGGACCCCCGGTCAACGAGGGCTCGACGGAAGGCAGGTGAGGCATGGGGATCTTCGCACCGCTCGGGGAGTTGACGCCGGTTCAGTGGCGAGCGTTTATCGCCGCATTTCTCGGCTGGTGCTTAGACGCGTTCGACTTCTTCCTGGTCACGTTCGTGATCGCCGCGATCGCCGACGAATTCCAGCTCCCGATCCCGAAGGTCGCGTTCGCGATCACGATCGCGCTGATGTGCCGGCCGCTGGGAGCGTTAATCTTCGGCGTGCTGGCCGATCGCTACGGTAGGCGTGGGCCGCTGATGGCCAGCGTCTTCCTCTACTCGGTCTTCGAGCTGCTGAGCGGCTTCTCGCCGAACTTCACCGTGCTCATCGTTCTGCGCGCGCTCTACGGCGTTGCGATGGGCGGCGAATGGGGCGTAGGCGCTGCGCTCGCGCTCGAAACGCTGCCTCCTAGAGCCCGCGGCGTCGCATCGGGCATCCTGCAACAGGGCTACGCGACCGGTTATCTCATCGCGGCGCTCGTGTTCGGTGGGCTCTTTCAATATATCGGTTGGCGCGGCATGTTTTTCGTAGGAGTCGCGCCGGCGCTGCTCGTTCTCTTCATTCGCGCCGGCGTCCAGGAGTCGCCGGTATGGCGCGAAGGCAAGTCGCGTCACCTCGCAACCGGCAGCGAGTTGCTCGCGTCGATCGGGCGAGCACCGATCCTATTCGTCTATGCGATCCTGCTGATGGCCGCCTTCAACTTCATGTCGCACGGCTCGCAGGATCTTTACCCGACGTTTCTCACGAAGCAGCACGGCTTCAACCCGGGCGCGGTGCGCAACGTGACGGTGATCATGAACATCGGTGCCATCCTCGGCGGAACGCTGATCGGAGCGCTGTCGCAGCGCATTGGGCGCCGCGTCGCCATCGCCGTGTGCTGCGTCTTCGGGGCGCTGCTCGTTCCGTTCTGGGCAGGCGCGCAATCGGCCGCGCTGCTTGCGCTGAGCGCATTCGCGCTGCAGTTCTTCGTGCAGGGCGCCTGGGGCGTGATTCCCGCACACCTCAACGAGCTGTCGCCGCCGGACGTGCGCGGCACGTTCCCGGGCTTCACGTACCAATTGGGCAATCTCATAACCGCCTATGCGGCGCAGTGGGAAGCAACGTACGCGACCAAGAGTTTCCCGCTTCCCCCGCCGCAGGTCGCAAATTACGGACGGGCGATGGAGATCATTATGATCGGGGTCTTCGCAGCGGTATTCATTCTAACGGTGGTCGGACGAGAGCGAAGGGACGTCGATTTCGCGTCCTTGCGCCCCGTAGCGGCCGAGGTCTGACGTTGGCCGGCTGGCTGACTGGGTCCGGGCGGGGCCCGCATACAACCTTAGAAAGGTGGGTATGACCGCAACATGAATTTGATTTGGGCTCTAATCGTCATTCTGTTCGTCCTATGGATCATCGGCTTCTTGGCCCATGTCGGGGGCGGCCTGATCCACTTGCTGCTCGTCATTGCGGTCATCTTGTTGGTGTTCAACCTGATAACCGGGCGCGGAGCGCGAGTCTAACCCTTACCTTTGGTAAGCGAACGGCGCGGATCGCTCCGCGCCGTTCGAGTAGCCCAAGAGGCCTGGGATTATTTCGCCTTGGTGACCTGCGCTGTGGTAACGGCCGAAGCCTTATTGCCAAACGAGCTGCGAATGTAGGTGACGACGGCGGCAATGTCGCCATCGGAGAGCGAGCTCTTCCAGGCCGGCATTTGACCGTTGTAGGTCTTGCCATTGACCGAGATCGAGCCGGTCAGCCCGTCCGCGACCGTATGGATGACCTTGTTTGGATCGCCCGTGACGTAAGGGTTTTTCGCAAGCGGCGGAAATGTGCCGGGCACGCCTTGCCCGTTGGCCTGATGGCACGACGCGCACGTTTTCGCAAAGATGGCCTTCCCATCGGACGCAGCGACCGCGACCGACGTGGAACGATGCAAAGGCACGAGCGCCGCGGCGGCTAAGGCGGCAACCGCAGCGAGCCGAAAGACGAAGCGCTTCAGCGTGATTCTCCTTTCAGGGCGAGAGCCGGGTAATTCGCCATCCCGAACCCTCTTGTTCGTAAGCGATACGGTCGTGCATCCGGTCCGGCCGTCCCTGCCAAAATTCGAAAGAATCGGGGGCCACGCGATACCCGCCCCAATAGGGAGGACGGTCGACCTCGCGCCCGGCAAACTGCTCCTCACGTAGGCGCATGGACTCCTCGAGGTAAGCGCGGTCCGGGACGACCGCTCCTTGCCGGGAGGCCCAAGCGCCGAGGCGATGGCCACGAGGCCGTTGCATGAAATATGCGTCGGATTCCGAGGGCGTCAGCTGCTCGACTGAGCCCCGGATGCGCACCTGCCGCTCCAAAGCGCCCCACCAGAAGACGAGGGCGGCCCAGCCAGTCGCCGCGATCTCCCGCCCCTTGCGGCTCTCGTAATTCGTAAAGAAAGCGAAGCCCTGCTCGTCGTAGACCCGCAGTAGCACGATTCGCGCCGACGGCCGTCCCGCGGCGTCGACGGTCGCTAGCGTCATCGCCGTTGGTTCTACAATGCTTTCGGATCCGATCGCCTCGTCGAGCCAAAGCCTGAACTGAATGAAAGGGTCCGGGGCAACGTGCGACTCGTCGAGGCTCCCCCGATCGTAGTGAAAGCGTCGCACTACATTAGCCGCCGCGCGCTACTCGTATTCTGCTGAGATGAACGCGACGCGCCAGCCACGAGTTAGGACGCGCATCCGCTTCCTTCATCGCAAAGTTTCCGAAGTATTGCGACCCCGTGAGTTCCGCAAGCTCAACAGCCGCGAGGGTCGCTCGCCACCGGTAACCGACCGCATCGTAAGCTTCGAATGCCTCCTTAAGCTTAGCCACCGCTTGTTCTTTCTGGCCTTCCGCGCGATAGACAAGACCCCATACGAACGCCTCCTGACTCCGTCGCCTTGAATTAAAATTGGCCAACAACGTTGGTGAAAGCGCGGTAGGTATGGATCCGTAGGTGTCCATCACTCGACGCGCCCGAGCCGTAGATACGGGGGCCAATTCGCGAGCTAGAACCAATAAAGCGGAACGATAGTCGCCGGTATCTTTCCAAGAAACGCTCTCACTCAATTTGCACGCTCGGTCTAGGGTTACACCTGACCAATGGCCTCCCGAACGCTTGAAGCGCTCTCCGTCAAGAATCGCAATCATCCGAGTCGGGATCTCCGCTGAAGACTTGCCGATCTCGGCTAGACGATCAGCAGCAGCTTGATCTGGCGCCGTGAGAAGGCGCTTAAATTCCAACGCGTGCTGAATACGCGCGCGAAGCCCCTTCAGGCTATCTTGCTCTCCAATGCGGGCGGCGTGATCCGCGATGAATCGCACATTCTCATAGGCATCAACCTCGCGCAGCAAACAAGAAAGTGTTTCAAGTATGTAGGCGTGCATACACGCGTCGAAGACCTTGCCCTTTTCGAGCACGTCGATCGCAGCTTCAGAGTAAATCGCCTGCTTCCAATTTGAGCCGGATGCAGCAGCGGCGCATGCTAAAAGATCCAATGCGAAAGCCTTACTAGTCTCAACCGGGACGAAGCACTTCCGAGGTTCCGCGCCATTTGACGCGGCGGCCAAAGTCGCGAGAGCCACCTTCCTCGTCGATTCGAGATCTTGAGCTGCAAAGTGAATGAGCGATTCGCAATTCAAGAGTTCTAGTTGAAGGTCGACGCTCGGGCTTGTTACCGCAAGGCGCCGTGCCCTTTCATGTAGTCCCTTAGCTTCGGCTAGCCTGTTTAGGCGCGTGAGCGCCATTGCTTGAACGATCGAGGCTTCAGCAACGAGGCCAGGCGGCCAATTTGCTCTTACGGCCTTCTGAAGCAGGTCGAGGGCCTGCTCGTCCTGTCGAAGGCGGCGAAGGGTCCGTGCACGGAGTATGATCGATAAAGCATCGAGTTGCTTGTCAATTCTGCTTAGGGTCGCGTGCAGGTCGCCACGCCAGTAGCAAGCCACGGCGGTGTTATAAGAGTCTGCAACCTTTTGATCATGAAGGGTACGCATATGCTGAACCTCTCCCGCGAGGGGAGTTATCGAGCGTTCGCCTGACGGTGGACTTTATCGGCCCGCGAAACCCTGAGCCGCATGCAGCATGACTTCCGTACTTGGCAGTCCGGGCGAAGCGCCTGCAAGGTACGGCGTTTAGAGTGCCGATACGATTGAGATAGACCTCCCACGCAGTGAGAGTTACACGTATTTGCCTTTCTAGAACGCTCCTGACCTTTCGCTATGCTGACAGACCAACTCGGGGCGAGGCCCACGGAACAATCGGAGCCACAGGCGGGCTTTCCGTCGGGGGAGTAGGAGCTCTTACGCGCTAACGAGCTCGCCTAACTCTAGGGAGAAGACCCGGCGCGCCATCCATGAATGTGGTCTCGCGCTAGCCTCAGCCTGCGCGTAATTCAAGTATCGCTCGTGACTGGTCAACTGAGCCAACTCTATCGCGACCCCCGCCGCGCGCCACCGGTAGCCGACTTGATCATATATCTGGAATGCCTCTTCGAGAAGCAACGTCGCACGATTGACCTCGCCTTCTGAGCGCAACACGCTTGCATGCGCGACAGCTTGATCGGCTCTGGATCTGCGATCTGAATCTGCCAAAAATTGGGGTGATAGTTTGGACTTAATCGAACAATACCGGTCGTAGGCACGGCGCGCGCGCGCGGGCGAAACCGCGGCAACCTCTCGTGATAGCGCGAGAAGGACGGTGCGATCCTCGCTCATTACCATTTCCCAATCGACTCGCAGACTCAAGTCTTCCGCGGTAGCAAGCTCATCGTTCGCGAGGCCGCCCTCATGCAGTTCACGAGATAACTGCACCCTGTCCAAAGCGGCCAGTATCTTAAGGGGAATAGTCGCGGTTGACTCGGACGCCTGCCGAAAGTCGCGAAAGGCTGCGAGGTGATCGCCGCGCAAAGCGCTGCACCAACCAAGCGATCGAAGGATGTGAAAACGCTTGCTCTCCAGGTCTTGGTTCCACAAAATATTCGGCAACTGGCTGCGGACGTACTGGGCGTCACTCTCGAAATCAAGGTCGCGAACAATAAACGAGAGATTCGCCAGTAGCGAAACGAAGACGTAAGAGTCGCGCACACGTGAGCGCTCCAGTACTTGAAGAGCGTCCCGTAAATGAGCGGCTTGCCCCGCGTAGCGCTCGCGCCTCGCTTCGATCAGGCCCAAAAGCTCAAGCGCCAACGCTTGGGTAACCACGAGTGGCGCGAAGTAGTCATTACGCTCAAATGGGGAACTATCAACTTCGAATACGCGCACCGCAGCCTCGGAGGCGGCCTGCGTGTCGCGTTGAGAAAAATGGAGTAGCGCGACGTAGAATTCGAATTCTGCTTCCAGCGGGGCGCAGACCGCGCCGAAGATATAGGGGCGGACGTCCCCTGAAATAGCTGTGGCTTCCTCGAACCGCCGCAGCTTATTGAGCGCGGACATCCGAATGACTGCCTGTTCGCCTCTCCGGAGGTGCGAGGCCGGATTGTCGATCACTGCCATCTCCTGCAGCGCCGAAGCCGGACGACCCAGCCGATTGTAAGCCCGTGCACGAAGCGATGACGCCTGAAAATCGCGCTGCCCCAAAAGCAAATCGAGACAGCCCGATATATTGCCATCTTTGTACGCCGCAAGGGCTTCGGCATAGGAGCCGGCCCTTCGTTTTAGTTGTACGACCTGTGCGGGCAGCTTGAACCTCCACGGATGAACGGTCAGGCAAAAGCAGCCCAGTCCGCACCTAGAGTGGTGCGAGGCCCAACCCAAAAGGCCCTGCACGATGGCAGAGCGTCGAGGCTAGGATGTGACCCGCTTCCCTGTTAGCGGATCGACCGTCCAAGGGGACGTTGGGCCATGGCGCCGCGGTCGATCTGCCCTACGGCTCGCTTGAGCACTGGCGAGCCTGCGGATCCACCGTAGGACTCGTTGGGCACGGCCACGCCTGCTGATCCACCGTAGGACTCTTTGGGCACGGGCGCACCACTGGCTCCACCGTAATTCTCGTTAGGCGACGGCGCCCCAGCCGATCCGCCGTACGCCTCGCTCGGCGAAGCGGTACCAGTCGAGCCGCCAAAATGACCCATCGTTCGAACCGGGAGGCCGCCGCCATATGCCAATGCTGCCGCCAGTAGCAGCGCTAAGAGTGTGGGAAACATTTAGATGCAGAATCCTTTCTGACCGCCAAAGAAACTCGGCTATCAGCTTATGCTCCCCTTACGCTAGTTAAAGGAGGGTCCTTGCACATCCGGCAGATGTCATGCTGGCATCACACTTCGTGACTAATGGCCTCCGGGGGGATGTCAAGTGACCAATGTCACACTTGTGACTTTACCCCCCGAAAACTACGGGAAGCGACCGAGCCCTACACCTGCTAAGAAGGTTAGGATCAGCACAAGTCCGCCGGCCAACGCAACTGGATAACTGCCGTCGATGCGCTTGGTCTCCCAGACCGTTCCCGCGGCCAGACGCCGGAAGGTGTCGGCGAGGGACGTGCTAGCGCTCGCCTCAGAATAGGTTCCGTTTCCGTACTGGGCGATCGTGCGCAGCGCGTCGGAGTCGAGGTCGGCGAGTTCATTCGTCCCGGGAATCAGCTCGCCGCTGCCGCTGGTGCCGATGCCGACCGCGTAGATGGAAACGCCCTTTTGCCCGATCGCGCGAGCGCTCTCGATCGGGTCGGCTCCGCGGTTGTTGACGCCGTCCGTCATCAGAACGATGACCCGTTTGCCCTTCCCCGGCATTTGTTGGGCGGCGAGCTGCAGAGCGTCGCCGATCGCCGTCGCCCCGTCAGGCGCGGGGATGCGATCGAGGGCGTCGCGCACTTCATCGAGGTCGGCGGACGGCGGCTGGATCAGGCTCGCGCCGGTCGCGAAGGTGACGATTCCGACCCGCGTGCCGGACGGGACCTCGTCGATGAAGGATCTGGCCGCGGCTTTGGCCGCCGACCAGCGCGACGGGAAGAGATCGTGCGCTCGCATCGAGCCGGACGTGTCGATGCACAGCGCCACCGTTCCGTCCCTAGCGGGCACTCGGGTCCAAAAGTGCGGCCCGGCGAGTGCTAGCAGAACGGCCGCGGCTCCAACGATCCAGGCCGTCGACAGAAGCCGCCCAGGCAAGGGCGATGGTTTCATCGCGTCAAGCGCAAAATCGAGATTCGAGTACGCGAGCGCTTGAGCAGAACGCCGCTTCTCGAAGCGACGGTAAAGCTGAACGACAACGCCCAGCGCCGCGATCGCGACGAGGAGCCACAGCGGTCGCGCGAAGGTCAAGCTCGTCTCCTTTCGCTCACAACCGGAAGGCCGCGGCGATGGCACGATCGGCTCCGCGGACATCCAGCCTCGCCAAGCGGACGCCGACACCCCGCAATCGCTGCAGCACGCGCGCTTCGCGCTCGGCGCTCGCTTCGCGGTAGCGCTCGCGCTCGCGCGGCCCGACAAAGACTCGGGCGCTTCGCCCGTCCTCCGCGTCCCGCAGCAGGACGAAACCGCCGACCGGCAGCCCCTCAGACCATGGGTCGCGTGCGAAAAGTACCGTCGTGTCGTAGCGCGCGGCACAAGCGATCAGCAGCGGTTCGAGCTCGGCTATTTCGAAAAAATCGGAAATCACCAGCAGGTGCGCGCTGCGCGGGATGACCGCGATGGCGCCGTGCAAGGCGCCGGCGAACGACGAGCCGCGCACTTCCCGTCGCTCGCTGCAAAGTTGCGCTGCCACCCGCCCACGCAAATTCCGCATAAAAAACACGCCCTCTTGAGCGGCGCGGGCGCAGCGGTCATCGTCGAGCGCCGCGCCGTAAAAGAGCGCTGCAGCCTCGCACGCGAGGTCATAGTTACTGCGCGTCCTTCCCACGAACATCGACGCCGAGGCGTCCACTGCCGCGACCAGCGTCAGGGCGTGGTCTTCGAAAATAACGCGCGTCTGCAACGCACCGGCGCGCGCCGTGGCCGCCCAGTCGATGCGGCGCGGGTCGTCGCCGGCAACGTACGCCCGCAGTTCAGCAAACTCGAAGCCGTCCGACCGCCGCTGCACCGGAGCACCGGCTCCACGCACGCCCGGTCGCCGGCGCCCGGTCAACATCGCGATCCGCAAGCGTCGCGCCAAGGGCCATTGAGTCAGGAGGGCGATTCCCCACTCACCAGGGCCGGCTCGCCGAGCAGCTGCTCTTGCTGCAGCGGCGTGAGTCCGGCAGGCACGCCCGGATTGTAGCGCACCACGAGGATCGCGAGATCGTCCAGAATGCGGCGCGAGCGCCGCCGCAGACGCTGCACGATGGCGTCCGCGATCGTTTGGGCGCTGCCGTCGATCTCCGCGAGCCATACGGTCACGCCGTCGACTCCGAGCATTCGCCCGCGCGCGTCGCGCGACTCCGTCAGCCCGTCGGTGCTGAGGACGATCGCGTTGCCGGCTCGCAGATGCAGGGTTCGCGTCTCGAAGCGTGGCTCGGCCTCGATTCCGACGATCGAACCCGTCGGCGCCAGCTGCACCACGTCTTGGCCGAATCGAGCCCAGGCCGTGTCGTGGCCGGCGGAAGCGTAGCGCACGGTACCGTCGTCGAGATCGATCACGCCGACGAACAGGACGACAAATGTCTCCGGGTCGTCCGCCATCTTTTCGTAGAGCTTGGCAAAGCGTTCGAGTACCGAGCTCGGGTCGGGATTCTCGCTGAACAGAGCCCGAATGGAGTACTTGATCAGCGCGGTATCGACCGCGGCGTCGATGCCCTTTCCGCTCACGTCGGCAACCAAGAACATTCCCTGCTTGCCGTCGATGGTAAAGAGGTCGTGCAGGTCGCCTCCGACGTTGGAGCCTCGCGTCGCCGAGATAAGCACGCTGCCGGCATCTAAATTGCGAAGCTCGCGCCGGCGCGCAACGAAAGCGCGTTGGAGGCGCTCGACCAAAGAGCGCTCTTCCTCGATGCGCCGTCTCAGGCGGCTTTGAACGACGACGAACAGCAGCGCGACGAGCGCAAAGAGCAGATTGGAAGAAACGCGCGTCTGCGTATTGCGCCGGAGAGTCGCCTCGAAACGCTTGCTCCCGAGCTCGGCGCGGTTCTCAAGCAGCACCGTCAGGCGCTCGTAGTCGCCACGAGTGGCGGGGTAGTGAAAGTTCGGGACGGTCTCTTGCGGTGAATCAGCCTTATCGTTGACGCGACCGAGGTCGAGATCGAGAAGTTTTTCGTAGCCCGCCAACTGGGCTGGCGGCAGCTTCTGATCGAACTGCTTCGCCTCTAGCAGCTCGGAGTCACGTTGGGCCGAGACGACGGCGGATTGATATGCAAAGGCATTACTCGCGTCGAGTTCGCTGTAGTAGGCGAGGAACAGCGCGAAGACCAGCGCAGCAAGAAGCCCGGCGACCAAAGCTATGGTCACCATCGCCCTCGGAGATAAGCCGAAGCCGCGCGTCATGGTAAGCAACCCTAGTATAAACGGTCTCGTCGTCCCTCTTGCGACGTGACACCCCAACTTTCTTATCCGAAAGGCGGGCTAGTTGTTCGGAAGAAGCCTGGCCGCACAACTTTCGACCGAACAAACTGCGTTATGCCGCTGCCCGCCAATCCGGCCTGTCCGCTTTGGCACTATGGCGCGAGCGTGAGCGTCTCTGCCGCCGTCCGGGCCACCGCCTCGGCGCTGAACGGCAGCGGTTCCAGCGCTTCGGCGAGCCAAGTGTGCGCCAGGTCACGGTAGTGAGGCGAGCCTGGCTGGCCCGATTCTCCGAGCGGAATCGACAAGCCGCCCGCATCCCAATTGCCTACATCCCAGACCGCGCGGAAGCTCTGGGTGATGTTCGTCCCTTGCACGTGGGGCGAGTACCCCGAGCCGTGACCGGGAAAAAGCGGTCCGTTCCAGCCGTTGAACCCGAACGATGCCAGCGGATGCAAGGCGGTGCGCGCACCAACCTCGCGCCAGGTCATGCCGTGGCGGCCCTGGCTTTGCAGGAGGCGGATCGCCTTACCAAGGGCTGCGACTAGAAAAGCATCGTAGTCGTCGCCAGGGACCCACCCTCTTGGTTTTTCCCGCAGCATGCGCACCACGACTCCCACGGCGAACGCCGAATTGCCGGCGACGTAGCGCGCGGCGAGGATCGGGTCGAGGTGAAAGCGCGCCAGCGATTCGACCGCGGTCTGCCGCAGAGCCCAGGCATACGGCGCACCTTGCGAGTCCTCGACCATTCTGCCATCGTAGGCGGCCAGCGCCGCCCGCGCATTCGCGAGCTGCGGATCTCCGCCCGTGCCTTTGCGCGCGAGCGCTGAAACGGCGGCGCGTGCGAGGTCGCGTTCCGGCAGCGACAGCACGTCTGCCTGAATCGCAGAAAAATCGGCAAGCGCATAGTGTCGCTTGGCCCGCAGGTGCTGCGCGATGCGCGCCGCGCGGTACGGCGGCTCGAACTCCGCACTAAGGCGGTACGGATACCCTGCGCCGTACACGCGGTCGTTGGCGCTAAACGCAACCGCGTTGCGGGAAGGAGCGACGTGCGGCAGTTGAGTGAATGGGACGTTCCGCGTTGGCGGTAGCGGGCTCGTTGCGCCGTCGTGTGCGCGCAACCCCCAAGCCGAATCGATCGGAATCTCGCCGGCGAGAACGTACCCAGCGTTGCCGGCATCGTCGGCGAGGACGAAATTTTGGGGCGGACCGGGATAGCTCGCGAGAACGCGCATGCCCTCGCGCGCGCTGGCCGCGCGATCTAGGCCGTCGAAGGCGGCGAACGCCGAGTGCCGGTCGAGGTCGGCGGTCCAGGCCGCTGCGTAGCCGGTGGCGCCGCGCGAGACAAAGACGAAGCCGTGACGGGTGCGGAGGTAGTCGCGAACGACGCTCTTTCCAAGGCGCACTCGGAACCGCTCGGTCCGGTGCTGCGCGCGCAGCCAGGCTCTGCCGGCCAGATACTCGTCGGACCCGGCGGACTTGAACGTTTCGCGATAGATGCGCACCGTTGCGACCGTGCCGTTCGTCGCTCCCCACGCGACGTGCGCGTTGTGACCGAGAATGATCCCGGGCGCGCCCGCCAGGGTGGCACCCGCAACGTGAAGACCGGGGGCAGAGAGGTCGGCCACGTACCAAACGCCCGGGATGCGCAGACTGAGGTGCGGGTCGTTCCCAAGCAGGGCTCGCCCCGTTGTGGTGCGCGACGCTCCTGCAACGACGTTATTGCTGCCGCTTCCCGCTCGGTCCGTATACGCGTCGGCCAGGGGCGAGGCGCCAGTGTACGCCACGCTGAGCGGCGGCAGCGACGGCACCGGCGCAGGCTGCCGCCCGTCGGTGGGTGCGTCGTACCGCGGATCCGTGATGGGAAAGAACGCGTCGCTCCCTTTCTGACCCAGCTCGTCGTAGACGTCGGCGCGTAGCAAAACGTCGTTCCACGAATCGGTGAGCGCAAGAACGGTCGAAAACGAAGCCATCAGCACGTCGTGAACCGTCCACGTTTGCGGCCGGTACAGGAGGGCGCGAAATTCCGGCGGGAGCGGCCGAGTCCGAATCGCCGCATTGATGCCGTCGGCGAATGCCTGAGCATTCGCGTGCAGACGGGGGCTCAGCAGCCGCTCTTCGTCCGCGACGACACCATTGACGTCGAACGTACGCGCCGCCTCGTCGCTTGCGAGCGTGACGGACCCGAAAACCTCTGAGAGCGTCCCAGCTACGAGACGCCGGTAGAGGTCGAGTTGGAACAGACGATCCGACCCCTGCAGGTAGCCCTCTGCGAAGAAAAGGTCGTGTTCGTTGCGCGCGCTCACGTGCGGAAAACCGCGACCGTCGCGAACGATCCGAACGGGTGCGATCACGCCCATGCCTGACACCGTCCCCTGCGCGTCTTGCCCCCCGGCTCGAACGCCCACGGCAACGTACAGAACGTAGGCGCCTATGAAGAGCAGCAGCGGGGCGAGCGCGGCTGCCAGGATCAGCAAGGCGCGCACGGCGACGCCGCGCTTCAAAATCCCATGCCGTCGAAAATGTACGATGGAACGGCGTCGAAGCGGTAGTCGACGAAGTCGATCTCCAGATCCGGAATGATCGTGTCGAGGCCGAAATGCAGCGGATCCTCGTTCTTGATTTGTTGCACGTATTGGCGCCGGTCGAAGGTCGTGTAGGTCACGAGCCAGCGCACGGCGTTGTACGGTTGGCCGTTGTAGATGCCCGCGACGACGAGCTTATCGGTGGCGTAGGTCGCCGCGTCGATCCAGAGCTCGCGCAGACGGTTAATTTTGGGGTCGCGCAGCGGTGTGAGGGTCAGGTGGTAGTCCGTGGCTTGCCCGACTTGTTCGGTCCCAACGAGGCGCACGTCGTACACGCGCGACTCGGTCTCGACTCTGCCTATCTCGCGCAGCGGGGTCTCGCTCGGCGTCGGCTCGTTGGGAGTAATCGGGCCGATCACGACGCTTGGCATCGGAGCCGGCTCCGAGCCGCCGCCGCCCATTCCGAAGGAGTCGAACGGCTCGACGATCGGGTCGTCGACGTGAATCGGTGGAAAGTCGGGGTTCGTATCGGCGATCTTGAAGACGAAGATTGAAATCGGGAAGCCCTTGAGCCGTTTGCGATCCTCATCGGGATCGATCACGCGTTTGACGATCAAACGCCGGTCCGAGTTCCGATAATATTCGAGCCACCAGTCGCTAAACGACTTTCCATCGTGTTTGTAAACCTGCAGGGCACCGTAACTGACGTAGGGCGACTCTTGGCGATCGCGCCAGATCTCTTGGGCGCGCTCGAAGATACGTTCGGCCTGCGCGTCGCCAACCGGCTCCGCCGTGGCGACCGGCGGAGTCGGCTTCGCGGACGAACGACCGCCTGAGCCGGCCACGAGCGCCGACAAGAACAGAATGGCGAAGAGCCCGCGGGCCAAGTCGCTCAAGGCGTCGGTACGCCTGCGATGATCGAGGCCACGATCTCTTCCGGGTCGACGCGTTCGGCCAGCGCTCGATAATTCAGAGCGACGCGGTGGCGAAGAACCGGCGCGGCGCCGGCCCGAACGTCGTCGGGGACGACGAACGTGCGGCCTTCGACGAGCGCGCGCGCCCGCGCTAAAGCGACGAGCGCCAAGGTCGCGCGCGGGCTCGCCCCGCGGTCGATGTAATCGTGTGCGGCCCGTGTGGCAGCCACGAGCTGGACCGCGTACGCCGACAACCGCGGCTCGACGTAAATGGCGCGTGCGTCGCCGCGCCAGCGCACGACGTCGCCGATCCCGACCACATCGCGCGGCATGGCGGGCGGCTCGCCGCCGAAACGTTCAAGGATGCGAAGTTCTTCGTCGCGCGTCGGGTAGTCGACCAGGACCTTGACCAAAAATCGATCGAGCTGAGCGAGCGGCAGCGCGTAGGTCCCTTCCGAGTCGAGCGGATTCATCGTCGCCGTTACCACGAACGGATCGGGCAACGAGAACGTGTGCGGTCCGATCGTGACTTGGCCTTCCTGCATCGCCTCGAGCAGCGCGGACTGTACCTTCGCTGGAGCGCGGTTGATTTCGTCGGCCAAAACCATGTTTGCGAAGATCGGCCCGAACGACGTGGTAAAATCGCCGCTGCGCTGGTCGAAGATGCGCGTTCCGACGATGTCGCTGGGCAAAAGGTCGGGAGTAAACTGCACGCGCTTGAACGTTCCGCCGACGGCGCTCGCTAAGGCGCGGCACGCGAGCGTCTTGGCAAGTCCCGGTGGTCCTTCAAGGACGATGTGCCCGCCTGCGATCAGAGCATGAACCAGAGCGTCGAGGACCGCGCGCTGTCCGACGATCGTCGCACGCAACGCTTCGAGCAGGTCGGCGGGGCGCGGGGCGATCTGCTGCGTCACCGTCACGGTGCGGCACCCACCGGATCTGCGGCAGCAACGAGGCGTTCGAGCGCAGGCAGGGCCTCTCGTACGGCATCGACCAGCCGCGCCTCCTCAACGAACGCCGCGTATTCGATTGCGCGCAACGCGTCGCCCAAGGCTGGTTTGTTACGCGCCGCATCCCGCGCTTCAAGATCGCCGAGCGTTTCCTCGTCGCGCGCGCCCACCCGGCGGCGCAGCTCATCTCGCACGGCCAGGACGCGCGCCCGCCCGGGTTCGTCGCGCAAGCTCACCACCAAGCGCAACAGCGGATCGACCGGTCGCACGAGCGGGCTTGGGGCCGGGGGCGCGGCGACGGGCGGCGGAGACGCCGGCCGGCGTCGCGTGGCGCGCAGCAAGAGAAGGCCCAGCACAAACGGGATCGCCGCCGCGCCCAGCACCACCAGCGTATCCAAAGCGACGTGTGAGACTTGACGAGCGGCATCGGTCGCTGAGAACGGCTCGCCCGTCACGTGCAGCGTGACCCGGTTGCTCGCGAAGCGGCTGGGACGATGGTTGCGCGCATCGACCGCGTCGAGCGTCACCGGATCGATCGTTCGATCGCCGGTTTCTTTGGGTGCGATCAGGACGACCTCGGTGCAATCGGTGCCGCCTCGCCGTGCTCGCGCGCAGCGCCGCTCGTCTCCATAGACGTCGAAACCTGAGAGGTCGGGCAGCGTGACGTTATCGAGCTGCCCGATGCGCTCGTCGACGTGCACGACGATCGTGAGGTGCAACTGCTCGCCGACATGCAGCGCGTAGCGGTCGGAGCTCAACGTGAACGTCCGAACGTGCAGCTGCGCCAGCACCTGAGTGAGAGCTGGGAAGGGGATGAAAACCGGGCCGAGCGCGAACGCCGCAAGCCCGGCGCGAAGCAGCGGGCAAGCGGCGCACGAGAGACGCTTTACGATAGGGTCGCGAGCCATTCCGCAAAGAGATAGCGGGCGTCGAACGGGCCGGGTGACGCCTCCGGGTGAAACTGCACCGCAGAGATCGGCAGCGAGCGATGCCGGAAACCTTCGTTCGTGCCGTCGTTGAGGTTCACCATCGTCGCCTCGAGCTCGGAGGGCAGCGTGGCACCGTCGACCGCATAGCCATGATTGTGCGCCGTAACGAGCACCGCCCCGCGCTGCAGATCCTTGACCGGCTGATTGCCGCCGCGGTGCCCGTAGGGCAGTTTGAAGGTCGTCGCGCCGCATGCTAAGGCCAGCAATTGATGGCCAAGACAGACGCCGAACATCGGAAAGTCTCCGAGCAAACCCTTGAGCGTTTCGATCGTTTCCGGCAGATCCGTCGGGTCGCCGGGTCCCGGCGAGATGACGATCGCGTCCGGTTCGCGTGCCAGAATTTCCTCGCGCGTCGCCGCGTAAGGCATGACGCTCAACCGAGCGCCGAGAGCCGAGAGGTCACGCACGATCGCGCGCTTGACGCCGCAGTCGATCACGACCACGTGCGGCCCGCCGTTGCCCGCAGCCACGTTTCGAACGTGCCGCGTCGCGACGTCGGCGACCAGTCCGACCGTCGTCGTTTGGCGGGCATACGGAACCAACGCGGACTCGATTCGGGCCAGCGCAGATTCGCCGACGGCCAGGGCTGCGCGAATGGTGCCGTGCTCGCGGAGCACCGTCACGAGCGCGCGCGTGTCGATCCCGACGAGGGTCGGCACGCGCTGCTCCGCAAGCCAGCTGCTCAAATCAATCTTCATCGCGTGGTGCGAGGGGTGCGGCGCGATCCGCTTCATAACGGCGCCGGCGACGCAGGCGCGCTCGTGTTGCGATGCCGCGCCGGAGATGCCGTAGTTTCCTACGAGCGGATAGGTGAAGGTTAGAATTTGGCCGGCGTACGAGGGGTCGGTCAGGGCTTCTTCATAGCCGGTCATGCCCGTATAGAACACTGCTTCGCCCAGCGCCAGCGCGTCGTATCCGATCCCCTCGCCGTCGAAGCGCGTCCCGTCCGCGAGCAGAAGCGCGGCGGGCTTTCTCACTCGAGCATATGCTCGAAGGTATAGTCCGGCAGCGACCGGGGGAAGTCGTACTGAACGAAATCGAACTCGAGTCCGCTCACGAAGCGATCGGCGCCGAAGCGCAGCGTATCGGTAGTGCGAACTTGCTGCACGTACGGGCGTCCGCCGATCGTGACGTAACTAACGATCCAACGAGCTTCCTCGTACGGTTTTCCTTCGAAGAGACCGTCGACTGCCAGCTGCACGGTCAGGCCGGTACCGATCGCACTCCATAGGTCGCGTAGCCGGTAGGTCTTCGGATCGCCGAGCGGCGTGAGCTTCAAATGATACGCGTCGACCCCGTTCACGTGCTCGACGCCCGCCAGCTCGATGCGATAGTCGCGTGCGAACACTTCGACCCTGCCCAGTTCGCGCAGCGGCGCACCGTTCCGTTCGTTTTGCGGCGAAGCTGTGGCGGTGGCAGACGGCACTGGAGCCGGTTCCGCCGAGACGCGCGGGAGCGGTGTCGCTCCCACGAGCGCAGCCTGACGCTCGGCGCGCAGCATCCCAAATGACGCGTTCGGCTCGATCATGGGATCGAGAATGGGAAAGGCGTCGGCGTTGGGATTGGTTTCCAAGCGGTCACCGTTGATCTCGCCGCCGTGCGTGCGCAGTTTGAGAAGGACCGATGTGCCCTTGAGCCGCTCCTCCTCTTGATTTGGAACGATGATGCGAACGAGCGCAAGCCGCCGGTCGCGTCCGCGGTAGGCACACTGCCACCAGTTCTCGTGCACCCGGTCGCGCCACGTGTAGCGTTCGAGCAGGCCGTACGTCGCAAACGGCAACTCGACGCGATTCCGCCAGGCGCTCTTGGCCTGCGCGAAGATCTGCTCGGGATCCGTGAGCGGAGCGCTCGATTCTGGCGCGGCGCCGCCCAGAGCGAGCCAGGCGAGCATCAAGACCAACGGCCAGGCTCGTTGCATATGGGCCGACCCTTCGCTGCGCCGCCTGCGACCCACCCCTCAGCCGAGCATGGCCCGCGGGCTCACGCGCCCATCGCTCATCGCGATTTCACCCGCGACGACCGTCACGAGGGCGCGGCGCGGCAGCACGGCGCCATCGAACGGCGTGTTCCGGCCGCGCGAATAGAACGACGCAGCGCTCACCCGCCACTCCCGGTCGGCAAAGATCGTGATGTCGGCCGGCGAGCCCGGGCGTAAGCTTCCGCCCCCGACGCCGAGAATTCGCGCCGGATTGCACGAGAGCAACTCGACGAAGCGCGCCGCCGGCAGGTCGGGGATCGCCTTCGCGTACGCCCCGATCGCAATCTCTAGGCCGGAGAAGCCGACGGCTGCCTCGCTCAGCAACTGCGCTTTGTCCTCGAGGGTGTGGGGTGCGTGGTCGCTCGCGAACGCATCGATCGTCCCGTCGCGCACCGCTTCGCGCAAAGCCGCCGCATCTTGCTCGACCCGCAGCGGCGGATTGACCTTTCCGTCGGCGCGAAAGCTTGCGAAGCAATCGTCGTGCAGCTGAAGGTGATGCGGCGTTACCTCGCAGCTCAGCGCGATGCCGCGCGCGCGGCCGAATTTGATCAGCTCCACGCTCATCGCGGTGGAAAGGTGTGCGATGTGAAAAAGCTTGCCCGTATCGCCGGCGATGAGCACGTCGCGTGCTACCTGAACGTCTTCGGCAAGTCCAGGTGAGCCCGCCAGGCCCAAGTGCATCGACTGCGCGCCCTCGTTCATGACGCCCTCGCCCTTGAGCTGCGCGTCTTCGCAATGGGAGATGAACGCGCCGGGAACGTCGCGCGCGTACAGCGCGGCCTGTCGCAACACGCGTGGGTTTGCAACCGGCGAACCGTCGTCGCTGAAGGCAACAGCGCCCGCGTCGCGCAAGCGCCAGTAGGGAGCAAGCTCCTGCCCGTTACGACCGCGGGTGATCGCGCCGATTGGATAGACGCGCGCCAAATGCGCCACGTTCGCCAGGCGCAAGACTTCGGCGATGAGCGCCGGCGAATCGAGCGCCGGCTCGGTGTTCGGCATACAAGCAACGGCCGTGAAGCCACCCGCGACGGCAGCGGCGGAACCGGAGGCGATCGATTCCTTCTGCGTCTGCCCGGGCTCGCGCAGGTGCACGTGCATGTCGATGAAGCCGGGGGCGACGAATGCGTTGCTCGCATCGATTGTTATCGCATCGCCGGCTTCAATGTGCTCGGCGATCTGCGCGAGGCGCCCGTCCCGAACCAGCACGTCGCGCACGGCGTCAAGGCCCTGCGACGGGTCCACGACGCGCCCCCCGCGGATCAAAAGGCTACGCACGAACGGACACGCCGTTGATGAGGAAGTCGAGCACGGCCATGCGGATGTAGACGCCGTGCGAGACTTGCTGGGCGTAGCGCCAGCCGCGGAACGCGAAGACGTCCTCGGTCAACTCGACGCCGCGGTTGTACGGTCCCGGATGCATTACGATCGCCTGCGGAGCCAGCGCGGTCAAACGGCGTGCATCCAGCCGATAATTGCGGGCATAGTCGTCGAGCGATGGAAGGACCGCCGAAGCGATGCGCTCTTGTTGAATGCGCAGGAGCATCACCGCATCGGCCGTCGGCAACACGGCGTCGAGGTCACGCTCGATGCGCACGCCCTCAAGCGCCATCGCCTCGGGCAGCAGCGTCGGGGGCCCGACCAGCGTCACCTGCGCGCCGAGCGCGCGCAAACCGAGCACGTTCGAGCGTGCGACACGGCTGTGCAGGATGTCGCCAACGAGTACGACGTGCAGACCCTCGACCCGGCCGAACTCCGCTTGCAACGTCAGCATGTCGAGCAGCGCTTGAGTCGGATGAGCGTGACGGCCGTCGCCCGCGTTGATGACGTGACCGTCGAACGATTCTGCCAGACGGTACGGAAATCCGGACTCCGGATGGCGAGTGACGATGATCTGTACGCCCATGGCAGCCAGCGTAATCGCGGTATCCGCGATCGTTTCGCCTTTCCCCAGGCTTGACGAGCCGGGCGGCAGCGCCACGATGTCGGCGCCCACCCGCTGCTCGGCGATTGCAAAGGAAACGAACGTTCGGGTCGAGGCCTCGAAGAACAAGTTCACCACGCACACGTCGCGCAGCAGGTCGCGCCGCGGCGGTGTGGTGTGAAACGTCCTGGCACGGTCGAGAAGATAGGTTAATTCGGAGCCGGATAGGTCGTCGAGATCGAGCAGGTTACGAGCCGGCATCGGCCTCGCTGCGAATCGTAACCCGGTCGGCTTCGGAGTAGCGTTTTGAGAGACGGACGTCGATGTGTTCGCGACGGCTGGTCGGAATCGAACGCCCGACGTAATCGGCCTGCACGGGAAGCTCGCGCAGGCCCCGGTCGATCAGAACTGCCAGACGAATCACGCTGGGACGTCCGAGGTCCGTAACGGCGTCGAGCGCCGAGCGGACCGTACGGCCCGTAAACAGCACGTCGTCGACGATGACCACGACCTTGCCGGTCAGATCTTCGTGAATTTCGGACTCGGGAAGTTCGCGCGCGACGTCATCGTCGCGGTAGAGGTTGATGTTGAGAAAACCCAGACCCGCGTGCATGCCGCTGATTTCCTCGATCTTGCTCGCCAAGCGCCGGGCAAGTTGTTCGCCGCCGCGGCGGATGCCGATCAGCACCACGCCGCCTTGCGCGTCCTCCGGCTCGAGGATCTGATGGGCTAGGCGCGCCACGATGCGATCCATCTGGCGAGCCGACATCAGCGTCCGCTCGCGTAGCACCTCGAGCGCGGTCCTCATGCGCAGCCTATCCGCCGTTCCTGGTTCCGTTTAAACCCGCGAGCAACGCGCGAACGCGCGCGCGCTCGGCCTCATATCCGGCCAATTTCTCGCGCTCCTTCGCAACGACGTCGGGCGACGCCTTGCTCGTAAACTGCGAATTCCCGAGCTTTCCTTCGAGGCGCGCGACCTCGTTGTCGAGCCTCGCGCCCTCCTTTCTATAGCGTTCCCGCAGGAGGGCCGCCGGTGCCCGCACCGTCACGCCGGCCAGCGGATCCCGACCCATGGCCGGCTCGCCGTCGCGAGCGGCGTCGGTGACGTCGGCGTGCACGTGAAGGGCTAGCAAGGTCCGGGCTTCCTCATCGAGCGCGGGCGGCACCTCGAGCGTCAGCTTTTCGCGTGGCGTCAGCCCCAGCTGGGCGCGCATGTCGCGAGCCTGACCCACCACCGCCATAAGCCGGCGGTAGCGTGCTGCCGCAGGCTCGTCGGCCGGGATCTCGCTCGGATCGGGCCACGACGCGGTCACGATCGTACGCCCGTCGTGCGGAAGCGTTTGCCAAATCTCTTCCGTGATGAATGGCGCGAGCGGGTGCAGCAGGCGCATCGCGGTGTTGAGCACGTAGGAAAGCACCGCGGCGCGCGACTTCGAAGGCGTCTTCGTAGCTTCGAGATACCAATCGCAGTAGCCGTACCACACGAATTCGAGCAGGACGTCGGCCGCCACGCCCATCTCGAATCGGTTCAAAGCCTGGGTCACCTGCTCGACCGTGCCGCGCAACTCAGTCAGGATCCAGCGGTCGGAGAGGCTCAGCTCAGCCGCCGGGGGCAACGTTCCGGCGGGCGGCAGCCCCTCGGGAAGCGAGCCGATGTAGCGCAGCGCGTTCCACATCTTGTTATTGAAATCGCGCGCCTTCTCGACGAAGCGTTCGTCAAAGCGCAGCTCCTGCGACTCAAGCCGCATCTGCCGCGCGATCCCGACGCGCAGCGCGTCGGCCCCATATTTGGCCACGAGATCCATCGGATCGATCGCGTTCCCGAGGCTTTTCGACATCTTGCGGCCCTGCAAGTCGAAAACGAGTGGCGTTATGAACACCGTTTCGAACGGGATATCGCCGGCGAACTTCAGCCCGAACATCACCATGCGTGCAACCCATAGGAAGATGATTTCACGCGCCGTGATCATCACTTGGTTCGGATACCAGTGATCGAGCTCAGGCGTTTTCCGCGGCCATCCGAGGATCGAAAACGGCCAGAGCCCGCTTGAAAACCAGGTGTCGAGCGTGTCAGGGTCGCGGCGCAACTCGCTGACCCCCGCCTGCCGGGCGAGCTCGTAAGCCTCCGCTTCTGACTCCGCGACGAAGACCTCGTCGTTCGGTCCGTACCAAACGGGGAGCTGGTGGCCCCACCATACCTGGCGGGAAACGTTCCAATCCTTGATGTTCGCGAGCCAGCGTTCGTAGGTCGGCCCGAAGCGCTCGGGCACGAAACGAATGCGGCCGTCGCGATAGGCTTTGAGGGCGGGCTCGGCGAGCGATTCCATCCGGCAGAACCACTGCAGGGAGAGCAGCGGTTCGACAACGGCATCCGAGCGGGAGCTCACCGGCACGGTGTGGCGGCGCGGCTCGGCCTTGAGCAGGGCACCCAGCGCTTGCAGATCGCGCACGACCGCCTCGCGTGCCACGAAGCGGTCGAGACCGGCGTACTGCGCCGGCGCTTCGGCGGTCATCTTAGCATCGAAACCGATGACGCTCGGCATCGGCAGGCCGTGGCGCTCCCCGATCTCGTTGTCGAGCGGATCGTGAGCGGGCGTCACTTTGACGGCGCCGGTCCCAAAGTCTCGCTCGACGGCCTCGTCGGCGACGATCGGGATGCGGCGGTTGGCGAGCGGCAAGAGCACCTCTTTGCCGACCAGGTGCCGGTAGCGTTCGTCGTCGGGATGCACCGCGACGGCGCTATCGCCGAGCATCGTCTCGGGGCGCGTCGTTGCGACCTCAACGCTGAACGATCCGTCCGCGCCGGGGTAGCGAATATACCAAAGAAATCCGTCGCGCTCGACGTTCTCGACCTCAGCGTCGGACAGCGTCGATCGCGATACGGGATCCCAGTTGATGAGGCGCGTCCCGCGATAGATCAGCCCCTCGCGATAAAGCGCGACGAATACCTTGACGACTACTGAAGAGAGGCCCTCGTCGAGCGTGAACCGCTCGCGGGCCCAGTCAGGCCCGAAGCCAAGCTGACGAAACGCCTCGTTGATCTCCCCGCCGTATTGTTCGCGCCAGGCCCACACGCGCTCGATAAAGCGCGCGCGTCCGAGCGCCTCGCGCGAAATCCCCTCGTTGGCAAGCGCGCGCACGACCACCGCCTCGGTTGCGATCGCCGCGTGATCCTGACCCGGAATCCAGTCGGCGTTCTCGCCAAGCATGCGGTGGTAGCGGGTCAGCGCGTCCATCGGCGTATACGTCGAGGCGGTCCCGAGGTGCGCCCGCCCCGTAATGTTCGGCGGAGGCATCGAGATGATGAAAGGCGGGCGCGCCGGGTCGGGCTCCTCGTGAAAGACCCCGGCCTCCAGCCATTCCCGGTAGCGTCGAGGCTCGACATCGGCGGGATCGTAGGTCTTGGAAAGTTCGGGGCGACGCTGGGCCTGCACGATTGGCCAGAGTTAGGGTTCTCGTCCGGGCGACCCTACCCGGCGCGGCCCGGGAGACCGCCTGCGCCCGTGCTCGCCGAGCGGCGCCTTAATCTTTCCGAGCATGGGGACGCTCTCTCGATAATGGTTTCTTAAGCTTCGCTTTACGAGCCGCCCTTATGCTTCGAATTGACCCGCACCCAAGGTTCCCAGCTTCGAAAGGCTGCTTTTGATGCGCCGTAACTTTTTCACGCGACGAGAGCGGCTCTCCGCGTCGCTCTCGCCCATCCTCGTATTGGCCCTTAGCCTGGGCTTCATCATCCCGGCGTTGGCAGCGACCCAGCTCACGGGCGCCGGCTCCACGTTCGACTACCCCTTCTTCTCGAAAGCGTTTTACTTCTATAGCCAAAAGCATCCCGAGGTCACGGTGAACTATCAATCGATCGGCAGCGGCGGCGGAATCGAGCAGTTCATCAACAAGACAGTCGACTTCGGCGCCACCGACGTTCCGATGAACGCGGACGAGCTGAAGCGGGCGGGCGCTCCCGTCGTGCAGGTGCCCGTTGCGCTCGGCGGTGTGGCGATCACGTACGACTTGCCGTTGCTGGTCAAAGGGGGGATCAAGCTCTCGCGCCAGGCGCTCGCCGACATCTTCTTGGGCAAGATTACGAAATGGAACGACCCCGAGATTGCCAAGCTCAATCCCGGCGCAACGCTACCCGACTTGCCGATCATCGTCGTTCACCGCTCCGACGGCTCGGGGACGACGTACATCTTCACCGATTTCCTGAGCAACGTCTCGAAAGAGTGGAAAGACAAGGTGGGAACCGGCAAGAGCGTTCAATGGCCGGCGCAGAACAGCATCGGCGGCAAGGGCAACGAAGGGGTCGCAGGTCAGGTGCGGCAGACTCCCGGCGCGATCGGATACGTCGAGCTCGCCTACGTCATTGAAAACAAGATGACCGAAGCGCAGCTCGAGAACTCCTCCGGTAAATGGCTCTTTTGCACCCTGAGATCGGTGCAAGCTGCGGCGGCAACGAAACCGGAAGTGTCGGCCACCGACTTTTCAATCGTCGATCGTAGCGGGCCCAATTCCTGGCCGATTTCCGGGTATAGCTGGGCGGTGCTGTATCAAGATCCGACCGACAAGGCGCGTGCGAAGCTTACGCACGACGTGATGGAGTGGACGGTTACCGACGGGCAATCGATTGCTAAAGACCTAGACTATGTGGCGCTCCCGGAAAACGTCCAGGAAACCGCGAAGAAGGCACTCGCCCAGATCAAACTCTAATCGCGCAAGGATTCGATGGTTCCGTTCGACCGGCTCGAAGAGGCACACGCGCGTCGCTCGGTCCTGAGCGACCGCTCGTTCATTGCGGCTATCTATTGCGCCACGATCGTGTTCGTGGCGGTCGTCGTCGGTTTGTTCGTGATGCTCTTCGCCGGCTCGTGGCCGGCGATCCAAAGTTTCGGACTGAAATTCTTTTGGACGAGCAGTTGGAACCCGGTCACCAGCCAGTTCGGCGCACTGCCGATGATCTACGGGACGGTCGTTTCGTCGGCCATCGCAATCCTGCTGGCAGGATTCGTCGGCGTCTACGCAGCCGCTTACCTGGCCGACTTTGCGCCGCGCCTCGTCGCGCGCCCATTGAGTTTCTTGATCGAGTTGCTGGCGGCGGTCCCGAGCGTCGTCTTCGGACTGTGGGGCCTTTTCGTGCTGTCGCCGGTTTTGCGGGACCGGGCGGATCCGTTCTTGGAGGCGCACTTCGGTTTCGTGCCGCTGTTTTCGGGCCCGATCTTCGGCACCTCGCTGCTAACGGCCGGGGTCATCCTGGCCATCATGATCGTTCCCACCGTGTGCGCGATCTCGCGTGATGTGATCATGGCCGTACTCGCCGAGCATCGAGAAGGGTCGCTTGCGCTGGGCGCGACGCGCTGGGAGACGATGTGGCGTGTGATTCTACCCGGTGCGAAGTCCGGAATCTTCGGAGCTTGCGTGCTCGCTTTGGGGCGAGCACTGGGTGAGACGATCGCTACCACCATGGTCATCGGCAACAAGCCGGCGATCGCCGCGTCCCTTTTTCAGCCTTCGTATACACTGGCAAGCGTCATCGCCAACGAGTTCACCGAAGCGACGACGGCGCTCTATCAAAGCGCGCTCATCGAGCTTGGGCTGCTGCTTTTCCTGGTAAGCATGGTCGTCAACGGATTCGCGCGGCTGTTGACCTGGACGGTCCTGCGTCCTTCGCGAGGACGCTGAGACGGAGACCGTGGCGACGGCCGCTTCCCGCGAAAGGCCAAGGTTACGGCAAAGCGATATGCGCTTGCGGCATCTTGCCAGCGGCGCGGGCGTCGTCGGTTCCGGCCTCTGTGCCGGCATCGCCGCCGGCATCCTGATGCTGATCTTAGCCTATGTGGTTCGCGAAGGGGCTCCAGCTGTGAACTGGAGCTTCCTAACGGGGGTGCCTCACCCCGTGGGCGTACCTGGCGGCGGCGTTGCAAACGGCATTGTGGGCAGCGCCATTATCGTCGGCCTGGCAACGGTCATCGCGTTGCCGATCGGCACGCTCACTGGAATCTACCTCGCCTTATACGGCCGCGGCCCGTTCGCCGATGCGATTCGTTTTCTCGCGGACGTGCTCTCCGGTATCCCGAGCATCGCGATCGGTCTGTTCGCTTACACGATTTTCGTCGCTCCGTTTCGGCATTTTTCGGGAGCGTCGGCGTCCGTTGCTTTCGCCATCTTGATGCTTCCGCTCATCATCCGCACCGGCGAAGAGGCGATCGGCGGCGTTCCGAAGCGCGTGCGCGAGGGTGCGCTCGCCTTGGGCATCTCTTCGTACGCCGCAACCATGCACGTCGTCGTGCCGGCGGCGCGCGCCGGCCTCATGACCGGGCTGTTGCTGGCGGTAGCCCGAGTAACGGGTGAGACCGCACCGCTGCTCTTTACCGCCTTCGGAAGCCAGTTCTGGGAGCTCAATCCGACAAACCCCATGGCATCGCTCGCTTTGCAGGTTTTCACGTACGCCATTTCGCCCTACGAAGACTGGCACCAGCAGGCTTGGGCGGGCGCGCTTCTGCTCATCCTCGCGGTCTTCATCCTAAACGTGTTGGCGCGCTTTGCGCTGCGCAGCCGGACGTCGCGTTGATAAGTCCCATACCGGTTCCTACGACCGGCCAAATTCACGTCCCGGCGCGCGCGGCGAGGCTCGTCGTCGAAGACCTTACGGCCCTCTATGGAAATCGCGTCGCGCTCGCCGGCGTCTCGATCGCGTTTCCGGAACAGTCGGTCACGGCCCTGATCGGCCCCTCCGGCTGCGGGAAATCGACGTTTCTGCGCTGCCTCAATCGAATCCATGAAGCCGCCGGCACGGCGACCGTCAGGGGCCGCGTCCTCCTCGACGGTCAAGACATCTATGCTCCTGAGGTCAATCCCATCGTCATCCGGCGTCGAGTCGGAATGGTCTTCCAGCGCGCGAATCCTTTCCCCACGATGTCGATCCTCGACGACGTTACCACGGGCCTTCGCTATGCCGGCCGGGCTCGGACGCGGATGGAACGCGTCGAGCAGGCGGAACGTGTGCTTCGCATGGCGGCACTTTGGGACGAAGTCAAGGACAAGCTGAATCAGCCCGGTATCGCGCTATCCGGTGGTCAGCAGCAGCGCCTGTGCATCGCGCGAGCGCTCGCAGTCAATCCCGATATCCTTTTGATGGACGAGCCGACCTCCGCCCTCGATCCGATCGCAACGGCTCAGATCGAGGAGCTCATCACAAGCCTCGCCGATGCCTACACGATGGTTTGCGTCTCGCACAACATGCAGCAGGCGGCCCGCATTTCGGACTTCACCGCCTTCATGCTCGCGGGCAGCGACTACGTCGGGCATCTGGTTGAAGTCGGCGAAACCGATAAGATCTTCACGCGTCCGCAGGACCAACGGACCGAGGACTACATCACCGGGCGGTTCGGATAGCGGCCACCAGCACGCACGATACCGACGAGCTAGGCCGGGAGCTGTCCCCCGTTCTGCGAACAGAGCAGCGCTACCGCGTGAGGCAGCGTTCTGGCCGCGAGCTTTTCTTTAGCCGACGTCAACAGGTGGCCGACGGTGTTGGACGACAGGCCCATGATGCGCGCGATCTCCGGGCGCCTTCGGCCACCGGCGAATAGCGTCAAGATGCGCTCTTCCTTAAAGGAAAGAGGCTGAGCGGTTTGGTCTTCAAAGCGCACTGCGCTAGCAACGATAAGGCATCGTCATTCAGCTTGGGTGATGCAATTCTTCAGCCTTTATAAAGAAAACCTTAAGGCGAAGCGACGGCTAAGTTAGCCTTGTGCGCCGCCTTTGAAGCCGATACGCTCCGCCCGGAGCATCGAATGAGAGCTCCAACCCGACTGCTGAAGGAGACTCTTGTGAAGAAGAGGCTTATGGCACGCGCCTCACTCGTGTTTGTGCCTTTACTTGGAATCACGGCGATCGCGCTCGCTAGCGCAGCCGTACCGGTTCGAGCGCCGGTACGGCCAATTTCGCGCGACGGTCACGTGCGCCATGCGACGTCCTCGACGGCGTACGGCGGCGGTGCGACGCTGCCCGCGATCGCCTACGTCGGCGTCAGCCAAGCAACGACGACCAATCCCGCCACTGACCCGGATCCGGACTCGGTATTCGGTTACTTCCTGAGCCTATACGGCGGCGGCTTCCAGTACTGCCAAACCGGCAGCGGCTACGGCAAGAAGGTCCTCGACGGAGCGGAGCCCGCCAGCGCCGGACCCAACGGACCATGCGCGGCTCTGGGATCGTCGGCATCCGGTTTCGGGATACCCTCGTCGGTCCAGGACTTCGCCGATTTCGCCGGTTCGGATGCGCCTGAATCGAGCAGCGATTACCAGTCGTTCATCACCGACGCCGGCACCGCGTCGAACTATATCTTCGGCCGCGGCGAACCGGTACAGGTGCCGTACATCATTGGTGCGGTTGCGCTCCTGTACAACAATTCAGATCTTACTTCGAGCGAACCCCAAGTCAGTCTGAGCCTCAAGACGTTGTGCCAGATTGCCGACGGCCAAATCACCAATTGGGACCAGATTCCGCAAGACCCGGCGGAACCGGCCGGCGCCCATTACGGAATCAAGAAGCTCAAATGGGTTTATCGCGCCGACAGCAGCGGGACGACCTTCTCCTTCGCAAACTACGTCTCCAAGTCGTGCACCGGGGCGGGACAAACCTATGGCCTGAATCAGGTTTACGACATCAACAATAACAACGTCAGCGGTGGCTCGACCACCGGGGTTCTCCCGCTTCCGCTGCCGAACGGCGGGACCAACGCGAATTTCCTAGCCGGAAATGGAAACCCCGGAGTGGTCGATTGCATCGAAGGCACCGGGTCGTGCACCGAACCAGGCGGTGTCGCAAGCACCGGTGGTGACGGCTCAATCGGTTACGTCGAAGCCGCCAATGCCATGGCTGCGGGCGTGCTCAACGCGCCGACGGTCAACTTCGCCGAACTCTATATCACGAAAAAGAAAGTCGGCCACAACTACAGTCCGATCGCGGATTTGCCGGCCGCCGCGCACAGCCTTGCCAACAGTGGCCTCTTGACCGACATGGTCGTCGGCCCGTTCGTCAACAACGGTCGCCCGAGCCCATTGCTCGAGGCGCCGCCGGTCACCCCGCCGGCGCCGGGATGCCTAGGGATCTACAATCCCGACAGCTACGCAAAGGTCAAAGACGGGTACCCAATCCTCGCCGTCACGAACCTCGAGTTCGCGTCGACCGGCAACGGTTCGAAGGCTTCGGGTCTGCAAACGCTGGCAAAGTTTGCCGACTCCGAATCGCACTACGGCTCCGGAAAGATCACGACGGTTGATCCCGCAAGCGCGTCGGCTGGTACGACGGGTTTCTCGGGACCGAACTTCAACGCCGGCAAAATCGCCCGTTTAGCAAGTTGCATCGGCACCTAAGCTCCGGCGTGCGTCCTTCGATCGCGCTTGTCGATTGATGACCGAATCGGAACGTAGTGGAAAGGGGCGGGCGGCGCCGTATGCCGCCCCGCTCTTTTCCTTTGAATTGAATACCTTGACCGTGCGGCCCGGCCACCCCTGAGAGGCTTCGATTGACCAGACGCTTGCGGGCCTTTGCCGTCGTTCTCGCGTGCGCGATCGTCGTCGCGTGTTCGGGAAACGGCACGTCGCTGAATTCGCCGCATGGTCAGGCAAGTGCTACGCCTAACGGCCAAGGCGCGC
>PMHO01000058.1 GCA_003156715.1 Candidatus Tityobacter terrigena
ATTATGATTTTTGTCGCCGGCTACGTGATCTATTTCTCGGTCGTCTTCCGCGCGCGCAAGAGCGACCCGCCGGATATGGTGGGCGTCCCCATCCACGACGCACCCGCTCTCGAGCTGTGGTGGACGGTGATTCCATCGCTTTTGCTCGTACTGCTCACCGGGCTCAGCATCGCCGTCTGGTACAAGATTCAGTTCGGCACGGCGGCGCCCGCCCTCACGGCTGAGGTCATCGGCCACCAGTTTTATTTCGAATACCGCTACCCCGGGCTGAAGACCTCGGTGTATTCGAAGACCGAACCGATGCATCTACCGGTGGGCGTGCCCGTGCGGTTGCTGATCACCTCGGCCGACGTGATTCACCAGTTCTGGGTTCCTGAGATCCGTCTCAAGGCGGCCGGCGTGCCCGGACTCGTACAAAACCTCAACTTCACCCCGCTGCGCACCGGCACGTACGACATCGCGTGCTCCGAGTTTTGCGGAGTCGATCATAGCCTGATGCAGGGCGCGCTCGTGATCGAACCCGTCGCCGCCTTCAACAAGTGGCTCGACAGCGAGAAGAAGGCGGCCGCCGCGGGCGGCGGCGCAGTAAGCGTGGCCGGCGGCGACCCCGTTGCGGGCAAGGCGCTGTTCGCCCAAAAGTGCACCGCCTGCCACCAGATAGCACCCTTCGACCAAAAGCTCGTCGGCCCGGGTCTGCTCCATATCACGGACGACCCCGCGCACCCGAACCTGGTGACGGGCAAGACGCCGACGCCCGAGCACATCGCAGCCATCCTGCAGAACGGTTACACCGGGCCGATCGGCGCGATGCCCAACCGGCAAGCCAACGGGCTTTCCGATAAGAACATCGCCGACCTCGTCGCTTACCTCGCCAGCCTCAAGTAGCTTCAAGCGCCCAGCCGAAGAGAGATCGCAGCATGCACGCCGGAACGAGTACGCACGATAGCCACGACGTTGCGGACCACATCCACCCGCCGGCCGAAGGCTTCGTCCGAAAATACGTCTTTTCTCTCGATCACAAGGTGATCGGGTTCCAATACTTCTTCACCGGATTGCTCATCATGCTGATCGCGGGTTCGTTTGCGGAGCTCGTAAGGCTCCAGCTGACCGACCCCAAGGGCGCGATCATGAGC
Source organism: Candidatus Tityobacter terrigena (assembly GCA_003156715.1). Classification (GTDB taxonomy): domain Bacteria; phylum Vulcanimicrobiota; class Vulcanimicrobiia; order Vulcanimicrobiales; family Vulcanimicrobiaceae; genus Tityobacter; species Tityobacter terrigena. The sequence continues at coordinate 1,134 of PMHO01000058.1, forward strand.
CACCAGGCGTACAACGTGATGTTCACGATGCACGGCACGGCAATGGTTTGGCTCGTGCTCATTCCGCTGGTGACCGGGGCGCTCGGCAACTTCGTGATGCCGCTTCAGATCGGCGCGCGCGACGTGGCGTTTCCCTGGCTCAACATGATCAGCTTTTGGATCGTGCCCATCGCTGCTTTGATCCTTTTCAGCTCGTTGCTTTTCGGTGGGCCGCATGCCGGCTGGACGGAGTATCCGCCGATCTCGCTCGCGGACGGAACGGCCGGCGCGCTGTGGTGCCTGTCGATCTTCACGGTCGGGATCAGCTCGACGATGACCGGGCTGAACTTCATGGTCACCATCATTAAAATGCGCGCCCCCGGGATGACCTGGACCCGGATGCCGCTCTTCGTGTGGGCCACCTTTGCGACCGCGCTGATGAACATGGTCGCGACCGTCGCGCTTTCGGCCGCCGTCGGTGCCCTCTTCCTGGAACACGTTTTCAACGTGCCCTTCTTCGACCCCGCACGCGGCGGCAGTGCCGTCCTGTACGAACACATGTTTTGGTTCTACTCGCACCCGGCGGTCTATATCTTCATTCTGCCGGCGTTCGGCGTGATGTCGGAAGTGCTTTCGACGTTCTCGCGCAAGCCGATCTTCGGTTATAAAATGATCGCGTTCTCATCGATGGCGATCGCGATCTTGGGCTTTACGGTCTGGGCGCATCACATGTTCCCGAGCGGCCTCGCTCCCTGGCTGCAGATACCGTTCATGATCTTGACCTACGCGATCGGCGTACCGACGGGAATCAAGATCTTCTCGTGGATGGCGACCCTTTGGGGCGGCCGGATCCACTTCACGACGGCCATGCTCTATGCGCTTGGCTTCCTCATCACGTTCAGCTTCGGAGGAGTCACCGGCATCTTCTTGGCGTCGGTGCCGGTCGATCTCCACGAGCACGGGACGTACTTCGTCGTGGCGCATTTCCACTACGTGGTGGCGGGCGGAGCCGTCATGGGCTTCCTGGCGGCGATCCCCTACTGGTACCCGAAGGCAACGGGCCGGATGCTGAGCGAACGGCTAGGTCAGCTGGGTTTCTGGCTGTTCTTCATCGGCCTCAACGGAACGTTCTTACCGATGCATTGGCTTGGGCTCGAGGGCATGCCGCGCCGCTACGCGTCCTACGTCGACTTCGCGAAGGCCCATCCGGACGGCGTCTTTTGGAATCAGTTCGAGACGGTGTTCTCGTTCATGATGGCAGCGTCGATCGGGCTCCTCGCCTTCAACGTGATCTGGAGCCTGCGACACGGGAAGCTCGCCGGCATCAACCCGTGGGGTGCGCGTACGCTGGAGTGGACGATCAACTCGCCGCCGCCGTATTATAACTTCAAGAAGATCCCGCAGGTGTTCGGCCGCCCCTACGATTACGATCAACCTCTGCCGTATCGCAATACCGACAACGCCATCGAACCGTTCCCCGAGTACGGCAAGGTCGTGATGCCGACCCCCGCCCCGGTCGGCGCCGGAGCGTAACGCATGGCGGCTGCGGCGCTCCACGATCTCTCCGGGCACGACGCGGTGGCTGCCCGCTACCACGACGTCGACGCCGTCTACGGCGAAACGCGCGACATCCGGCTGCTTGGGTTTGTCTTTTTCCTGCTCGCCGACTGCGTACTGTTCTCGTCGTTCATTTTCGCCTACATCTACCTGCGCGTCTCAGCTCCGGCGTGGCCGCCTTTCCTCAATGGCCACCAGTTGCCGTGGTTCGACACGAGCTTCGCGGCGATGAACTCGGTCGTGCTATTTGGCTCGGGGGTCACGATGCACTTCGCCCTCGAGAACTGGAAGCACCTCAACAAGCGGAAGTTCTACGGTTGGCTGATCGCGACGATTGCGCTCGGCATCGGCTTCCTGCTCGGTCAGGCCCACGAATACTCGAGCGTCGGCATCAGTTGGGCGGGCACGACCATGGGTGCTTCTTTCTTTACCTTGACCGGATTGCACGGCTTCCATGTCTTCATCGGCGTCATCTATCTGACCGTCCTGGGTATCCAGGTGAACCGCGGCGTGTACACCGGTTCCAAGTATTTCGGGTTGACGGCGGGTACGCTCTACTGGCACTTTGTCGACGTGATCTGGGTCGCCCTATTCTTCCTCTTCTATTTGTGGTGAGCGATGAACGTAGCAATCATTGAGAGAGGCGCCGCGTTCTTGGGCGCAATCGCCGTTGGAGTCAGCGCAATCGTTCAATTGAAGAACGACTGGAAGGCGCGTGGACTCGATGCGGACGTCACCAAACTCTTACTCGGTCTCATGGCCTTCGGGTGCGTGTTGGCGTTGTTAGCTGCCGCGAACGTCCTCGGAGCACGCTCGTGAGTCACGACGCGCACGTGCCGGCCTCCGACGCGCCGGTCCTTCCGGTTAGCGCCGGAGTCGCAGCCGGGGTCAAGTTTCTGATTATTGGGGGCCTCGTGCTTGCGATTATCCAGGGCGCGTTCGTGGAGATGTCGTCTGATTTCGGGCACGTCTGGCCCGCGGCCGACTCAGCCAAGATACCGCTGCCTCCGGCAGCGCTCCCGTAGGCGCTATCGGAAGGGGGAAGCGCGGCGCTCTGCGTCGCGCGCGATGCCGACGCCGAACGGAGCGATTTCGGCCGGCAAGACCCCAGTCGGACGGCCGTCGATCTTGTGGACGCCGCCGTACCGGCTGAACTCAACCAGGACGGGCCACAGTTCGCGTTTACCAATCGACCGTGGCCACTCGTGCAGCGGCCATTCGCCGAGCGTCTTCCCGTCGGCGCTCAGAACGGCGACGAAGTATTCGGGCGCTTTAGGTGAAGTACGGTAGCGAATGTAGCCGTCGACGACGTAGATCGGTGCGAATGTCTCAAAGAGGGCGCGCACGGCAGGCACCATCAACGCGACGGCATACGCCAAGAAAGCGATCGCCGCCAACCCGAAGATTGGAGCGCTGAGGAGAGCGATTTCCTGTCGTCGAAGCAGCAGACCAACCGGGAGAAGCGCAAAGAACAGCGCCACGATCAACGGCTCGATCGCAATGGTCGCGCGCCCGAAGAATCCGCGCAGGACGACGCGCCGCTCGGCGCGAGTCCAGGCTCGCCGCGCAACGTCCGGTGCTTGCCACTCCTGCCGACCACGGCGCATGGTCCGGCACCGGTTCCAAGCGGCCCGGAAGCGCTCCTCTAGCGCGTTCGCGGGGTGGCGGTGCCCGGCGGCCCACTCGCGAAGACGAAAGCGACTCATGAACCCCAAGCGTCTCGTTGCGATCCTTACCTCCAGCCTGCTCGCCGCCGGGATCCTCGGCATATGGTCCCGCCCGGCTGCCGGCGCCGCCGAGCAGCTCAGGGGTCTCGTCCTTTCGGTCCTCGCGCAGCAGCACGAGGTCGTGGTGCGGCACGAGGCCTACGGTTCGATGCCGCCGATGACGATGCTCTTCCGGCTCTCGCCGCGCACGCGCTTGGCCTCGCTGCGCGAAGGCGACCGGATCGCGGCGCGCGTGGAGAACGGCCGTGCCGGTCCGGTGCTCGACGACGTGCGCGTGCTGGTGGCGGCGCCGCTGCCGCCGCCACCCAGCGACCTGCGTAACGTGCGGCTGCTCCAGGCCGGCGACTCGATGCCGCAAACGCGCTTTATCGATCAGTTCGGCCACCCGTTCGCCTTGTCGGATTATCTCGGTGACAAGGTCGTGCTCGCGTTCATCTACACGCGCTGCCGCGATCCGCGCATGTGCCCGCTCATCTCGGCCAACTTCCATTCCNNGGCGATCCGCGCGCCGTGCTCGACTTCGCTGCACGCTTTGCCATCGAGCCCTTTCCCGACCCGCGTGTCGGCCTGATCCACACCGAGCGAACGGTGCTGATCGACGCGAACGGCAGGATCGCCGACTTCATCGACGAGGCCGGCTGGAGCGCAGAGGACGTCATGGCCAGGCTCCAGGCCATCGACGCTGCGCCCTCCAACCCGCTCGCCCGTCTCGACTACGAGTTATCGAAGGCAGCCGTCGCCGTATGCGGCAACTCCGTGGCACGTTTTTCGGGGCTTGCCGATCTCGTCATCGTCCTGCTCATCTTCGGGGGCGCCGGACTGCTGCTGTACCGGGTCGCGGGACGGATCTTCCGCGAGCAGAGCTAGCGAGGCCCCCAAGGCGAGCAGGGCGCGTAAAGCGTGATGCTGGGCACAACGGCTTTTGCAGACCCGGCGAGCGGCCGATACTTGACTTGATGAGGGTCCAGTCCAAGCCACGCCGTGCTCGTAGAGTAGCGCGCCTTCACGTCCTACGGCGCGACGCGCGCGGCGCCGCGACAGTCGAGTACGCGCTCATCGCGGCAATCTTCGCTCTCGCCATCGTGACGCCCATGCAAGTGATTCGGACGCAGTCGGCGGGTCAGCTGGTAGGGACGCAAACCCGGCTCACTAACACGCAAATCGCGCTTCCCGCCCCTGCTGCGACCTAGCACGGTGTCGTCGCTGCGAGCCAACGCCTTACCGGAGACCGCCTTCGTCATGGCGCTGGCTCTGATCGTGGTCTTCGGCTGCATCCAGGTCGCGCTGGCCGGCTTCGACCAGTTGAACGCTGACGGTGCCGCGTTCATGGGCGCGCACTCGGCGGTCGCGCAAGATCCATCGAGCCCCTCCGGCCCCTACGCCAACCAAGTGGGGCAAAGCGTCTTCCCGCACACCGCCTCGAACGCGCAAACGATTTCGAATCCCACCACCGACACGACCGAATCGGTCTTCCGGCAAACCTTCTCGACGATGGCCTTCTCGCGTTTTCTCGATTCCGGCTTTTTGACAACGTCGCGCATCATCGAACCAAGCGTTCCGAGCCCGGGGCCCCTCAATGGAATGCAGCTGCCTTACAGCTCGACGGCATGCATCGAGAGCAAGATCAATACGGTGAGCGGCACCACCGGCAAATCTCCGATCGGCCTTCCGGCGATTTCCAGCCTCACCACGACGAGCAGCAGCGGCGCGATCGACTTGAGCTCGAGCGAGTTGACCTCGGAAATCGGCTCGCGCGTAACGCTCTTCGATAATCTAGCGGCCGAGGAGAGCACAGCGTTCCAAACCGATATCCCAAACGTCGGGACCGCGGTCAGCGCGCTCCTCAGCCTACCGGCGCTCTCCCTCCTTAAGCCCACACTGCAGACGCTGCTGCAAACGACGCTCGATAGCGATCTCTCCACGGCGCTCGATCAGGCCTTTGCCGGCGGAGGAACCGCCGTGACCGGTTTGAGCTCGACCATATCGGCGCTCGAGACGACGTTGAACGTGACGCTCGGTCTGCTCGACACCGGCGCCGTGGCCACCGACGTCGCTAATCTGGACAGCGCTTTGAGCAAGGTCGTCACCGACATCACCACGCTTTCGGGATACGAAAGCCAGGTGAATGCCCTGGACAGCGCCGTTTCCGGACAAACCTGCCCGTGAACGCAACGCTCCGGCGTCTCGAGACACAGCGCGGCCAGACCATGCCCTTTTGGGTGCTCGCATCGATCACGACGCTCGTGCTGACCTTCTTCCTCTACAACTACGCGAACACGGTGCGCTGGCAGATCCGCGCGCAGAACGCAGCCGACTCGGCGGCCGTCGCCCTGCTCGGCCAGGATGCCGCCGCAGCGAATTCGGTTACCACCCTTCTGTATGCGCTCAACATCCAAGAAGTGCGGGTGCGCTCGGTTGAAAACGCGATGCAATCGCTGATTTTTCAAGGAGACTTGAGCGGGGGCGGCACGTGCAGCGGATTTTCGGGCCTCATCACGTCGACCTCGGCTTGCCTGGGCAACGTGGCCACGCTCGCGAGCGCCTATGCAAGCGATACGACAGCCTACGCCAACCTGTTGACTCAACTGCAGAGTTTCGCGGGGCAAATCAGCGATCTCGTCGGCAACTCGACCAGTGCGAACAACCTCCTCGGCGTCTTGTTTGCTTCAGGAACGAATCCGACCGGCGGCGCGGGCTGCATCAAATTGAACACCGACTGCAGCTTCAAATACACCGCGACCGTGTCGGTCCTCACCGCCGGAGCGCCGGTCGTCGCGGACGTTTATGCCTGTCGTGCGGTGACCTCGCTCGAGTCGGGCTTCCTCGGCATCTCCAGCGCGAACAGCACGTTCTACGCAATCGGACACGCGCGCGTCACGCTAGCGCCGCTTTCGCAGGGCGCCTTTAGCCCGGGTTCCGCGGTCGATCCGGGTACCGGCAACGTCTTCCAGGCGGCCCAGGCGCTGATTCCCGGCATCAGCGCGAGCGGCGCCTTCGGCACGAACTTCCTCGGCCTCACCGTCACGAGCGGATTTCTCGTGCCGCAGCCTGCACCGCCCGGTACCGGCACCGCACCAACCCGCAGCGCGCTTTGCTGAATTCGCTGTTCGTCTCGCGCGCAGCGTTGCGCCGGCAGCGCGGTCAAGCCATCGTCGAGACGGCGATCTTCTTGCCGATTTTGTTGACGGCGATGTTCGCGTTGATCTTCTTCTCGCGATTGGGCGTCCTCAGCGAACGTGGCGAAAGTGCGGTCCGCTACGGGCAGCTGGTGACCTTCCGCAACGGCTCGTACACGGTCGGAGCGGTCTACGAGCTGATCGACGAACTGCTCAATCCCAGTGCGAACTATCTTGGGCCGCTGTGCCTGGCACCGGCGCCCTCGGCGGCGACTCCGGCGCCGAGCAACAATGTCGGCAGCGCGGTGCTTGCCGCCTTGACGCAGTCGCAGGTCCTTGGCTCGTCGACCGGCCCGGCGGCCAAGCGTTTCTGGCAGCCCGACACGACCCCCGCGACTCCGCCCTGTCTGCCGTTTTCGATCTCGCTGACGTCGAGTGCCTCGAGCGCCGGCCCCGCGGCGGCGAACTCTCCTGGGCTGCCGCTCTCGATCACCGGCGTTTCGATTTCGGCGCAAATCAGCGCGCCGCCAATCCTCACGAAGGTCATCTCTAACACGACGACCTCCGCGCAGATCAACTTCCTCAACGTCGCCGCGCCGAATGTGTTGCTGGCATGCCTCCCCGGGATGTCGGCAGTCCTCACGGTTCTGCAACCGGCGCTCACAAGTTCGCAACTGTCCGGAGCGAGCAGCCTCTGTCCCTCGGCCTTGCCGTAGCTCCGCCGCTCGACGGACGCTTCCTGCGCTAGCGCGGAGCCGTTCTGTGGCGCGGCGCCCATCCGAACTGCGTTACCTCGTCGCCTTCGAGCGACGCGAGGACCGTCGCGACCACGAAGGCAAGGAACGTCGCGCCGGCGTTGGCCGCATGCGCCTCGCGTAAGCCGGGCGGAAGCGACCAGAGCACGTTGAGCACGCCGAGCACGATCTGCAGCGCAAGGAGCACCAGCGCGACGCGCAGCGCCGCCGTCGCGCGGCGAGCGGCCCCCGGCAGCAAAGCCGCAGCCAGTGCCGCGAAGACGACCAGTGCGGCTGCGAGCAAACGGTGCGTCATCTGCAGTGCCTGCGGAAGGGTTTGGCCGAAGAAACCTGCACCGCAACCCGGGACGCTCGGACAGGCGAGCCCCGCCCCGCTCGAACTGACGTACGCGCCGGCGCACATCGTCGCGAAAGCCCAACCGGTCGCAGTGAGAAGCGGCATCGCCTGTCGCCAGGCAAACGTTCGCGAAGCCTCCAGCCGATCCGATGCAAAGGCGACAACCGCGATCGATGTCAAGGTCGCCAGCAGCAGCATCGCCGCACCCCAGTGCAGCATGACGGAAAGCGGACTGTTGGCCAGCGCGATCGTCACGCCGCCGAGGCCAACCTGAAGCACGAAGACCGCGCCGAGAGCGATCAGCAACCGCCCGAGTCCCGCGACCCGGGCGCGTAGGCGCAACCCGCCGATGATGAGCCCGGCCACGATGAACGTCTCAAGGAAGGCGAGCAGCCGGTGCAGCCACTCGAGCACGACCCCGCCTCGCAAGACGGGCACGACGGCGCCGCGGCACAGGGGCCAGTCGGGGCACGTCATGCCGGCCCCGTTGATCCGCGTCCAGCTACCGACCATGACGAGCGTGTAGGCCAGCAGCACTCCGCCGAGGGCCAGCATGCGAAACGCCTTCACAACCCGTGTACTCTAGCGCAAGGTTCGCGCCTCGGCAACGACTTCGCCGCGCGCATTACCGGCCGCCACGCGGCGCCGCGGCGGCGAAGCGTGCGACGAGCGCGTCGACGTTGGTAATGGCGGTGCCGACCGTGATGGCCGCAGCGCCCGCTTCGAATGCACGGCGCGCATCTTCGACCGTTGCGATTCCGCCTTCGCACACCGCAAAGGCGTGAAAGGCGGCGATCTCGGTTACGAGAGCGAGGGCGGGCAGCGCGCAGCCGCGCGTTTGGGACGTGTAACCGGCGAGCGTCGTCGCGACGATATCGGCCCCCGCATCGGCGGCAGCCCGCGCGTCCGCGACCCGCGCGCAGTCGGCGAAAGCGATAGCGCCGCGATCCTTTACCGCGCAAACAAGCTCTGCCGTCGTCGCGGCGCCGCTGCGCGGCCGCCCGGTCGCATCAAAAGCGACGATCTCGGCACCCGCCGCCGCCACCGCATCGATCTCCTCGAGCGTGGAGGTGATGTACGGTTCGAAGCCGGGGTGCCGGCGCTTGATCAAGCCGACGATCGGAAGGTCGACGGCGGCGCGCACGGCACGTAGCCGTTCCACGCCCTCGACGCGCACGGCGACGGCGCCGTTGCGGGCTGCACAGCGCGCCAAGAGCGCGATCGCTTCCGGTGTGTTGAGCACCGAATCGGGCTCGGCTTGCACCGAGACGATCAAGCCGCCCTTCACGCTCTCGAGCAGTGTTGCGCCCTTCATCGAGCCTCGATCGCGAGTCGCAATGCACCGGCCGCCGGCGAATGAATCGGCGCGTGCAGCTGCGCCGCTGGAAACGCACCGCTCAACGCTGTGGCAAAGCGGCGGCGCACGAATTCGCTTTCGAAGAGTCCGCCCGCATACGAGAAGCCATTGCCGAAAGGCCCCAGGCGAAATGCTAGAGTGGCGCTCAACGCGACGAGTGCATCGATACCGGTATCCAAATGCGTTCGCGCCTGTGCCCCAAGCTCTCCCGAGCCGGATGCGGCGTACGCTACGATCTGGTGGGCGAAGGCGGCTAGCCGAGCGCGCGAGATCTCGCCGTGGGCAAATCCGAGTTGAACGCCGCGCAAGGTTTCGGCGCCGAAGAATTCGAGCGCGCGCTCGGCCAAGGGCGCAGCCCGGGCGCGGTCGGTGCGCTGCATGGCATCGGCGAGCGCGTCCCGCGCGATACGGAACGCGCTTCCCTCATCTCCGAAAAGATAGCCCCAGCCGCCGGCGCGAACGCGCTTCCCCGCCTCGTCGACGCCAAACGCGACGCTGCCGGTCCCGGCCAGAATCAGGATACCGCTTGCGCCGTTGAAGGCGCCGGCATGCGCGATCTCGGCATCGTGCACGACGCGCAGGCGGGCGCACCGGCCGTTCGGCAAGGACGGCGGGTGCGACTCGCCGGCTTCGTAGCCGCTCAGTCCGATGACGACCGACTCGAAGCGCGTGCCGGTTGGAAGGTCCGCCCGCTCGAGCGCATTGCAAAGGGCGGACTCGAGCGCCCTTGCCGCGCGCTCGGAATCGCGTGAAGTCCCAACCAGATCGGACGGTGCGGCATCGCCGGCGGCGACGACTCGACCGCACTCGTCGCCGATGACGGCGCGCGTCGAGCTTTGACCGCCGTCGATTCCGGCGTAAAGCTTCACGGGCGAACGGCGCGCTCGAAGGTCGCCCCATCGATCCCGCCGATTGCGCGCGCGTGCGCGTGCGCTTGGGCCTCCGTTGCAGCCGGATGTGCGCGATGAAAGAATTCGTGAGCGAGCGCGTACCGGGCGAAGCGCGATGCTTCATCGGCGCCGAGCCGAAACCGTACGCACTCGTAGGCGCGGCGGTCGATGCGGACCGCATCGTCGACCGGATCGTATTCTGCAATGACGACGCCGGCTAGGCCGAGGTCGGCAAACTCGATCCTCACCGCGCGTGCGCGGGGCGGCGCAAATCGACGCCGTCGCGGACGAGCAGCTCGCGCAGTTCGCGCGGGTCGACGGCGCGCGGTGGCACGCCGCGCCGAAGCGCCAGGGCCGCCGCCGTTCCGGCGGCCTGCCCGAGCGTCATGACCGTCGGCGTGAGGCGCGTGGAGGCGTGCGCCTCGTGAGTCGTCGAGATGCAGCGCCCCGCCACCAGCAGGTCCTCGACCGATTGCGGCACGAGGCAGCGGTACGGAATTTCATAGCTCGCCCCGGCCGGCAGACGGTGCGTCGTCGTCCCGCTTCCCGACGGATTGTGGATATCGATGGGATACACGCTGCGCGCGACCGCGTCTTCGAACGTGCGCGCGCTCAGCACGTCGTCGGCGCTCAGCGTGTACGCGCCCACGATGCGCCGCGATTCCCGGATGCCGATCTGGGCGGCGGTCGCGGCCAGCCGGCAGTTCTCAAATCCGGGCACGTCGCGCCGGAAGAA
>PMHO01000015.1 GCA_003156715.1 Candidatus Tityobacter terrigena
CGTTTGCTTCGCAAACGTCGCGGGGTAGAGTTAGTGCTTCGCTTGAGTCGCGGCGTGGGCGATGCGGTCTAGTTGGGCGAGGGTTTGGGGTGGGAGGGTTAGGTGGGCGGCGGCTAGGTTTTCGCGCAGGTGGGTGAGCGAGGAGGTGCCGGGGATCAATAGGATGTTGGGTGAGCGCGCGAGGAGCCAGGCTAGGGCGACTTGCATCGGGGTGGTGGCGAGTTGGGCGGCGACGGAGGTGAGGGTGGATGATTGGAGCGGCGTGAACCCGCCGAGGGGGAAGAAGGGGACGTAGGCGATGCCTTCGTGCAGGAGGGCGTCGATTAGGGCGTCGTCGTGGCGGTGGGCTAGGTTGTAGTTGTTTTGGACGCAGACGATGTCGGCGATCGTGCGCGCCTCGGTGAGCTGGGCGGGGGTGACGTTGCTCAGGCCGATGTGACGGATCAGGCCCTTGCGCTGAAGGTCGGCTAGGACGGTCACTTGGCCGGCGATGGAGGCCTCCTCCGGGCCGTGGCCTGAGCCCATTACGCGGTAGTTTACGATGTCGAGTGCGTCTAGGCTTAAGTTGCGCAGATTGTCGTGGACGCCGTCGGTCAGGTCTTGGGGCGAGATGGCGGGCTGCCAGGATTTGTCGGGCGGGCGGCGGCCGCCGAGCTTGGTGACGATCACCAGACCCGGCGGGTATGGGTGCAGGGCTTGCCGGATGATCTGGTTGGTTCTGTGTGGGCCGTAGTAGTCGGCGGTGTCGATATGGTTCACGCCGGCCGCGACGGCGGCGCGGAGGACGGCGACGGCACCCTCCGCGTCCTTGGGCGGCCCCCATACGCCGGGGCCCGCCAGCTGCATCGCGCCGTAGCCGATTCGTTGGACCGTCAACGACGTTCCCGGGAACGTGAACCGGCCGCCGAGCGCGGCTTCACTCATGCTTTCGCTCCGTCTGCGTGCTGAGGGGAGCCTTGAGCCAGTGGGTGATGGATTGGTTGCGGCGGGGGCGCGGCGGGGCTTGAGCGGCGGCGCTCGAGCCGAGGTAGATCGTAGCGACGATGCGGTCCCGGGGGTTGAGTCCCAGAAAGGCCTTGATGGCGGGGTCGTGGATCATCGGGCCGGTGCGCCACATTGCGGCTAGGTTTCGGGCGTGTGCGGCAAGGAGAAAGTTTTGGACGGCCGCGGCGGTGGCGGCGAAGTCTTCCTCGGCAACGACGGGATCGTCGTCGGTTCGCGTGCTGACGATGACCAGCTGCGGGGCGCGCGCGAGCTTGGCTAGGTCGCGTGCGATCGACTCGCGGCGCGCGTCGCCCTCAAGGCCCTGGCTCTGGGCCCAGAGGGAACCCCACAGCCGGCCGAGCTGGTCGCGCTCTTCACCCGCGACGATGGTGAAACGCCAGGGTTCGGTCAGGTGGTGATTCGGAGCGCAGGTAGCGAGCTCGATGAGGCCTTCGACGGTGGCGGGCGGCACGTCGCCGAGCGGGCGGCCGACGCTGCGCCGCGTGCGGATTGCGGTGATGGCGTCCATTGCGCCGCCGAGAAGCGCTTCGTTGCCGCTGCCTGGTTCGTAAAGTGCCCGCGAGCGCAACGCCAAAAAGCGCGCAAGGGCCGCGTGGAAGGCGTCGTCGGGAGCATCCGACGCAGGCCGCTCGAGCACGACGAATCCGCGAAAGCGCCGTAACCGCTCGATCAGCTGAGCGGCTTCGCGATCGCCGTTTTGGGCGAAGCCGTGGGTGTCGGACATGACGTGAATGGCCAGAAGCGTTTTCTCGATGATCCCGGCGAGGGATTCCGACTCGCTGAAAACCGAGGCGTTGGGCGCGAAGCGCAACCACGCGCTGTCAACATCCTTGGCGATATGCCTCAGATCGGCCGCGTCCGTGCAAAGCGTTCCCGCCGCATTGCGCAGCGCGAGCGTGACGTTGCGCCGCTTGGCCGCCGACGCGGCTTGTTTGGCCGCATCGGCGAACCTGCCCCAAGCGTCGGGATCGTCGCTTGCGCTCGGCGCGCCGGTCACAAGCAGCGGCGCGCCCAAATCCGCCGCGGTCTGGAGCCACCCCGCATCATCGCTCGTCCCCGATAAGCGCTCGCACTCGAGCGCGGCGACCGTCAGCCCGAGGTCGGCCGCCGTTTTCTTTAACTGGGCCAAATAGTCGCCGTCTCGGCGCGGGAAGTGGCGCGCATCGAAGACGACGCCGTCGACCTCGAGCTCGTTCGCGCAGAGGTCGAGCCACTCAAGCTGGGTTAGCGCTCCAGCGTCGAGCCTTGCGCTAAAGCTCGCGCTAGAGCAGGCAATCTTCATCCTTTGCCGCGTGTTCGTGCCTGGAGTTGAGTGTTCCGTCGCATAGCCGGCGAGGTGCTTCGGATCGAACCGCCCTCGGTACGGGCTCCCTTTCCCGTCAGGCTCCCGCGCATGGGGCCGAGCGCGCGCGGCGTTGAAGGGTTCGCTTATGGAGTTGCTCGTCTCGACCGTCCTCTCCGCCCAGGACCCGGAGGTCTTCGCAGCGATCCGGGGCGAGGAAGAACGCCAGCGCGACAACCTCGAGTTGATCGCGTCGGAGAACTACGCGAGCCGCGCGGTGCGCGAAGCGACGGCCTCCGTCATGACGAACAAATACGCCGAAGGGTACCCGGGGAAGCGGTATTACGGCGGCTGCGAGTTCGTCGACGTCGCCGAGCAGCTCGCCATCGATCGCGCCAAAGAGATCTTCGGGGCCGAGCACGTCAACGTGCAGCCGCACGCCGGCGCACAAGCCAACATGGCCGTCTTCATGGCGGTGCTAGCCCCGGGCGAGACCGTGCTTGGTATGTCGCTCGCTCACGGCGGCCACCTCACCCACGGCACGAAGATCAGCTTCAGCGGCAAGCTTTACAACGCGGTCGCGTATGGGGTCAGCCGCGACACCGAGCTGATCGATTTCGACCAGGTTGCCGAACTCGCCCGCGAGCACAAGCCGAAGCTGATCGTCGCAGGCGCGAGCGCCTACCCGCGTCGCATGGATTACGCTCCCTTCGTCGAGATCGCACGCGAGGTCGGAGCCGTGCTGATGGTCGACATGGCGCACATCGCCGGCTTGGTCGCCGTCGGGCTGCATCCGTCGCCGGTTCCGCTCGCCGACTTCGTGACGACGACGACCCACAAGACGCTGCGCGGACCACGCGGCGGCCTCGTCCTGTCCAAGGCGGTTCACGCCCAGGCCCTCGACAAGAGCGTCTTCCCAGGCATCCAGGGCGGCCCGTTCATGCACCTGATCGCCGCCAAGGCGGTCGCTTTCAGTGAAGCGTTGCAGCCATCGTTCGAAGCGTATCAACGCCAGGTGATCGACAACGCGCGCGCGATGGGCGAAGAACTGCAACGCGCCGGCGCGCGCCTCGTGGCGGGCGGCACCGATACGCACCTGCTGCTCGTCGATTTGACGCCGCGCGGCCTAACGGGCAAAGCCGTCGAAGCCTACCTCGACGAGATCGCGATCACCGTCAACAAGAATGCGATTCCGTTCGATCCGCAAAAACCGGCGGTGACGAGCGGAATCCGCCTCGGCTCGCCCGCGATCACGTCGCGCGGCATGGGCGAGGACGAAGCGCGCGAGATCGGCAAAATCATCGGCGAAGCCCTCGGCGACGTCGGGACGCGCGCCAAAATGGAGCGCTTGCGCGACCGGGTCTCCGGATTGACCGAGCGCTTCGACGTGCCGTAGGAGAGGGCGCAACTCAGATGGCGGCCAGGGTCGACGAGCGCAAGCGGGCTGTCGGCTTTGCGGCGGTCGACCGCTACGTCCGCGATCGGACGTGCATTGGACTGGGTACCGGATCGACCGCCTATTGGGCGATCGAGCGGGTGGGCGAGCGTGTCGCGGCCGGCGAGCGTATCGTGGCCGTCGCGACCTCGCGCGAGACGGAACGCCTGTGCCGCGAGCGCAGCATTCCACTCGTCGAGCTGATGGACGAGGAGATCGCGGTGGCCCTCGATGGGGCCGACGAAGTGGCCGCCGACCTGGCGTTGATCAAAGGCGGCGGCGGGGCGCTCTTTCGCGAAAAGGCCGTCGCGCTCGCCGCGCGACTGTTCGTCGTCATCGTGACCGAGGAGAAGCTCGTGCAGCGCGTCGGTAATTATCCGCTTCCGGTCGAAGTCGTTCCGTTCTCTGCGACGTACGTCACGCGCGAGATCGAGGCGATCGCGCCGGTCTCGGTGTCGCGTCGCGGGGGCGCGACGCCGTTCGTCACCGATAACGCCAACTGGATACTGGACTGCCGCTTCGGGCCGATCGACGATCCCGCCCACCTGGACGAGCTCTTGCGCGCGATCCACGGCGTCGTGACGAGTGGCCTTTTCGTCGATCTGGCGGACGAGGTGCTCGTCGCCGGGCCGAACGGCGTGCGTTCGTTGTGAGCGGCGCGGCCGGCGTCCGATGACGGAGCGCTTGCACGTCATCGATCATCCCGCCGTCGCCGACCGGCTGGCCCGCATTCGCGACAAGACGACCCCGACGCCGATTTTCCGTAGGCTCATCGAAGAAGTCGGCGCGTTTCTGGCCTACGAGGCGACCCGCGGCCTCGCGACGCGCGAGGACCGAATCACGACCCCGGTCGGTCCGGCGATCGTGCGGCGCTTGGGGACCCGTCCCGTCGTCGCGCCGATCCTACGCGCCGGCCTCGGTTTGCTGCCTGGTTTTCTTTCGGTGGTCGATGACGCCGTCGTTGCCCACCTCGGTTTCTTTCGCGATCCCGAGACGCTCGCGGCGGTTCCATACTACGCAAACCTGCCCGACGATCTTTCGGGCGTACCGGTCTTCGCGCTCGATCCGATGCTTGCGACCGGACACTCGGGGGCTGCGGCGCTCGACGTCCTCGCGGCCCGCGGGGCGACCGAACCGCGACTGCTGTGCGCGATCGCGGCGCCCGTTGGGCTCTCCCATTTGCTCGACCGTCATCCGGGCGTTCGGATCGTCACGTGCGCCGTCGACGAACGCTTGAACGAGCATGGATACATCGTGCCTGGCCTCGGCGACGCCGGGGATCGCATGTTCGGCAGCGCGACCTCCCTTCCGGCCGCCTACCGCGAGCGGCGAGCCGGCGGCCCGGCATGAAGGCTCTTCGGCGGCGGCGTAATGCGCCCCGATGCGGCCGAGCTGGGATGAGTATTTCATGGAGGTGGCGAGGACCGTCGCGACTCGCGCGACGTGCCCGCGCGCGAGCGTGGGCGCGGTGCTCGTGCGCGAGCATCGCATCTTGACAACCGGCTATAACGGCGCCCCGAGCCGCGTCGCGCACTGTACCGAGGTTGGCTGCGAGATGGTGGGAGCGCATTGCGTGCGCGCGGTTCACGCCGAGGCGAATGCGATCGTGCAGGGCGCGCTGCATGGGGTCAGCCTCGACGCCTCAACCGCGTACACAACGCACCAGCCCTGCGTTCACTGCTCCAAGCTGATGATTAGCGCCGGCGTGGCCCGCATCGTGTACGCATCGCCGTACCCTGACCCGTTCGCGCAGATGCTCCTGGGTGAGGCGGGCGTGGCGCTGGTTCACTTCGAGAGCCTCGAAGGCGTGCGGGCCGGCAGCTTCCGGTGATCCACCCGACCCTGCAGTTCTTCTTCGCACTGGCCGCCGTCGTAGCGGCCGTGACCGCCGCGCTCGTAACCCCGCGCGTGCGTTCGCTAGCGCTCGCCGTCGGTGTCGTCGATCGCGTCGACGAGCGCCGGATGCACGCCGATCCGAAGCCGCGCATCGGCGGCATCGCGGTCTACCTGGGCTTTGCTTTCGGGCTTTTCGTCGCCGTCGGATTCGCGTTGCAGACGCCGAGCCTCTTTCACAATCCTTACGAAATTCACAACTTCTTGGGACTGCTCTTCGGCGGCACGCTGATCATGATCGTCGGCGTGTGGGACGACGTCATGCACATGCGCCCGCGCAACAAATTCCTCGCGCAAGTGCTGGTGGCGCTGGTCTCGATGATCTACGGCTTTCGCATCGAGGGCTTCGATCAGCCCTTCGGCCACCAGTACATCAACATCCCGGCGTGGCTGGGCTATCCGCTCACGCTGGTCTGGTACCTGGGCATGATGAACGCGATCAACTTTCTCGACGGGCTCGATGGGTTGCTCGCCGGGGTGACCGCGATTTCGGGAATCTTCTTGTTCGCGATCGCGCTCGCGCACGGACACTTTGTGGCTGCTCTGGTGCTCGCCGCGCTCGTCGGGGGCGCCCTCGGCTTTTTGCCGTACAACTTCAGCCCAGCCACGATCATCTTGGGCGACACGGGCTCGCTGTTCATCGGTTACGTGTTCGCGACCGTCTCGGTGATCGTCACGGCCAAGGTCGCGATCACGATCAGCCTGCTCGTTCCCTTGGTGGCGCTCGCTTTACCGGTCGTCGACACGGGGCTCGCCATTTGGCGACGGGTGCGAGCGGGACGCGCCATCTCCGAAGGCGATCGCGAGCACTTCCATCACCTGCTGGTTTTCCAGTTCGGTCTCGATGTCAGGCAAGCGGTGCTGCTGATCTACGCCGTCTCGTTCGTACTCGGGGCCGCCGCCTATCTTCTTTCCGGCGGAGCCGCACCACACACCCGAGTCGCCGGACTCTTGTGAGCGGTCCTTTTAAGGTGATGGTCGTGTTCGGCACCCGCCCGGACACGATCAAGATGGCGCCCGTGGTCGCGGCCTTGTACGCCGCGCGCCCGGCACTCGAGCCGGTCGTGTGCGTCACCGCGCAGCATCGTCGAATGCTCGATGACCTGCTCGAGCTCTTTGCGATCGAGCCGCACTACGATCTCGACATCATGCGTGCCGATCAAAGCTTGACCGAGATTACGACGCGCGTGCTCGCCGGGATGGAGCCGGTGCTGAAAACGGTTCGCCCCGACCTCGTTCTCGTGCACGGTGACACTTCGACGTCGACGGCTGCGGCGCTAGCCGCCTATTACCAGCGCGTCCCGGTCGGACACGTTGAGGCCGGACTGCGCACCACGACGATCTGGGAACCTTTCCCGGAAGAGATGAACCGGCGCTTGACCGGCACGATCGCGACCCACCATTTCGCACCGACGCCGCGGGCGCGGCGCAACCTCGAGCTCGAGCGCGTCGATCCCCGGCAAATCTTCGTCACCGGCAACACGGTCATCGACGCCTTCCTGAGCATCGCGCAACGGCCATACGTATCGGAACCGCCGGAATGGTCCCGTCTGACCCCGGAGCGGCCGCTGATCTTCGTTACCGCGCATCGCCGCGAGAATCGTCCGAAAATAGCCGGCATCTGCCGGGCGCTGGCCGAGATATCGCGGCTTCCGCAGCGGCCTCAGATCCTTTGGCCGGTCCATCCCTCGCCCCACGTCGCGCCGGTGGCCCATGAAATTCTCGACGGCCTCGAGGGCGTCGTGCTCACCGGCCCGATGCCATACGATGCGACCGTCCGCTCGATCGCGCGTTCGCACTTTGTCTTGACCGACAGCGGCGGGTTGCAAGAAGAGGCGCCGTGTTTGGGCAAGCCGGTCTTGGTGATGCGCCGGGAAACCGAACGCCCCGAGGGCGTCGATGCCGGCACGCTATGGCTGGTGGGTCCGGAGCGCTCCGCCGTCTTGGAAGCCGCCGCGACGCTGCTCGCCGACGAAGTCGTCTACGCGCGCATGGCGCGCGCCTCGAACCCCTACGGCGACGGGCGGGCGGCCGGGCGTATAGCCGGCTACCTGCGCGCACTCGCGGGGGCCGGCGAACCGCTGCCGTTCGAGTTTGCGCCGCTGGTCGCTTGATGGCCGGGGAGGGTTCCCCGGGCGGCAACCCTAAAGAGTCGCGCGCCGAGTCGGCCTCCGATCTGCGTCTCTACAATACGCTGAAGCGGGTCATCCCGTGGCGCTCGCTTCTTTTTGTATGCGTGATCGGAGCATTCTTGGCGGCACGTCAGCCGAAGCTCGGCTTCGACCTCGTGCTCGGCGGGATTTTCGGCATCCTCAACATGCGGCTCGTCATGCGGGCGAACGAACGGCTCCTGAGCGGTAGGGGCGCGGCCGGCGCGCTTGTCGCGAGCGGCTTCGTTCGGATCTCCGGCGTGGCGGCTGCGGCGGCGGCGGCCGCAGTCCTAGGACCCTGGTGGGCAATGGGCGTGTTCTTTGCAGGCTTCTTCCTACCGATTGCGCTGTACGCGCTCGAACTGAACCGGCGTTATAAGTCCGCGACGGCGCAACCCCCGTCACCGTAGGATATAGGGTGGAGATGGAAAGGAAGATCGGCGAGCATCCCCTTTGGCATATTCCCGTGCTCGGCACGGTGCACTCCGACACGATCCTGACGACCTGGATCGTGATGGTGATTTCGCTCGGATTCTTCTGGTATGTCGGTGCCTCGTACCGTTCGCCACGGGTAACCAAACGCCAGACGACCTTCGAAGACCTGAGCAACTATCTGGGCGATCTTGCCGTCAGCACGCTCGGGCCGCGCGGCGAGCCGTTCGTGCCCTTTTTTATCGCGCTCTTCTTCATGATCTTCCTGTTGAACCAGATCGGCTTCATCCCGCTACGGGCGCTGGGTCTGCCCTTCGGCGGATCGCCGACCGCGGATCTCAACACGACGGCAGCCTACGCCGTGATCGTTTTTCTCATGATCCAAGTCGTCGCGCTTCGCAACCACGGGGTGCGGGCGTTTAGCCACTTGTTCCAGCCATTCTGGTTCCTCTTCCCCATCAACGTGATCGAAGAGTTTGCGCGCCCCGTAACGCTCGCGCTGCGTCTCTTTTTCAACATCTTCGTCGGCGAGATCTTGATGTACGTCGTCATCGTGATCATGACCTCGCAGGTGATGATCGGCTCCTTCAACCTATCGCGTGCGATCATTCCGCTGCCCTTCTTCCTGCAGTTCTTCAATTTCTTCATCGGAACGCTGCAGGCGTTCGTCTTCACCCTGCTCACCATCGTCTATCTCTCGGCAGCGGTTGCCGAGGAAGGACACTAGGAGACATCTTGTGAGTTCTGAGAGCTTGATTCTTTCCGCGCTGGTCTTGGGTTTCGCGGTCATCGTTGCGGCGGTCGCCTTCGGCTCGGCGATCGGCGACGGGATCGTGTCTTCGAAGGCCGTCGAAGCGATCGCGCGGCAACCAGAGGCGCGCGCCAATATCTTTACGTTCATGTTCATCGGCGTCGGCGTGCTGGAGGCGTTTCCGATCATCGGGTTGGGTCTAGGCCTGTACCTGTTCTTCGCAGTCGCCAACGTGCCGGCCCTGATCGCCGCGGCGCTGCACCACTAGGCGGTCGTTCGCGCTCCGATGTTCCTGCAGATCGACGGCACGTTCGTGCTACAGATCATCAACTTTGCCTTATTCTACCTGATCTTGCGGGTCGCGTTCATCGTGCCGGTCAACGAGGCGTTGCGTAAGCGGCGGGCGTACATCAACGGGGTGGCCGCGGATTACGAGCGGGCCATGGAAACCGTCAGGACGCTGCAGGGGCAAGCCGAGGAGAAGAAAGCGCGCGCCCGGCGTGAGGCAGCCGAAACCTTTTCGCTCGCGCGAGCCGAAGCCAACAGCGAAGCGGACTTGCTGGGGGCGGCCTATGCCGAACGGGCCGCGACCCTGATCGACCAGGCACAAGCGACCGTCGCCAAGGAACTGGCGGCAGCCAAGGCCGGTGAAGAGCCGCTGGCGCGCGAACTCGCGGCGATGCTGCTCGATCGCGCGGTCGCGACGGTGGGCGGAACGTGATCCACGGCGCGACGTTCTTGCTCGACCGGGAGATCGCCCTGTGGAGCCAGGTCGTCTCTAGCGTGCTGTTCTTTTTCGCCGTCATCTATTTGTTCGTGCGCTTCGTCCTACCCGCGATCGCGCGTCAGCAAGAGGCCAAGAACGCGGAGATCGCCGATAACGAGCGCCGCCGCGACCGCGCGACGGAGCTTGCGGCACAGGCCGAGCGCGAGCTTACCGAGGCCGACGTTGCCGCAGCCTCAATCCTCGAGCGCGGCGCGCGCGATGCCTTGCACGAACGCGAGCGCATCGTCGCCGAAGCGACGGCCGAAGGGGAACGAGTCGTGCGCAACGCCCAGGCGGAATTGGGGCGCGCCCGCTACGCGGCTCGCGATCGGCTGCGCGCGGAGCTGATCGAGCGCGCGCTCGACGTGGCACGCCAGACGGCGGCGTCACGCATCGACGGCGAAACCGATCGAACGTTGATCGACGGCGTTCTGGCTGCAATCGACCCCTCCGTCCCGAAGGCGCGCGCATGAGAAACCAAACCGTCGCGCGGCGCTACGCGGTGGCGATCTTCTCGCTCGCCAAGGAGGCGGGCGACGTCGAGGAGACCGGCCGCTCGCTGCAGGTCGCGTACGACGCACTCGAGCGCAACGATGACGCCCAGCGCTTTTTCGTGTCGCCGGTCATCGACCGCGCCCAAAAGGCGAAGGTGCTAGGCGCCGCGCTCGATGGCAAAATCAACGATATCGTCATGAACGCCCTCCTGCTGCTCGTGCGCAAGCGGCGCGAAGCCCTACTTGAACCGATCGTCCAGGCATTCCACGAGCTCGCGCTCGAAGACAAGGGCAAGGAGCCGCTCGAGATCGTCACCGCCCGCTCGCTCGCTCCGGGGGAACTCGACGAGTTGGTTGCACGCCTCTCGCGAATCCATCAAACGACCTTCGAGGTCAAAGCGCGGGTCGATCCAACGGTTTTGGGCGGGATCCGCATCACGATGGGCGACCGCCGCATCGACGGCACCGTCGCCGGCCGCCTGGCGGAGCTCGCGCAGAAACTCTTCACGCAAAATTGATGTCACGCCGCAGATTGGGATACACGAAGCCATGATCAACGCAGACGAAATTGCCGGCATCCTCAAGACGCAAATCGCCGGCTTCAAGAGCGAGGTGCACGAGGATCAAGTCGGGACCGTGATCGAGGTTGGGTCGAACATCGCCCGCGTCTACGGTCTGGAGAAGGTTCAACAGTCGGAGTTGGTCGAGTTCCCGAACGGCCTGCGCGGCATCGCGCTCAATCTGGAAGAGGACAACGTCGGCGTCATCATCCTCGGCCCGGACGACGACATCAAGGAGGGCATGCAGGTCCGGCGTACCGGCCGCATCGTCTCGGTTCCGGTCGGCGAGAGCAATCTCGGGCGCGTCGTCGATCCGCTCGGCAATCCGATCGACGGCAAGGGGCCGATCGAGACGAAGAGGTTTCGGACGATCGAGAACACCGCGCCCGGAGTCATCGAGCGGCAGCCCGTCAAGCAACCGCTGCAGACCGGCATCCGCGCGATCGACGCGCTGATTCCGATCGGTCGCGGGCAGCGCGAACTGATCATCGGCGACCGCTCGACCGGTAAGACGGCGATTGCCATCGACACGATCGTCAACCAAAAGGGAAAGGGCGTTTTCTGCATCTACGTTGCGATCGGTCAAAAAATCTCGACCGTCGCCGCGCTCGCGCAAACCCTCGAGCACTACGGCGCGATGGAGTACACGACGATCGTTGCGGTCGGGCCGGCGGAATCTCCGGCCCTCAAATACATTGCGCCCTACGCCGGGTGCGCGATGGGCGAAGAGCTGATGTATGCCGGCAAGGACGTCTTGATCGTGTACGACGATCTCACCAAGCACGCGCAGGCCTACCGCGAGGTTTCCTTGCTGCTGCGCCGTCCGCCCGGCCGCGAGGCGTATCCCGGCGACATCTTCTTCCTTCACTCGCGGCTGCTCGAGCGCGCGGCCAAGCTCTCCGACGATAAGGGCGGCGGTTCGCTGACGGCGCTGCCGGTCATCGAAACCCAGGCCGGCGACGTGTCCGCCTACATTCCGACCAACTTGATCTCGATCACGGACGGGCAAATCTATCTCACGACGGGGCTTTTCTTCCAAGGCATCCGGCCCGCCGTCGACGTGGGCATTTCGGTGTCGCGCGTCGGCGGTTCGGCCCAGATCAAGGCGATGCGGACGGTGGCCGGTCAGCTGAAGCTCGACCTCGCTCAGTACCGCGAGCTCGCGGCCTTTGCGAAGCTCTCGAGCGACCTCGACAAGACGACGAAAGCGACGCTCACCCGCGGCGAGAAGATCACCGAGATCCTCAAGCAGCCGCAGTACCATCCGCAACCGGTCGAGGATCAGGTCATGCTGATCTTTGCGGCGACGCGCGGATTCCTCACGCACATCGACACGCCGCGCCTGCAAGAGTGGGGACGAAGCTTTGTGGACTTCATGCACGAGAAGCATCCTGAAATGGCGCAGGGCATCGCCGAGTCCAAGCAGCTCCCCGACGAGGTCGCGCTCAAGCTCGGCGAAGCGATCGAGGAGTTCAACAAGAGCTTCTAATGCCGTCCGTACGCGATCTGCGCGACCGCATCAAGTCGCTGCGCAACACCCAGCAGATCACCAAGGCGATGAAACAAGTCGCCGGGGCGAAGATTCGCCGCGCCGAGGCGGCACGCAAACAAGCGGGTCCCTACGCCGAAGCCATTTTCGCAATGCTCAAGGATCTTATGGACGCGGTCGGCGCGGTCGATCACCCCTTCCTGCGCCCCGGAAAAGAAGGCGCTCCTAAAGGTGTCATCCTCATGACCGCCGACAAAGGCCTCGCCGGCGCGTTCAACGCCAACATCGTGCGCGCCGGCGACCAGTTTGCGCGCGACGGCGCAAGCGTGGTTTGGTACGCGGTCGGCAATAAGGCCCGCAACGCCGCGCGGCGCATGTCGCAGGAGACGGTCTACGAAACGGCGCTCGGGGCCGGCACCAAACTGGAGGTCGCCAAGGAGGTCGCCGCGCACGTGACCGACGCTTTCACCGCCGGCCAAATCGGCGAGATCGTGCTGGTTTCCTCGCGCTTGGTTTCAATGCTCACGCAGCGTCCCGAGGTCCGCACCCTCGTCCCCGTCGCGGCTGAGAAGGCGCAGGCAGAACCCGGTCCGCGGGCGCTCGTCGAGTTCGCTCCGTCGCCCGAAGCCGTCCTAACCCGGCTCCTCCCGAAGTACCTCGAGTTCACGATCTTCTACGCTATGCTCGAAACCGAGGCGGCTTTCTTTGCGGCGCAGTTGATCGCGATGACGAATGCGACGGATAACGCGGGCAAGCTGATCGACGACTTGACCCTTGCGATGAACAAAGCCCGGCAGGCTGCGATTACCAAGGAAATGCTGGAGATCGTCGGCGGGGCTGAGGCGCTTTCGGGGTGAGTGGCGCAGAGGTTCTGATGCGGTCCCGGAGCGGTCGCCTCGCTTCGCCGCTGCGGCGCATCCTGCGCCTTCGCGGCTGCGCCGCGCCGCGCTCCCGACGGCCGTGGCTCCGCGCGGCGCGGAAGCCGCTCGGCGACCGCCCCGGGGGACCACATCAGAACGTCCTGACGTCACTGCTAAGAGATCGTTTAGCCAGAAAGAGTATTGAACGTAATGCATATCGCTACTGAGATTGCTCCGGGGAAAGTCGTTCAGGTTTTGGGGAACGTCGTCGACGTTGAGTTTAGCGAGGAGACGTTGCCGCTGATCAATACGGCGCTTATGGTTCATGTGGGTGGCGGCGGGGTTGGGCAGAACGGCGCGGCTTCGGGGGCGGCGGACGGAACCGAACTCGGGGGAACGGCGATGCAGGCGCGCGATCTCGTTCTCGAAGTGCAAGACGGGCTCGGAAACAATCAGGTGCGCTGCCTTGCGATGGGGTCGACCGACGGGCTCGTGCGCGGCCAGGGGGTCACGACCACCGGTAAACCGATCGAGGTTCCGGTCGGTGAGGGCACCCTCGGGCGCATCTTCAACGTGCTCGGGCAGACCATCGATGCGGGCGGACCGGTTACGGCTGCCGCCTACTGGCCGATCCATCGCGAGCCGCCCAACTTCCAAGCCCAGGATCCGACGCCGAAGATCTTTGAGACGGGGATCAAGGTCATCGATTTGATGGCGCCATATACGCGGGGCGGCAAAGTCGGGTTGTTCGGTGGCGCGGGCGTCGGCAAGACGGTGCTCATCCAAGAGCTGATCCGCAACATCGCGCAGGTGCACAAGGGCTTTTCGGTGTTCACCGGCGTCGGCGAGCGCACGCGCGAAGGCAACGACCTGTGGCTCGAGATGAAAGAGTCGGGCGTGCTCGCGCAGACGACGCTCGTCTTCGGGCAAATGGACGAGCCGCCCGGCGTGCGCTTCCGGGTGGCGCAAACGGGCGTCACCATGGCCGAGTATTTCCGCGACGAGAAAGGCGCCGACGTCTTGTTTTTCCTCGACAACATCTTCCGCTTCATGCAGGCCGGCTCCGAGGTCTCGGCCCTGATGGGACGCATGCCCTCAGCGGTCGGTTACCAGCCCACGCTCGCTACCGAGATGGGGCAGATCGAAGAGCGCATCACCTCGACCCATAAGGGCTCGATCACGTCGGTGCAGGCGGTGTACGTTCCGGCCGACGACTACACCGATCCGGCGGTCGCGACCACGTTTGCCCACCTCGACGCTACGACCGCGCTTTCGCGGCCGATCTCGGAACTCGGCATCTACCCGGCGGTCGATCCGCTGGCCTCATCGTCGCGCATTCTCGATCCGCAGATCGTCGGGGACGAACACTACCGCGTGGCGCGCGGCGTTCAGGAAACGCTGCAGCGGTATCGCGATCTTCAGGATATCATCGCGATCTTGGGCGTGGACGAACTTTCCGAAGACGACCGGGTCGCCGTCGGACGGGCGCGACGCCTGCAGCGCCTTTTCTCGCAGCCCTTCTTCGTGGCGTCGCAGTTCACCGGACGCGAAGGGAAATACGTGAAGCTCGAGGACACGATCGCGTCGTTCAAAGAAGTGCTGGAAGGCAACCTCGACGACGTTCCGGAGCAAGCGTTCTTTTATGTCGGCGGCATCGACGAGGTGAAGCAGGCCGCCGAGGGCATGAAATAGGAGCGCGCGCATGGCAAAGACGGTTCCGTTCAAACTGATCACGCCCACCGCAATCGCCTTCGAGGGAGAGGCTGAGCTCGTCATCGCGGTGGGGACCGAGGGCGAGGAAGGCATCCTGCCCTCGCACGCTCCCTTCCTCACGGCGCTGCGGCCCGGCATCCTACGCGCCAACGTCGTCGAAAACGGCACGGGCAAACGCTTGGAGCTGGCAACCAACGAAGGCTTCATGCAGGCGTTGCCGGATGGTGTGACCGTACTGGTCGACGAGGCGCTGGGGCGCGACGACATCGACGTTTCCAAAGCACGCCAAGACTTGACGGACGCGCGGGAACGGCAGTCGTCGCTCGCCCCTCAAACGCCGGAGTACGAGCGCGAACAAGCGGCGATCGACTACGCCAACGCGCGCTTGACCTTGGCCTCGTAAGCGCGCGGCAGACGGGGCTCGGCGACTCGGGGGAAGGGGCATAAGCGGCGCTCGGGAACGCGGGACGAACTCGTGAAGGTGCAGCCGCCGCAAACCGAGCCAAACGCTCCCGATTTCGATGAGGGACGGCTCGATGCGTTCTTGCGCGGGGCAATCGCCGGCCTCGAGGGAGCGCTGCGGATCGAGCGCGTCGCCGGCGGTCAGTCGAACCCCACCTACTACCTCTCGTACGATAATCGCGAACTCGTGTTGCGCAAGCAGCCCCCGGGGCAGCTCCTGGCCTCGGCGCACGCGGTCGACCGCGAGTACCGCATCATCACGGCGCTAGCCGCGACCGACGTCCCGGTCCCGCGAACCCTGCTCTTCTACGGCGAGCGCGACGTCGTCGGCACGCCCTTCTACGTGATGGAGCGCGTCGCCGGGCGCGTGCCGCACGACAATGCGATCCCCGGCGCCGAACCGGCAGAGCGTCACGCGATGTACCTTGCGATGTGCCGGACGATGGCGCAACTGCACCGCGTCGACTGGCAAGCGCTCGGATTATCCGACTACGGTAAGCCCGGGAACTACTTCGCGCGGCAGATCGCACGCTGGAGCAAGCAGTGGGAGCTTTCGAAGACGCGCGAGCTGCCCGACATCGAGCGGCTCATCGTCTGGTTGCCCGCGCACATTCCCGAAGGTGACGACGAAACCGCGATCGTTCACGGCGACTATCGGCTCGGGAACCTGATGTTTGCACCGGCCGAGCCGCGCGTCGTCGCCGTGCTCGACTGGGAACTGTCGACGCTCGGCCATCCCCTGGCCGACGTCGCCTACAACTGCATCGCGTGGCGTACCGAGCCGCGCGAACATCGCGGCGTTCGCGGGCTCGATCTGGCCGCGCTCGGCATACCGACGGAACGCGAGTACCTCGAACACTACTACGCTTTCAGCGGCCGCACCTCACGCGTCACCGGCTTCCACTTCGCCTTCGCGCTGTTCCGGCTCGCCGTCATCTTGGAAGGAATCGCGGCCCGGGTTCGCAGCGGGAACGCTTTCGGCCAGGACGCGGCGCTGGTCGGCGAGCAAAGCGTCCTGTTCGCGCGCCGCGCCGTTGAGGCGATCGAAGAAGGGTGAGGGTCGCGGCATGATCCACAACCGTGCGATCGCACGAGCCAGGCGCAACACGATCGGCGACGCAGTCCACCGTTCGGCGGCTAAACACGGCGACAAGGAGGCACTGATCTTCGGCGAGCGGTGCTGGAGCTTCAGCCAACTCGACGCCGCGGCCGATCGCGTCGCGCGCCGCTTGCGCGAGAGCGGGCTGCGCGGCGGCGAGCGGGTCGTTGCCTACGGCAAGAACTCCGACGCCTATTTCCTGCTGTGGCTTGGGTGCGTGCGCGCGGGCCTGGTTCACGTGCCGGCTAACTACGCGCTCTCGGCGGGCGAGCTCGAATACATCGTCGCGCAGTCCGGGGCACGGGGACTGGTTTACGACCCACCGCTGGCCGCGAACGCGCGGGCCGTCTACGAGCGCTTACGGTTGGAAATCGCCGGAACGTTTGCGGGCGACCTCGAGTTCGACGTTCTGAGCTGCGCGCAGGACACGCGCTTCGATGGACCGTTCGAGATCGAAGAGTTGACCGAGCACACCCTCGCGCAGCTCCTTTACACCTCGGGGACGACCGCCGCACCGAAGGGCGCGATGATGACCCACGGTGCGCTGCTAGCGGAGTACGCCAGCTGCATCGTCGATTTAGAGCTCGACGGAAAGGACCGTTCGCTCGGCGCGCTTCCGTTGTACCATTCGGCGCAGATGCACGTCTTCAGCATGCCGCATCTGTTGATCGGCGCGACGACGCGTTTGATCGAGGCGCCGGTTCCGGAGCTCTGCCTGCGCTTGATCGAGGAGCAGCGCATCACCTCGTTCTTCGCGCCGCCCACCGTTTGGATCAGCCTGCTGCGGCACGAGGACTTTGACAAGCGCGACTTAGGCTCGCTGCGCAACATCTACTACGGGGCTTCGATCATGCCGGTCCCCGTGCTGCAGGAGCTTCGCGCGCGGCTTCCCAACGTGCGGCCGTTCAACTGCTACGGCCAGAGCGAAATCGCTCCGCTCGCGACGGTGCTGCGCCCCGAGGAACACGACGAGCGGCCCGCCTCGGCCGGCCGGCCGATCTTGAGCGTCGAGACGCGCGTCGTCGACGCCGAGCTGCGCGACGTCGCAACGGGCGAGCGCGGCGAGATCGTCCATCGTTCGCCGCAACTGCTCGCCGGCTATTGGGACAAGCCCGCCGATACGGAGGAAGCGTTCGCCGGGGGCTGGTTCCACTCGGGCGACGTCGGCTACCTCGACGCCGGCGGCTACCTGTACGTCGTCGATCGCATTAAAGACGTCATCAACACCGGCGGCGTGGTGGTCGCGAGCCGCGAGGTCGAAGAAGCGCTGTTCACCCATCCCGCCGTGTCGGAGGTCGCGGTCATCGCGCTGCCCGATCCGAAGTGGATCGAAGCCGTTACCGCCGTCGTCGTGCTTCGTTCCGGCGCCCTGTGCGCTGCCGACGATTTGATCGCTCACGCGCGCAGCCGGCTCGCGCCGTTCAAGGTTCCCAAGCGCGTCATCTTCACCGACAATCTCCCGCGCAACACCGCCGGAAAACTCCTCAAACGCCAGCTGCGCAGCGCCTATGCCGAGCCGCCCGGCGGCGAGCGAGAGCCATCCGCTTTGAGCGAGAGCGCCATCGAGCGGTAAGAACGCCCGGTAGCCGGGTCCTTGGCGTCATCCTCGCTTGATTGCATGCAGGAAGTAATAAATTGTATGCAATAGCCTCAGCCTTGTGTTTAGGAGATGGTGCGTTCTGGCGGCTGGAGGGGCGCTTTTCATGCCTCAGGTCGCGGCTGTTGCGCCCGCCGCGGCTCGGGTCGCGCGGCCAATCGCGGTTTCCGATCTGACGGGAGTATGGGTCGCGGCGGGGAGCGACCGTCCGGCATTCTCGGGCACGGTTGAGATTGCGTCTGCTCGCGGCGGCTGGAACGCGCGCGCCGCAACCGCACGAGCTGCCGGGTACCCCGTCGGTGGTGACGTCGCGTTTCGCTTCCCCGGCGCCGTGGGTGCGCTCCGGTTGCGGCTCCCGGCGTCGCCACAGATGCGCGCGATGTGGATCCAGTCCGGAAGCCCGATCGACTCGAACGCGTACGCCACGCCCGTTGCGCTGCGCGCGAGCGGACGCGACGCATGGATGGGAGTCGTGTCGCCCTTCGTTCCGCGATACGAGCTCGAGATCGCATTCGTAACCAAAGCGGACGGATCGCTCGGCGGGTTCATGCGTGACCCGATCGGGAATTTCGGCACGATGGCGCCGTTCGATAGGGTGACGCTCGACGGCACCGGCATCGTTATTCGAACGCGCGCGCACGTGTTTCGCGGCTCTATGGACGAGACGGCGGGCGTCCTGCAGCTTGGAATTGGGACCGGACCGCCGATGAACTTCCATCGTCTCAATCCGACGGTTGCAAATGGATTCTTCCCGCTACCGGCCGGAGCAGATGCATCGTTCGCTCTGCCGCCGGATGAAGGTGATGGTTGGAAGGTCGAGTCGCCGAGAGGCGCAGGCATCGACGACGAGCGGCTGCAGCGGCTTGCGATCTATCTGTCCTCACAGGCTCCGCGCTCGCCGGCGTCACCCTACATTCAGAGCTTGCTCGTCGCTCGCGACGCGCGACTGGTAGCCGAGCACTATTACTTCGGTTTCAATCGAGGTCGCCCGCACGACGTGCGCTCGGCCGGCAAGAGCCTGGACGCCGCACTTTTCGGCGTGGCCATGCGGCATACGCCGGGTCTCACCGTCGACGCGCCGGCCTACCGTTGGCTGCCGTACCGAGCGCTAGCACACCCCGACAAACGCAAGATGCAGATCACCATCGGCGATTTCTTCGACATGACCTCGGGCCTCGATTGCGACGACAACAACGACGATTCGCTCGGCAACGAAGAGCGGATGCAGTCGCAGACGGCGCAACCCGATTGGTATCGTTACGTGATGGATCTGCCCATGAGGCGCGACCCGGGCGCGCCGAAGGCCGCGTACTGCAGCGGGGGCCTCAACATGATCGGCGCCTTCATCATCGCCGCGACGCATCGCTGGACGCCGCAGTTCTTCGATCGCGCGATCGCCCAGCCGTTACAGTTCGGCGAGTACCATTTGCAGCTCACGCCGACCGGCGAGATGTACCTGGGCGGCGGCAGCTACTTTCTGCCCCGCGATTTTCTGAAGCTGGGCGAGTTGTTTCTCGATGGCGGCGTTTGGAACGGGTATCGGCTCCTTGCGAAGGCGTGGGTTCGAGATGCGGTGAGCCCGCATTCCGGCCTGAACCAGCCCGACGACTACGGATACGGGTGGCATCTCACGCACTACCACGCATTGGGCGTAACCTACGGCGCCTATGAGGCCCAGGGCAACGGCGGCCAGTTCGTAGTCGTCGTCCCACGCCTGCGCTTGGTCGTCGGCATCATGGCCGCGAACTACGGGAACTTCCGCACGTGGGGCAGGTTTCACGATCTGATCGAACG
The DNA here is from genome assembly GCA_003156715.1 of Candidatus Tityobacter terrigena. GTDB lineage: Bacteria > Vulcanimicrobiota > Vulcanimicrobiia > Vulcanimicrobiales > Vulcanimicrobiaceae > Tityobacter > Tityobacter terrigena. Next base: position 19,783 of record PMHO01000015.1, read on the forward strand.
GTATATCGTCGCAGCATGCCGATAGGCGTTTCCTCCGCCCGTTCGTCTCGCGCCGATCTGGTCGATCGCTTGCGCGTGCTGATCGTGTCGCAAACGCTCGGCCCGGGCACGCGGATCAACGAATCGCAACTGAGCACGCAGCTTGGGGTCAGCCGGACGCCCTTGCGTGAAGCGCTTTCATCGCTCGAAGGCGAATCGCTCGTGCGCTCGGAGCACGACCGGGGTTTCTTCGTTCCTCGCCTTTCGAGCCAGGAGGTGCGCGAGCTTTACCCGATCGGGCGCGAACTCGATCTGCTTGCGCTGCGCACGACGCGTCATTATTCCGACGCAACGATCGGCGAACTCGGGCGCCTCAACCGCCGCTTCCTCAAAGCCAAGCGCAACCCGCAAGAGGCGCGGCGCTTCGACGCCGAGTTCCACGCCTTGCTGATCGGTGCGTGCCCGAACCAGCGTTTGCTTCGCACGCTCGCTCCGATCAAAGCCGGTATGGAGCGTTACGAACGTCTGTACATGAGCGATGAAAGCGATGTGGTGCGCTCCGCCGTGCATCACGCCCGCATCGTCGACGCGCTCAAGAACGGGGATATTGAAGCCGCAGCGGCGGCCCTTTCGGACAACTGGACCTATGGCTTCGAGCGGCTCCTGCTCATGAGGCTCGACGCACCGCGATAACAAGGTCACGCCGAAACGCATGCGCCGCCGGGGCTTCGTCGCGGCCGCCCTCCTCGTGGTCGCGGCCTCTTCGGTCTGCCTCTGGCTCAACGTTCCCAAGAGCCTGCAGCTGCTGGCGCAAGGCGCCGCCCAGCAACGGCATCCGGTGGAGTTCGACTTCGAATTCATCGGAATCGATCCCGGCATCTCGCGCGTGCCGGTACAGCTCTTCTACCTGCCGCAAACCCCGATCTTCGGGATTACGAAGCACTACTCCAGCATCATCGCGCCGCTTTCCATCGATACCATCACGCGCTCGCTCGATGTCGGCGTGCGCGCGGGGCGCGTTCGCTTTACGGCGCCGCTTGGGCTCGCCGGTTTGTCCAACTATCGTTTACAAAGCGTCGACGTCGGCGAAGCAGATGCACCCTATGCGTTGACGTCGAGCATCGAGTTGGGTGACCCCTCCAAGGCCGATCGCGCGAAGGCGCCGCGGAGCCTCGATCTGCCGCTGATCGGCGTAAGCGACGGTCAGGTCCATTTCGACGGCGCGATTGCGCTCTGGCGCCGAAGCGCAAGTGAGGCGCATGACGACGCGAACCCTTACGCGTACTCGCCGCTTGCGCAGGGGCCGGCGCAATTGATTTGGGTCGGACTGCGCGGCCTTACGGCGCGCATCGATCTTGCACCGTATCCGGTCGGAACGTTCGCGGTTCCCGCGGGCTGGGAAGGCGGCGGTTGGAAGAACGAGGGCGATCGATCGTTTGACTATGGTCGTCGCTCTTGCGCTAGTGGCCGCGTGTCCGGCCTCCGGCTTTTCGCCCGCTCGGAGCGCTCCCCAGCGAGCCGTCGTGCCGCCGGCGAGCGTTCTGCGCGGCGCGGATGGTTCTTCCGGCAGTTTCCCCTCGCCGCAGCCGGGCATCGGGAAGATCAAGCACGTGGTCATCATCGTCCAAGACGGCCGCTCGTTCGACAATTTGTTCCAAGGTTTCCCCGGCGCGGACACGCAGAATTATGGTTACGAGAGCAATGGCAATGAGGTACCGCTGTCGGAGGTCAGCCTTACGAATGGTCTCTCGCCGGGGCACCTCCACGACGACTTTGTCACGGAATACAACCAAGGCGCGATGAACGGCTGGAACATCGACGCGCATGAGAATGGGATCCCCCTCGGCGCCGTGTACGCCTATGTCGATCCAAGCCAAGTCAAGCTGTATTTCAAAATCGGCGAGGCCTACACGGTCGGTGACGACTACTTTCCGACGAGTAACGGCAGTAACTTTCCGGAGTATCAGTATCTGATCGCGGCGCAGGCTCACAATACGGAGGATCTTCCACAGGCGAAGCGCGTGCCGCGCTTGCAGGCGTGGGGTTGCGACGATCCGCCGGGGACGACGGTCGACAAATACGATCCGAAGAACGGTCTGTCGACGCCCAACGGGACGGGTCCCTTCCCGTGCTTTAACTACGAAACCATGGCCGACCAGCTGAGCGCGAAGGGACTAGAATCAAACTACTATGCGACCGCGATCAGCGGCCAGACCCGCGGCGCGCCAAATTACGGTCAGTACAGCGCCTACGACGCAATCAAACACATCGCGTGCATCGGCGGAACGCAGCCCTGCGTGCGGTCCGCGTATTGGACGAATAACGTCATCTCACCGCCCCAGCAGATCCTCAAAGACGTCCCGGCCGGCAAGCTCGGCGCCGTCACGTGGGTCACCTGCGACCTCTACAAAACCTGCGATCAGCCGCTTCAGACCAACGTCCATACCCCAAATGGGCGACGGACGTGATCGACACGATCGGGGCCAGCAAGTTCTGGGACAGCACCGCGATTCTTTTCGTTTGGAACACGTGGGGCGGCTTCTACGACCACGTCGCGCCCCCGCAGCTCGATGGCCTCGGTCTTGGCATAAGGACGGGCCTCATCGTCGTCTCTCCGTTCGCTAAGAACGGCTACGTTTCGCACGTCCAGCACGAGACCGGCAGCCTTCTACGCTTCACCGAGGAAGCATTTGGCCTCCACACGATGGGCGCAACAGACGCTCGGGCGGACGACCTGCGAGACTGTTTCGATTTCAAACGGCCGCCGGCGCCCTTCAAAGGTCCCTTCGACCGTGCAGCGTGAAGGCAAGCGACCCGTCCGGTGTTCGGTCGAAGGTGCGCGAAACCGTCGACTGCGCGAGGTGCTGGATCTAGCCCCACGTATCTGCTTGTTAAGTTAAGCTAGACGACCAGTCAGCTGTTAGGGAGGAGCGCATTACTGTGGGTAACGACGAAGAGCCGAACTGCTCAAAGTCAGTGGCTATCGCGATCGGGCGCCTTTTGGACGCCGTCAAAGTCGTAACGTCGTCCAAGAAGGAAGAATCGACCGAAACTGTCCCGCTGAAATTCCACGGGACGCTCGCGATCGGTCAAGTGAGCGCAGAAATCGCGATTTCCGGGTGGAGCAAACTCTCGCTCGGGCAGTTTGGGATTGAACAAATGGTGCGGCCGATGTGGGTTCGATCCGAGAACTTCCCGGTTCTGATCGTCAATCCCAACGACTATCCCGTGCCGCAAGCCACGTGGGTTGTCTTCAGCCTCGTCTCGGCCTGCGCACCAATCGCCGAGCCGCGGTTGCCAAGACATCCGACGGCGCCGGATCCAATCGTCAATCCAATGTGGGTGCGCGTAGGAGATGAGAAAGACGATGGACGGACCTTCGCCTTGGGCGATCGTCGTGAGTTCCAAGCGTGGTACGGCAAATGGGTTGTCTACGATCTGAGTACCTACGACCTGGTGCCCTACGATGCGCCGAATATACCTGACCCCCCGCCTGTTTAAGTCTACACAAGCATTCCAGCCTCGATTGCCTGATTTTCACTCAAACATCTGCCCTCCTGAACGAGGCCATCGAACTCTTCTGAAGTTAGTGTAGCGCGTAACGCGTTTACCAGCCGGTCGTATTCCTGCTGGTCCGTATACTCGCGCGCCTTGTCCGTTGCTCCGAGGCGAGCATCGACGAATCCGAGCAGACGAGCGGCACAAGCATAATCCCGTCGAGCGTCGTCGCGACTGGAAACGTTCCGAAGCACGGCGACAGCTGCAAGCCGTTGCAACGCGAACGCCACATCAATTTCGGTTCGCGCGATTCCAGCCCGGGAAAGACTTTCGCGCGCACGTTCTCGTGCTTCCTCCCAGCGCCCGGCGGCCACCAAGTATGCCGCTACGTTGGCTAGGTAAATTGATGCGTCACGTCCGTTGGCCCGACCGCCAAGCGCCTGCGTGCCACACCGTAGTGCAGCCTCGATGTTACCGGCACGGAACTCGATCTCCGCTAGATTGCCCGCGACGCTCGCCGCGCCGCGCTCGTTCCCTAGTGCTCGAAAAAGGGTGAGTGCCTGCCGAAGCAGGTCCCGTGCTGAGGACAGGTTTCCGGCAAAGTAGCGTGCGATGGCAAGATCTTGGAGTGCATACGCTACGAATTGCTTTGCCCCGAGGGCACGGTACGAATCGAGAGCCTGCTCGAGAAAGCTCTCACCTTCCGAAGCACGGCCGACCATCGAAAGTGCGAATCCGCAGAAGCCTCTCGATTCCGCAAGACCGAGCTCGTCGCCGATCTGCGCGTATGCCTCTCTAGCCTCCTCAGCCAAAGGGACGGCCTGCCTATATCGCTGGAGCGCCACATGCATTTGCGCGAGCGCAAGAAGCAGTGCGGCTCTTGTGGTGAGCGGCGTTTGCGCGACGACGTATTGCAAAGCTGCATTCACCCACTGCAACCCCTCCTCGGGAAAGACGCGCGCCCAAAAACGCCGCGAGGCGGCGACGAGCTGTTGGCCAAGAGCGACATCAGCTTGCTGCTCCAACGCCCAACTTAACGACGAGCGTAGATTCTCAAGCTCGGGTTCAAATTTAGCAACCCAAACGTCCGAGGGCAACGTTGCCCACGTAACGTTCGTCGCTTCAGCCAGAGTGAGGCACCACGACGCGAAGCGGCGCAGCAGTGAATCCTTCTCATTCCTTTCGGCAAGTCTTTCCAGTGCGTACTCACGGAGGGACTCCAATAATCGATATCGGGTTCCTATGGCGGAGGAGCCACTTGGCCCGACCGCAACCAACGATTTGTCTAACAGCGCGGTTAGGAGATCCAGAGCGTCGGTATCCTCGATCGGGCTCCAGATGCAGACAGCGTCCGAAGCCTCTAGCGTAAAGCCGTTGATGAAGGGCGACAACCGATCGAAGAACAGCTTCTCGCGCTCACTGAGCAGGTCGTAGCTCCAATCGAGCGTCGCTCGCATCGTCTGCTGGCGGGGAAGAGACGTTCGGCTTCCGCCCGTGAGCAGACGAAAACGCGCCCGTAGCAGGTGAGCGATTTGACCGACATCGATGACCGGTATCCTTGCGGCCGCGAGTTCAAGCGCTAGCGCGATCCCGTCCACGGCTCTGCATATTTCAGCGACGGCAGCCGCATTGTCGTCAGTTAACCGAAAAGTGGTGTCGACTGCCGCAGCTCGGGCTACGAATAGAGCGACTGCGCTGGACCGCAACGCTTGCTCGGCGGTCAAGCGTGCCGTTGGCACTGGTACGCCGAGCGATGGCAGGCGATACAAGACTTCGCCGTCGCTTCCGAGGCGCTGACGGCTCGTGGCCAGGGCGACGACGCGCGGAGTGGCGCGAAGGATCGCATCCACAATGCGCGCGACCTCTGCAACGACGTGCTCGCAGTTATCGAGCACGAGAAGAAGCCGGCGCGACTTAAGGAAGCCGGTGAGTGTTTCCAGTAAGGTGCGGCTCGCCGATTCTCGAATCTCCAGTACCGAAGCCAGCGCGGCCATCACAAACTGCGGGTCCTTTACAGAAGCGAGTTCGACAAACCAGACGCCGTGCTCGTACTCATCGATCAGTTCGGAGCAGACCTGGATTGCGCAGCGTGTCTTTCCTATGCCACCGGTCCCGATTAGCGTTAGCAACCGCGTCGATTTCAGGAGCGTGTTAATTTCCGCCAAATCATGCTCTCGTCCAATAAAGCTCGTGAGCTGATGGGGTACGTTCGTGCGCGACACGTCGAGCGAGCGCAAGCGCGGAAAATTGCTGGTAAGTCCGGGCGCTACGAGCTGAAAGACCCGCACCGGTTGTGAGATATCCTTTAAGCGATGCTCGCCGAGCTCAAGGAGAGCAACGTTGGGCCCGAGCAGATCGCGCGTCAGCTCCGCGGAGGCCAACGAAAGCAGCACCTGACCGCCGTGACCGATAGCTAGTAGTCGGGCCACGCGGTTCACTGTCGGCCCGAAGTAATCGCCTTCTCGTTCCTCAGCCGATCCGGTGTGAATGGCCATTCGGACTCGCAGACCGTCGACGGCTGGCCACTCAGAGTGCCCGATGATGAGTTGAGCGTCCAGAGCTGCGCTGACTGCTTCTATTGCACTTTCAAAGGCCGCGCAGAATGCGTCACCAATCGTCTTGAAGACGTAGCCTCCGTGCGAGACTATCGCCGATCGTAATATCTGATCGTGGCGCCTCAATGCTTCTGCCATCGCGCTTCGATCGGCTTCCCAGCGTGTCGTGCTGCCTTCGATGTCGCTGAACCAGAAGGTGACCGTCCCACTCGGAGGCGGTTGCTTCGAATGCTCACGTTCGCCCGCACCGGGCTGCATCGCGAATCAGTTCACAGTCGGACGCCGGTTTCCCGTGGAAACCACGGATCGCTAGGCACCGCGCCAGGTGACAGCTAGTAGTCCGTGATTCGCGGGGTTGCACTTGCTCGCCAGGATGCGCTTATTTGCTCGTCCTCAAATGCCTACCACTGCTTGATCGGCAGCATCGAGTTCGGACTTACGCAGGGCCAGGTCGACCGACGGCTCACCGCACGGTCGCGCTCCGTGAGGGTCACGGCGCCGCGCAAGTCAGAACGCGCCGCCTACGGCCGCTTACCGGGTCTCGGCATGTCCCGTGATGAGATAAAAGGGCCGGTTTGGCGGGGGCGCTTGCAGTCGGCTGGATCGATGTCAGCGCGCGGCCGGCGAGCGCCGGCAGCTAAGGCGGTAGACGACTTTCGCGGGATCCGAAACGACGCCATCGTGCAGCGTGAAGGCAAGCGACCCGTCCGGTGTTCGGTCGAAGGTGCGCGAAACCGTCGACTGCGCGAGGTGCTGGATC
>PMHO01000062.1 GCA_003156715.1 Candidatus Tityobacter terrigena
GTCGCCTACCACGACGCCTGTCACCTGGCCCACGCGCAACGCGTGCGCGCCCAACCGCGCGCCTTGCTCCAGACGATTCCGCAGCTCGAGCTGGTCGAGATTCCCGACGGCGACCAATGCTGCGGAAGCGCCGGCGTCTACAACCTGTTCGAGCCGGAGAGTGCGCGTGAGATCGGCGAGCGCAAAGTCGACAACGTGCTTGCCGTGGCCCCCGATGTCCTCGCCAGCGCGAACCCCGGCTGCACGCTGCAGATTCGTTCGCTGCTACGCAAACGCGGGAAAACGCTTCTCGCCGCGCACCCGATGGAGATCCTCGACGCCGCCATCGAGCGCGCGTGATCGTCTCCGGCAAGCCGCCCGGGTCGCTCGAAAACGAAGCGCCGCCCTACGCCGATCTCGAACGAGAGTGGCACGTGCTCGCGGCGCGCGATGGTTTAAGCCTGGCGACGGTGCGGTGCGCGGATTGCGAGCGGTCGCTGCTGCTGGCAGACATTGCGGCGCCTGAAAAACCTGTGGTGGCCATCGCGGCCGGCGTTCACGGCGACGAGCCGGCGGCATCCTGGGCGTTGCTTTCCATCGTGCGCGACGGCTTGCTCGACCCGTCCTTCGCTTATCGTATCTGGCCGTGCACGAACCCAAGCGGATACGCGCTCGGAACGCGCGCCAACGCTGAGGGGTTCGACGTCAACCGCAGCTTTGGCGGCGATGGAACGACGCCCGAAGCACGCGCGATCGTCGCCGCCAACCGAGGTTGCCGCTTCGCCCTGACGATCGACTTGCACGAAGACTACGAAGCGCACGGCTTCTATTGCTACGAGCCGCTGATCGGGGGCGAAGCGCCTCTGGGGAGAGCGGTGGTCGACGCCGTCGCCGGCGCAGCTTTTCCGATTCAGGAGCTCGACGACGCCTTCGAGCTCGGCTACCCGGTCGAAGCGCACCACGTGCGCCGGCTCGAGCACGGCCGCGTGCTCCCCACCCCCGACGCCGAGATCGCGTTTTCCGCCGCCCTTCCGTACAGCATGTATCTGCTGAAGAACGGCCTCGCGAAACGCTCGCTAACCCTCGAATCGCCACGCCGTTTGGCGTGGGACGATCGAATCGCAATCCACCGCGTTGCCGTCGTCAACGCCCTCGTCCAACTGTCTGACGTGATGTGACCTCTTCGAAACCGCCGCGCCGGTTCGTTCTGCTCGACTACGAACCTACCGCGTCACCGCCACGGAGCGTGGACTTATGTTCTCGGCGCGTTGGCGTATTCTCGATGCCATGTTTGCAAAGACCAACGCGTGAAATGGCATGACACCGTACCAATAGAGGGAGCCCCAGAACCCACGCGGCTCGAAAAACGCAGTTTGCCGCAAGCAGGTACGACCGTCATCGAGCGGCTCGGCATCGAACTGTAGCCAGGCACGACCCGGAAGCTTCATTTCAGAGCGCAGTCGAAGCGAACGCTGCGGCTCGTACGCATCGACCCGCCAGAAGTCTACGGCATCTCCTAGCCGCAATTCGCTTGGACTGCGGCGTCCCCGGCGAGCACCGACTCCACCGACGAGTAGGTCGAGCATGCCGCGCAGCCTCCACAGAAAGTTGGCATAGAGCCAGCCGTGCTCTCCGCCAAGGCTGGTGAACACCAAGGCTACATCACGTGAAGGCGCGTTGACCACGAGGCTGCGTCGATCGACGAACATTCCTTCTTTTTCACCCGTGAAATCGGCGGAAAGCTCTCGCGAGCCGGCGCCGTCGAACCACGTCGTTTCAGAGCTGCTCGTGCGGTAGCGATCCAGCGCACTTCGTACCGCGGCGTCGAACCCGAAAGGCTCGATACTCGGAAAATCCAGTCGCGCGGCATCATCCTTTACGACGACTTCGTTGTGCAGTCCAAGTATGAGCGGCTGCGCTAGGCGCGCGGAGATCGGCGTTACCAAGTGAACCCAGTACGACGATAGCCTTGCCGTAAATAAGGGGACGATAATGATCAGACGCTCGAGGCCGCGCAGGCGAGCGTATCGTAACATCATGTCGCGATACGTCACGATATCCGCGCCGCCGATCTCGTAGATGCGCGAAGTTGTTGCCGGGATATCCAGCGCTGCCAAAAGGTATGCAAGGACGTCCTGGATTCCGATGGGTTGCGCACGGGTGATCACCCATTTCGGTGCAATCATCACCGGCAAACGCTCCGTTAGGTAGCGCATCATTTCAAAAGAAACGCTTCCGCTTCCCACGATCATCGCGGCGCGAAACTCCAGAACGGGCACGCCGCAGTCGCTTAGCACCTGACCCACTTCGTGACGGCTGCGCAGGTGGCGCGACAACGCGACGTCGTCTGATCCTAATCCGCCGAGATAGATGATTTTCTTGACGCCGGCTTTGCGCGCGGCAGAACCGAATTTCGTAGCCGCCTCACGGTCGCGCTCGCTGAAGGTACCTGACGCCCCCATCGAATGTATCAAATAGTAAGCTACGTCGATGCCTTCACACGCCGCACGAAGGGGTTCGTCGTCCAACACGTCACCCTCGACGATCTCGACGCCGGGAAAACGCCCATCGAGGCGTCGTGCGTCCCGGGCTAGGCAACGCACCGCATACTGTTTCTCTTGCAAGTGAGGAACGAGACGTCCGCCGATGTAGCCGGTGGCACCCGTAACCAAGATGTTCATCGTTCGCCGGGAGACCGGGTCATTGAGCCTCGAAAAATTCCTTTCGGGCGCCGACGCTGTTATGAAGGCGGAAGGCAAAACGGGGTTGCTCGATATTCGCGAGAGCGTCTTCGGCCCGACGTGGTCGTAGACCCCGGCACGCGGCTACGCGGGCCGGGACGAGCGCGGGCCAAGGCACCCGTCCCTCAACCAATAACGCGGCGGGCGAGGTGACCGGCTGGTGGGTCGACGGGAACGGGGTCAACCACGGCTTTCCAGTGGACTCCGTGGTAGCGTGCGTTTAGGATCCGGCCGCGCGAAGCCAGGCGCAAGGCGTCCCTCTACTGGAACAGGTCGGCAGCGGACGTGATACGCACGCCGCGAGCTCGCGTTTTCTCGTGCATCGCTTCGCGGATCTGCTGCTCGCTATATCCGTTCGAGGCGCTCGTCGCGTGTCCGTCCGCGACGAGCGTGACGCGATAGCCGCGCTCGGTCGCTGCAGCGATCGTCGCGTTCACGCAGACGTCGGTCTGCATTCCGGCGGCGATCAGGTGATCGGCATCGAGCGCAGCGAGGACTTCCGTCAAGTTTGTTTGCGCAAACGCATCACTGGAGCGCTTCTCGACGATCGGTTCACCGGCGCGCGGCGCGATTTCGCTTGCGATCTGCCATTCGGGCGTTCCGGGGATCAGTTCCCCTGGGCTGCCGTCGTGCCGCACGTAGACGACCGGTAGTCCTGTCGAGCGCGCCTTATCGAGCAAGGGGACGAGCGTTCCCAGCAGTTCCGACTGACGCGCCGCGGGAAGCTCGTCGAGGAGCGCGCGTTGAACGTCGATGATGAGCAGCACGTCTTTCACGTCGAACCTCAAACGGCGGCGGCTTCGCGGACGTAGGGGACGACGTAGGGGCCTTCGGGTAAGATGGCGCAGCTCGCCGAAGGGCCGGCAGAGGCCAGGGCCTGCGCAACCGCAACCGATGGGTCGCGTACCGGCTCCAGCATGGCCGCGCGGACGACGTCGCCGGGGAGCGACGAGTAAAGCAGCACGCGCGCCTGCTGAAGGACCAGCGCCGTGCTCTGGGCCGCCCACTGATCGTAGACGCAGTAGTCCGGGGCTTCGATCATCGCAAGCAGTTCGTCCGCCGTCCGGCAAGAGCGGATGATGTCCTTGAAATTCCCGTGCTCCGGTAAGCCGTCCGAGAGCTCGGCGCACATGACGATCGTTCCACCGGGCTCGACGACGCGCGCCGCCGCCGACAAACCCTTGATGCACTGATACAGGTTCTGGTCGAGCGGGTAGCCGCCGTTGGTCGTGACGACGACGTCGAAGCGGCCGTCGACGGCTTTGGCCGCGGTGCGCTTGCAGAAATCGCATCCGAGCCGGTGCGCGGCGAGGTAGTCGCCGCAAAACATGCCGGTGATGCGCCGCTCGCGGTCGAGCGTGACGTTGACCATGAAGTGAGGCGGCGCCATTGCCGTGATTTCGCGCGACATCTCGGCGATCGGGCTGCGCTCGCGCTCGAGCCAGGTCGAGTGCGGGTGGCCGATCATGCGCGCGTTGTGGAAGAAATTGACGCTCTCGATTCCGGCCACGCCGGGCATGATTCCCTTGGCGCCGCCCGAAAATCCGGCATACAGGTGCGGTTCGATGAAGCCGACGACGATGCGTTTGTCGGCCCGTACGTACTCGCTGTTCAGCCATGCCGGTGCGCCGCGGGACGTCGTACCGACGCGCGTGACCGCCTTGCTATCGTGCGCATCGTGATCGATAAAGCGCACCCGCTCGAGCGTCTCGCGGCCGAACATCTGCTCCATTTCGGTAGGCGTCGTCGCGCGATGGGAACCGGTTCCGACGATCACGGTAACGTTGCGGGCCGGCACGTGCCCGAGCTCGTCGAGAATCCAAGGAATCAGCCGCTCGTTGGGTGTCGCGCGGGTGACGTCGGAGGTGACGATGACGACGCGATCCTGCGAGCCGACCAGCTCGCGCAGCGCCGGCGCGTCGATCGGAGCGCGCACCGCACTGCGAAAGGCCGCGCGTTCATCGGCTAGGCCGGGGGGATCGTCGGGCTCGATGAGGGTGGCGTCATCGGGAACCACGATCTGAAGTGCGGTGCGGCCGTAGGCGAGGCGGACGTGCATGATCGCCAGCCTTCGCCGTTCGCGGCGCGCGCCCCGCGGGTGCCGATTTCACGGCGCGCAAACGAGGACAAGACTTTTCAGGCGCCGCGCGGAACCGCTCGCCGCTATGGCAGCAGAGCGCGATCAACTCGAGGTCGACGTCCTCATCGTGGGCGGTGGCCCGGCCGGGCTCGCGGCGGCGATTCGCCTCCGCCAGCTCGCCAAGGAGCAGGCCAAGGACGATCTGTCGGTGATGCTGATCGAGAAGGCCGGCGACATCGGCAACCACGGAATTTCAGGCGCGGTGCTCGATCCCAAGGGCCTCGACGAACTGCTGCCGGACTGGCGCGGCAAGGCGCCGGTCGAGTCGCCCGTGACCAGCGACGCGATGTGGTACATGACCGCCGGCGGAAAGCTGGCGGTGCCCGGCTTCGCGATGCCGCCGATGATGAAGAACAAGGGCAAGTTCGTGGCCAGCCTTCAGAAGCTGACGAAATGGATGGGCAGCGTCGCCGAAGAGCTCGGCGCGGACGTCTTCCCGTCCTTTCCCGGACAAGAGCTCTTGTGGGAAGAGCAGCGCGTCACCGGCGTGCGCGTCGGCGACAAAGGCGTCGATCACGACGGCCGGCCCAAAAGCAACTACGAGCCCGGCCCCGACTTGCTCGCGAAGGTCGTGATCTTGGCCGAAGGTCCGCGCGGGACGCTCGCCAAGCAAGCCATCCCGAAGCTCGGTCTGAATGCCGGCAAAGATCCGATGGTCTACGCGATCGGCGTCAAGGAACTGTGGCGCTGCAAGCCGGGCACGTTCGCGCCGGGGATGGTGATCCACACCTTCGGCCATCCGCTTCCGAACGATACCTTCGGCGGGGGATTCATCTATGGGATGGCCGACGACGTTCTCGACGTGGGATTCGTCACCGGCCTCGACTACAAGGACCCGACGGTCGATGGGCACGACAACTTCCAGCGCTACAAGCAGCACCCGGCCCTGGCGGCCATGCTGGAAGGCGGCAAGCTGCTGCGGTATGGTGCGAAAGCGATTCCCGAAGGCGGCTTATACGCAATGCCTCGCGCCTACGCCGACGGCTTGCTGATTACCGGCGACTCCGCCGGCTTCCTCAACGGGATGCGGCTCAAGGGCATCCACCTCGCAATCAAATCGGGAATGATGGCCGCCGAGACGGCTTTCGCGGGGATCGTTGCGGGCGATACGCATGCGGCTGCGCTGTCCGGCTACGAAACCCTCTTCAAGGACTCGTGGGCCTATCAAGAGCTGCGCGTTGCGCGCAATTTTCACCAAGGGTTCAAGAAGGGGCTCTTCGCGGGAATGCTCAACGCCGGCCTTGCCATGAACACCGGCGGCCGCGCTTTCGGCGTGGTCGACAAGCTCCCGGGCGAAGAAGGCTACGCGCAGATGGAGAAGATCGCGGAACACCCGCCCAAAGCGATCGAACACCGCGCCAAGATCGACAACGTGCTCACCTTCGACAAGCTGACCGACGTGTTCAACAGCGGCACCATGCACGAGGAGAACCAGGTGCCCCACCTGCACGTCGCCGACACCAACATCTGCGCGGAGCGATGCACCGTCGAATACGGCAACCCGTGCCAGTACTTTTGCCCGGCAAAAGTCTACGAGCCGCTCTTCGAAAAACGCGCCAGCGGCGCCGACGGCGGATACGACGGGCGCCTGCAAATCAACTTTACAAACTGCGTGCATTGTAAGACCTGCGACATCATGGACCCCTACCAGATCATCACCTGGGTTCCACCCCAAGGCGGGGAGGGTCCGGTCTACACCGGCATGTAGGAGTCCAACGTCGATCTTGGGCGCCTACTCGGCGTACTGGGCGACGCCGTTGCCGAAGGACCAGTTTTCCTTTTTCACCTCGACTATGTTGACGAACACGTCCTCGCGACGGAGGCCGACGGCGGCCTGCAGGCCGTCGGCTATCGCGCGATACAACGCGCGTTTCTGCTCGAGAGTACGGCCCTCGTTCCAGGTGATCTGGATCAACACGAAGTCGTCGCTCCGCTCGATGCCGAGATAGTGCCGATCGAAGAGTAGCGCGCCGGCTTCATGCTCCGCCACGACCTGAAAACGGTCGTTTGCCGGCACGCCGATCCCGACCAGCGCCTCGTAAACGACGCGGCCGACCTCCTGGCGATAGGCCGGACTCTTCCCGGCGAGCAGATCGATTCGAACCAAAGGCATGGCAGCTCTCCCATGTATCCGTGCATCTTCGCTTTGCCGCCGGGGAGCCGGCATTAGCCGCGACTTCACCCTCGCCGAAGTGGCGGCTTCGCGTGGGCCGCTATCGCGTTCTATCGCCACAAATGGCAGCTTCTCATCGTGCTCGCTGCCGGCGATCGTGGAAACTGCGCACGATAACTTAAGCCGCCTTTAATTCGCTCTTAAGATTTCACTCGGCATTATCGTGAGGCCCGCAAGCGGCAAGAGCCCAGCGAAAGGACCCTTCTTGGAGAGCGTGCTCGGAGACTCGTTATCGACGACGGGTCTCGTCTTCTTGGTGTTGGCCCTCGCCCTCGCGCTCAGTTTCGAATTCGTCAACGGTTTTCACGATACGGCGAACGCCGTGGCGACCGTCATCTACACGCGCGCGCTGCCGCCGACTCCAGCCGTCGTCTGGTCGGGGCTTTGGAACCTCGCCGGCGTGATGACGTCGGCCGGCACGGTTGCCTTCGGAATCCTCGCCTTACTGCCCGTCGAGCTCGTGCTCAACGTGGGATCGGGGGCCGGGTTCGCGATGGTCTTCTCGCTGCTGATCTCGGCAATCTTGTGGAACCTTGGAACCTGGTACTTCGGGCTGCCGGCCTCGAGCACGCACACGCTGATCGGTTCGATCGTCGGCGTCGGCCTGGCGAATTCCGTGATGAGTGCCGGGCATACGTTCGGCGACGGGGTCAATTGGGGCAAAGTGCAGGATACGTTCTTGGCGTTGCTCCTCTCGCCGATCATCGGCTTCGTTCTCTCTGCGGTGCTGTTGCTCGTGCTCAAGGAGTGCCTGCCGCGGCCCGAGCTTTACAGCGAACCCGAGGCGGGAAAACCGCCGCCGCCGTGGGTGCGCGGGTTGCTCGTCCTCACGTGTACGGGCGTCAGCTTCGCGCACGGTTCCAACGACGGTCAGAAGGGCATGGGTTTGATCATGCTCATCATGATCGGCGTCGTGCCGAGCGTGTATGCGCTCAACCTCGATCTCGGTGCCAAAGACGTCGCGGCGATCGCAACTTCCGCAAGCTCGGCGAACTCGATCTTCGAGAAACTGGCCGCCAACGATCCCGTCTCGGGCCCCGAGGCCGCAACGAACCTCAACGCGTTTCTCAAGAACAACGGTACGGTCGGGCCGCAGACGATCCCGTCGCTGGACGAGAAAAGCCACGAGATCGCGCAAGCCGTCACCGGCAAGCAGACCTTGCGCAACGTCCCGAAAGAACAGCGCAGCGCGTTGCGCAGCGACATCTATCTCGTCTCCGCTTCGATCGGCAAGCTCTTGAAGTCGAAGAACAATCCGGTTGCCGGCAGCGATAAGCAGACCCTGGTCGATTTCAAGAAGTCGCTCGACAAGACGACGAATTTCATCCCGAACTGGGTCAAGATCGCCGTTGCCCTCTTCCTCGGTTTCGGAACGATGATCGGCTGGAAGCGCATCGTCGTCACCGTCGGCGAGCGGATCGGCAAAGCCCACTTGACCTACGGCCAGGGCGCCTCGGCGGAAATGATCGCCTACGCGACGATCCAGATGGCCGACCATTTCGCGATGCCCGTCTCGACGACGCACATTCTGTCGTCGGGCGTCGCCGGAACGATGGCGGCAAACCGTTCCGGCCTGCAGGCGCAGACGTTGCGCAACATCGTACTCGCCTGGGTTCTGACGCTGCCGGTGTGCGTGTTCCTCGGAGCGTTCTTGTTCGCGTTCGGCCTGCGTCTGCTCTCGGCGCTTGCCGTTCACTGACCGAGCCAGAGCCTTCGGCGGTGCCCCTTCGCCTTAAGGCGAATGTTGCCGCGTGGTCGTCGTCATCGGCGCGGGGCTCATCGGTTTGTCGATCGCATACGAGCTCGCCAAACGCGGGGCGGACGTGCGCGTCATCGACGCGCACGAGCCGGCCGGAGCCGCGTCGTGGGCCGGGGCGGGAATGCTCGCACCCTATACCGAGGCACTCGACTGCGCGGCGTTCGAAGCGTTTTGCGTTCGCTCGCTCGGCCTCTATCCGTCGTTCGTGGAAGAGCTGCGGGAGGAAAGCGGTGTCGACGCTCACCTGCGGCTCGACGGAATCGTCGAGGCTGCCTACTCTGAAGCCGACGTCGCGCGTCTTCGCGCGAGCGTCGCAGCGCTAGGCGCGCGTAAGGTCCCGGCCGCATGGCTTTCCCGCGGCGAAGCGCGTGGGCTGGAACCTGCGCTCGGCCCGCACCTGCACGGGGCAGCCTTCGTCGAGGGCCAGGGCCAGGTCGATAACCGGCGGCTCGGCCGGGCGCTTCGGGCCGCATGCGAGCGGCGCGGCGTGCGCATCGTCGCGCAAGCCGGTGGGCTCGCGGTGGAGGCCGACCCTAGGCGCATCCTCGGCATCAGGACCGCGCAGGGATTCGTCGCTGCCGAAACGGTCGTCAATGCGGCGGGCGCCTGGGCCGGCGAAGTCGAGGGGGTGCCGGCGTGTGCTCGCATTCCGGTTCGTCCCGTGAAGGGGCAGATGCTCGCGCTCGCCCTGCCGCGCGGCTTGGTGCAACGCGTCGTCTGGGTGCCGCAAGCCTATCTGGTGCCGCGCATCGACGGCCGGCTGCTCGTCGGGGCAACCGTCGAGGAGTCAGGCTTCGACGTGCGCGTGACGGCGGCGGGCCTGAATGCGCTGCTCAACGGCGCGCTCGCGGCGATGCCCGTCCTGCGCGATCTTGCCGTAAGCGAGAGCTGGGCCGGCTTACGGCCGGGCACGCCCGACGGCTTGCCGTTCCTCGGCGCGACCGCGCTCCAAGGCTACCTCGTCGCCTCCGGGCACTACCGCAACGGCATCCTGCTCGCNNGTCGAGGGCAAGCCGCCCTTGCACGGCGCGGAAGCCTTCTCGCCGCTGCGCTCGAAAGAGCCCTTCCCCGAGGTCGCGAAGTGATCGGTGTGGTCGCAACCATCAACGGACAAGCGCGCGAACTCGCCGCCGGAATCACGCTCGAAGCACTTCTGCGCGAGCTCGACGTCGCCGGCAACGCCGTCGCGATCGCCGTCAACCAGCGGGTCGTGCCGCGCGCCCGCTTTGGGGTGCACGCGATCGGCGAAGGGGACGCGGTCGAAATCATCCAGGCCGTCGCCGGCGGTTAAGGGAGCGAAATGTCGCCCGATACGCCGTTAAAGATCGGTGCCTACGAGCTGACGTCGCGGCTGATCGTCGGGACGGGTAAATATCCGTCGCTGGAGGTCATGCAGCTCGCCCACGAAGCGAGCGGCGCGAAGATGATAACGGTCGCGATTCGCCGGATCGGCCTCGACGGTGCCAACGGAAAAACGATGCTCGACTACATCGACCGGCGGCGCTTTCGCATTTTGCCCAACACCGCCGGCTGCCGGACGGCAAAAGACGCCGTCCTGACCGCGCAGCTCGCGCGCGAGCTGCTCGGCACCGATCTCATCAAGCTCGAAGTGATCGGCGACGCCGAAACGCTGTATCCGGACACGGTTGAGACCATCGAGGCGGCGCGCGAACTCGTCGCGGACGGGTTTACCGTGTTGCCGTACATCATCGACGATCCGACGGCGTGCAAGCGGCTCGAAGAGGTCGGTTGCGCGGCCGTGATGCCGCTCGGCGCGCCGATCGGCAGTGGCCTCGGCATCTGTAATCCGTACTCGATCCGAATCATTCGCGAGCGCTCGGGAGTGCCGGTCATCGTCGATGCGGGCGTCGGAACCGCCTCCGATGCCGCGATCGCCATGGAGCTTGGAGCGGATGCGGTCCTGATGAACACCGGCATCGCGGCAGCAAGCGATCCGGTCGCCATGGCGCTCGCAATGCGGCTCGCCGTCGAAGCAGGCCGCACCGCATATCTCGCGGGCCGCATGGAAAAGCGGCTGTATGCAAACGCCTCGAGCCCAATGACGGATCTGATCGGCACTCCCCGTTAAATCAAAGCTCCCCGCCGTGCGCGGACGAACCAATGGACCATCCTTGCTGCTTCTGATTCCGTGTGCGCCCAGCGGCCCGCTGACTCGGCGGCGCTGCACTCGTCGAGCGAATCGACGACCCAGCCGCGCAGCAATGCGCGTGCATCGGATTCGCTAAAATAGACGTGCGGCACGCCGGCCTCGCTCCCGCCGGCCGGCAGCCACGTGAAGTCGTCGATGCGCGTTCCGGTGCCGCAGCGTGGATCGGCGGCCGACCCGAGCGTGAGGAAAAATGGTGCGCCGGGACGCAACCGCTCGCCGACGGCCGCGAGCAGCGCGAGCACGGTGGCGCGATCTCCGTGGAGCAGGGCGTGCGTGCTGAGCGCTCCGGCGAAATCGCCGGCGACCGGCCATAGGCCTAGCAACGGGGCTTCAACGATGCGTACGCCGGCCTCGCCGGCGAAGCGCGCGCGGGCCGCTTGGGTCCGCTCCGGGTCCGGCTCGATGGCCTCAACCGACAGCCCTGCCTCTAGGAGCGGCGGCACATTGCGCCCGCTGCCCACTCCGAGCAGAAGGACACGGCGAGCATCAGCGCCCACTCTCAACTGACTGGCTAGGGGACCCGCTAGCGGATGGGCCAGATCCGTCGCTTCACCTCGTGCGTTTTTTAAGCGCATTGTCATGGGGGCTTTTGCAGGTGCTCGATATTGGTGCGAAGATGCCTTCGGTCAAGCTGGCGGACGATTCCGGAGCGACGGTCGGCACGCGAGAGCTGCTCGGCAAACCTCTCGTGCTGTACTTCTATCCAAAGGACGATACTCCGGGTTGCACGAGCGAGGCAGCTCAGTTTAGCGACCTCTACGACGCGTTTGCGAAAAAAGGGGCCGACGTGGTCGGGGTGAGCCGCGACTCGGTCGCGTCGCATCAGAAGTTCAAGTCCAAGTACGGCATCCCGTACCGGCTCCTGGCCGACACGGAATCGAAACTCTGCGACGCATTCGGGGTGATCGTCGAAAAGAACATGTACGGCAAGAAGACGCTCGGCGTGCAGCGTTCGACGTTTCTGTTCGATGCGGCGGGCGAGCTCGTCTTCGTTTGGCCCAAGGTCAGCGTCGACGGCCACGCCGAGGACGTGCTCGCGAAGCTCCCGTGAACGATCGGGCGGCTGCCGAGGGGCTGCGCATCACGATCTTGGGCTCCAGTTCGTCGATCCCGCGCGCGGATCGCGCCTGCAGCGCGTACCTCATCGAGGGCGCGGGACGCGCGGTGATCGCCGACATGGGGACGGGATCGCTTTCCAATCTCCACCGCTACCGGCTTGCCGAGACGATCGACGCGGTCGTCATCAGCCACATGCATGCCGACCATTTTCTCGACGTCGTTCCGATGCGCTATGCGCTCAAGTATGGGCCCCGCTCGAACGGCAAGCGCGTACGCTTGCTCCTACCGCCTGGCGGCGAAGCGATGCTGCGGCGTCTTTGCGACTCGTTCTTTCGCGAAACGGCCGACGACTTTCTCGACGTCTTTTCGGTGTGCACCTACGATCCGGCCGGCGAGACGCGCGTGGGCGACTTGCGCTTGCGTTTTGCGCCCGGAATGCACTACATCCCAACCTTTGCGATGCGCTGCACGCTAGACGGGATCAGTACCGTTTACTCGGCCGATACCGCGCCGGCCGAGCAGATCGTCGCGCTCGGCCGTAAGACGGACTTATTTCTGTGCGAGGCGACGCTCGCGCCGGCCGAGCTTGAATTCGGCGCGCGCGGGCACTCGTCGGCGGCCGAGGCGGGCGCCATGGCCCGCGATGGCGAGATGCGCAAGCTCGTGCTGACGCACTACCCCTCGCACATGGCCGAAGCCGAACTTTCGAGCGAGGCGCGCACCCAATACGGCGGCGAAGTTCTCGTCGCCGACGATCACAGCCAGTTCGATGTCGGCGGAAGCTAAGCGCCGCTGCATGAATTGGGAACCCCACCGCGTGACTTAGTTTTCGAGTTTGGCTTCGCCCCGCGGGAGTGAAAACTGGATCAACGATTTGATCGGGGCCAGGCCGCGATTGATGACCGCGTAAGCCGTCACTTTGAGGCCGAGCTCCTCGAGCCGAGCCTTGGCTCCCATGACCTCTCGACCATTCGAGACGACGTCCTCGAGCAATAGGACGTGCTGGCCCTCCGAGTAGGGCCCTTCGACGAACTCGTCGGCGAAGGCTCCGTAGGCTTTGGCCGTCTTTCGCACGACGATCATCGGCACGTTGGTCATCTGCGAGACGGTCGTCGCGAGGATTACCCCGCCGAGTTCCGTTCCCGCAACCAGATCGGGGCTGAGGTCGCTGACAACCGACGCGAAGAGCCGTGCGATGCGACGCAGGACGGCCGGGTCGGCAAAGAGCTTGAACTTGTCGATGTAATAGTCGCTCCGGATGCCGCCGGCCATAAGGTAATCGCCGCGCGTCAAGGCGCGCTCGGTGATGATGCCGCGCAGCCATTTGAGCTCGGGGACCATCCCGAGTCGAGACTCCGGTTCTAGATTGCCCATTGATATGCGTTCCAGGATTCGACCACTGGGTTGGGTGCGAAATTCTTGAAGTCGGGATTGATGGGCTGAAGCAGCCGCGGCCACCAGATCGCGGGCATCGGGACGTCGCGGGTCAAGATCGCCTCAATTTTTGCGTAGGCTGCCTTGCGAGTGGGAGTGTCAAAATGCGTCAGGGCTTCCTCTTCGGCCGCATCGAGCGCCGGATTGCAGTATCGCGGGTCGTTGTTGCCGTTTGGAGGCCAGGCCGAGCACATGTACAGCGAGGACTGGTCCGGATCGACGCCGGCGATCCACCCAGTCCACGCCAGGTCGAACCTTCCATTTTGAAGGATGCCGCCCTGGCCCATCGTCGCGTACAGCAGCGAGCCGAGGTACTCTTTGATGCCTACCTCGATGCCCAATTCGTGCAGCATCGCTTGAACCTGTACGACGGCGAGGCGACGGGTTGCGTTCGAGTTGTTCGTCGTCAACTCGAGGGTCAGGCGCCGTCCGTTCTTGTGCAGCATACCGTCGCGTGCGGGCAGCCAGCCGGCGACCGCCATCAATTGGCGCGCCTTCGCCAAGTCGTACGGATATCGGGTCACGTCGTCCGAGTGAGCCCACATGAACGGTGGCAGATCTTCGTCGGCGACCTGGGCCGATCCATAGGTCAGGGAATCGACGAGTTTCCGGCGGTCGATGGCGTAGAGGATGGCGCGCCGAACGCGCACGTCGTCGAGCGGCGGGTGCTTGGTGTTGATCTCGATCCGCTCGAACTCGAAATGATCCGTCAAGATCGTCTTGACGTCGGTCAGCGTCCTCAGAACGTTGTATTCATCCTGAGAAGCTTCGAACTGCCAGTCGATTTCGTGCGTCCGCAACTGGCTGAGTTCGGTATTCTCATCGGAAATCGGCCGGATCACGATCTTGCGCAGCGCCGGCGCGCCCAAGAAGTAGCGGTCGTTGGGAACGAGCGTCAGGTGGTCGCCGCGCAACCACTCTTTGAACTTAAAGGGTCCCGTGCCGACCGGCGACGAGTTGAAGGCCACGCTATTGATGTTGGGATAGCGCCCCAACAGATGCTCGGGAAGGATCGCATACGGGCTATCGCTCTCTCCGAAAATCGTATTGACCGCCGGCGAGAAGCGCTGTTTCATATGAAAGACCACGGTGTACGGATCGGGCGTATCGACCGACCGAACGAGTTCGTAGCCGGTGCGCGATCCGAGGTTGTTGTTCGGATTCATGATGGCGCGCCAGGTAAAGGCTACGTCCCGGCTCGTGAAGACGACGCCGTCGTGCCAGAGCACGTCATGCCGCAGCTGGTAGGTAATCGTGAGCCCGTCGGAACTGATGCCGCCGTTTTCCAGCGTCGGGACGACCGCGGCGAGCACCGGGACTTCGCGCTTTCCGCTCGCATCGACCGAGACGAGCGGATCGAACATCAAGCGGTCGATCATCGCTTCGGTCGTGTTTCCGGAAAGCAACGGGTTCAGCGTGTTCGCTTCGGTTTGCGCGCCGATGCGCAGCACGCCGGGTTGGGTCCACGGATGCCGGCCCCCGCCGGCGCCCAGATTCTGGCTGCCGACTTTCGTGCAGCCCGCGAGCACCGCCGCGCTCAAGACGGCGACCGCTATGTGCCGCACGCCGCGGAAACCTCGCCGGCGCTGGAGCTTCAGGCCGACACCGCTTCCCGAATTTGCTGCGACACCTTGGGCGGCGCCGGATCGAAGCGTTCGTGACGCCATGAGTACGTGCCCAGACCCTGCGTGGAGGTGCGCAGTTCGGTGATGTAGTTGCCGAGCTCCGCTTGCGGCGCAAAGGCCGCGATGCGCTGGAAGCCGCGCTTTTCGGAGGGTTCGAACGAGAGCACCTGACCGCGCTTTGCGGTCAAGCCGCCGAGAATCTGTGAGGCGCTGTCGTCGGGGATGATCGCTTCGACGTAGATGATCGGCTCGAGCAGCACCGGCCCGCACTTGGGGAGCCCGTCACGGATCGCCATCGAGGCGGCGGTCTTGAACGACGCCTCGCTCGAGTCGACGCTGTGGTACGCGCCGTCGATGAGCGTGACGTGCAGATCGACGACGGGATACCCCGCAATCGGACCCTTGAGAAGCGCCTCGCGAACGCCTTTTTCGACAGCCGGATAGAACTGGCGAGGCACGACCCCGCCCACGATTTGTTCCGCGAAGGTAACGCCGTTACCGCGTTCGCGCGGTTCGATGCGCAGCACGACGTCGCCGAACTGGCCGTGACCGCCGGTCTGATGCTTGTAGCGTGCGTGAATCTCGGTCGACCCGGTGATCGTCTCGCGGTAGGCTACGCTCGGAGCGTGCAGGTCGAGTGCGAGATGATACTTCCGAGCGAGACGCTGGGTGGCCGTTTGCACGTGCACTTCGCCGAGTCCTAAGAGCTGGAGCTCGTTGGTGAATTCGGCGCGCACGATCTTCAAGGTCGGATCTTCTTCGACGATGCGGGCCAGCATCTGCGAAAGCTTCGCTTCGTCGAGCTTTTCCTTGGGTTTGATCGCGACCGCAAAGAGCGGCTTCTCGAGGCCCGGCACGGGCAGTACTTTGCGTTCACCGCCGGTCAGCGTGTCGCCGGTTTGGACGGCCTCGAGGCGCGCGATCGCCACGATCTCGCCAGGCCCGGCCGAGGCGATCGGATCCTGCCGCTTTCCTTGCAGCCGGTACAGGCCCGCGGCGCGGACCTTCATGTTGTCGCGCGACGCGTCGATCAGTTGGGCGTCGGGGGTCAAGGTGCCGTCGAAGACGCGCACGACCGACAGCTTGCCGGACTGCGGGTGAACCATCGTCTTGCAAACCTGCGCCACGAGCGGTGCTTTCGGATCGCCGCTCGGCGCGGGAAACTGCGTTTCGATCACGCTGAGCAGGGCGCTCGCGGCGAATCCGATGTCGTTGAGGCCGGCCCCCACGAGGACCGGAACGATCTGATCGTTGCAAGTCTCGTCGCGAAGGTCTTTGCGCACCTCGTCAAGCGGCGGCTCGATGCCTTCGAGCAACTCCTCCAAGAGATGATCGTCGAAGTCGCCCAGCGCTTCGAGCAGCTTGGTGCGGGCCTCGGCGACCGTTCCGGCAAGTTCGTCGCCGATCGGGACTTCACGCGGCGCGCCTCCTTCTACGACGTATGCGTGCCGTTCGGCTAAATCGATGTAGCCGCGAAAGTGCTCCGCCTCGCCCAGCGGAAGATGCTCGGCGACCACGCGATTGCCGAAGGTCGCGGTCAGCTCTCGCAGCGTCGCGCGGAAATCGCTCCCCGCTTTGTCGAGCTTATTGATGAAGAAACAGTGCGGCATCTTGCGCGAAGCGAGGTACTCGACGAGCGAGCGCGTTTGCCGCACGCGGGCGGGGTCGGCGTCGAGCACGATGACGGCCGCGTCGGCCGCCAAGAGCGCCAGCTTCGCCTCTTCGAGGAAGTCGACGAATCCCGGACAGTCCACCAGGGTAAGATCGATCGTCGCAGTGGAGGCGAAAGCAAAACCGACCGAGGTCGATTGACCGCGATCGATGCATTCGGGCTCGTAGTCGGTCGTCGAGGTGCCGTCGGCAACCGAACCACGACGGGGAATCGCCCCGCACTGCGCCAGCAGCGCCTCGACCAGCGTCGTCTTTCCGGAGTGGTGGGGACCGACGATTGCGACGTTGCGGCGGCGAGCGATATCTCCCATGGGTCGAATCTCCCCCTCGTTAGTGTCACGCAGAAGCGTTTGCCGGGCTTCTCCGCGGGATGCCAATCTCCGGGTCCGCGCGAAGCGCGCCCCGATCTTGCGCCGTCAGCGGCGCGTCTTCGCCGCTTTCTTTCGCGCCGGCGCTTTCCGCGCCGAAGGCTTCTTGCGGGCCGCCTTCTTAGCAGGCGCGCGCTTTTGGCTCGGACGTTTTTCCGGCTTTGCCGCACGCGCGCGGACCGGCTTGGCGGCGCTCTTTTTCGCGCGCGACGGCTTGCCGGCTGCGCGCGCCGGGGCCTTGCGAGCCGGCGCCTTCGAAGCGCTCTTGGTTTTGGCCGCGCCCCGCTTTGCAGCCGTTGCCGGCGACGCCGTTTTCTTGGCGACGCTCTTCTGCGCCGGGGCGCTCTTGGATGCCGCTGCCCGCTTGCGCACAAGAGCCGGCCGCGCATCGCGCGCTTTGGAATGTACGGGAGGCACTTCCGCCTTGGCTGCCGGCACCGCCTTGGCCGGGCGCTTCGGGGACGGGGTGCGGATTCGCGCGGCCGGCGCGGGTTCTGCCCGAACCGGTGCGACCGCGAGCGGGGCCTCGGGAAGGGTCGCTTCCCCATCCGGCTCGGCTTCGTCCGGTTCCGCCGGCGCGGGCTCTGTTGCGGCCGGCGCGGCCTCGGCGAGGACCTCGACCGGCGCTTTGGCGCGCTTCTTCGGCGCGCGCCGCGGCGCAACCGGGACCTCTTCGATCTCCTCCGCGCCGTCGGCTTTGGCGCCTCCGTTGCGCGAAGCGCCGCCCAGCTCGGCGCGGCTGAACCCGCTGACGCTGCTGCCGATCGGTGGTGCAACCGGAACCTGACGCAGTTTGAGATGCTCTTCGGTCGCACGCAAAGCCACGCGCGCCAGGCGCCCGTTGATGGGAAACGCGATCTCGTTGATCTCGGCTTCGTCCAGGAGCGCCAAGACCTCATCGAAGCAGGCGCCTTGATCTTTGGGGCTATGTGCGTCCGAGCCGACGGCGATCAGCACGCCGCTGGCTTTGGCCTTCCTCAACAAGCGCAGATTGACGGCGCGGTAGCGGCGCCGATTTTCGTCGTCCAGCGCCGGGTCTTCGCTGCCTTCGAAATAGCGGTAAAAATAGCGCGAGTTCAACTCGATCGCCATGCCGCGGCCCAGGCATGCCGCGACGAGCTGGTCCTCGTAGCGCTGCAGCACTTCGTCATCGGGCCAGTGGCCGAACTTCGCCGGCACGTAGAAGTGCCCGACGATGTGTCCCGGCAGCTTTTCGATTGCGTCCAGCAACGACTCCATGTAGAGTTGCCAGATCCGTTCGGTTCCGACGTGTTCGTAAAGCTCTCTGAATGCCGGGTTGTCGAAGGGCCAGTGCCAGCCGGCTCCATGCACCGGATGGTCGATCGTGAGAAAGTGGACGGAGCGGATCATTCCGTCGGGCTTCATCGCGTCGACGATGTTTTGCGCGTCAGGACGGCTGCGCGGATCGTTGTCGACTTCGGCGCCGATCGAGTAGCGCATCCCTTTGCGCAGTCCGTCCGAGACGATGGCGGCGTGCCCGAGTTCGACTCCGGCGGTCTCGGCGGCGCCGTAGAGGTCGGACGCCGCGGCAAGCTTGAGCGCACGGCGCACCAGATTGACCGCGGCCGGGTCCTCGAACGTGAGGTAGTTCACATGGTCGGCCACCATGAGGAAGCGCGGCCAGCCTCGGCGGCAGGCGTGGAAGAACCAAAGGAACAGCATCCGAGCCGAGTACGGGATCGGGCGTTCCTCGGCGTAGGGCTTGTGCTCGCCCTTCGCGTGGCCGTGAATGTCCGGGATCGCCGCGACCCGCGGATCCAACGCCTCAGCCGCGTCGTCGTTCACGGATGCCCGACGCGTGCGGCCGCGCTCCAATCAGATGAAGTGTTCAGACCCAAAGAACCTCGTGGCCAGTTCGTATCGGGATTTTTCCCGATAACACCTGCGAGTCCCCTGGGAAAAAAAAAGCCGGCACGCGGCCGGCGGACTCAGGGCAATTATGTCGGCGCAGAGTTAGGTCTGCGCACCTCCAATCATCGTGTCGTTACGTTGATGACTATGACCGTCGGTCGAAACGATGACCACCTCCCTTTGTCCGACTGTTAACCTTCACCGTCTCTCTATGAAGGGCCGCGGACGTATTGTGCCCGCCGTCTTCGGCCTAGGCCTTGCGATACCCCTCCATTTGCAGGATGCGGGCTTTCATCTCGACGCCGTAGCCGTAATTGTGGAGCGCGCCGCTGGCGTCGACGACGCGATGGCACGGAAAGAAAAGGGCGACCGGGTTACGGGCCATCGCCTGACCGACCGCCCGGGCCGATTGAGGGTGCCCGATCTCGCGCGCGATCCAGCCATACGACCGCACTTGGCCGGGAGGAATCTCCGCGGCTTTGAGCAGGGCTGCCCGCTCGAACTCGCTCAGGCTCGTGACGTCGATGCTCTTGGGGTCGACCCGCCACGTCCGAAAAAAGTTGGTGACGGCTTCGAGGACCCAAGCCGGCGGCTCGGCGACGCGGACCGGACGGCGCAGGCGGCGCTCGATGTTGGTCCGCGCGGTTTCGAGGTCCTCGCCGCGGTCGATTCCGACGAAGGTGACGCCGCTGTCGCTCCAGGCGATCGCGAGAGGGCCGATCGGCGACGGGATGCGAGCCAAGCTGTCGGTGCGATGGTGCCGGTAGGCGGGCGAGGCTTTGATATGGTCGAGGATGCGGGAGACCAGGCTCGGCGGCGGATCGACAGCCGGAAGGCAGGAGAGGCAGTAGGCCACGCCTTCGTATTGGCGGTACAGGTTCTGGCAGGTGGAGCAGCGTCGCAGGTGAGCTAGGACGTGTTCTCGGCGCGGTTCGATACCCTCGCGCATTTCATCCCAAAGCACTTCAACATCACAACACCGCATGCGCAGTATCCCCGCTCGGCGCGAGGCGGCCGACTTGCGGGCCGAGTATGCGCCGTAGTATGCGCACGGCTCGATGCACGTGCGACTTGACGGTCCCAATCGGTTGATTGAGGATCTCCGCGATCTCAGGATGGCTGCGACCTTCAATAAATCTCAGCGTCGCCGCCGCCCGTAAATGCATCGGAAGCTCCAGCAGCGCTTGCTCGACCAAGACCATGTCGGCCCCGCGCTCGACGATCTGTTCGGGTTGCTCGGGTCCTTCGTGAGTGTTGTTGAGCAACGCATCCGGATCCGCTAACGCATCGAGGGCGACGTTGGTCGGCCGCTTCGAGCGCAACCGGTTCCTCGTGACGTTTAACGTGATCGTATACAGCCAAGGTTGCAGGCGCAACTCAGCACGCTGCTCGTCGGTCATCTTACCGAGGGCTCGAAATGCGCGCACGAACGCATCCTGCACGATCTCCTCTGCATCTTCCCGGTTGCCGGTCATACGCAAAGCGAAGCCATACAGACGGCGCTGGTACTCGTCGACGATCTTCTCGAAATTCTCGATCGACGGTATCGTACCCGAGGGCCGTAGCGGCGTCGGTGCGGTGACCGGCTTCCGCTCGGCGGCCCTGGCTGGAGGGGCCACTCGAAACTCCTGATGCGGAGCGGTGCGAGGGCGCTCATGAGCGCCTAGACCGCGACTTAGGGGCGAAGAGTTTCGCGATTCGAGCCGACGGTTCAAAAACCCGCGTGTCGGCTTGCTCTACGGAGTCGGTTTGGAGGACTCCGCCGCCGCGCTCGAGGCTTGCCCGGCGCGAATCGTGCGCCGGTAGACGATCGTTACCTGGTCCTTGCCGGTAGTGTTTGCGACGCTGCCGGAAATCGTCACGGTCGCATCGAGGGCGAGCAGCAGGTCCGACATCTCGCCGTAAAAGGCGCTGCCGTGCATCTCGATCGTTCCCAGCAACGTCAAGCCCGGCCGGTCCGGCAGGGCTCCGCGCATCGGCCCGCCGGCTGAGAATCGGACCCCGACGACCTTTTGGGAACCAATCCGCCCGCCCGCAATCCGCACCAAAAACCCCCGCAGCGGGGCGCTCGCAAAGGGCGATGGAAACGCGAAAGGAAGGGGACCGCTGAGCCGGCGCAAGGCGGCGAGCGTCCCAGCATCCAGCTCAACTGAGAACGGCTGGTTGAGAACGGTCAGATAATCGGGGTCGTGGTTTGCCGAATCGAGCTGTTCCCCCGAGGGGAGCATGTCGGCGACAAACGAACCTCGTTGGGCGCTAGAGGCGCCCTCCTCGGTTCGCACGTAGTCGGCCCGGGCAACGTAACGCGTCGTCTTTCCGTGATGGCGGACACTGAGCGTCTGCGATCCCCGGTACGCGACCTCACTTTCAATGTCTCCGCCACCGATAGTAAAACTATCTTTACCGGTGACGGTGTACGCCTGGTCGGCACGTGCTTGCGCCGCCCACAGCTCACCGGCGAGCGCAAGCGCCAGCACCACAGACAACATCGGCGCTCGCATATCTTGTCAGTCTAAAGAAACGTTCTAAAGAGGCGGGTGGTTTCTTCGCGAAGGTCCAGTATGCTGCAAGGGTTTCGCACCATCTCGGCGATAGAGACCCGCTGATGGGTCTGCTTCGCTTCGCCGCCGTGATGGCAATGCTGGCAGCCGTGGTGTTCGTGGGGCCGACTCGAGCCGGCGCGGCCGAGAAGACGGCGCTTACCTCGGAGCTCAACGAGCTGTACCTGATCGCATACGACGAAGCGATCAGCCGTCACGCAATTCAAGAAGCCGACGGAACGACCTACGTCTCGACCGGCGACATCGATGCGGAGTGGCTGCGCGATGCGAGCGCCGTCATGGAGCCTTATATTGCGATCGCGCGCAGCGACGAAGGCGTCGCCGACACCCTGCGCGGCGTCGTGGCGCGCCAAGCGCGTTACGTCTTGATCGACCCATACGCCAACGCGTTCTCGGCCGACTATCACGTCGTCGAGCGTAAGTTCGAGGTCGACTCGCTGCTGTACCCGATCTGGTTCGCCGCGCGCTATTGGCACGTGACCGGCGACCGCTCGATCCTGACCGGCCAAGTAAACCGCGCCTTCGAGCGGGCGCTTGCGGTTATGCGCGACGAGCAGCATCACGAACAGCGCTCTCATTACACGCATCCGGACCTGGTGCGCGAGGGGCGGGGAACTCCGGTCCGCTACACCGGCATGATCTGGACCGGGTTTCGTGCGTCGGACGATCCAGCCCAATACCAATACAACGTGCCCGACAACATGTTTGCCGTCGTCGTCCTGCGCGAGCTGACGACGATCGAGCGCGAAGTCTATCACAACAATCGGGACGCCATGAACGCATGGGGCCTAGCCTTGCAAATTCAGCGCGGCATCGAGCAGTACGGCTCGCTTCGCCTGCGAGGGTTCGACAAGATCTACGCTTATGAGGTGGACGGAGCCGGCCATGCCAATCTGATGGACGACGCCAACATGCCCTCGTTGCTCTCGATTCCGTACTTCGGCTACCTCTCCGCGGACGACCGCGTGTACGCGAACACCCGTCGCTTCGTGCTTTCCGACCGCAATCCGTACTACTATGTTGGGAAGTATGCCCGGGGAATCGGCAGCCCTCACACCCCGCACGGATATGTTTGGCCGCTGGCTTTGGTGATCCAAGCCTTGACTTCAAACGATCCGGCGGAAATCCGGCGTGTGCTGGGCTACATTGCGGCGTCGGACGTGGGCGACCATCACCTGCACGAGTCGTTCAACGCAAACTGGCCCGAAGCGTACACACGCGGCGATTTCGCCTGGCCAAACGCGCTGTACGCGGAACTAGTGCAAGAACAAGGCGCTCTTCGCCGCTAAGTCGTTACCGGGGGATGTAGCGCGGGGCGCGTCGCCGAGGGCATTTGGTCTCGCTTCCGCCCTTGCGGCGCATCCGGCGCCGCAAGGGCTGCTCACCGGCACGCTCCCGCCATCCTGGCTCCGCGCGCCTTAGATAGCCGCGAGACCAAACGCCCTCGGCGACGCGCCCCGCGCTACATCAACCCATAACGGGTGTTAGCGGTCGGGTGCTGTCGCCCGGATTTTAGTGTACGCGGAGGCGTTTGCGGGTAGGTATTGTTGCGAAGAAGCGAAGGGCTGCGGTGTGGGCGCAGACGACGACGTCCTCGGGTCGCGCGTAGCGCCGGCCGTCGACGTCGATCACGAACTCCCCCGCGGTTAAGCCGGCAAGCGTGGTGCGGACGCCGCGCTCGCGTTTGTCCTGGGGAGCGCGTGTGCCGAGCGCCTCGTAGACCGCCAATTTGAGCAATTCATCGACGCGTAGCGGCGTCGCCAGCGCGAAGGCGCTGCACGAGGTTGCGGCGACGGTACCGATGTCGATTGGAATCGCCACGCGAATCACGGGCCGACGCTTCGCGACCGCGTTCCGCCGCTCATCCCGAGTCCGGTCACGTCTTATGGCCCCACTGCGAGGCGGCTCGAAGTTCCTGCCGAACCAGAGCCGCCAATGGACGCACAACCACCTCGCCGGCGACGTGAGTCCTCGTCCCGCACCGCGTTGCCGCTGGTTCCGATATTAATTGCGCTCATCGTCATCGGATTCGGTATCGGTGCCGGGCTCTCGCTCTTGGGACGAAAGCAGCCGCCTCCGTTAGCCGTCGCGACCCCCACCGAAGAAGCAACCGCCGTTTCGCTTGCAACCGCCGCGCCCACAACCAGACGTGTGGCGAGCCTGCCTTCGCCGGGACTTTTGCCGCGGCCGCTGGTCTCGCCGAGGCCGTCGCCTTCCGTTAGAGCTACTCCGTCGCGTACGGCTACGCCGTCGCGGCCGCTGGCGACGCCTGCGCCCGCAGCGACGACTGCTGCGCGCCCGAAGCCTGTGGCCGCGGTCGTGCCGGCGGCGACGTCGGCGTCGCAGGGCGAGCAGAGCCCGCTCGTGGCTGCGCTTCCGAACCGGACGCTCGCTCCAGAAAGCGCGCCTCCGCACGTTACGGCGGTGACTGCGGCGCCCGCGTCAGCGGCCCAGGACGCCGCTCCCGAGGCGACCGATCAGTACGATTCGGATTTCGCGCGGCTTTCGGCCGGAGTCGTGCGCGCGTACTTGCGCGCTTTGCAGCGCGGCGACGACGACTCTGCCTACGCCTCGCTCGGCGCCGAGCCCGGCCAGCACGGTGTCAACCTCAACGAGAAGCAGTTCGCCGATTCGAGTATGCGCATTCGCCGGGTCGAGGCGCACGGCGGTGTGGACTCAGCGCAGGTCGAGGTCGACGTCGAAAGCACGAACGGAGCGTACTTCGCGCAATTCTTTCTACGCCGGACGGCGAGCGGCGCGGCGGTCATTTACAACAAGAACTTCGTCAAGGTCTAGCGGGAGGGCCGGAGCGTGCACACCGAACGAGCGATCGAGAACCTGCTCGCGACCGGCGAACGCCACGCGGCTCCCGAGACCGTTCGAACCTGGGCGGCCATCGAAGATCAGGACGCGTGGAACTCCGAACTTTCGGGCCGGCCGATCGAGTTCTGGCGCTCCTGCGGAGAGCGTCTGAGCTGGAGCGTCGCTCCACGCGAGGTCCTTGAGGGCGGGCTCGAATCGGCGCGCTGGTTCGGCGGCGGGCGCCTCAATGCAACGGTCTCGTGCCTGGACCGTCACGTTGCAACGCACCCGGACGCGACCGCATATCTCTATCTGCGCGAGGACGGGCTCGAGCGGTCGATATCGTATCGCGATTTACTGAGCGCGACCAATCGCTACGCCAACGCCCTGCGCGCAGACGGGGTCAAGACCGGCGATCGCATTTGCATCTATATGCCACTGTCGCTCGAAGGCATCATCGCCATGCTCGCGTGCGCGCGCATCGGCGCGGTGCACAGCGTCGTCTATGCTGGGTTGGGTGCAACGGCGCTGCGGGATCGCATTGAAGACGCGGGCGCCGATGTCGTGATCGGGGCCGATCTGACCTACCGGCGCGGCAAGGCGGTCGATCTGCGGACGATCCTGGACGATGCGATTGAGCCTCTGGAACACGTGCGCCGGGTGGTCGTCTGGCGCCGGGCGGCCTCGCCGCCGGCGCCGAACGCGCGCGAACGCGACTGGGACGCGTACGCGCAGGGGCAGCCGGACGAATGCGAACCGGCCATCCTCGATGCCGGCGCGCCGCTCTTCATCCTTTATACGAGCGGAACGACCGGCAAGCCCAAGGGGGTCGTGATGACGCACGGCGGCTATCTCGCCGGCGCCAGCTCGATGCTCGCGCTGACCACCGACTTGACGCCCGAGGACATGTATTGGTGCACGAGCGACATCGGCTGGATCGTCGGCCACTCGCTGATCGTCTACGGCGCGCTCGCTAACCGATACCGTTCGATCATCCGAGAAGGCGCACCCGACTTCCCGACGCCGGCCGCGGTGTACGAGGTCATCGAGAAGCACCGGGTCAGTAAACTCTATACGGCGCCGACGCTGGCGCGCATGCTGCTGCGTCTGGGTGCCGAGCTCCCCGCGCAGCACGATCTCTCATCCTTGCAGGCAATCTTCTGCGCCGGCGAACCGCTCAATCCGGAAGCTTGGGATTTTCTTTACAACGCCGTCGGGCGGCACGGGGCCGCGGTGTGCAATCAATGGTGGCAGACCGAGACGGGTGCGATGATGCTCGGATTTCTACCGACCAGCACCATCCGGCCCGACCGCACGGGGAAAGCCTTTGGCCCCATGCGGTTCGACGTCGTCGCTGCCGACGGGAGTCCCGTCCCGCGCGGGGCTGGAGGCTTGCTCGTCATCCGCGACCCGTGGCCCCACATGTTCGCCGGGATTTGGGGAGACCCGGCGCGCTACCAGCAGTACTTCAGCCAAGTTCCGGGGGCTTACACGGCGGGCGACGTGGCTACGATCGACGCCGAAGGGTACATTACGGTCTTGGGACGAGCGGATGACGTTCTCAACGTCGCGGGCCATCGCATCGCCACGGCCGACGTCGAAAGCGCGCTCGTCTCGCACCCCGCCTGCGGCGAGGCCGGAGCCATCGGCAAACCGGACGCGATCAAGGGCGAGGTCATCAAAGCTTTCGTGGTCCTGCGCGTCGGGCAAAGCGCGAGCGAGGAGTTGCGGGCTGCGCTCGTTGCGCACGTGCGTCATCACCTCGGGCCGATCGGCACCCCGGCGGAGATCGAATTCGTCACGAAGCTTCCGAAAACGCGCAGCGGCAAAATCATGCGCCGCCTGCTCAAGGCCCAGGAAGCGGGTCTGGACCTCGGCGACACGACGACCCTCGAAGAGTAGACGCAGCTTGGACGGTGCAACGTTTCGCTCGCGATCGCGACGGAGGATTGTTCTTTCCGGCTCTGCAAAATCGGTTTACCGCGGACCATACACAGGGCCGCGTAGCCACATTCGACCCGCGCGCCAGGCATTCGCGAGCTGTCGCGCCGCCCAGCGCCAGGGCGGGTCGTCGCTATCGCCCATTCGACAGGAACCGCAGCACACGACGAAATCTGCCCTCGTCCGCGCGACGAGATCCTTCATCAGACGAAAGGGATAGAAAGAGATGAGTAGTCAGTCTGTCGTCATTCAAACTGTAGCCGACCCTGCACCGCTCGGACTCGCGGGCTTCGCCCTAACGACGTTCGTGCTCTCGTCGGCCAACGCCGGTTGGATCCCCGCGGGAGGAGACGCGGTGGTGATCGGCCTCGCGCTCGCATACGGTGGAGTCGCACAGTTCTGCGCGGGAATGTGGGAGTTCAAGCGCAACAACGTGTTCGGCGCGACGGCGTTCACGTCGTACGGGGCATTCTGGATTTCGTTTTGGGCGTTGTTGACGTTTTACGTGAAGGATATCCCGGCCGTTGCGATTCCTACGGCGCTCGGATTCTATCTGCTGGCCTGGGGGATCTTCACGCTCTACATGACGATCCCGGCCATGAA
This sequence comes from Candidatus Tityobacter terrigena, assembly GCA_003156715.1. Classification (GTDB taxonomy): domain Bacteria; phylum Vulcanimicrobiota; class Vulcanimicrobiia; order Vulcanimicrobiales; family Vulcanimicrobiaceae; genus Tityobacter; species Tityobacter terrigena. The sequence continues at coordinate 26,899 of PMHO01000062.1, forward strand.
CTTGAGCCGCCCCGTCCTCGCCGTGTTCGTACTCTTGACGATCACGTTCTTCGTGCTCGCGATCGGGGCGTTCATGTCGAATGCCACCATCCACATGCTCGGCGGCTATCTCGGCGTTCTTACCGCACTCACCGCCTGGTACGCGTCGTACTTGGGCGTCGCCGCCAACACTCCAAAACGCTAAGACGTTTACCAAGACGCACCGCCAAGGTTAAAGGATCGGGAAACGCATGAGCACGCAGCAGATCGGGACGCGCGAAGTTAGCGAAGACGAGATTGCCGTCCATTGGAAAGAGGAAAGCTACTTCGAGCCGGGCCCGGAGTTCATCAAACAAGCCAACCTCAGCGATCCAAACGTCAGAAAGCGGTTCGCCCTTGAGAACTTCCCGGAGTGTTTCACGGAGTATGCCGATCTGCTGACCTGGGATCGCCGTTGGGATACCACTCTCGATACCAGCGACCCGCCGTTTTGGAAATGGTTTGTCGGCGGAAAGCTCAACGCTTCGTTCAACTGTATCGACCGTCATCTAGCGGCGAACAAGAACAAAGCTGCCGTCATCTTCGTCCCCGAGCCCGAAGCGATGGCGACCGAGGCGATCACCTACCAAGACCTGTACGTTCGCGTCAACGAGATGGCGGCTCTGCTGCGCGACTTCGCCGGATTGAAAGCCGGCGACCGGGTGACGCTGCACCTGCCGATGGTTCCCGAGCTGCCCATCACGATGCTGGCCTGCGCGCGCATCGGCGTGGTTCACTCGGAAGTCTTCGGCGGGTTCAGCGGCGAGGCGTGCGGGGTTCGGGTTGCGGATTCGGGCAGCCGCGTGATGATCACGATGGACGGTTACTATCGCAATGGCAAGCTGCTCGACCATAAGGTGAACGCCGACATTGCGGTGGAAACCGCCGCCAAAGAGGGTCAGCACGTCGAAAAAGTGCTGGTCTGGAAACGCCATCCTGATCGGTACTCGTCAACGACCGCGATGGTCGCCGGTCGCGATCATTTCGTGAACGAGGTCCTCGACGACTACCGGGGCCAGAAGGTGGCGCCGCTTGCGATGGATTCCACGGCGCCGCTTTTCCTTATGTACACGAGCGGCACCACCGGGCGGCCCAAAGGTTGCCAGCACGGCACCGGCGGCTATCTGAGCTACGTGGCGGGCACTTCGAAGTACATTCAAGACATCCATCCCGAGGACGTCTACTGGTGCATGGCCGACATCGGCTGGATCACCGGTCATTCGTACATCGTCTACGGTCCGCTCGCGGTTGGTGCGACGAGCGTGATTTACGAAGGCGTCCCTACCTATCCCGACGCGGGACGGGCGTGGCGCATCGCCGAGCGGCTCGACGTCAATATCTTTCACACGTCGCCCACGACGATCCGCATGCTGCGGCGAGCGGGTCCCCTCGAGCCCGCCAAATATCAGTACCACTTCAAGCACATGACGACTGTCGGCGAACCGATCGAACCCGAAGTCTGGCGTTGGTTCTATCACGTCGTGGGCAAAGATGAGGCGGTAATCGTCGACACCTGGTGGCAAACCGAAACGGGCGGCTTCCTGTGCAGCACCATCCCGGCTCTCGAGAGGATGAAGCCCGGCAGCGCAGGCCCGGGCCTGCCCGGCATCTACCCGGTCATCTTCGACGAGCAGGGCAAGGAGATGCCCGCCGGTTCGGGACGCGCGGGTAACATTTGCATCCGCAATCCGTGGCCCGGCATCATGCAAACGATTTGGGGCGATCCGGCCCGTATGGTCAAGACCTATTATGCGAAGTACTGCAAGAACCTCGAGAGCAAATCTTGGAGCGATTGGCCGTACTTTGCCGGCGACGGGGCCATGCTCGCCGAAGACGGCTACTTCCGCGTCTTGGGCCGCGTCGACGACGTCATCAACGTCGCCGGCCACCGCCTCGGCACGAAGGAAATCGAATCGGCCTGCCTGACGGTGGAAGAAGTGGCCGAAGCGGCAGTCGTGCCCGTGGTCGACGAAATTCGCGGACGCGCTCCGGAGGTTTACGTCTCGCTCAAGCCGGGCATCGAAGCGACTCCCGACATTCCCGCCAAAGTCGTGCATGCGATTGAAACCACGATCGGCAAGATCGGGCGACCCAGAGACGTTCGGATCGTTCCCGACATGCCAAAGACGCGCTCCGGTAAGATCATGCGGCGCGTCCTGGCCGCAATCTCGAACTCGATGGACGTGGGCGACATCACCACCCTCGCCAACCCCGACGTGGTCGAGCAGATTCGCGTGCAGGTGCAGGGTCAGGAAAAGTTCGTAACGCGGGACGGGCCCGAAGACATCAAACAGTTCGGCCAACAAGAGTAGGAGAGACGCTAGCCGCCCGCCACGCCTGCTCTCAGCTCGCCGGCCGAGCTGCTACGAGCCCATAATCCTCGGCGCCGGGCCGCGTGCAGGTCACAGCCTGAACCCGCCAGCGTTGCTCGGGTGGGCTCTCACACGCCCATGTTTTCAAGCCTTGGGCGCGCGAGACGGCCGCGCGGCGCGGGGGAGGTCCTGAGAAGGGGCGGGGCGATACAGCGGCTTATGCGGATATTTCCATTCTCGCGCGCCATCGCGGCTTTCGTAGCCATAGCGATGACGCTGATCGCACTTCCGGCGGGTGCGGCGACGCTCGCCGGCGTCCGGGTCGATCCGCAGCCCGGCGGCGGGGCGGTGGTCACGGTCCAATTCGTCGGGCCTCCGCCCCACTTTCACGTGATCGGGGCGGGCTCAACCGAGGCATCGGTCATCTTCGATGGCGCACAACTCGGTCCCCAGATCGCTCCGACGATCGCGGGGGCCGGTGCCGTATCGAGCGTCTCCGTCGCCACGCAGGGGAGTGGGGTCACCGTCTCGCTGCACTTGCGGACGGCGTCACCGATATCGGTCGTGCCGCGGGGGAGCGCCATACTTGTCAACGTTTTGCCGGCCCAAGCGTCATCCGACGACGACGACAACACCCCGACGCCGTCGCCCCTTCTCAGCGCCGGCACGCTCGTCGTCGTGATCCCTCTCAAGTACGCGGACATCAGCGAAATTGCCGGGATACTCGTCCCTGGCGCCAACGTCGCCTCGAACGACAACTTCCAACCCGTCGTCACCAACCTGGGATCCTCGTCCGTCGGGCAGTCCGGCGGAACGTTCGGCGGCTTCCAGCAGGCGGCGCAGACGCCGCAAACCTTCGGGGGCGCGTTCAATCAACAGTCGTCGGGCCTGGGTCAGCGCCTCAACGACAACATCGCGGTCGACCGCCGGCTGAATGCGATCGTGCTGACCGGCACGCAAGCAATCATCGATAACTACAAGGGTCTGATCGCCAAGCTCGACGTTCCACTCCAAAGCGTGATTCTCGAAACGCAGATCGTCGAGCTGACCGAATCGGCGGCCAAAGACGTCGGCATCGATTTCTTCCCCAACGGCGGGGCGGCCCTCGTCAACGGCAATAGCGCCTCGACCAGCACCACGGGGATTACCACCCGCTCGAACGGCTACGTCATCGGGACCCAGGAAATGGCCTCCGGGCAGCTCTCGTTTAACGCCAACTTGAACGCGCAGATCACGCTCGGAAACGGTAAAGTGCTAGCCAAGCCGCGCATCCTGGCGCAGAGCGGGGCGGCGGCCTCGATACTCACGGGCGAAGCGATACCGATCTTCACCTCGGTCGTGGTCGCGGGCGCGTCCGCCCTGACCTCGCAACAGGTCAACTACGTCAACGTCGGCGTGAACCTGCAGATTCAGCCGCGCATCAGTTCCGACGGGTACGTGACCTCGCACATCTACTCGGAGGTCTCGAGCGTCACGGAATATACCAACAGCGTCCCCGAGATCGCCCAGCGCACCGCAAGCACCGTCGCAACCGTCAAAGACGGCGAGTCGTTCGTGATCGGCGGACTACTCGAGGACGACGACATCAAGAGCCTGATCAAACTGCCGTTCATCGGCGATCTCCCTTTGATTGGCTCCTTCTTCCGGCACTACACGAGTTCGCACTCGATCGACAACCTCTACATCATCGTCACGCCGCACATCGTGGGCGGGATCAGTTCTCCGCCGCAGGCGACGCAAGTCGTCGTCCCGCCGAACCTCGCGGCGCCCGCGCCGGTCGCGCCGGCCGGTGTCCCGGTGGCGAGCCCCGTACCGTCACCTTCGTCGCGGCCGCAACGCTGACGACGAAAACCGCCTGGAATCGCAGGCAACTAGCCGAGTTTTGAGTGCGAACCTCGGCCTAAATTGCGCAGGTCGCCGCCCACGAGATACTCGATCGACAGCGCCGCCAAGAACGTAAAGATCTCCAGCGGAACGAGGTTCACCGAAGGCGCCGGCACGTCGGGCAGCAGCAAAATGGTGGAAGCCGCTACGAAGATCAGGCCGATCAAAAGGCTGATGAAGCCCTCCAGCAGTTTGCGCGGATTGCGCCCGGCTCGCGCGACGTCCCGCAGCAGCGCCAAGGGCGAGCGCGTGCCGACGTTCCAAACGGTGAGGGCTAGCGTTTCGAGCGCGATTGCGCCGGCCAGGCGCAGAAAGGCATCGGGCACGAAGCTCATGCCGGCTCCTCCGGCCAGCTCGCGATTTCGCCAAGGGCGGCGCTCTTGAGCACCTTGAGCCCGAGCGTCGCACATTTGAGACGCGCGGGACTGATGCCGATGCCGACGTTTTCGAGGACCTTCTCTTTGGGCATGCGCGCGATGTCTTCCAGCTTCTGGCCGACGATCGATTCGGATAGCATCGAAGCCGAGGCTTGGCTGATCGCACAGCCGCGTCCCGAGAAGCGAACATCCGTGACGCGCCCTTCGTCGTCGACCTTCAGTTCGAAGCGAATGCGGTCGCCGCAGAGCGGATTGAGATCCTCGGCGGCCGCGTCGGGCCGATCGAGCCGCCCGAAGTTTCGCGGGTTCCGGTAGTGGTCTAAGATATATTCTTTGTAAAAGTCATCCACGGTGCGTCATACTTTGAAGATGCCGGCTGCTTTTTCGAGGCCGCCGATCAACGCCTCTACGTCCTCTTCCGAGTTGTAGAGGTAAAACGAGGCGCGCGCGGTGGCGGGCCAGCCCATTTTTTCCATGAGCGGCATCGTGCAGTGGTGCCCGGCCCGGACGCAGATCCCTTCGGTGTCCAAGATCGAGGCGACGTCGTGCGCGTGGATGTCGGCGAGGTTGAACGAGACGACGCTCGAGCGCTGGTCGCGATTCTGAGGCCCGTAAATGTGAAGGCCGCGCGGTACGAGCGTCGCCAAGCGTTCCAGCGCGTAGGCTGTCAGCCTGCGCTCATGTTCGCGGACCCAGTCCATGCCGACCGCTTCGAGATAGTCGACGGCCGCGCCGAGCCCGATCGCCCCGGCAACGTCGCTCGTGCCCGCCTCGAACTTCCAAGGCAGCTCGTTGAACGTCGTCGAGGTGTACTCTACCGATTTGATCATGTCGCCGCCGGTCAGAAACGGCGGCATGGCTTCGAGCAGTGCGCGCTTGCCGTAGAGGAAGCCGATTCCGGTGGGGCCGCACATCTTGTGGCCGCTCGCGGCGAAGAAATCGAGATCGAGGTCCCGCACGTCGACCCGAAAATGGGGCGCGGACTGCGCGCCGTCGACCAGAACCTTCGCTCCGGCCGCGTGCGCCAACGGTACGATCGTCGCAAGCGGCGCGATCGTTCCCAGCGTGTTGGAGACGTGCGAAAGCGCTACCAGCTTGGCGCCCTCGAGCTTGGCTTCCAAATCGTCGAGGCGGTGCACGCCGTACTCGTCGACCTCGATGAAGCGAAGCTCGGCGCCGGTCTTCGCGGCTAGCAGCTGCCAAGGAACCAAATTCGAATGATGCTCGAGCTGCGAGGTGAGGATCGCGTCGCCGGGCCGCAGATTGCCCAGGCCCCAACTGTACGAGACCAAATTGATCGCTTCGGTCGTGTTGCGGGTCCAAATGATCTCCGCCGGCTCGGCCGCGTTGACGAAACGCGCAACCTTCTCTCGGGCACGCTCGAACTCGTCGGTCGCGCGCTGCGCCAGCTCGTAAACGCCGCGGTGGATGTTGGCGTTGTCGTGCGTGTAGTAGTGTACGAGCGCGTCGATGACGCACTGCGGCTTCTGCGATGTGGCCGCCGAGTCGAGGTACACCAGGCGCTTGCCGCGTGAGGTCGGCTGGAAAAGAAGTGGAAAGTCGCGCGCGATGGCTGCGGTGCGCAGGTCTCGGGTGGCGATCATGCCGGCGCGATCCTCTGGGAGAGTTTAGCGGCCAGCGACGCGCGGAGCTCGTCGCGCAGCCCTTCTCCGGGAAAGCGCACGACCGCCGGCTCAAAGAAGCCAAGTGCGATCATCCGCTCGGCGTCGGCGCGCGTAATGCCGCGGCTCTGCGCGTAGAAGAGCTCGTCCTCGGAGATGGCACCGACGGTCGCACCGTGAAAGGCCTTGACGTCGTTGGCCGCGATCTCGAGGGCCGGAACGGAATCGATGTGCGCGTCCGGACTGAGCAGCAGAGCATTGTCGCGCAGGAGCGCATCGGCTCCGTGTGCGCTCGCTAGAATCTTGATGTTGCCGAAATAACGGCCCTGCCCGTGATCCGTGCCGGCCGAGCGCACGTGCGTTTGCGACTGCGTGTTCCCCATGACGTGCACGATCTCGGTCGCCAAATCGACGTGCTGCCTGCCATCGGAGAAGAAGAGGGCGGTCAGTGCGGCGCTGCTGCCCGCAGCGTTCTCGGCAACGCGAATGCGCGAAACGGCGTGCTCGCCGCCGAGCTCGGCCACGGCCAGCTCCAAGGTGGCGTCGGCCGCGAGCGACGCACGACGGGTAAAGATCGTACGCGCCTGCGATCCCGTGCGCTGAACGACCGCATACGCGAGCCGGCCGCGCTCCTCGACCACGATCTCGGTGAGGCCGCAGTAAAAAGCTCCTGCCGGACCGCCTTCCAGACGTTCCAAGACGGTCGCGCGCGCGCCGACGCCGACGTGTACGAGCGTGTACGGAAAGCACGCCGCATCGCCGCGAGCCTCATAGCTCAGGACGATGGGCACGTCAAGTTGCACGCCCGCCGCGAGGTCGACGAAGGTTCCCTGATTTTGAAAAGCAACGGCCAGCGATGCGAACTTATCGTCGCCGGCGTCGAGCGCCCGCCCGAAGGCAGCTTCAAAGGCCGCCCGGTGGTCTGCCCTGGCTCGCGAAAAGGGCTCGACCGTGACGCCGGCAGGGGGCAAAGCGGGTGCGATGCCGTTATGCGCTGCGTGACCCTGGGGATCGAACGGAACGAGCGCGGAAAAATCGAGCTTAGCCAGGTCATGCTTCCAGCTGCGCCCGGGCCTGGCGAACTCGCTCGCGGGCAAAGCCGCAAACCGTGCAAGGGCCTCGTAGCGAGCACGGACCGGAATCGATCCTTCGCCGGACCGCTCGATAGAGGCCGCGAGCGCAGCCTCGGAGATCCCTCGCGCAATGGGTTCGTTGCTAAGCAACGCCACCCGCAACCTCTTCGCGGAAGGCGTCGTAGCCGTCGCGTTCGATGACGTCGGCAAGCTCCGGACCGCCTGACTGCACGATTCGGCCGTCGATCATGATGTGCACCGCGTCGGGCCGGACGTACTGAAGGATGCGCGGATAGTGCGTGATGATCAGAAATCCGGCCGCGTCGTCTTGCGCGGTTGCGCGCTGGGCGTTAACCGAGCTGCCCACCGCACGCAAGGCGTCGACGTCGAGACCGGAGTCCGTCTCGTCGAGGATGGCGTACTTCGGCTGCAGCATCGCCAGCTGCAGCATTTCCAAGCGCTTTTTCTCGCCGCCCGAAAAACCGTCGTTGAGGTAGCGCGGGAGAAGGGCGTGGTCCATATCGAGCGCATCGAGCTGGGAGTAGATGAGCTGGCGAAACTTGGCCGGCGGGAGATCGTCCGGCCGCACCGCCTGTCGCGCCGCACGCACGAAGTTGGCGACCGACACGCCCGGTATCGCGGCCGGGTACTGGAACGAGAGGAAGAGTCCGGCCTTGGCGCGCTTGTCGGGCGCGAGTCCGAGGATGTCTAGGCCGTCGAGGGTCGCGCTCCCGGCGGTCACTTCATAACTCGGGTGGCCCGTCAGTGAAAAGGCGAGCGTCGATTTTCCCGACCCGTTGGGGCCCATCAACGCGTGAATCGACCCAGGCTCGAGCTGCAAGTCGATCCCTTTGAGGATTTCCTTGCCCTCCACCGCCGCCCGCAGTCCGCTGATCCGTAATCCTCGCTGAGTCATCGCTTGCTATGGTACGGCCCCGAGAGCAGGAAAGTCAAGGAAACGCTGGACTATCTTCGCTTTTCATGCTAAAGTCGCAACGACCGTGCAAGACGCCCGTTTCTTTCAAACGACCCGTGGAAAGATCGTGACCGCCCTGCGCCGGCGGCACGGCGCTTCGGCAATCGACCTGGCCGCCGAGTTTGGCCTCTCGACGAACGCCGTGCGCCAACAACTCCTCTTTCTGGAGCGGGACGGTTATGTGGTCGAGCGCTCGGTCAAACGCGGCCCGACGAAGCCGACGCTCGAATATTCCCTAACGCCGAACGCCGACACGCTCTTCCCGCAGCGCTACGATCTGATGCTGAACGCGGTGCTGACCGAGGTCAAGGCGTCGTTCGGGCCTGGTGCGGTCGCAAAGGTGTTCGCGGGTCTCGGCGACCGGGCGGCCGCACGCTTCCGAGCGCGCATGAAAGCCCCCGACGCCAAGGGCCGTGCTGCCGAGCTCGCAGAGATCTTGCGCGAGAGGGGCGTCGACGCGGACCTGGTCGAGCTGCCGAACGGCCACATCGAACTGCGCGAGCACAATTGCCCGTTCGTCAACACCGTCGTCGAGCACCCCGAGGTTTGCTCGATCATTCACAGCGTGCTGCGCGAAAACGTTTCGCCGGAGACCACGCAGGTCGAATCGATCGCAACCGGAGGCGACGCGTGCCGGTTCGAGGTCAAAGTAAGCTGAAAGGTCGATTGCACGCGTGAATTTTTCCAAATTCCAAGAACTGGTCGAGAAGCGCACCGGGTTCCGCACGATGGACAACCCGATGGCCAGCGGCGAGTATTTTAGCGACTCGTGCGGCGACCTGTACACGTATTATCTCAAAATCGGTCCGGGCGACGTCATCGAAGACGTCTCGTACTTTACGACCGGTTGCGGATTCGGAACCGCGACGTGCAGCCTGCTGGTCGATCTTGCGCTCGGTAAGACGATCGACGAAGCGTACGCGATCAGCGAAGCGGACATCGAAGCGCAGCTCGACGGCTATCCGGAAAAGAAGAAAGATTATCCCGAGCGCTCGCTCAACGCGCTACGCGCAGCCATCGACGACTACCGCAAAAAGCGCGCGGCCGGCGCGATCAGCGACGAGATGCTGACCCAAGCCCACGCCCAAAACGGCCATCTCCCCGCAACGCCAACCGTTCCCGCCACTACGGCGCCCCCCGCCGAAGGCGAAAAACTCCTCATCAAGCTGCATTAGTAGAATAACTGGCACCGATTCGTACGGGCTTGATTTCGCCCGTGCCTAGGCGCGGGCGGCCGCAGCGTACTTAAGACGTACATAAGATGAGATGAG
>PMHO01000037.1 GCA_003156715.1 Candidatus Tityobacter terrigena
TCAACGAGGTTCTAATGGACAGTCAGGGCGAGGGCGACTCAATAGCAGCACGCACTGAGTCTATTCGATCGTGGTCGTTGGCTTTGCCCGTTCCTCCCGTACCACGTCGACGAAACGGGTTCGGTCTAGCCAAACCGAATATCAGCTTTCGACGCTCGTTGTCGTCGGCTCTCGCATGGGAACGATCACCAGCTTTCCCTTCGGGGAGCCAGTCCTCTCGAACTCCACCCGCACGAGATCGCTTCGGAGAGAGGAACGATGCGGCTGATCGCCGGGGCGAGCTGGAGCCGCTCGAGGGCCTCAGCGATGCCGGCCATGCATTTCGGATCACGCGCGCTTGGCGATCGTTGCGATAGGAGGCTAGGCCGAGGCGCTTACGATAAACGCCTATGCCGACCTCATGTTTGCGATGTCGTTTTCGTAGGAGAGAGCTTGTGCACACTTGCGCGCTGCACGCGCGCGCTCACGTTGGCCTGCGCGTTCCAAACGTTCGGCCAGTAGCGTCCAGCAGGTTGCGAGCTCGACGGTGTCGTTGATCGCACGGAGCAGCTCGATGGCCGAATTGGCCGTGGCATTCAGCTGATCGTCGGATTGAGTGTCCAGCAGCGTTCGCCACAATTCGACAACTGCGGCCTCTTCCGGCGGGNNCCAATGGTGACACGGTGTGGGCTTAGCCGCACACCGCGTTCGTAGGCACCGACGGCGGCCGCACTGATGTGGGCCGCTTCAGCGAGTTCTTCTTGCGATACACGGGCCGCAAGTCGATGATTGCGCAGCAAGGTCGCGAAATTGAGGGCCATCTAGTCGAGCGCCCCGAGCGCTACCGTGGCGATCTGCTCGAGAGACTGCTCCTCCACGGTTACGGCGACACGGGCGATATGTGGCTGCCGCTCGCACCGGCGTTGGCGAAAACGCACACCGTCATCGTGCCGGATCTGCCGGGCCTCGGAGAATCGCGGCCACAGCGTCCCGACGCGCCGTACGACATGGCGTCGGTGGCGCGGACGATCCACGGGGTGCTTGCCGGTCTCAACATCCATCGGGAAGCGGTGGTCGGGCACGACATCGGGCTCATGGCTGCCTACGCGTATGCAGCGCAGTATCCGAGCGAGGTCACGCGCCTCGCGCTCATGGATGCACCGATTCCGGGTGTCGGACCGTGGCAGCAGATCCTGCCCACGCCGGCATTGTGGCATTTCAATTTTTATGGAAAGTACGCCGAAGCGTTGGTCGCCGGACGCGAACGCATTTACCTCGATCGGATCTGGGACGCCTTCGCCGCGCATCCGGAGCGCATCACCGAGGCCGAGCGGGAACGCACGTCGGCATCGTATGCGCAGCCGGGAAACATGCACGCCGGATTCTCATACTTTCAGGCATTCGCTGCGGACGCGAAACGGAACGCCGCCTTCGCGAAGACGCCGCTGCCGATGCCGGTGCTCGCGATGGGCGGGGCAAAGTCGTCGGCACGCTAATGCCGCAGTTTGCATCGGCGGTTGCCACGAACGTCACCACCAGCGTCATCCCGGATGCCGGGCATTGGCTCGAAGATGAGAATCCCCGCGCCACCAACGCTTCGCTGCTGGAGTTTCTCAGCGCGCCCATGCGCTGACGACGCCCGGCCATCATTAGTTTCCGCCCGGCTTCGGACACAAGAAATCCAGAACGGCGATACGACCATCCACGCTCGGCTCGGAGGCATGTCGTTCGCTTCCGAGGGTGCGATCACGCGGATTCCCTGAACGCGCCGGTTGACAGCCGCCGACCTTTTCGCTACAGTATTAGTCATACGACTAAACCACATGACTGAAAGGTTGATTATGGCGATCGATACTGCGGCGGCGCCGGTCCGGGCGCCCGAGCCGGAAAAACTTAATACGTTCGTCGGCAAGATGCTCGGTGACTTGGGCGCCGTCGCGAGCGCGGCACTCGTGATCGTCGGGGACAAGCTCGGGCTCTATCGCGAGCTGCAACGCGGCGATGCCCTGACGTCGCAAGAGCTTGCGGCCCGAACGGGGACCGCCGAACGATACGTTCGAGAGTGGCTTTCAAATCAAGCCGCGAGCGGCTATCTCGAGTACGACACGGCGAGCGAGCGGTTCTCGCTGCCGCCGGAAGTCGGATTCATGCTCGCCGACGAGGCGAGCCCGCTCAACGTCACGGGGCTCTTCCAATTGCTGCAGTCCATGATCGTCGATGAGCCGGCGATCACCGAGCGCTTCCGTACGGGCGATGGGTTCGGCTGGCACGAACACGATGCACGGCTGTTCGAGGGCTGCGAACGGTTCTTCCGGCCCGGTTACAACGCGAACCTGATCGACTCGTGGCTTCCGGCGCTGCGCGGCGTCGAGCAGAAGCTTCGCGCCGGCGCAACGGTGGCCGACGTCGGTTGCGGGCTCGGCGCATCGGCGATCCTCATGGCACAGGCGTATCCGAATTCGCACTTCTACGGCTTCGATTACCATCGCCATTCGATCGAAGTAGCCCGCGAACGCGCGCGCGCCGCGGGCGTCGGCGAACGAATCGTCTTCGAGGTCGGTACCGCCAAGGAACTTCCCGAGGCCGGCTACGATCTCGTGGCGTTCTTCGACTGCTTGCACGACATGGGCGATCCGGTCGGCGCCGCCGCGTCGGTCCGCAAAGCTCTGGCTGCGGACGGTACCTGGCTCGTCGTCGAGCCCTTCGCCCACGACAAGCTCGAGCAAAATCTGACGCCGGTCGGGCGCATCTACTACGCCTGCTCGACGATGTTGTGCACGCCTGCCTCGCTCTCCCAAGAGGTTGGCCTTGCCCTCGGGGCGCAAGCCGGTGAGGCGCGCATCGGGAACATCGTTCGAGAAGCCGGATTCACTCGCTTTCGCCGCGCGACGGAGACGCCGTTTAACATCGTGTACGAAGTCAAGCCTTGAATCGAGAGCGTGCCGGCATCTCGCCCTCGCGACAGCAAACGGAGCAGGCGTTCCTCGACGCGGCGGAACGCCTGCTCCTGCGCGAGGGATATGCGACGATCACGACGCGCAAGCTTGCGACCGAGGCCCACGCCAACCACGGTCTGGTGCACTATTACTTCGGCTCGATGGAGGAGCTCCTGCTGCGGGTGCTCGAGCGGTTTACCGATCGCATTCTGACGCGGCAACGCGCGATGTATGCCGACCCGGCGGTTCCCTTCATCGAGAAATGGCGAAAGGCGATGGATTACATCGACGCCGACCTCGCTTCGGGCTACCCCAAGATTTGGTACGAGCTGATGGCGATGGCTTGGAACAACCCTGATTTTCGCGAGCGACTCATGCGCGTCCACGAGCAGTGGGATGCGGTCTTGACGGACGCGGTGACCATAGCAATGCGGGAATACGGCGTCGATCGCAAGCGGTTCCCGCCGGAAGCCGTTGCGGTCTTGGTTCGAACGTTCAACGAGGGCATGCTCATGGAGCGGCTCATCGGCTACGACCGCGGCCACCGCGCGCTGCTAAAGATGATCGACGATCTCCTGCGGCGTTGGCAGAAGGAGAGCAAGCGATGAAAGCGCGCGAGCCGGACGTCGCGGGCGTCGTCGTGCGCGCCGGCGTGCACGTCGCGTATGAAGCGTACGGCAGCGGCGAACCCGCCATTCTGTTCATGCCGGCATGGTCGATCGTCCACTCGCGCATGTGGAAGCTGCAAATCCCGTACTTCGCGCGGCACGGCCGCGTCGTGACCTTTGACGGCCGCGGCAACGGGCGCTCCGACAAAAGGCCCTCACTCGACTTCTCCGACGAAGCTTTCGCCGCCGACGCGCTTGCCGTGCTGGATGCGACGGCGACGCAGCGCGCCACGGTCGTAGGCCTTTCCGCCGGCGCTCGCTGGGCCTTGCTGCTCGCCGCGCGCCATCCCGAACGGGTGGAGCGCCTCGTCTTCATAGGCCCGGCCGTTCCGCTCGGCCTGTCGGACCGGTACCGCATTGCCGCACTTGCAAAATTCGCCGAGCCCCGCGACGCGTACGCCGGTTGGGCGAAATACAATCGCAACTACTGGCGCGAGAACTTCCAGGACTTCGTGGAGTTCTTCTTCGCAGAAGCGTTGCCGGAACCGCACTCGACGAAACCCTTTGAGGACGCCGTCGGCTGGGGACTCGAAACGACGCCGGAAACGCTCGCAGCGACCGCGGTGGCACCCGGCCTCACTGAGGAACAAACGCGCGAACTCGCCGCGCTCGTGCGGTGTCCCGTGCTCGTCCTTCATGGGGACCTCGATCGGATCGTGCCGCCGGATCGTGGGCGCGCACTCGCGGACCTGACGCAGGGTGAGTTCCGGCTACTCGAGGGGAGCGGCCATCTGCCGCAAGCGAGGCTGCCCGTGACGATCAACCTCGCGATTCGGGACGCGATCGGCACGCCGCGCAAGGCCTCGCGGGCAAGGCGGCACAAGCGCGCGCTCTTCATCTCATCGCCGATCGGCCTCGGCCACGCGCAGCGCGACGCCGCGATCGCCGCCGAACTGCGAGCGCTCGTGCCGAATCTCGAGATCCAGTGGCTCGCGCAACATCCGGTCAGCGCCGTGCTTGCGGCCGGCGGCGAGTCGATTCATCCGGCGAGCGCCGCGCTTGCCAATGAATCGGCGCACATCGAAAGCGAGTGCAGTGAGCACGACTTGCACGCCTTCGAAGCGATCCGGCGCATGGATGAGATCCTCGTCAACAACTTCATGGTGTTGCACGACGCTGTTCGCCAAGACCATTACGATCTCGTCGTCGGCGACGAAGCCTGGGATGTCGATCATTTTCTGCACGAGAATCCGAATGAAAAGCGCACGGCCTTCGTCTGGATGACGGATTTCGTCGGCTGGCTGCCCATGCCGGACGGCACCGAAAGGGAAGCCCGCATCGCCGCCGATTACAACGCGGAGATGATCGAGCACATCGAGCGCTTTCCACAGGTGCGCGATCGCTCGATCTTCGTCGGCAATCCGGAGGACATCGTTCCCGGCCGCTTCGGGCCGGATTTACCGGTCATCCGCGAATGGACGCAGTCGCATTACGATTTCGGCGGCTACGTGACCGGCTTCGTCCCGCCGACCGAGCACGAACGCGAGCTCCTGCGCGCGGAACTCGGATACGGTCCGGATGAGGTGGTCTGCATCGCGACCGTGGGCGGTTCGGGCGTCGGCACCGCGCTGCTGCGCAAGGTCATGGCGGCGTATCCGCTACTCAAAGAGCAGATTCCGCGGTTACGGATGATCGCCGTCGCCGGCCCGCGCATCGACACCGGGCTGCTGGAGGCACCCGAGGGCGTCGAGGTGCGGGGCTTCGTGCCCGCGTTGCACCGCCACCTGAGCGCGTGCGACGTCGCGCTCGTCCAGGGTGGTCTGACCACGACGATGGAGCTGACGGCCGCGCGCCGTCCGTTCGTGTACTTTCCGCTGCAACATCACTTCGAGCAGAATTTCCACGTCCGCCATCGACTCGATCGCTACAACGCCGGCCGCTGCATGCAATTCGCCGACGCAACGCCGGGCGCCATTGCGCTCGCCGTCGCAAACGAACTGCAGCGTCCGACCGCCTATCGTCCCGTTCAGACGGACGGAGCGTCGCGCGCTGCGAAGCTGATCGCCGACGTGTTGTGACCCGTCTGTGCGCGCGTGGCGCACGAGAGGTTCAAAGGCCAAGCTTTCGCAAGGGCCTCGGCGTGACGGTACCCCGCGGGCGCCTGAGACACTCACCAAGCAGTTCGCCCCAATAGTAAGGGCATCGGATCTGGCAGACTGAGGCTCTATGTCACCAGCGTCACCCGCAAGAGGCTCTCAGCAATCCACCAGGAGGTTTAGCTCTCCAGCCTGACCTCGCATCTGTGTCGAGGGCGGTCGCTCAGTGGGCCTTGGGTGAGAAGAACTTGCACCAGCCGTTGGGTAGGATCGTTCCCTTCACGAGCTTGCAGGCTCCCGGCGACTTTGCCGGATTCGTCTTTGCCGGGATGTAAAGCGCGCAGGCCGAGCACTGCTTGCCCCCGACGGGGTGCGTCACATACGCTGCGGTCTTTTGGTCGGTCGTCGCGGCGGCGTCGGCGTCCGTATGCAGCGCGGCAAGGGCGCCGATCATGATTGGCGCCAGGGCAAGCTTTTGAATCATCCCGCCTCGTGAAATCGTCTTGTCGTCGTTCATGCGTCTCTCCCAAAAAGTGAAGTAGTGCAATCAGCAAGCCTACGGCTCAGGTCAGGTCGACTTCGGCGAAAGGCGGCCCAGTTCCAGCCACAAGTTCCGGAATTATCGCTCAAAAAAGCGCCTCCAAGCACGAATGGGCTCCGTCCATCGGAAAACCCAGCGCGCGATATGGAACCTGGCCCTCCGCCGCGCGCTTCGGGTAGCGACTTGATAGAATCCGGTCTCTAGAGAGCGGCTGGTGGCAGCGGAACTCTTGCCAAGCCGGCCAATTCTCGCTACGGCACCGCTAGCGCTGTCGGAACTGCTTCCAGTCGGTATACCTTTTCTGGTGCTTCCGCTCCAGGGGCATAAACCGTCACGGTGTTCGCTCCTTTCGGCGGCGCATTGGCTACATACAGGTTACCTGCAGTATCGAACGCCAACGCGACGGGAACGTGAATGCCGGTTTTAATCGTGCGCGTGGGCTCGGACGCGCCAGGCGCGTAAACGCTAACGCTCGACGGAACACTCCCTTGACCACGATTAGCAACGTATAATTCGCCACTGGAATCGAGAGCGATTGCCGACGCGTTTGACACCCCCGCCGTAATCGTCATCAACGGTGAATCGCCGTCGTGGCGGTAAACGAGTATGTCGGTACCACCTCCAAAGACGCCGTTGAGTACGTAGAACTGCTCATGCGTGCCGAACATGAGCGCCAGCGGAAAGCCGAGCCCCTTGTTGATCGTTCGATACGGCGCACGTGCTCCCGGCGCGTACACGCTGATATATCCTGGGAAAGTGTCGAAGTTCGGCTGGTAAAGGTCACCGGAGGCATCGAATGCCGGTCTACCTGGAAAGCTTGCGACGTCGGACAAACGACGAGCCGGAAGCGCCTGGCCAGGCGCGTACACCGCGACGGAGCCGGCTATTTCGCAGCACCCGTCAATGTAGTCACTGACGACATAAAGGTCACCGTCGGGCGAAAACGCCAAAGCGTAGGAGTCGCCCCTGTACCCCGTAAGGACTCGGATCAATCGACCGCTGTGGGCTGCATAGACGGTTACGTTACCGGCATTGGCTGTCACGGCGTTCGAGACATAGAGGTTGCCTGACGTGTCGACAGCCATTGCTACTGGATTTGCGATGCCGTCAGTGATCGGGCGCCCATCGAGCCGATAAACGAGCCCTTCTGTGGGCGAGCAGGACGACGATTCGGCGCACGATTCCGCGATAAAGACCTGATTTGCCGCCGGCGATAGGGTCTGCGGTAAAGCGATCATCGGCTCCGGCGCCGGTCGCTCGCTCTGTGACGCTGTGAGGGGCGCGCTCTGAGGCGCCATAAGCGGCGCCGTCGCCGGGGCGCTGCACGCGACCAGCGCGCAGAACATCAGGCATGCGCATGTGATCCTCATGACATGCTGCGGTTTGACAGAGCGTCGCGAACATCATGCCGGTAGGCGTGGCCGAATCAGCCCTGGTCGCGAGGCTCGTGTACCGAGTCTTTTACTTTCCATTTATCGCAAAGTGCTATGGTGGGCGCAGCTAAGCGAATGGCCGGGGCGCAGGTCGCCCGCACCGGCCCGCCCAGCACGCTCGGCGACCGTTCTAGCAGTTAACAGGAGATACGTCCACATGCTAAGCTCACGTCTGTTCAAGGCGGCGTCGTTCGTGTTACCGGCGATCGCCGCCATGGCTTTGTCGCCGGCCACGGCCGGCGGCCTCGCTCAGCACGCTCCGCTCGTTAGACAGCGAGCGCCAGGCGCACCGCAGGTTCTCAAGCCGCAGCTGACCGTGGCCGGCGGGGACTATTTGGTGACCTACTACAACTTGGCCGGCACAAACATCGGGACCAACTGCATCGTCTTTACGCTAGACTCGGGTGTCAACCTAGGCTCAAACGGCGGCTTCTGGTCTTCGCTCAACGGTACGGTCCCCGAAGATTACGAGGGGAACTGGATCGTGCAAAACGGTAACGAGCTGCGCTTCTACGGCGCCTCCATCAACAGCAGCAGCGAGCCCACCGGTTACATCACACACCAGGCGAAGCTCACGCCAAACGGAATCGTCACGTACGGCTTTGACGCCTTCAATCAGGACGTGACCCCGGTCACTGACGGTACGTTCACCATGGTGCCCGTAAGCAACTGCGCAAGCGTTAGGCAGACGCACGACCGGCTCGGCTTGGCGGCACCGGACGAGGTGCTGAAAACGCCGCCGTCGTTGGATGCCCAGTCCGAGGATTCGTCCGTTCGCCCGGACCTGACGATGGGCAACGCGCTCTATTCGGTCGACTCGTATCCGTTCAACGGCAGCCCCTCCGCCCACAACTGCCTCTATTTCAAGAAGGACGTCAACGTCGGACTCGGCAGCAAAGGCGGTAGATGGTACTCGACGCAGTTCTCGGACTTCCGTGGGCTGTGGGTCGTGCAAGGCCGACGCATCCGCTTCTACGGCGCGATCAAGTCGCACGGCGGGGTCGTCAGTTACTACACATATCAAGGCGCCTTTAGTAAGACCGGCATCGTTGGATACGGCTACGACGACTTCAATCCGAGCCTCGACAGCTACAGCGACGGGACGATCACCATCACCGCTGACCCGGGCTGCACGAACGGTTCCTAAACTCAACAACCGGCGCGCGTGCTCGCACCACGCTGAGATCCGCAAACCCCGCGCCGAGCCGGCGGCGCGTGGCGTAAAGGGCGGTGTGTGCTCTGATCCAAAGCGACAGCTTAAACGGCTTCGCATGCAAAGTCTACGATATCTATACCGAAAGAGTGCTGCAGCGAAATACCGGAACGAAGAGGGGTCTTTGGCTCCAGTTCCGGCGGGCAGTTGCGGACGAGGCCGGCCAATCGCGAGAGGTGTGCAGAAATCGCATGGTTGAGTCGTTTCCAAGAAGGCAGTCTACAAGTCGACGAAAGTGTACGACGCGGCGGTCGGGCGGCGCATCCACCATTTTCCGCCGATCGAGGAGTTGCCGGCAGGAAGCACGCGCTACTCCTCGCTGCCGGATGGTTCGCGTTCCTTGGGCGCAGAACATGGCGCCCGTGTCCGCGCCGACGCCGCCGTCGGAACACCCACCGCGACTCCCTGCCGTCGACGTCGCCTTCGTTGTCGCGGCGACGCAGGGAAACAATGCCGAGTTCGACGCAGCCAAACTCGCCTTGCGGCGCACATCACCTGACGGGGTGGCCGCTTATGCCCGTCAGATGTTGACCGATCTCGCAGCGCCCGACGTCCTTGCGCTGCAGTACCTCGCGCACGTTGAGCCCGTCGACTTCGATCAGAACTATGCGATGCTGCAGATCGGCGATCACCTCGCCGCGCAGACCGCTTACGCGGCGGAGGCTCGTGATGGGAGCGATGCGCAACTACGTGCTTTCGCGCAGAAATGGCTGCCGACGATCCAAGCCCACCTGCAACTCGCCGTCACCCTCGTCAAACACGTCGGCGGCGACACACCGTTCAAGCATTATTGAGGTAGGCGCGCTCGCGGACGACTCCACCACTTCATCTGTAGGCCCCGCGAGCGTCTTTTACCGTGAAGCCGGTACACGGCGACAACCGGCTCTTTTGTTGCTCCACGGCTTTGCACGTGGTAGAATGGCGTATTGAGGAGTGCTTTATGGACGAATCCGCTATTCGGATCTCGATGCTCGAGCAGCGCTGGGCGAAGCCCACGTCAGGTGACATCTACGAGGAAGACGTCGTTTGCGACTTCCCTCAATCGGGCGAACGAATACGCGGCCGCGCGAACCTGGTCGCTCAGCGATCCGCAGACCCAGATCATCCGGCCATATCTAAAATACGGCGGATAATGGGCAGCGGCACGGTTTGGGTAAGCGAGGTCGTTATCTTGTACGACGGAAAGCCGTGGTATACGGTAAACATCCACGAGTTTCGAGGAGACAAAGTAATCCACGAAACGCAGTATTTCGCGGAACCGTTTGCTCCGGCGGCGTGGCGTTCGCAATGGGCCGAGCGAATGGAGTCGGATTGATTCCGCTACCGGCCCCTGTCAGCAACGCCACTGTATTCTCGATCAGGCTGCGTCATTGTTCGCTCAGCCCATGATGTCGTGATTGTTCGCGGTCGCGGGTTTGGTGGTCTCAGTCTTCGACATCACGGTGAGTAACGGGTGAAAACAAAGTTAGTAGCACTTCCCGACGCGTGACATGCGAAGCAGCTGCTTTGTATAACATGGTCAGGCTTGCCGTTGGTAAATTGGAAAAAACCCCAGCCCCCGGTCGAGGCATATTTGTTTGAGTCCTTGATCATGAATTGAACGTTCGTCGGTGTCCCTGCCGCGAAAGATGTGGCGAGGAGTTTCTCAAGCCCAGCCGGACTCAAGTGTTCCGCCGACGGATCTGCGCGAAATGCGTCGTTGTTTACCTCGGATTGAACTTGTTTCCAAGCAAGGCGCGCAATCATTGCGCCGTCCGGGAACGGGACCTTCCCTTCACGGAAGGCGCTGACCGCGAGATCGTTGCCCAGTTTGGCGCGAATATCGCTGAATGGCGTTCCAAGGATGGCCACGGAAATCAGCTTCCAGTCGCGATATCCCGAAGGGGGTATTTTCAGATCGTTAGCTGACGTGGTTCCTTGCGGAGATGTCGTCGTCGCAATAACAGCGAGTCCGATAGGGTGGACGGATAGTCCGAGCGCCAGAGACACGGCTGTGGCGCCGACGATGAACCAGATTCTAAATTTAACGGTGTGCCTCGGTCGGCTGATCATTGTAACCTCGCACATTCCTCGGAGTGTTCTGCAACGCGGCCGTTTCACCGTCGCAGCTACATCCGCTCAGTCTGCCGTCACATCGATGACGGTCCCGTCATAGTTCGCACCGGCTTCCCGCGTGGTACCGTAGAGCTTGCGTTTAACGGCGGCGTTGCGACTTTCGCGCGGCTTGCTCCTCTAGGAATGCAGCCATGGTGTCTTTCGGTTCGCTGTCTCGAATGCGGCTGCAAAGCCTCGATTCCGGCTTCGACGGCATCTTTCAAGGTTAACTGTTCCCAAGAGCGGATGAGGGCCTTCTGAGATCGAACCGCGAGGGGCGGACAGTTCAAGATCTGGCCGACGATCGTCTCCACGACCGTGTCTAGCGCATCCTGAGTTGCGATGTGTTCAACAAGATTCCACGCGAGCGCTTGCTGAGCATTAATTCGCGCGCCTAACATCAGCATCTCCCGAGTCTTGCCCCAGCCAACGAGCATTGGTAGCAGCGCGGCCTCAATGACTGAGGGGATGCCCAGCTGCACTTCTGGCATGCCGAATACTGCCGTCGTTGACGCGACGCGCAGGTCGCATGATACTGCGATCTCAAGGCCTGCGCCAAGGGCAAACCCGTCAGTCCGCGCGATTGTGGGAATGGGGATGGAGCGGATTGCATCGCACGGAATGTGTCAACACGTTTGAGGCCAGGAACATCTCCAAATCTACGCCGCTTCTGGCCG
>PMHO01000025.1 GCA_003156715.1 Candidatus Tityobacter terrigena
ACGACGAGAAATCCAAACGCGAAGTCGACGCCCTGTGCTACGAAGCCGCGCGCTTCATCATCGAATCGAAATTTGCTTCAACGGCGCAGTTGCAGCAGCGCTTTTCCATCGGGCACCCGAGAGCGGTCCGCGTTATGAAGCAGCTCGAAGATTTCGGGGTGGTCGGGCCGCACGAAGGCACCAAAGCCCGTCAGATCAATATCGGTCTCGGCGAACTGGAAACGATCGCCGACCGGCTCGGCCGCGACGAACAAACGAATCTGTTCGCACAAGGCGCGTGACCCGCAGCGTGCTCGCGCGGCGCCCGGCGTCAAACGTGGCGGCGCGCCGAGTTGCACTGTTTGCCGCGTTGCTCTGCTTCGCTGCCTTCCTGACGCTGGGGATAATCGTCAGCGGTACGCCGCCGGGAAGCCTCGACCGTGCCGCCGGGTCCCTGGCCGGGCACTCGCTCGGTCTCGCGGCCTTCCTCAGCGCGGCCGGCCGGTTTCCGGTGTACTTCGGGTTGTGCTGCGCGACGCTGCTCTTGGGAATCATACGGCGCCGCTCGTTCACCCGCGCCCTGACGGCGGTCGTTGCGCTCGTCATCGCCTGGAAGGTGAGTGATTTCTTCAAGGACCGCTTCCACCGCGCCCGTCCCGAACACTGGTTCGTCCATCGCGAAACGTCGTTCTCGTACGCAAGCGGACACGCAACGCTGGCCCTAACCTTCTACGGTCTGTGGGCGGTCTATATCTGGAACAGCCGGCTGCCGAAAGCCGTCCGCCTCGGCGCGGTGCTCCTGCTCGGACTCTGGACGGCCGCCATTGGTTGGTCGCGGCTGGCGCTCGGCGCCCATTACGCGACCGACGTGGCTGGAGGCTACCTGTTCGGTGCGGCCTGCATGCTGACGGCGCTAGCGGTAGGCCCGCGGCGCGGCGTTCGAGGTTAGTCCTTGTACGGCGCGAACCTCGAGTCTAGGCTAGAGATCCAGGCTTTCCGGAGGTCGACCAACTAGGTGACGTTCACAACCGATCCCGCCCTGCGCCCGATCGAGCATAAGGTCGACGAGGGCATCCCGCTCTCAAGGGAAGACGGCGTTGCGCTTCTGCGCACCGGCGACCTGCACGCGCTGGGGCGCATGGCCAAGCGTGCCAAGGAGCGCAAGAGCGGCAAGAACGTCTTCTACGTTCTCAACCGCTACATCAATTCGACCAACGTCTGCTACGCCGGTTGCCGCTTTTGCTCGTTCGCCGCCGATGAAAACAAGGAACGCGACCGCGCCGTTCGGATGACGGCTGACGAGGTGTTCGCCAAGGCCCTGGAAACGGGAACGAATTTCAACCAACTGCATATCGTCGGCGGTCACGATCCGCGTCAGCTCTCGCTCGACTACTGGCTTCCCCTGATGCGGCGTTTCAAAGAAGCGCTGCCGCACGTGCAGCTTTCCTTGTTTACGGCGGCCGAGATCGACTATCTCGCCCGGCGGCACCGGCTTCCTTACGACGACGTCCTCGCGCAACTCAAGGACGCCGGCCTCGACAACATCAACGGCGGCGGCGCCGAGGTCTTCAGCGAACGCTTTCGCAAGCTGGTTTGCCCCAACAAGGTCGACGCCGCCAACTGGCTGCGCCTGCACGAGGTCGCGCACGCGCAAGGCATTGCTTCCAACGCGACCATGCTCTACGGCACGATCGAGACATTAGAGGAGCGCGTCGAGCACTTGATCGCGCTGCGCGAGTCGCAGGAGCGCTCGCCCGGCTTCAACGCATTCATTCCGCTGGCGTTCCATCCCGACGGCAACGAACTCAGCGACTGCGGCTGGACCTCCGGGCTCGACGACATCCGCATGTTCGCAACGGCGCGCCTGATGCTCCATAACTTCGATCATATCAAAGCGTACTGGATGATACAGGGCCTCAAGGTGTGCCAGGTCGCGCTGCACTTCGGCGCCGACGACATGGACGGCACGCACGGCTCGACCGACGAAGAGCGCATCTACCACAGCGCCGGAACGCAGTCGGGGCAGTACGTCGACGATCGCGAGTTCCGCCGCCTGATCGGGGAGGCGGGTTACGTGCCCGTCCGGCGCAACACGACCTACGATCTCTTTCCACCCGATTGGAAACCCGAGCAGGGCGAGAGCGACGTCGTGCGCGCGCGCCGCCTGCAGCCGCGAGCAATGGCGGGAGCCTCGGGCGACTGATGCTGCGCTCGGGGCGGATCGTTTACACCAACGATCTTCCGGTGTATACGGCCTTCGACACCGGGGCGGTGCGCTTTCCCGGCGCGCTGGTGGCCGACATGCCCGCGAACCTCAATGCCGCCTTGCTCGACGGCCGGCTCGACCTCGGGCCGATCAGCGCGTTTCACTTCGCGTTATACGCCGAGCGTTTTGCGCTCTTGCCGCACATCTGCATCGGTTCGCGCAAGGACGTTTGGTCGGTGGTTTGCGTCAGCCGGGAGCCGCTCCCGCGGCTCGACGGCGCCACGATCGCGATCACGAGCGAATCGGCTAGCGGCCGCAACCTCTTGCGCGTTCTGCTCGAGCGCCGTTACGGCGTGCGGGCCACCTTCGAGGAAAGCGCCGATCCCTATGCGGCTGCCGAGCGCGGCCAGCCGGCCCTGCTGATCGGCGATCGCGCCATCGACGCACGTCACGCCTTCCCGCGCCTGAACGTCCACGATCTAGGGACCGCGTGGCACGAATGGACCGGGCTCGACATGGTCTACGCGGTCTGGGCCGTGCGCCGCGACGTCCTCGTTTCGCATCCCAAGGAAGTCGACGAAGCGCTGCACGCGCTCGTCTCCGCGCAGCTTTGGGGCGCAGCCCATCTCGACGTGGTCGCTGCGGTCGCCCAAGCGACGCGCCCACGGCCGGCCGGCTTTTACGCGTCGTACTTCGAGACGCTCAACTTCGCCTTCGACGCAGCGGCCCGCGCAGGGCTAGCGCGTTACTTCGCCGAGCTTTACGCCGCCGGCGCGATCCCGCGCATTCCAAGCGTCGAGCCGGAGGTGCTGCTTGCCCATCGTTGAGCTACTGGAGCGGGCCGCAAGCGGCGGCCGGCTCAGCCTCGAGGAAGGCGTCCAGCTCTACACGGAGGCGCCGTTGCACGAGCTAGGCGCTGCGGCGCACGCCCGCCGTCTGGCGCTCTATCCGACAAGCGACGTCACCTACGTGATCGACACGACGATCAACTACACGAACGTTTGCAACGTGCACTGCACGTTCTGCGCGTTTTTCCGCCCCGAGCACCACGCCGAGGGCTACACGATGTCGCACGATCAGGTGCTCTCGCGCGTCAAGTGGGCTGCCGATCAGGGCGCGACGCAGATCATGATTCAAGGCGGCGTCAATCCCGAGCTCGGTTTGGAATGGTTCGAACGCCTGTTCCGGCGCGTGCACGCCGAGTTTCCGAGCGTCGACATCCACTCGCTCTCCGTCTCGGAAGTGATTGGCCTGGCCAAGGTCGAGGACTCGAGCCCGAGCGACGTCTTGGTGCGCCTCAAAGCGGCCGGCATGAAGTCGCTCCCCGGTGCGGGCGCGGAGATCCTGGTCGAGCGGGTGCGCAAGCGCATTAGCGCGCGCAAGGCCAAGCCCGATGAGTGGCTGGGCGTGATGCGCGAAGCGCAAATGCTTGGCATGCCGACCACTGCTACGATGATGTTCGGTTCGATCGAGACCAAAGCCGAGCGCATCGAGCACCTCGACGTGCTGCGCCGTTTGCAGGACGAGACGCACGGCTTCACCGCCTTCATCCCGTGGTATTACGTGCCGTGGAAAACGCCCCTCAAGGGCAAAGAGGCGAGCGGACTAGAGTATCTGCGCGTGCTCGCGATCTCGCGGCTCTACCTCGACAACTTCGCGCACCTGCAAGCGTCGTGGCTGACGCCCGGCCTAAAGATGGGCCAGCTGGCGCTCTTCTACGGTTGCGACGATATGGGCGGAACGATCCTCGAAGAACGCGTGGTCCACGACGCGGGATCCACCAACGAGGCGACCCGTAAGCAGCTCGAGGAGATCGTCATCGGTGCCGGGTTCCGTCCCGTCGTGCGCGATACGTATTGGAACCTGCGCCCCGACATGCCGCTCGCAACCGCTTCGTAAATTCGCCGGCCTTACCAGGGTGCGCCCGGCGGAGCTGCGGGGCTCGCGGCAACGCCGGCGTAGGCACCGCCGGTAACGGCGAATTGGCTGAGCGGCTTTGCATCGGGACCTGGATACGTCCAATGCTGAAGGTCGCCGGTTCCGGTGTCTTCGACCCAAGCGTGCTTCTCATGCTTATCGAGAGCCACGGCGAACGGATCGCTGTCCGTCGTTGCGAATTTGTCGGTCATAGTCGTCGAGCCGGGAGCGAAATCGCCGCAGGCCGGCGCCAGCTGGTCGCAAATCAGCAGCGCACCCGTCGACGTCGTCTGGATGCCGCCCGGAGCCTGCAAGGTGATGCCGAGATTCAGCGGCGACCCGCTGCCCCCGATCCACTCATCGACCTGTCCGACGCCCATCGTGCTCGTCGCGTGCAGAAAGGTCACGTACAGGTTGCCCTGATTGTCGACGGCGTCGTAGAACGCGTATGTCATTTCGGGATCGGTGAGCGTCGCAGTCGGCGTGGTGCTGCCGCCCGCGTACACCTCGATCGCGCCCGGCAGGCTGCCTTTCTGCGTAATATTCGAGACGTACGCGGTGCCGGACTTGTGGTCGATAGCTACGTCGACCGGCGCCCCGGCGGAGTCTTGCAGCGTCTTGACCGGCGACGGATTCCCCGGCGAGAACTCCAACACTTCGCCGAGGACGGTGCGGCCGTTTCCACCGTTCACGATCCAAAGGTTGCGGGACTTGTCGACGAACAGCCCTTGCGGGTTCACCAGACCCGTGATCGACCCGCACGCCGCCTTGCGATTGCGTATTTGGTCGTAGATGTAAACCGTGTTGTTGTAGGAAGCTGCGTAGACGACTGCTTTACTGCAACCCGCCGCATCCATCCGCGGCGCGCGGACAATCGGTCGCGCGAGCTGGACTGGCCGCAGCGTGGGCGTTCGCGAAACGACGGAAACCGAACTGTCGGCTGGGCCGGCAACAATGACTGCTGCGCCGGCAAGAACGAGGCTCGCGCTCGCACGCGCAAGACCGCAAATAAAAAAGCTACGTGACATCGCACCCTCCGCCGGACTTGCTGCGACGAGCGTGCGCCCCGAACCTACTCCGGCGCAGCTGGGTGAGCCCGGTAGGCACGTGACGCCGGGCGGCGAAGCCACTCACCTCATTGTCCGTCTCTTTCTAGGGAGGTGCTTGATGCGTTCTCTTGCCGCCGTCCGCCGCGCTCTTGCCGGCGGGATCACGATCGGGCTCCTTTTTGTCGCGAGCGGCATTCCGCTTGCGGCCCGCGCCGCCGGAAACCCGACGGTGGCGGTGCTCAATTTCAGCACCCAAGGCCTCACGAGCGATTGGTACGGTAATTTCGAACCCGGGATTGCACTCTCCGATCTCGTCACCGACCAGCTCGTGAACGGCGGCAAGTTCAATGTCGTCGATCGCAAGCACATGGCGGACATCATGCAGGAGCACCAGCTATCGACGGCCGGCGAAGTGTCGCCGGCGACCCTCGTCCAGAGCGGTCACCTCATCGGTGCGCGCTATCTCATCACCGGGAACATCCTTCAGTTCGACAAAACGGGCGGAAGCGGGGCTGCCGGCGCGGCGGGCGGCCTTGTCGGCGGCGCGCTCGGTGGGATGCTCGGAGGCGTGCATACGGAGCGCGTGACGCTGAAGGTCCAAGTGCGCGTCATCGATGCCGTGACGGGCTCGATCCTGCAATCGTTTGCAGACGAACAAACCAAAGGCGGCACATCGTGGGGCATGGGCGGCGGCGCCTCGACGTGGAACGCCTTTGGCGCCGGAGGCTATTCGAACGAGCAGTTCACGAGTTCGACGATGGGACACCTGATCAACGACGAAGCCGGGATCATCGTCGCACACATCGATCCGGCGAAGTTTGCGGCCGCGGGCCCGAGCGGCCCCGCGGTGCACGGTCGCATCCTAACGATCGACGGTGACGACATCGTCATCAACGCAGGCACCGACGCGGGTCTCGCGACGGGCATGATGTTGGACGTGATTTCGGTCAAGCAGCTCAAAGACCCCGACAGCGGGAAGATGATTACGTCGGAGATCCCGAAGGGCGTGATCCAGGTCGTATCGGTCACGAAAACGTCGGCGGTCGCAAAGCTCGTAAGCGGAAAGGCTGCGGCCCTCGAGGTCGTGCGAAGCCAGTAGAGGCCGCGCGTCCCCTACAGCGCTTGTGCGATCGTGCCGGCGGCGAGGACTTCGCCGGTCTCGCAGGCGTAGAGCGCGACGAGCTGGCCGGGCGCGATCGCGCGTTCGGGCTCTTCGAAGCGCACGTGCAATTCGTCCGCTTGTAACGTCGCGCTCGCGAAATTCAAGGGAGCGCGATAGCGCGTCATGGCGCGCACGCGAACGGATCCGGCGGCGAGACGTTCAGGGCGAACGAGGTTAACCTCGCGCGCGATGAGGCCGAACGAGTAGAGCTCGTCCTCGCGCCCGACGACGACGGTATTGGTGCGCGGGTCGAGCCGCGTTACATAGCGCGGCCCGTCGTTGAAGTGGGTCGCCGGCAAGCCGCGCCGCTGGCCGACTGTAAAATCGGACAACCCTGCGTGCTTCCCAATTTGGTCGCCTTGCACGGTCACGATGTTGCCGCCGGCTTCAGCCTGCGCTGCCGTGCGCTGCAGAATGCTGCGATAACTGCCCCCTTCGACGAAGCAGATGTCCTGCGACTCTGCCTTGTCATGGACGGGCAGCCCCAGTCGCGCCGCGTGAGCGCGCGTTTGTGCCTTCGAGAGCTCGCCGAGCGGCAGCAAGAGCGCGGCCAATTGCACCGGTGCCAATTGGGCGAGCGCGTAGGACTGATCCTTGGCGAAATCGCCCATGAAGAGGTGCGGCCCGTCGCCGGCTTGCACCAGCCGAGCGTAGTGGCCGGTCGCGACGAACTGCGCGCCGGTGCGCTCGGCGAAACTACGCAGCGTGCCCAACTTGACGAAATTATTGCAGGCGATGCACGGGTTGGGCGTCCTGCCGCCGCGATAGTCGTCGACGAAGCGCTCGATAACATTACGCCGGAACGTCTCCTCGAAGTCGAGCACGTAGTGCGGGATGCCGAGGACCGCCGCACTGCGGCGTGCGTCATCGAAGTCTTCGGCACCGCAGCACGACTTCGCGTAAGCGGCGCGCGTCGGCGCGTACATCTTCATCGTGACGCCGACAACGTCGTATCCGGCCTCCGCAAGCAAGCCGGCAGCGACCGCCGAATCGACGCCCCCGCTCATTGCCGCAACCACACGCGCTTTACCGGACATACCTCATACCAGGATAACCCATCGGGGACGCTAACTCAAACCGCATGCCTGGCCTTGGCGAGGAGCTTCGCGCGGCTCGTGAAGCGCGCAATCTCTCGCTTTCGGACGTGTCCGAACAGATCCACATTCGGTCCGTCTATCTTCAGAGCATAGAAGACGAGAAGTGGACTGCGATCGCAGCACCGGTCTACGTCCGCGGCTTCATTCGTACCTACGCTCGCTTTCTTGGGATCGATCCGGAGGGAGCGGTCGAGCGCTTCAATGCTTCGCTCGGCCCGGGCGAAGCGGCCGCAGCCCGCACCCCGGTCATTCCCGCGGCAGGCCGGCGCGGACCCTCGGTGTGGCTGCTCCTGGCTGGTGCCGCCGCCGTCGTTCTGGTCGCTTTCGTCGGCTACAGCTACTACCAATGGCAGAACGCATCGGGCGGCCCGGGAGCTCAGCAGGGCGCGCTCGCGCAGCACCCGGCAAAAGCAGCCCCGCCGATCCCGACCGCTGCTCCGCCGGCCGTCCGCCCAAGCGCAACGGTCCGAGCTCTGGAGCTGCGCCTCACGCAACGCTCGTGGCTGCTGGTCGAGGTGGACGGCGTCAAGGTGCTCGAAGGCATTCTGCCGGCAGGCTGGCGTGGCGACTTCCACGGAAAGACGGTGGTCGTGCGGGCGGGTAACGCAGGGGGCGTCGAGCCTTCGCTCAACGGGAAGGACCTCGGCACGATGGGCGCCCCCGGCGACGTGGTGCAGAAGACGTATACCCTCGCTCAGGAGTAGCCGACGAGATGGCGGATTTTTCGTTCGACGTCGTTTCAAAGGTCGACGCGCAAGAGCTCGACAACGCGCTCAATCAGGCCCGTAAGGAAATCGCGGGCCGCTTCGATTTCAAGCACTCGAAGACGCAGATCGACAACACTGAAAAACAGATCACGATTTTAACCGACGACGAGCTCAAGCTGCGCAACGTCGTCGACATCATTCAGACCAGGGCCGCCAAGCGCGGCATCTCGCTCAAGGCCTTCGAGTACGGCACCGTCGAGCCGGCGGCCGGCGGTGCCGTGCGTCAAATCGTCACGATCAAGAGCGGCATCCCCAAGGATAAGTCCAAGGCGCTGATCGAGGCGATCAAGGCCGCAAAGCTCAAGGTGGCGGCACAATTGCAAGACGAGCAGTTGCGCGTCTCCAGCAAGAACAAAGACGACCTGCAGAAAGTCCAGCAGATCCTGCGAGCCCTGGACTACGAGCTGCCGCTCCAATTCGTCAACTACCGGTAAGGGCGGCCCCCCGCGGCCCCGGGACGGAACGAGCGGCGTGGCGGTCGAAGGCAAGCAGGCTGCTGAGCCCTTCAAAGGGGGTTCTCAGAAAAGTCGGCCGCGGGCGGTCTCGAGAGGACACACAGGACGTGATGTTTCGGCAACCGGATCGACCCTCGGGCGGTTCCCAGCGAGCGCAATGATCGATTCCCCGTCTAGGCGAGTCGCCTTCGTCAGCCTCGGGTGCGCCAAGAACCTGGTCGATTCCGAGGTTATGATGGGCAGGCTTGGCAGCGCCGGCTGGGAGCTAGTGGGCGAGGCGTCCGCCGCCGATGCCCTCGTCATCAACACCTGCGCTTTCATCGACCCCGCCAAGGCTGAATCGACAGAAGCGATCTTGCAGCACGCGGCAAGCAAGCGAGCGGATCAACGCCTCATCGTGGCCGGCTGCCTCTCGCAGCGATTCGGGGACGAGTTGCGCACGCTGATCCCGGAGATCGACGGCATCGTCGGGACGGGCGCGTATGCCTCGATCGCGGAGGTCCTCGAAGACGCATGGGCCGGAAAAGCGCCGTGCCGCTTGGATTTCCAACCCGAGCCCGAGCACGACTTCCTGCCACGCTTGATCACGACGCCTCCCGCGACCGCCTATCTCAAGATCGCCGAAGGTTGCGATCACCCGTGCACGTTCTGCATCATTCCGGCGCTGCGCGGCCGCTTCCGCAGCCGCAGCTCGCAGTCGCTGCTGGCCGAAGCGCGGGCCCTCGTCGACGGCGGCACGCGCGAACTCATCTTGATCGCGCAAGACAGCTCCATGTACGGGCGCGATCGCGGTCCGCACGCGGATCGCCTCGCCGACCTGCTGGGCAAATTGCATGCAATCGATGGGCTCGAGTGGATCCGTTTGCTCTACCTTTATCCGGCGACGGTCGACGACGCTCTGATCGACGCGATGGCGGCCTTGCCGAAGGTTTGCAAATACGTCGACATGCCGTTGCAGCATGCGCACCCCGAGGTCTTGCGGGGCATGCGGCGTCCCTGGAACGGCGAGCGCTACATTGAGATCATCGAGGGTTTGCGGCGCCGGATTCCAGGAGTGACGCTGCGCTCGACGTTTATCGCCGGCTTCCCGGGGGAGCGCGAAGAGCACGTCGATTACTTGGCCGGCTGGCTCGAGCGCGCAGAGCTCGACCGGGCGGGCTTCTTCGCGTACAGCCGAGAGAGCGGAACGCCGGGCGATTCGCTTGCGGAGCAGGTGCCCGAGCGCGAGAAGCGCCTCCGCCTGATCCGTTTGCGAGACGTGCAGCGGCGCGCCGCCGAACGCGCTCGCATGAAGCGGCTCGGCCGCAGCGAGCGAGTGCTCGTCGAGGAGCGGCGCCGCCTCAGGGCCGGCGATCCGATGCGCACGGCGCTGGGCAGCGCGCATGCGTGGCTCGGCCGTTCGCAGGGTGAGGCGCCGGGCGTCGACGGAGCGATCTTCTTTACGGGCGACGTGCGTGCCGGAAGTTTCGTCGAGGTCACGCTGGAAGGAGCGACCGCGTTCGATTTCCACGGCAGCTTGAAAGCCGGTGCGGGGCGAGAGGAGGCGGCGCTCGTTGGCTAAGCACCTGGCGCCCCGGCCCCCTACGACGCCATTGCGCGTATTCTTGAACTGCCTTTCGGTTGCAGCCATGCTGCTGGTCGGCCTCGCCATCGGCGTCGTCGCAACGCAGGCCCTGCTCCAGCGCAGGTCACCGACCGACGTCGTCGCCGGGATGTTCATCGAGCAGCCGCAGGCGCATTTCCTCAAGGACCGCATCAACGTCTTACTGCTGGGGATCGACTACAACTACGACGAGAAAGATCAAGAGTATTCCGCCAACGCGCGCAGCGATACCATCATGGCGGTNNCCGCGTGACATGGACTACGTTTTCCCGAACGGTCACGAGGACAAAATCAACTCGGCCTATGCGCTCGGGAAGACGCCCGCGGACGGAGCGCACCGCGCCGAACGGGCGGTTGCCGATTTTCTGGGAATCTACGGCTTCGACCGCTACGTTGCGCTGCGCATCAACGCCACCAAGTCGCTGATCGACGCGATCGGCGGAATCGACGTCGTCCCGGACGAGACGATGGACTACGACGACCACTGGGGCCACCTCTCGATCCATTTCGTCGGCGGCAAGCGCTATCATATGAATGGCAACCAAGCCGTGTCGTACAGCCGCTTCCGCCATGACGCGTGCGGCGACCCATGCCGAATCAAACGCCAGCAGCAGATCATTCGCATCACGCTCGCGAAGCTGCGCAACGATCGGTTCAACGATTTCGTGCACATGAACCAGCTCGTCAACGTGATCGAGCACAATGTCTATACCGACATCACTCCGCGCGAGGCGCTGAGCCTGGCCGTTGCCTTCCAACACATCGACCTCGCCCAAGTGAAGACGCAGCAAGTCCCCTACGTCAGCGACAAGGATCTGGCATGCTGCGGCAACGTGATCATCGCCGACGACGCCGCCAAAAACGCGCTCGTGAGCAAGCTCTTCCTCCAGCCGATCGGGTCGCCGGCACCAGTCGATGCCCGCGCCGTCGCGGCGATTCCAGCCTCGCGCATTCACGTCGACGTGCAAAACGGGAGCGGATTCGTGGGTGCCGCCGCCAAGGTGGCCGACCTGCTCAAACGCCACGGATTCGTCGTCGGGTCGGTCGGCGACGCGAGCTCCTACGATTACAACGCGACCGAGATTCACGTACACTCGACGATGCCGCTTGCGGGCGAACGCGTCAAGGGCGCCCTGCCCATGAAGAGTGCGGTCGTCGAGGCCGACGCGACGACGAGCGGCGCGCCGGTCCAAAGCGACGTCACGGTCATCGTCGGTCGCGACTACGGTAAGCCGCCCCAGAGTGAGGCTTCCGCCGTCAAGTAAATGCGCCTCAAATGAATCGTAGCCTGCGCGGGGTCGCGTGGGCGGTGGCTGCCGTCATCGTCGCCTACGGCACGTATCGCGCGATCCTGCACGTGCGCGAACCGGTGATCCCGGCGATCGTTACGCGGACGATGGATTCGCACCGTGCGCTCTCGCGTTCGCTCGACATGCGGCTCGACCGCTTCTTACACGATCGACCCGCCGGCGACGGGGCCGAACGGCGACTGGTGGCGCTCACGTTCGACGACGGTCCCTACCCAGTCGAAACGCCGCTGCTGTTGGACGTGCTGGCCGAGCTGCACGTCAAAGCGACGTTCTTTCTCATCGGTCACGACACCGAGCTCTTTCCCGAGCTGGCCGAGCGCATCGAGCGCGATGGGCACGAGATCGCTAACCACACGCTCACGCACCCGTCCGACTTCGAGTCGCTCGATCCACGCACCGTACGCAGCGAGCTCGAGGGCGGCGCCGAAGCGCTCGAGCGCTATGTGTACGATCCCGCGATTCGGACGATGATGCGGCCGCCGCACGGACGCTTTAGCGAAGAGACGGTCAAGGTTGCGCAGGACGCCGGGTATCACGTGATTCTTTGGAACGACGATCCGGGTGACTGGCGCGCCATTGCGCCGGCGAAGATCGCCGAGCACGTCGAGGCCCACGCGACGGCGCCGGACATCATTCTCTTGCATAGCGGGCGGCTGGCGACGGTCGAAATGCTGCCCCAAGTCGTGGCGCGCTTTCGGAAAGCGGGGTTTACCTTCGTGACGGTCGGCGGTTTGATGCAGCGGCTCTCCACGGCCGTCATTAACCACCCGGAAAAGCGGCCGGTGTAAGGGCTTGTCGGCAATCCGCGCCGGTGAGCCGGCGTCCGAGCGCAGCGCGGCACTGGTACGCGTCGCGGCGTGCATTCGGGACTCGCGCGAGCGCAGCGAAATGTTGGCGCTCGTGGCACGCGAGGCGCGCGAAGCGTTTGGCGCCGACCGCTGTGCCTTTTACGTGCGGGATTCGACGGACCCAACCGTTGCGGTCGTAGAGGGCGCCTCCGAGTCGGAAGCGCTAGCGGCCGGCGCTCCACGGTTCGCGCTCGCCGGTACCTCGGTCGAGGCTTGCCTCCTCAGCGGCGCGGTCGTGCGCGACGATCGCACGCTGCTCGTTCCGTTCTTCGCGGAAGATCAGCGCCAGGCGGGTATCGCGGTCGTTTTCGGCTCGCCGCACGCCTTCGACGATTTCGATATCGTCATGCTCCGAGGCGTGGCGATGCTGGTCGAACTCGCATTGGAGCACACCAAGCGCAGCCTCGCCGAACGCGAGCGCCAGCGCCGCGCCGAAAGCCTGGAGCGTACGACGCTGGCCTTACGCGATGCGCGCGGTGCGCAGGATGTCTTGGCGATCGTCGCGCGTGGGCTCGCGCACGATCTCAGGCGCCCATGCGGCGCGTACGAGTTGCGCGACGGCGAGTTCCGTTTGGTGATCGCAAGCGAACCAGCAGCCGAAGCCCAGCCGCTCCATTCCAGCGACTTCGATCTCGATACCTTGCGCTTGCGCGTCACGATCCGTTCGCAAGGGCGCGACATTCTCGCGATCGCATCCGACGGGCAACTGCGCGCGGTTTTCGTGCTGGTCGGACTACCGCTGGACCAAGAGGAGACGCGTTACCTGCGGGCACTGTCCGGCCACGTCGCGCTCGCCCTCTCGAGTGCGCAGGCATTCGATCAGCTCCGCGGGTATGCGGCCGAAGGTGCCGCGCTCAATGAAGCGGCTCGCACCATCCTCGGCTTCACCGAGTTCGAACCACTGGCTGAGGCCCTGTGCCGCCTCGCTATGCGCCTGGTTCATGCCGAGCGCGCGTGCATCTACGAGAATCGCGGCGGGGCACTGGAGTTGGTGGGCTGCATGGCCGGCGGCGAGACCTGGTCGCTGCCGGCGGCGCTTGCGGCAGAGCAACGTAACGATCCGCCCGGTTCGCTGCGCCTGCAACTGGGGTCGCTCGACTCCGATGGGCACGGCGGCCTGCTCGTCGTTTCGCGCCCGGAGGGAGCATTCGGACGCTGGGAGACGCGGCTGCTTGACGCGCTGGTCTCGCTAGCCGCCTTAGCGCTTCGAAACGTCGACCTATACGAACAGTCGACCCGCGCCAATGCGGCACTGGCTGAGAGCAACGCATTTAAGGACGACCTCATGGCGATGTTCGCGCACGATTTCAAGGGCCCGCTCACCGTCATCTCCGGCTTTTCGGAACTGCTGCAAGAGACCGAATCGGGAGAGGTTAGGCGCAGCGCCGAGACGATCGTCGGGCAGGTTCGGCGCTTGGCGCGGCTTTCGGAGGACGCCTTGGCGCTGGCGGCCACGCAAAGCGCCGGCTTTTCACTGCAACGCCGCGCGGAAGATTTCGTGGCCTTCGTCGTCGAGGCGGTCCAGATGCTCGATCGCGGCACCGGACGGATCGTCGTCGACGTGCCGCAACACCCCTTGATCGTTGCCTTCGACCGTTCGCGGCTGCGGCACGTGCTCGACAACGTCGTCGACAACGCTCTCAAATACTCGGCCGGTCCGGTGACGGTGCGCGTCGCGCCGGGCGAATCATCCGTGCGGCTCGACGTGGTCGACCGCGGCATCGGCATCCCGGCCGAGGACCTCACCCGGATCTTTACGCGCTTCGGCCGCGCCGGGAACGTGCGAGCCCGTGGCGTCGCCGGCTCCGGCGTCGGCCTGTACATCGCCAAGAAAATCGTCGAGGTCCACGGCGGCCGGCTGAGCGTGCGTTCCTCGGAGAGCGAGGGCAGCACGTTCAGCATCTCACTGCCGCTCGCCTAAGCGGGGCGGAACCCCGGCCGGAGGCGAACGGTTACACCCTAGATGGGCTTTCTCAAGGCGATCTTTGACGGCAACGAGCGTGAGGTTGCGCGCCTGCGGCGCACGGCTGTGGCCACCAATGCCTTCGAGGCCGACATTTCGGCACTTTCCGACGAGGCGCTAAAGGCGAAGACGGCCGAGTTTAAAGAGCGCCTGGCGGGCGGCGAGGCGCTGGACGACATGCTGCCCGAGGTGTTCGCCGTCTGCCGCGAGGCAGGCAAGCGCACGCTCGACATGCGGCACTTCGACGTTCAGATCATGGGCGGCCAGGTCTTGCACGAGGGTAAGGTCGCCGAGATGAAGACGGGCGAAGGGAAGACGCTGGTCGCGACCCTCGCCGTTTACGCAAACGCTCTCCTCGGGCGCGGCGTGCACGTCGTGACCGTGAACGATTACCTCGCGCGGCGCGACGCCGAGTGGATGGGCCCGCTCTACGAATTCCTCGGGCTCTCGGTCGGCGTCATCCAGCACGATCTCGCTTCCGAGCAGCGCCGCGCTGCGTACAACTCCGACATCACCTACGTCACCAACAACGAGGTCGGGTTCGACTACCTGCGCGATAACATGGCGTGGCGCCTCGAGGACATGGTTCAGCGCGAGCTACACTACGCGATCGTCGACGAGGTCGACTCGATTCTGGTCGACGAGGCGCGGACGCCGTTGATCATTAGCGGGCAGGGTCAAGACGCGACCGATCTCTATCAAAAGTTTGCCCAGCTCATTCCGCGCTTGGTCAAAGGCGAAGACTTTACCGTCGACGAGAAAGCCCACGCCGTGCCGATCACCGAAAAGGGCGTCGCCAAGGTCGAGAAGATGCTCGGCGTGACCAACCTCTACGATCAGCGCAATCTCGAATTAACGCACCAGCTCAACGCGGCGCTAAAGGCCTGGCACCTCTTTCACCGGGACCAGCAATACATCGTCAAGGAGGGCGAGGTCATCATCGTCGACGAGTTCACCGGCCGCTTGATGTACGGCCGGCGGTACTCCGACGGAATCCACCAGGCGATCGAGGCCAAGGAAGGGATGAAGGTTCGCAGCGAGGACCAGACGCTGGCGACCATCACGTTCCAGAACTACTTCCGGCTCTACAAAAAGCTCGCCGGCATGACCGGTACCGCCAAGACCGAGGAGCGCGAGTTTCGCGACATCTACGGGCTCGACGTCGTGATGATTCCGACCAATCAGCCCGTGCGCCGCGACGACATGGGCGATATCGTCTACAAGAGCGAGGGCGCGAAGTTCGATTCGGTCGTCGACGAGATCGTCGCCGAGCACGAGAAGGGGCGTCCGGTCCTGGTCGGCACGCGCTCGATCGAAAAGAGCGAGCGGCTTGCTGCCCTGCTGCGCCGTCGCGGCGTCGAGTGCAACGTGCTCAACGCCAAGTATCACGAGCAGGAAGCGCAGATCATCAAGGACGCGGGACTCTACGGCGCGGCGACGATTGCGACCAACATGGCGGGGCGCGGCGTCGACATCAAGCTCGGAGAGGGCGTAGCCGCGCTCGGCGGCTTGCACATCATCGGCACCGAGCGGCACGAGTCGCGCCGCATCGACAACCAGCTGCGGGGCCGCGCGGGCCGTCAGGGCGACCCGGGTTCGACGCGCTTTTACGTCTCGCTTGAAGACGAGCTGATGCGCCTCTTCGGCGCGGAACGCATCCAGAGCATCATGAACGCGGTCGGTTTCACCGACGAAACGCCGATCGAGGCGAAGCTGATCTCGCGCTCGATCGAACGTGCCCAGTCGAAGGTCGAGAATCACAACTACGAGATCCGTAAGTCGGTCCTCGAGTACGACGACGTGATGAACAAGCAACGCGAGATCATCTACAGCGAGCGGCGCAAGGTGCTCAACGGCGAGTCGTTGCGCGACCTCATGATCCAGACGCTTCACGAAAAAATCGCGGTGGCGGTCGACCAGAACGCGCCCGAGAACGTTCATCCCTCCGAGTGGGACCTCGAAGAGATCCTGACCGAGATCGAGTTAATCTTCCCAATTCGGCAGAAGATCGGCGTGTCGGAGCTTGAGAAGCTCGACCGCGAGACGATGAAGGTTCGGCTCGGGGAGCTTGCGGTCGAGGCTTACGAGACGAAGGAGGCCGAACTCACACCCGACCTGATGCGCGTGATCGAATCGCAGTACGTGATGCTGCCGATCATCGACCGCCTGTGGGTCGACCACCTGTACGTGATGGACGCGCTCAAGACCGGTATCGGGTTGCGCGGGTACGGTCAGAAAGACCCGCGCGTTGAGTACGAAAAAGAAGCGTACGAGATCTTCGAAGATCTGAAGAACAACATCGCCGACGAAGCGATCAAGGCGGTGTTCCGAGTCGTCGTCGAGCGCCAAGAAGCACCGCCCAACGGCGCGCCAGCCGGGCAAGGCGCACGCAACGGCGGAACGCAACCGGACTTCGAGTTCGAAGCGCTGCCGAACGGCTCGCTCGCGCCGCCGGCTCCTGAAGCCCTGCCACAGCCCGCGCGCCTCGATCCCGGCTTCGCCGCACAGCTCCTCGGCCCGATACCGGGCGCTCCGAAGAAGCGCGAGATTCACACCAATCGCGGCGACGACGAGCCGAAAAAACCCACGAAAGCCGTCGCGAAGGTCGGACGAAACGAACTCTGCCCGTGCGGCTCCGGAAAGAAGTTCAAACGCTGCCACGGAGTCGTTGCTTAGGGGGAGTAGGGGAAGGGGCGAAAACCGGACGGCAGCCGGGCGGCGCGTGGCGCGAGGCGGCTGTCGCGCAAAGCCTTGCGGGGTAAGGGTTTGCGGCGTGCGCCCGGCTTGGCCGCAATCTTCTCGGCCCGCGCCGTACGCATTCGGGTCTTTGCAAAACGGTTCTGCAAACACGCTCGTGTCGCTCAGAGCCTTGTGGCGTCGGGGTTCGCGGCTTTTGGCGTGATGCATTGCCGCACCGGCCGCATCGATGGGTGAAAAGTCGAGGGGCATGATCGAGCCGGCGAAGTTCCTCGACTCGTCTCTAAAGCGAATATGGAACTAGGCTTAGCGCTCCGTGCAGCCGTTGAGGATGGCACGGCTGCCGAAAGCCGCTACTAACACCAAGGGTGTATGAATCGTGCCCCTGAAGCGCATCATGCAGCCAGTCGATCTCTTTCGGCACAAGAAGCGGCCCATCGTCTCCCCACGCAAACACTACGCGTGCCGCGTTCAGACAACTTGCCAAAATGAGCGCGCGATTCGTCGAACGTATCTCAGGAGTCATATCATTTAGCGCAAAAGGTTTTGGGGCCGATGAATGGGTGCAGATTAGCGATTTCGTACCCACCAAAATACCATTCCACCCCTGCACCCACCCAGCGCATTTTTTGGGGATCGGGCTACCCTTTACAATGCTCGGATTGTGCATCACAAATGTCACAAATGGCTCGGCACTCCACCATCGCGAGAAAGCAAATCGATTGCCCCGGCGGTCTTCGCAAACGCTGCCGCAAGTTCCCTCGCCCGGTTCGGGCATGAACAGGTTCCTTTGACTAAAGAACTCACGACGTTTGTATCAATTCTTGTCCTTTAACGGTCGAACGTTAAGAACTCCATGAGCCACGGCAATGGACGATGCGGTGCGAGCAAGCCCATCGCTCATAAGCATATGCCCCGGGGGAATAGCCTGCCTTAATCGTCTCTGTCGGCACGATCTCGGGGAGCGTTACTCCGATCGGCGCGCGACTAAGCCCACACGGTGCACAAGGTCTTGTCCGACTCGAAGAACATGGTGTTCAAGGCGGTCGAATGATCCGTGAGCAATGCGAGCGAGGCGCGCCGATCGAGGCCGCTAAGCCCTAACGCGAAACGGCCTCGCATGCGCGAAACCGTGAGCGGAGCAGGGGCGTGGGGGGGCTGGCGTGGCTATTTCGCGGCGCTAAGCCGTAGCGCTCGCTAACGCGGTGCGGTCTCGCGAGCGTGGCGAGTCGGGGGGCAAGCCCTGAGCGCTTCCTCGACCGCGCAATCTTCGGACCACGCCGCGCCCTCGGCTGCAAGGTTTTTCATCTCATCATCGCTCAAGAACGCGCGCAGCGCGCTTAGCAGCTTGTCGTAGCTCCATTGCTCCGTGGCTTGGCGTTGCAATCCCAGCTGATCGTATTGTGCGTTTACGTAGCCCAGCAACTGCGCACCGCGTCGCGGATCACCGACGAGCGCTCCAAGCAGGGCGAGATGCTGGAGCGCGACGACAATATCGAATTCGTCGTGTATCTTCCGAGCGAGGCGCAACACCTCGCACGCCGACTCGCGGGCTCCTTCCAGGTCGTCGAGCGCGATGCGATAGGCGGCGCTGTTGTTGTAACAGGTGGCAATGGTCGTTGCGTTCTTCCCGCGTAGGTAGATATCCAGTGCCTCGTTTGCCAAACGCAACGCCTGCTCCGGATCACCCGCCCCAAATTCCAACTCCGCCATAGCGACCAACACATTAGCTGTCTTCGGCTCGTCCCCAAGCGCTTTCTGGCCCGCGAGCGCCTGCGCGAACAATTCGCGCGCCGCGCCGAAGTCGCGCCGGTGCATCTCGATGCTCGCCAACTCGTTTTGACCAATTGCCACGTTCGGCGCGTCACCGCACGCGCGCGCCACCGCAAGTGCCTGAGCAATCGCCTCGCGCGCCTCTTCAATTTGACCCATCTGAAAAAGTGCGGTCCCACGAGATTGTTGCGCAAGCCCTGCACCTCGGCGATCGCCCGCCGATTCGTACAGCTGCAGCGCCCGCTGCGCCGCGTCGCACTTGCGTTTGCCGAATGAAAGATTGCTCAGCGCTTTGTGCAGGCGCGCCGCGACTGCCGGCTGCTCGCCTTCACTGATGCGGGGGAGCGCGCGCTCGATCCAATAGCGAC
Source organism: Candidatus Tityobacter terrigena (assembly GCA_003156715.1). Lineage (GTDB taxonomy): Bacteria > Vulcanimicrobiota > Vulcanimicrobiia > Vulcanimicrobiales > Vulcanimicrobiaceae > Tityobacter > Tityobacter terrigena. The sequence continues at coordinate 19,195 of PMHO01000025.1, forward strand.
CTTCGACGATAAGGCCGGCCGGATTCCAAAGCATTCCCAGTGCGCCGGCGATCGCGCCGCCCAGCACGGGGTCATTGTCATGCGTCAGCCCCCACTCCAGCGCCGTCCGGTAGTTGTCGATCTCCAGCTCGACATTCGCAAGCCACGCAACCGTCGAGCCCGAACCGCTCCGTTCGTCCGCGGCTTCCGCCTGCTCGCGAAAATACTGTGCGTGACGGCGGCCCATGCGTTCGCGCTCGTCCGACTCTGCGAGTTTTCCCAGCGCATAGGCAGCCGTGGATTCGAGCAGCCGGTAGCGCGCGGTTTCGCCGCTGGTGTCGGCGACTACCAGCGACTTGTCGGTCAGCGAACTGAGCAGGTCCAAGACGTCGAGTTCATCTAGACTGTCGCCGCTGCACACCGCGGTGGCCGCATTCAAACCAAAGCCGCCGGCAAAGACACCCAGCCGGTTGAACAAGCGTTGCTCCTGCGGCGTGAGCAGGTCGTAGCTCCAGTCGATCAGGGCGGTCAGCGTCTTCTGACGAGGCAGCAGGTCACGGCTTCCGCCGGTGAGCAACTTGAAGCGTTCGCCCAGCCGTTGCGCGAGATTAGGAATCGAGAGCACCTTCACCCGCGCGGCGGCCAGCTCAATCGCCAGCGCAATGCCGTCGAGCCGCCGGCAAATCTCGGCGATGATTGGTGCATTGTCGTCCGTCATCGAAAAGCGCGTGTCGGCAGCCTGCGCGCGATCGACAAAGAGCGCGATCGCGCCGTAACCCAGCGCCTCGGCGGATTTCAAGCGGGCAGCTTCAGGCGGAACGGCAAGTGATGGGAGCAAGTGGACCGCTTCACCGCTGATATTGAGCGCCTGGCGTGACGTCGCTAAAATTCGAACGTCGGGCGTCGTTGCCGAGATGGCATGGGCAAGTGCAGCGACCGGCTCCAGCAAATGCTCGCAGTTATCGAAGATGAGGAACATCTTTTTGCGTTTGAGCCATTGCGGAATCGCCTCATCGACCCGTTGCCCCTGCCGCTGGCTCATGCCGATGGCTTGTGCGACGACGCTGGCGACGAGTTCAGGATCGTCGATCGGGGCAAGATCGACGAACCAGACGCCGTCGGGATAGCGATCGAGCACTTGCGCGCCGACTTGGACTGCGAGGCGCGTCTTGCCGACGCCACCCGAACCAACGATCGTGAGTAGGCGGTGACGATCGAGCAGTTCTCTGACTTCGGCCACGTCGTTCTCACGTCCAACAAAACAAGTGCGCGCGATGGGGAGGTTATTGGGCATCGCATCGAGCGAACGCAGCGGCGGAAACTCGTTGGGTAAGCCGGCGATGTCGAGTTGCCACACGTGCTCGGCTTCGGTGAGATCCCGCAACCGGTGTGAGCCCAGATCAACCAGCGTTGCGCCGCAGGGCAGGCTGTCGTGAGCAAGATCACGCGTGACACCGGAGAGCAGTATCTGGCCGCCGTGGCCGATCGCGAGCAGCCGCGCGACCCGATTGAGCGCCGGTCCGAAGTAATCCCCGTCGCGCTCATCCGCGAAGCCGGTATGCAGCGCCGCGCGCACGCGCAAGCCAGCGACCGCCGAGAAGTTTTCGGCAGCAAGTCGTTCTCGCACTGCGAGCATCGCCGCAAGGGCACTATCTGGGCGCGTGAACGCGGCACAGAATGCGTCACCCATCGTTTTGAAGACGTGGCCGCCGTGCTCGGTTATTGCCGCGCGTAGAATCGCGTCGTGGCGGCGCACGGCCTCATGCATCGCGACGCGGTCGCGCTCCCATCGTACCGTACTGCCTTCGATATCCGTGAAGGCAAACGTCACCGCACCGGTCGGAAGGTGTGTTGGCGGCGCCATGCCACGGGGTTTCAAAGGAAAGGCTGTTGGCGCCTGGCGCCCCGGCTTTCAAGCGTGGACCCAAAGCGCCAAAGCCTCCCAATGCCTCCGATGCGGCACCCTCCCGCCGGCGCGAATACGCGGGCAGCTAAGCGATCGGCGCCGGGCCGCGCATTTGCGATGCTGCTAAACCCCTAACGCGACGCGGCTCGCGAGTGGGGTGACATGCACGTTGCCCTATGCCGATTCGTCTTCCGCAAGTGCGACGGCAATCGCGGCCTCGGGTGTGAGCGCGGCGCCCTCGGCGCTCAGGCGCGCGAGTTCGTCGGGCGCGAGTTCGTCGTGCAAGAGTGCGGTGAGACGCTCGTGCGTCGTCGTCTCGGTGAACTCGCGCTTGAGTCCGTGTTGCCCAAACGCGGAGCCGGCGTACCCCTCGAGTTTGGCCGCGCGCGCACGCTCGCCACGCAACGCGAAGACGAGAGCGAGGTGCTCGATCGCAATTGCGACGTGGACGTGACCCGGCTCAGCCGAAGCACGGATCGCGATTGCCTCGCGCGCCGCCGCGAGGGCGCCGGGAAGATCGTCCAGCGCGACAAGATAGCCTGCGAAGTTGACGAGTAGGAGGCCGAGCGTGTTCTTATCGGCAGCAGACCGCGCCGCCGGAAGCGTCTCGCGAACGAGCGCAATCGCTCGCTGCGTCTCACCACGCGCGTGTTCGACCTCCGCACAGGAGGCCGCCGCACTCCGCTCTGCGCGGGCGTTCCCGAGCGAGCGCTGCTCTTCGCGCAACCGGTGGTGCAGGCGTGCCGCCACGTCAAGTTCGCCACGAAACTGGCTACAAAGTGCTTTCGCCAAGAGCAACTGAATGCGAAGGTTCGGTGAGTTCTGCGGGATCGCTTCGGCTTGCGTGAGCGCCCGATCGGCGTCGTCAAACCGATGGAGGTGCGCCGCCATATACGCATACCGGGCTAGCGCCCGAGCGAGCGTCGGAGCGTCGTCGCCTGACTGCGCAAGCTCGACCGCCCGCATCGCCAGTTCAAAGGCGCGCATCATGTGGCCGGAATCGCCGAGCAAGTAGGACAACACCGTTGAAAGCCCAGCGCGCAGCCGCGTCTGTTCGTCCGGGAGCGCTGCGAGATACGCCTCACAGCGCGCCAGGCCTTCCCCCTCGACCCCGATGGCTCGCCAACTCCGGTCAACGTTGACGAGCAACTCACCGCCATCGACGAGCCGCGAGTGCGCCAATGCACCGTCGAGCGCCGACCGCACGTCCTCCAACTCGGTCTGGAGCGCCTTATCGAGGTCGGTAATTCGTGCCGTCCGGTCGAACCGTTCCCGCAGCTCAACGAAGCGGTCGCGCAGATAGCGCAGGTGGTGCCCCGCAACCGTATCGCGCTCGCCCGCAGCGACGAGCTTCTCGGCAGCATACGCGCGCGTCGATTCGAGCAGCCGGTAGCGCGCCGCGTCGCCTTGCGGTTCAGCGAGAACGAGCGACTTATCGACCAACGAGGCCAGTATGTCGAACACGTCGAGGTCGTCGAGGTCTTCGCCGCTTCCGGCAGCGACGGCTCCCTCCAGCGTGAAGCCGTTGACGAAGACCCCCAGCCGCCGGAAGAGCACCCGCTCGCGCTCGTCGAGCAGGTCGTGGCTCCAGTCGATCAGCGCACGCAGCGTCTGCTGCCGCGGCAACACGTCGCGGCTGCCGCCGGTCAGCACCCGGAACCGCTCGTCGAGCCGGTCGCGCAGCTGCTTGGGGCCAAGCATCTTCACCCGCGCAGCCGCCAGCTCGATGGCGAGCGGAATGCCGTCGAGCCGCCGGCAGATCTCGGCCATGATCGGCGCGTTCTCATCGGTGAGGGGGAACGTGGCGCTCGCGGCCCGCGCGCGCTCGACGAAGAGCGCGACGGACTCGTAGCGCAGCACGTCGATCGCGCTCGGGTTCGGGTCATCTTTGCCCGGAAGACCCAGCGACGGCACCTGATACGTCGCTTCTCCGGCGACCCCCAACCCCTGCCGGCTCGATGCCAAGACTTTGACTTTCGGCGCCGCGTGCAGAATCGTGGAGATCACGCGCGCGGCCCCCTCAACGAGATGCTCGCAGTTGTCGAAGACCAGCAACTGCTCTTTGCCTTTGAGGGCGCGCGCGAGGTGCTCGACGAGATCGCCTTCGGATGGGAGCGTGATGCCGAGCGCCGACGCGACCGTGGTGGGAATGTACTCGCCTTGACCGAGCGGTGCGAGTTCGACGAAGCACACACCGTCGCTGAAGCTGTCAACGAGCTCGGCGGCCACATGTAAGGAGAGGCGCGTCTTGCCGACGCCGCCCGAGCCGACGAGGGTGACAAGCCGATGCCGTTCGATCAGCGCGGCGACCTCGGCGATCTCCGTCTCGCGGCCTACGAAAGATGAAATCTGCGCGGGCAGGTTGTTGGAGAGGTGTTCGAGCGAGCGCAACGGTGGGAAGTCGGCGATCAGCTCGGGTGCGAGCAACTGGCGGATGCGTTCGGGCTGTGCGAGGTCTTTGAGCCGGTGCTCGCCGAGATCGCGCAGACCGCACGCCGGCGGCAGGTCATTACCGAGCAGTTCAGTGCAGGCACCCGAGACTAGCACCTGACCGCCGTGACCGACCGCGAGTAGGCGCGCGACGCGGTTGACCGCCGGACCGAAGTAGTCACCGCCGCGTTCGTCGGCGCTTCCCGCGTGCAGCGCCATGCGCACGCGTAAGCCCTCAACCGCTGAGAAATCTTCGCCGCCCAGGGCGCGCTGGGCGTCAAGCGCTGCGGCGAGGGCATCGAGTGGCGTTGCAAAGGCCGTGCAGAAGGCGTCGCCCATCGTTTTAAAGACGTACGCGCCGCGGGCTTCCATCGCCACGCGCATCAGCGCATCGTGGCGTGCGAGCGCCGTGGCCATCGCTTCGCGGTCGCGCTCCCAGCGCACGGTGCTGCCCTCAATGTCCGTAAAAAGAAACGCGACCGTGCCGGTCGGTCGCGCCGCAGCCGGTGATCGCGGTTTCAAGCCGTCGCCATGGCCCGGATTTCGTCCCAGGGGCGTTCCCATCCGCTGAGTATCGTCGCGAGCGGCCCCGACGCTTAGGATGGGCCGCAGATCGAAAGCCGGGGATTACCTTGGATTTTCGCCCATTCGGGCAGAACGGAGATCCACAGCATGCGCAGGAGCCAGTTCACCGAGCAGCAGATCGTGCAATAATCTCTGAGTTAAGGGAGGCAGCAACGATGTCGTCGATGGCTGGGCGGCTCATCACCGAGTCGTTCGAGTACGACGGTGGTCGGCAGGTCACCGTGTATGTTCCGGCTTGCCCGCCCGAGGCCATCGTTTTCGCCGGCGACGGCCAGATTATCGCACCGTGGGGCGAACTCCTCGAGACCACCGATGCGCCGTCTACGATGATCGTCGGTGCACACCGGCTGGCTGACGAGATGCTGCGGCTCCATGAGTATTCGCCTGGCTTTGATCCGGAGCGGTTCGCGGCACACGAAAAGTTCTTCGCCGAGGACGTCCGCCGATGGATCGGGACGCATTTTGGCGTCGCACTGCCCAGGGAGCGCACGGCGGTGTTTGGCGTCTCGGCCAGTGCCGAGCTCGCGCTTGCGATTGGTTTTCGGCATCCCGACGTTTACGGTTCGGTGTTGTGCGCCTCACCCGGCGGGGGTTACCAACCGCCTACAGCGATGCCAAGTACGATTCCGCGAGTGTACCTCGTCGCCGGCACGCGGGAGCCGTTTTTCCGGAAGAACGCAGCTCGGTGGGCGACGGCGCTGCGCGATGCAGCTGCGGACGTCATCGTGACCGAACGAATCGGGTCGCACGGCGACGCGTTCTGGCGCGACGAGTTGCCGTTGATGGTGAAGTGGGCGTTCGGGCGGTAGCCGAGTTGTACGAAGCTAGAAGACGCGTCGGGAGACCACAGTGCTCCGGGACGCGGCGAGTGCAATGATACGCGCCTTGTCAGGACAAGCCGCACGGCCATATATCGTCGTCTCGCAAGGCTGCTCTTTCCAAGCCGGAACCCAATTACGGCGCTGCTGCGGACGCTACTGGCGCCGATCGTGGCTGACTCGACGGCAATGGAATCGGTTATCCAAAGTAGCAACCTCGAATGGACTATTGCCCGTCGACCCAGACTCACGCCGGGTGCATCGCGAGGGTATCGCGCGACGCGCAACGGGCTGCCGAAAGGCGCGTGGTCGCTTACGTTCGCGGATCTTGCGGCACTTCTGCTCGATGCCGCGGAGTCGGGCGCCTATAGCCGCACTATCGTCGGTCTCGCGCAGGCTTGAGATCACGGATGTGCAGGCCGCGGACTTGCATGAGCCGCGATAAGCCCCTCGTCGGCTGGGAAGCGGATCCGAAAGTCACTTCACCGATTCGTCAGCAGCTCTCCGGAGCGGATAGTCTCAGCAGCCGTTCTTCTTGCCGAACGCCAACGCACCGGCGTCGAAGTTTGAACCGCCTTCTATATTTTCGAAGATGCCCTGGCCGATGTGGCCATGGTCCGCGGAAGCGATAAACATCAAGGCGCCGTTCTGACCATATAGTGGTTCTTGGATAGTCGCCGCGAGGGTGTCGTTGATAACTAAGAATGAGCCGTACGAGTATTTCTGACTGCCAAAGACTAGCGAAGCCGAGCCGCCGCTGGCATTGCCGGTCAGCGTCAGGCAGTACGTACCGTTGCTGCGCTGCGAATGAGTCACGGTCACCGGGTAGGCACCGCTGTAACTGCGCGATGCCGGGGCAAACATATAAGTGCTGTTGCCGTTGTAACCGTGCGCTATAGCGGCACCGGCCGAGGCGGCCATAACCGCAACTGAGACGGCGGCTATTAGAATCCGTTGCGAAGAACGCATAGGCGATTCTCCTTTGTGAGGTCCGAAAGGGCGATTCCAGAGTCTAAGACAAGTTGATGAAGAAAGTCTGAGGCTAGGCGGCATAACGCGATGCCTAGCCCCCAGACCCAATCAGCGTTCGAGATGAGGGAGTTCATCAACCGTCCACGGCCATCTCTGCAGGTCGGAAAACAGCTTGCATAAGCCTCCGGGCGGAGCCATCGCGTTCGACGCCGCTGGGAACCTCTACGTCGGCGGTAACAACTCCGTCGCAGTGTATCCGCCGAATTCTCGCAAGCCGTCGCGCACCATCACCGTAGAAAAGGGCGTTGGAGCGCTCGCCGTCGACGCTGCCGGCGAACTCTACGTCGGAACGGCTTCAGGCGTCCTCGTGGTCGGAATAGCCGGGCGCGTACGGTTCTTGATCGATTGTCATCGTCGTCATCGTCTCACTCCTAACCCGCATTTTTCGCGAGCACGATCGTCGCAACGAACCGATGCATCGGGGCCGGAGCCTGAACCAGGCGCCGCTCGAGCGCGTCGGTGAGCAGGTCGGCGAACGCGTTGCGCTCGCTCGCCGTGCGCCGCTCGTCAAGTGCGGTCGCGAGCGTCGGGATGAAGATCACTCGAAAGAACAGCGCCTGCTCTCGCGCCAGCGCATGGCGATCTTGCGTCAGCTGGTAGGTAGCCCAGCCGGCATCAGGGAGTACTTCCATCGCGCAGTGCTCGACGGTCAGACCCTCAAAGCGCCCGTCCGCAAACGGCGCGAGCAGATCCTCTTTCGAGCGGGTAAAGACCGGAAGCGCCATGCGCGCCACTTCATCGGCGCCGATCGCGCCCGCCTCGACGAGATCGCGTGCCGCAGCGTTCGCGTGGTCCATGAACTCGTCGAGCCCCGTGCTGCCGGCATCGTCGCGGGCCGGAAGGACGACCACGAGCCGCCCTCCGCTGCGCAGTTCTGCCGCGCGCAGCGAGAGGAACAGCCTCCAATCGGCCGCGGCCTGTTTGAGGTACGCGCTGCGGACGTCCGGGTTGCTGCGCATCGGGATGATGTGATCGGGGATTGCCGCGGGCACCCGGCTCAGCCAAACGGCGGCATACGAGCTCCATCCAAGGTGCACCCAATCGGGCGGGAAGACGGTCGAATAAAACGAGCGCCCCACCGCCGACGGAAACACGAAGGGGTCGTCTGCGCAGTAACGCTCCGGTGACGCTTCGACTATGTCGAAGAGTGAGTTGAAATCGTTTTCCGGAAGGTCGACGTGCGCTACGAAGATGGGCCGCTGCTTTCCGCAGCGGGCGCGCAGCGACGCGACGGCGGCGCCGATCGGAGCCAGCGAATTCTACCCCTCCGAGGACCCGTAGTCGGCAATGACGATCGGCTCGTCAGGCCCCACGAAGACCGCTCGAGCTGCATTGCGCAAGTGCGAAATCGCAGAGCGGGAGCCGTCAGCCGGAATCGTCGCGTGTTTGTTATACGCGCCCCTCCCTTCCATCACCGCGCCGGGGGCCGGGGCGGAATCCGTATGCCGAGGGTGCGTCGGAGCGTAGGTCATCGTGAGCTCGGTCCTTTCCGTCTGTCGAGAGGGCGGGCAAGGTGCCCATGAAAGAGCATAGCCTCGGCAGAAGTGCGAAGGCATCCGGGGAAACACGGAGTTTCGCGCAAAACGACGATCGAGCGGAGGTGGCTGGATGCTTTCGAGGCGCCAGACCGAGATCGCAAACTTGGTCGCGGCGGGAAACTCCAATCGCGAGATCGCCGAGCGGCTCTGGCTGAGCGGACGCACGGTCGAATCGCATATCGCCGCCCTATTCGCGAAGCTGAACGTCGGGTCGCGAACCGAACTGGCCGCGCGCGTTCTGCGCGACGGGATCGCCGAGACGGCGCCGAAGACGAATCTGCCGCTGCCGGCCGACCCTCTCATCGGTCGCGAGCGCGAGATCGCGGAGATCCGCTCGGCCTTGCGCGACGGTCGTCTCGTGACGCTCACGGGCGCGGGCGGCGTCGGGAAAACGCGGACGGCTGTGGCTGTTGCGGCGGCTCTGTCGGAAGAGTTTCGCGATGGCGTGTGGCTGACCGAACTCGCGCCGGTCGCCCTAGCCCAGCGCGTCGTCGCGAGCATCGCGCAGGCGGTCGGGGTCGAGCAACTTCCCGAGAATCGTGCGCTCGAGTCGCTGATCGCGCGGCTCAAGCGCCGCTCGCTGTTGCTCGTGCTCGACAACTGCGAGCACCTCGTAGCCCCGGCCGCCGTCGTCGTGGATGCGCTCTTACGCGGCTGCCCGGACGTTCGCATTCTCGCGACGAGCCGCGAGGCGCTCATGGTCGCAGGCGAGCGAATCTTTCTGGTGCCGTCACTCCAGCTCCCGGCGCCGAAGATGATAGGAACGTTACGTGCGGCCGAAGCCGGAGGATACGCGGCGATCGCGCTCTTCGTCGAGCGAGCGCGGCAGGCCGGCCGGCACTTCGCATTAACCGACGCGAACGCACCGCTCGTTGCCGATATCTGTCGCCGGCTCGATGGCATTCCGCTTGCAATCGAGCTTGCGGCCGCGCGCGCCAACGTCTTGTCGCTCGATGCGCTTGCGGGCATGCTCGATGAGCGTTTCACCATCCTCGCCGGCGGCCGCCGCACGGCCCTGCCGCGCCAGCAAACGATGCGCGCCTTATTCGATTGGAGCTACGATCTGCTCAAGCCGGCCGAGCGCACGCTCTTTGCGCGCTTAGCGGTGTTTGCTCCGGGCTTCACCGTCGAACTCGCCGGCGCGGTCTGTGCGACTGATCCCGGCGACGAACGGGGCACATTCGAACTCCTGTCCTCGCTGGTTGCCAAATCGCTGGTGGGTGCCGATTTCGAGGCCGCACAGCCTCGTTTTACGCTATCCGAATCGGCGCGCGAGTATGCGCTCGAACGGCTGATCGAGGCCGGCGAACGTTCCGGCATCGAACGCAAACATGCGCTTGCCTATGCCGATCTGGCGGAGCATCTCGAGCGAATTCGCGGCACGATCCCCGAAAGCGCCTGGCTCGCGCAGACGCTTTCGAGCGTTGAGAACTGGCGCGCGGCACTCGATTGGTCTCTGACGATGCACGGGGATGCGGTGATCGGCCAGCGCCTGGCGGCGGCCCTGCGCGTATTTTTCGGCTTGGTTTCGCTAGCAGAGGGGCGGCGCTGGAGTCTCGCGGCGGCTGCGCTTATTGACGAATGCACGCCACGGCCGATTGCCGCGAAAGTCTCCTACGCGGAAGCCCAATTCGCAATCGCCCTCTTCGACTACGAGGCCGCTCTATCTGCCGCCGAGCGCGCGCTCGCGCTGTATGGGTCGCTCGACGCGGGCATCGAGCCGGCCCTCTTGCATGCGATCGCCGGCAAATCACTCGTGCATCTCGAACGGCGCGCCGCGGGCGAAGAGCGATTGCTCCAGGCGCTGGCTGCCGTTCGCGCACTCGGCCATCCCCGCTCGCTCGCGCACGTGCTCGCGACGAACGGCTCGGTGGCCAGGTGGCTCGGCGATGCTTCCACGGCCCGCGCCAACTATTCCGAGGCGCACGCAATCTGGAAGTCGATCGGCATCGAAAGCGAGGCGGGGCTTTTGGCCGGACACCTTGCCGAAATCGAGTTTCAAAGCGGCGACGCGCAGGCGGCAGTGGACCTCAACGTCGAGGCACTTGCCGTTCAGCGCGCCTTAGGCTACCCGTACAACGTCGTCGCGTGCCTGCTGAATATGGCCGCATACCTCATCGCCCTCGGGCAATTTGACGAAGCGTATGCCGCCGCGCGCGAGGCGATCGAGTTGATCCGAGAGTTGCAGATCGATCGCCTGCTGCCGTTCGCGGTTCAACGCATGGCCGCGATCGCCGCGCTTCAACCGCAAGACGATCCCGCTCGCTCCCTCGCGGCGAAGAGGCGTGCGGCCGGACTGATGGGTTTCGTCACCGCGCATACGAAGCCGTCCGAGATCAGCGGCGACTACACCGAGCGTCAGGAATACGAGCGCTTCGCGAGCGCCGTGAGCGCCGAACTAGAACCCGCCGAGCTGACCCATCTGATACGCCTCGGCGCGAGGATGAGCGAGGATCAGGCCGTGCACGAAGCACTTGGTCACGGCGTCGCTCACGCGTGAATTAACGGGCGAGCCGATTCGTCGCCGACTCGACCATCGCGGCGGCCTGCTCCATGTCCTGTCCGCCCAACTGAATCGCCTTCTTGATCCAAGCGAGGCCGTCCACGCCCGTCGATTCCGTACGCAGCAGTGGATAGACGGTCGCGGCTTGCCGGACGGTCTCAACGAAGTATCCGGCGTCGAACCATGCCGACGGGTCGGGCTTGCCGGCCGCTTCCGCGTCCGTCGCTCTCGCGACAAGGCGAGCCGTCAAGGTCTGCGCGAGGCCCGGTTGGGCCGCTGAATAAATCGCCGCGCGGCGCAGCGTCTCGCGCCGAACGTCGATCGGCATCTGCGGCGTCAGCAGATTGAGGGTATCGTCGCTCAGGTGCGAGAGGTCGTACGACGTTTGGGCACCGTTCCAGCCCGGCGTGCTCGACCACGGAAGCGACTTGGCCGTCCCGATGTCGATCGCATGACAGACGAGCGGCGGACCGGCAATCGCCGGAACTGCCGTCAGGAAGGCCACGAAGAAGAGGGTGAGGGGGATCCGTTTCATCTCGTTTCTCCTTATGAGAGGCGGGCGAGACCGCCCGTCTGCCGGTGAGGATCGCACGAGAAGACCCGGGCACGAGAGTAACGGTCGAATCGCGGCGGTAACCTTACCGTAAGGTTCGTTCGAACTCTTGAAGCGAAAGGACGGGAATGCCAGAGTTGACGGAAATGGACGGCATTCCGGTCCAAGAGATACGCGACCACCTCGAACGGGTGGTCGGCGACGATCTGTTCGCAGGCGCCGCCCGCCTCTGCCGGTTTTTGCGCTTCACCGTCGAGTCCAAACTGAGCGGACGCGAGGCGCAGGTCAAGGAGTACGTCCTCGGGCGCGAAGTCTTTGACCGGAACGACGACTACGATCCGCGGCTCGATCCGATCGTCCGCGTCGAAGCGAGGCGCCTGCGCGCGAAGCTGACGGAATACTACGAAGGACCGGGACGTGCGGAAGCGGTTCGGCTGGAGTACCCTCGCGGAACCTATGTCCCGGTCGTCACGCGGCGGCTACCGCCGGTCTTAGCGGCCGCGCCGAACCGGCTGCGTTTGCCATGGTTTCGTATCGGGGTCGCAATCGGACTGATCGCCGTGGCGCTCGCCTTCTACCGGCTTGGGCCGCTACGAAGCCCTCAAACGGTCGCCGTTATTCCCGTGCGATGGCTCTCGAACGCCGGCGGGTTGGACAACGCGGACGCCGGCATCGCCGAAGCCGTCGACGCCGAACTTGCAAACCGAGAGGTTGTGCGGGTCATCGCCTGGCCCGTGCTGCTCGGGTATCAAACGAAGCATGTAACTTCCGATGAGATAGCATCCGATGTCGGAGCGTCGACGATCCTATTGATTTCCGTCCGCGACGTCGAGCGCCAGAAACTCGTTAGCGTCTTTGTCATGGATGCAGGTTCGAACCGAAAGCGGCGAGCGGAGAGCTACTTTCGCGAAGACCTCACGACCTTTGCTTCGCAACGCGCGGTAGCGCACCAAATCGTTAGCGATCTCGCGCCCCTGTTACGTCAGGCACACTAGGGCGAAGAGCGCCCTGTAGCGCTGAAGTCTGGATTTCGCAGGAGTATCCCCGCGCGGCCACGAGAAACGCGACGATGCCCGTCGCCCGCAACCACGTCCTCTTCTTTGTTGGAATGTTGTGCGGCGAGCTTGGATACCAAGTACAATCGGTCGCCGTCGCTTGGCACGTGTTCACGCTGCGGCACCAAGCTTTCGATTTGGGCCTCGTCGGGCTCGCGTTGTTCTTGCCGACCTTCGCCCTCGCCGTTCCTGCGGGCTTCCTCTCGGATCGTCACGACCGGCGCCTTATAGCCGCAGCGATGGCCTTGGTCGAAGCGGTGTGCGTGCTCGCTTTCGTGGTCGCGGTGACGCAAAGGGTCACCTCGATCGTGCTCTATCTCGCGGTCTTGATGGGCATCGGCATTGCCCGCGCGTTTGGAACGCCTGCGGAGCGATCGCTTCTTCCCAACATCGTCACGCGCGCGGAGTTTCCACGCGTGCAAGCCACGTACGCTTCGCTTCGCGAGCTCACGATCATCGGCGGTCCCGCGCTCGGCGGTCTCTTAGTCGCGTTTTCGGCGGCCACCGCACTCGCTGTTTCAGTGGCAGCGCTCGTCGTCTACGCGGCGTTTATCGGGGCGCTGCGCGTTACGCGCACCGAAGCGGCGACGCGCCCCGCGACGTGGCACGACGCATTCGCCGGACTGCGCTACATTCGGTCGCGGCCGATCGTGGCCGGGGCCATTTCGCTCGACCTTTTCGCCGTGCTCTTCGGCGGCGCGACCGCGCTCTTGCCGGCCTTTGCGGACGGTATTTTCCACGTCGGTCCAACCGGATTCGGCGCACTGCGCAGCGCGCCCGCGGTCGGTGCCGCGCTCGTGGCCGCCGCGCTCGCGCGACGGCCGCTGCAGCGGCGCGTGGGCCCTGCGCTCCTGTGCGCGATCGCCGGTTTCGGGGTTGCGACGATCGCGTTCGGGCTTTCGCGAAACTTCGCGTTCTCGCTCGTGTTGCTCGCCATCGCCGGGGGCACGGACATGGTGAGCGTCGTGGTTCGTAGCAACCTCGTGCAGCTCACGACTCCGGATGCGATGCGCGGTCGTGTGAACGCCGTCGAAGCCGTGTTCATCGGGGCCTCCAATCAGCTTGGCGCTTTCGAGTCCGGTACGCTGGCCGCGTTCGTCGGCGTCGTCCCCTCGGTCGTTCTCGGAGGCGCGGCAACGCTTGCGGTCATCGCGCTTTGGGCCGCGTTGTTCCCGGCGCTGCGGCGGGCGGACCGCTTTCCGCTCGCGGCAGAGGCTCCGTGAAACGGAACGGTGCTTAACCCGACGAAGGTGGGCGCCCCACGCGCGTAGGAGAAAAACCGTTACGATGTCGGAAGCACAAGTCGCTTCGCTCACGCGCAGCCAAGAGCGCTTGGAAACCCTCAAGGAGCGTCTTTGAATACGACCGCAAGGCCAGGCTCGTAGCCGAGCTAGAGCAGCGGTCCAATGCGCCCGGCTTTTGGGATGACGCCGAAGCGGCGCAGCGTACGATGAAGAGGCTGGCCGATCTCCGGGCTGAGGTCGACGATCTGGCGGCCGTCGCGCGCGAGTTGCACGATGCCCGCGAGACGCTGGAGGTTCTGGGCGACGAGGCCGGCGGGGCCGAAGAAGCCGACCGCTTGATCGCCGCGGCCGGCGCGCGTCTCGAAAGCCTCGAGATGGCGGCGAACTTCGATCGCGAGTACGACGGCCACGGCGCCATCGTCACGATTCACGCGGGAGCAGGCGGCGTCGACGCCGCCGACTGGGCGCAGATGCTGGCCCGCATGTACCTGCGCTGGGCTGAATACAAGGAGTTTTCGACGTCCGTCGTCGACGAGTCGCCGGCGGAAGAGGCCGGTCTCAAGTCGATCACCTTTTTCGTTCACGGCAAGAACGCGTACGGGATGCTCGAGAGCGAGCGCGGGGTCCACCGGCTGGTGCGCATCTCACCGTTCGATCAGCAGCACCGCCGCCATACGTCGTTCGCCTCGGTCGACGTCGTTCCCGAGATCGAGAGCGACGAGGAAATCGGCGTCGACATCCGGCCCGACGACCTGAAGATCGAAACCTACAAGTCGGGCGGAGCGGGCGGCCAATACGTCAACAAGACGGAGTCGGCGATTCGCATCACGCACCTGCCGAGCGGAATCATCGTGGCATCTCAACAGGAGCGCTCGCAGACGCAGAATCGCGACGTCGCGATGAACGTTTTGCGGGCCAAGCTCGTGCAACGCGAGTTGGAAGAACGCGAAGCGAAGCTCTCCGAGCTGCGCGGCGAACGGCGCGCCAATGAGTGGGGCTCGCAGATCCGGTCCTACGTGCTGCAGCCCTATACGCTGGTCAAAGATCACCGCACGAACGTCGAAACGGGGAACGTTGCGGCCGTTCTCGACGGAGCGATCGATACGTTCATCTGGCCGTACCTGCAGCAGCGCCGCCGCGTCGAAGTGGCGTAGTCCGGCCATGCCGCTCGTCGACGTCGTCGTCGTTTGTTGGAACGATCGCGATCGGATTGCGACGGCGATCGACTCCGTGTTCGGGCTCGCCGAGGTTCGATCGCAGCCCGAGTTCGCATCGGTCATCGTCTCCGACAACGGCTCGAGCGACGGCAGCCGCGAGTTCCTGGCCGAGCGCTACGGCGAGCGGCTGCGGGTCGTTGAGAACGGCGCAAACCTGGGCTTTGCCGCTGCCTGCAACCGCGCGATCGCGGTCACGAGCGCGCCCTTCGTGTACTTGCTCAACCCCGACGCCGAGCTGAGGGAAGGGGCGCTCGCGGCAATCGTCGCCTTCATGCAGGCGCATCCGGCCTGCGGCATCGCGGGTTCGCGCATCTACAACCGGGACGGTACGATCGCCGAATCGGTCGGAGAGTTCGACACGTGGCTAGGAGCGTTTCTTCGGTCGAGCGCTTGGGGCGACTGGCCGGCCTTCCGGCAATTCGCCAACGGCGCGGCGCTGCGCGGTTGGAACTACGAGGGCGAGCGGCGCGTCGACCTGGCGATCGGTGCGGCGCTGTGCTTGCGCCGAAGCATGCTCGACGCGATCGGCACGTTCGACGAGCGCTTTTTTCTTTACCACGAGGAAGTCGATCTGGCCAAGCGCGCCGCCGCAGCCGGCTGGGAGACCTGGTACGTTCCGCAGAGTGAAGCCGTCCACGAGGGGATGGGAAGCGCGCGCGGCCTGTACAGCGTCGAGAGCCGCAAGCAGCGTTCGCGCCGCGCTTACTGGCTCAAGCATCACGGTCCGTTTTGGTATGCGGCGCTCGTGACGGCGTTGATCGGGCGCTACGTCCTCTACGCGGTGACGCTAGGCGCCGCGGTCGTGGCCGCGCGATTCGCGCTGGGGCGCCGATGATCGCTCCGGAAGCGGTCGTCACGTTCGAGCGGCCCGACGGTTTCACCGTGCTTAAATCCTTTGGGCTGGCGCGCGGCGAGGCCGTCTGTCCCCGCAACCTGTTGCGCGCGACCTTCCGCTCGATCGGCGCATTTATCGGGTTCACACCGATCGACTACCTAACCGACGCCGAGCGCGCGCGTTCGGACTGCCTCACGGAACTTCTGCAGAATGCCACGCGCCTCGGTGCGAACGGCATCGTCGGTCTGCACTTCGAAGCCGACGAGCAGGGCGACGGCAGCACGCGCGTGCTCGCGATTGGAGAAGCCGTGCTGCTCGATCCGCAACCGCGCGCAATCGAAGCGCTCGAGCAGCGGACGTGAGCATCGCGGAGCGCACCGCGCGCGAGCAGCGCCTCAGCGCAGCGGCAATCGCGGTCGAGCTTTGCCGCCGTTGCTCGATCGGTGCGACGCGGCAGCGGAGCGTTTACGGCGAAGGCGATTCGTGCGCCGAGCTTATGGTGGTCGGCGAAGGCCCGGGCGAAACCGAAGATCGTTTGGGGCGGCCCTTCGTCGGGCGCGCGGGCGAGCTGTTGGACCGCATGCTGTTAGCCATCGGCCTCCCGCGCGAGCGCGCGTACATTGCGAACACCGTGAAATGCCGGCCGACGCTCGACGACGGCACGCGTCTGCGCAACCGCCCGCCCGACCCGGCCGAGATGACGAACTGCCGCCCTTGGCTCGACGAGCAGATCGAGATCATCGCGCCGCGGGTCTTGCTCGCGCTCGGTGCTCCGGCTGCGAAGTCGTTCCTCGGTCCACGCTTCTCGATCACCAAGCAGCGCGGCCAATGGTTCGAGGGCCCGCGCGGCATCCCGCTGATGGCTACCTTTCATCCGGCCTACGTCCTGCGTTTGACCGGCGGCGAGATCGAGGCCGTGAAGCGGCTGGTCTGGGAAGACCTCAAAGCGGTGCGCGCCAAGCTCGACGAGTTTGCGCGCCTTGCCCAGACGCCGCAGCCTGCCGTGCAGATCGACCTGTTCGGCTCGTGATACAATAGGCGCCGTGACTTCACGGGATCTTTGGGTCGAGCAAAAAGCACGCCGCAGCGGCTTGGCCGGGCTCGACGCGTTTTCGGCGCATTACGAACTCAAGCCGTACCGGCTCGAGCAGCTCTACCGCGCCGCCGCCAAGGAGCTCGTCGCGTCCTTCGACGCGATTACCGCGCTCCCCAAAACATTGCGCGAGCGGCTGGAGAGCGGCGGTTTCGCACTCGACTCGGTCGTTCCGGTCGTGATCCAGCGCTCGAATGACGGCCAGACCTCCAAGGGTCTCTTTCGGTTGCACGACGGAACCGAGGTTGAAGCCGTCTTGATGGAACACCGCGGCGATCGGAACACGATCTGCATCTCGAGCCAAGCCGGCTGCGCCTACAAGTGTTCCTTTTGCGCGACCGGGCAGGCTGGTTTCAACCGCAACCTCGAGGCAATCGAGATCTTCGACCAGGCTCGCTACTTCGCGCGCGAGCTGAAAGCGAAGGGCAAGAACGTTACCAATATCGTCTTCATGGGCATGGGCGAACCGTTTGCGAACTACGATGCGGTAATGGACGCCGTCCGGCTGCTCAACGATCCGCACGGTTTCGGCCTGGGCCACCGCCACATCACGATCTCGACCGTTGGCCTCGTTCCGCAGATCGACCGCTTTGCGAGCGAGCGCGTCCAAGTCAACCTCGCCATCTCATTGCACGCCCCGACCGACGAGCTACGAGGGCGCCTGATGCCCGTGAACCGCCGCTGGCCGGTGAGCGAGCTGATGGCGGCCTGCGCCCGCTACGCCGCGGTGACGCGGCGCAAGATCTTCTTTGAGTACGTGATGCTAGCCGGCGTCAACGACGACGATGCGTCGGCGCACGCACTCGGGCAGCTCATGCGCGGACACCTCTATCACGTGAACTTGATTCCGTATAATGCCACGCCGGATGCGGCCCTCCAGGGCACCGATCCCTCGCGAATGCGGGCCTTCCAAGCCCTGCTCGAGGCCCAGAGTGTGGCGACCACGGTGCGGGTGCCGATGGGCCGCGACATCGCCGCCGCGTGCGGACAGTTGCGCGCCGAAACCCAACCGCGGGCAAGGGCGAGCTGAACCCGTCGGCAGGCGGCTCCGCGGCTGCGGATTAAACAGGCTCGGATATGATCGAAAACGGGTCCCGCGTGACGATGGAGGAGATTACGGCGCTGGCCAAACGGCGCGGTTTTATTTTCCCGTCGAGCGAGATTTACGGCGGCATCGGAGGCTTCTTCGACTACGGGCCGCTGGGCGCGGTGCTCAAGCGCAACGTCAAGGATGCCTGGTGGCGTGAAACCGTCGAGCTGCGCGACGACGTGGTCGCGTTCGACTCGTCGATCGTCATGCATCCCAGCACCTGGGTCGCCTCGGGGCACGTTGCGGCCTTTCACGACAAGCTGGTCGATTGCCGCAACTGCAAACACCGCTTCCGCGCCGATCATCTGAGTTCGCTCGCCAAATGCCCGGACTGCGGGATGACCGGCAGCTTGACCGAGCCGCGCAACTTCAACTTGATGATGACGACGAACGTCGGTCCCCTCGAGGACTCGGCGTCCCTGACGTATCTCCGGCCCGAAACCGCTCAGGGCATCTTCGTCAACTTCAAGAACATCTATCAGAGCGCGCGCAAGAAACCGCCCTTCGGCGTCGCTCAGATCGGCAAGTCGTTCCGCAACGAAATCACGCCGGGAAACTTCACCTTCCGCGTGCGGGAATTCGAACAGGCCGAGCTCGAGTACTTCGTCCCCGACGACGGCCACGACCTCGAGTGCTACGAGCGTTGGGTCGTGGCCCGCAAGCAATGGTACAGCGACTATGGCATCAAGCCGGAGCGGTTGCGCTTCTACGAGCTGACCGAACAGGAGCGGCCGCACTATGCGCGCGCCGGCACCGACGTCGAGTACCTCTTTCCATGGGGGTGGGGCGAGCTCGAGTCGATCGCGCACCGCGGCACCTACGATCTCGACGCCCACATGAAGCTCTCGGGTAAGGACCTGAGCTTTTTCGACGAAGCGACCCGGGCTAAGTACACCCCGCTTCTCATCGAGAGCTCGGCCGGCATGGACCGCACGACGCTGACCATGCTGATCGACGCCTACGACAACGAAACGATCGTCGACGAAGGCGGCAAAGAATCCAAGCGCACCGTGCTGCGCTTTCACCCGAAGATCGCGCCGGTGCAGACCGGCATCTTTCCGCTCGCCCGCAACAAGCCCGATCTGGTCGAGCGAGCGCAGGCACTCGAGCGCGCCTTACGGCCGCACGTGCGAACGCAGTACGACGAAGGCAACGTCGGCCAACTCTACCGCCGGCAGGACGAAATCGGTACCCCATTCTGCATTATGGTCGACTACCAAACGATCGATGACGGCACGGTGACCGTGCGCCACCGCGATTCGATGAAACAGGATCGCGTCGGTGGCGACGCTTTGGCGGGCTATCTGGCCGAGAGGCTTTGAACCTTGCCGCGCCAACGCGGGAATCGTCAGGTCAAGCGGCCAAGAGCGGGCGGTAAGGATGTGAGCGTTCGCATGTGCCGCCGAATGCCGGCCCCACCCGCCGCCGCCAGGCCCGCTTAGCGTGGGGCTGACGCTCGTCCAACTGCACACGTTCACGCGTTTCGCCGAGTTGGGCAATTTCACGCGTACGGCGGAGGAGCTCCAGCTCACCCAGCCCGCGATCACCCTCCAAGTTCGCGCGCTCTCCGAACACTTCGGCGTCCCGCTCGTGGAGATCGTCAAACGCCGCCCGGTCCTCACCGAAGCGGGACGCTTTTTGGTGGAACGCTCGCGCGCGGTTCTCGAAGACGTGGAAACGCTGGAACGCGAGATGCGCGAGTTTACATCGGCGAAAACCGGCCACCTGACGCTCGGTGCCACGCTGACGATCGGCAACTATGCGCTTCCGCCGCTTTTGGCGGGCTTCAAGGCCACGCACCCGCAGGCCAATGTCAACGTCCTCATCGCCAACGCCGCACGGCTGGCTAGCCACTTGCACGCGCGCCGCATCAGCGTCGCCCTAGCGGTCGGCCAGATCGAGGACCCCGCCTTCGAAGTCGTGCCGTTCGCCGAGGACCGGCTGGTCCTCGTCGTCCCGCCGACCGGTCACCCCTTTTCGCGGCGTCGCAGCGTCGGGACCGACGAGTTAGCCGGACAGACCTTCGTCACGCGGGAAGCGTTGTCGTCGACGCGGATCGTCGCGGAGCAAGAGCTGGCCGAACACGGGGTGCACGTCAACGCCCAACTGGTCGTGCCGAGCGTCGAAGCGGTGTCGCGCGCCGTCGAAGCGGGAATCGGCATAGCGATACTCTCGTGGCTCGTCGTCGAGCGCGACGTGCGGGAGGGGCGGCTCCACGTCGTCGACATCAAAGGGGTCGATCTGCGCCGGCAGTTCAAGGTCGTGAGCCTGAAGGAGCGGCCGCTCGCCCCGCTAGCGACGGAGTTCGTGAAATTCCTCAAGCGGTCGCCCGTGCCAAGTTACCGGCCCCACGCGAAGGCTGCGCGCTAATAAACGTAGCAATCTTCCCCCTCATGGGTACCCGTCTTGCCGCGGGCGCGCTGATGGCGGCGCTCTTCTTAGCGCTCGGCCGCTCGGGCGCCGCTTTGGCGGAGAATCGGCTCGATCCGTGTTTGCTGCTGCGTCGAACCGACGTCACGCGCTTGACGACGTGGCAGGTCCAGTCGGTCCGCCGAAAACACTACAACTTAGCCGGAGCGACCGGGACCATGTGTTTTTTTGAGGCGAACCAGGGCACCGTCATCGTGATGGTCCCGGACCATGGCTATCCGTTTCCAGGAGACTCGCCGTTCACCGATCCCCAAGCGCAGGGCGTCGTGCGCCGCGATCCGACGACCCACGTCGAGGTGACGTACTACAACGGCACCATCTATATGAACGTTCGTCACCATGACATTTCCGTGCGGCTCGTACCGGCCAGCCACATCGCTTCCTTCTTCGAGGTCGAGCCCTTCGCCGGCGTGGTTATACCGCGCGTTCATTCGTAGCGCCGTCGATGGCTTGGCGGAAGCGGCGCAGGCCTTCGTCGATTTCTTGCGCGTCGATGATGAGGGGCGGCACGAAGCGGAGCGTGTTTCGTCCGGCGGCGTTGACCAGTAAACGCTCCTCCAGCGCTGCAGCGACGATCGCTTTCGCAGTGTACGGCGGGCGCACCGGCAGTCCGAGCATGAGCCCCACGCCGCGCGGCTCGTCGAAACGCTCGGGAAATTCGCGGGCGATCGCGCGCAGGCCGTTCGCCAGCCGCTGACCCATCGCGCGGACGTGCGCATCGAGGTCGCCTTGCGCCCGCAACCGCAGGTGCGCCAGCGCCGCCGCGCAGGGCACGGGCGAACCGCCGAAGGTCGTGCCATGATCGCCCGGCTGCAGCGCGCCGGCCACGCGCCCGTCGATCAGCACGGCACCGATCGGAAGTCCATTGGCTAACGCCTTTGCCAGCGTGACGACGTCGGGCCGGACGCCGAAATGCTGGAAGGCAAACAGCGACCCTAAGCGCCCCATCCCGGCTTGAATTTCGTCGAAGATCAGGAGCGCGCCGCGCGCGTCGCAAATGCGGCGCGCCGCCGCGAGGAACTCGCGCGTCGCGGGGACCACGCCGCTCTCGCCTTGCACGGGCTCGACGATGAACGCCGCCGTACGCTCGTCGACCGCGAGCTCCAACGCAGCCACGTCGTTGAAGGGGGTGAAAGCAAACCCCTCGGGCAACGGGCCGAACCCCTCGTGATAAAGCGGATTATCGGTCGCCGCCAGTGCCCCCAGCGTGCGTCCGTGAAAGGCGCCGCTCGCAGCGAGCACGACCTTCCGCTCCGGCTCGCCGTTGCGCCACGCGTACTTGCGCGCGAGCTTGATTGCAGCCTCGTTTGCTTCCGTGCCCGAGTTGCAGAAGAATACGCGCTCGAAGCCTGAAAGCTCCGCCAGCACGCCGGCCAGTTCGCCCGCCGGCTCAAACGAATAAAGGTTGCTGCAGTGAACCAGCGACGCAGCCTGGGCCGCAATTGCCCCAACGATCCCGGGATGCGCGTGACCGAGCGCGCATACCGCCAGGCCCGCGACCAAATCCAAATACCGCTCCTCGCGGTCGTCGATCAGCCAGCATCCATCGCCGCGCACGAACGTAACCGGCGCGCGCGCGTAGTTCGCCAGCAAGTGCGGATGCGCGACCCTAACGGCTAGCCCCCGGTCGCCGGTTGCAACGACCCCGAGGCCGGCCTCGCCCGCCTTCACGTCCGATAGTTCGCGTTGATGCGAACGTAGTCGCGCGAGAGGTCGCAACCCCAGGCGGTCGCGGTTTCTTCGCCGATGCCGAGGTCGAGGCGCACGCGCACGGAAGCGTTTTCGAGTTCGCGATGGGCTTCGGCTTCGGAGAGCACCTCGATCGCGCCGCGCTCGACCCAGAGATGATCGTTGAGCCAGAGCGACCAACTCTCGGGATCGAGCCCGGCGCGAACGCTGCCGGCCGCTGCGATGATGCGGCCCCAATTCGGATCTTCGCCGTACAGCGCGGTCCGAACGAGGTTCGAGTTCACCATGGCGCGAGCGATCGTGCGGGCCTGCTCGCCATCGCGCGCGCCCGTGACGTCCGCGGTCAGGGTTTTGGTGGCGCCTTCGCCGTCGGTCACCATGGCGATCGCGAGCGATCGGGTGACGGCGCCGAGTGCGTCAGAAAAACCCGGCGGGGCGGGGCCGCTTCCGGGCGGCCCAAACAGATAGACTGCGTCGTTGGTCGACATGTCGCCGTCGACCGAGATCATGTTGAACGTCACGTCGGTCGCGGCGCGCAACTCGGCCTGCAGCGCTTCGCGCGACATGGGCGCACTCGTCGCAACGAAGGCCAGCATGGTCGCCATGTTGGGCGCGATCATTCCGGAGCCTTTGGCGATTCCTCCGACGACGTAACGCTCTGCGCCGTCATAGAAGGCGCAGGCCGCCAGTTTGGGCTCGTTGTCGGTCGTCATGATCGCTTCGGCGGCGTCGTAGGCCGCCTCCATGCCCTCTTCGAGGTCTTTGACGGCGCGCTCGAGCCCGCGGGCGATCCGGTCCATCGGCAGGTGGACGCCGATCACTCCCGTCGACGCGATCACGACTTGCGTTTGCTCGATACCGAGAAGCGCTGCCGTTTGCCGTGCGGTCGCGCGCGCATCGCGTTCGCCGCGCTCGCCGGTACAGGCATTGGCACAGCCGGAGTTGCACACGAAGGCGCGCATCGCTTCCCCGCNNGGGCTGGAAAAGGCGACGACGGCAAGGTCGGTCTTGCGCTTCTTGATGCCGGCGTGCACGCCGGCCAGTTTAACGCCGGGAACCGCGCCCATGCCGCCACGCAGCTCGATGAGCCGCGTCTGCGCGGGGTCGCTCGGGATCGAACGGTCAGACGCCGATGGCGCGAGCATCGAGTGCAGTCTCCTCCGGAAAACCCAGCATGAGGTTGAGGCACTGCACGGCTTGCCCCGCTGCGCCTTTGCCGAGATTGTCGATGGCCACGATGATGCGTGCAACGACGCCGTCGACCGAAACGTGAATTTCGGCATCGTTCGTTCCGGCGACCGCCGTGAGGCTGGGCGCCTGCGATGGTGGCATTAACCGCAGGAACGGACGGCCTTCGTAAGCGCGCGTGAAGGCCGCTCGTACGTCGTCCTCGCGCACCGCGGCCGAGAAAATGGCGTAGCAGTCGGCCAGCAGCCCGCGCTTGAGCGGAACGACGTGCGGTGTGAAGGTGAGCGGCGCGCTTATTCCGAGCGCGAGCTTTTCTTGCTCGATCTCACGCGCGTGACGGTGCCCGAGCAAGCCGTAGGCCCGAACGTCTCCGTCGACTTCGGCGAAAAGCGAACCAACCGCCGGCGTCCGGCCGGCGCCCGTGATGCCGCTCTTCGCGTCGACGATCAGTTGCGCGATATCTGCGGCAAACGGGGCCAGCGGCAGCAGTGCGAGCAGGGTCGCCGTCGGATAGCAACCGGGATTCGCGACGAAATTCGCACCGCGCAGCGCGTCGCGATAGCGTTCGGCC
>PMHO01000046.1 GCA_003156715.1 Candidatus Tityobacter terrigena
GCGCGCGAACGGGAGCGAGCCTTCGCGCGCGGCGACGAAGCGGCCGCGCGCGCGCGGATCGCGCAGGTTGACCAGGTCGCGCGCAGGGTCGAAGGCGTGCAGCTCGCGCGTTTGCGCGCGAGCATTGCCGCCGCGCCGGACGTCGGTGCGACGCTCGTGCGCGCTCGCACGGGCGCGACCCTGGGCGACGTCGACTTCTTCGAACTCGTCTGTTTTCTCGACGCACTCGAAACGGTCGTCACCAGCGCCGATGCGGATGCGTTCGGTCATGCACTGCCAAAGGCGGATGTCGCGCTACGTGTCAAACTCGCGCCCGGACGAACGCCGTCGGGTAGCTTCTACCTCGACGATTCGTTCGACCCCGAACTCGGCGTTGCGCGCACCGAGGCGACGGCGCGTCAAGCCGCCTACGACGCGGCGCGGAGCCGTTTGGGCGAACGGATCGCCCGCTTTGCCGGCGTCGAAGCGATTCGCGACGGAGAGTTCGTGCTGATGCGCGAGCGCGTGACGGGCCCGCTGCCCCCGGAGATTCACGTGCTCCGCGAGACGCAGACCTATCTTCTGTGCGAGGTCTCGCTCGACGAGCCGGCGCTGGCCGCGCAGGCGGCCCGCGATGCCGCGGCGGCGCGCGTCGCAGAGGTCGAAGAGCGCGTCCGTGCGCGCCTGTCGACGGACGTAGCGGCGTCGGCGCCGGCGCTCGAGCGCGCGCGCGATGCGCTCGGTGCGCTCGATCTCGTACTCGCTCGCGCGCAATTCGCGCAGCAGTATGCGTGTGTCGTGCCCGAGATCGTCGAGAAGCCGGAGGCCGCGTTTGCGGATGCGCGCTACCTGCCGCTCGCGCTCGCGCTCGAGCGTCACGGCCGCCGTTACGCGCCGATCTCGCTCGAGCTCGACGGCATCGGCGTCGTTACGGGGCCGAACATGGGCGGAAAGAGCGCCGCGCTACGGACGCTCGGTTTTCTTGCCGCCTGCGTCGCGCTCGGCGTCCCCGTCCCGGCAGTCTCTGCGCGGCTGCCGCTGGTGGACGAGATCGCGTGGCTCGGCATCGGTGCCGCGCCCGAAGACGACGGCTTGCTTTCGTCGTTCGGCGCGGAAGTCGTCGCGCTGCGCACGTTTTTGGGGCGCGAGCTCGCTTTGCCGCTGGTACTCGTCGATGAGTTTGCGCGCACGACCGCACCGCGCGAAGGCCGTGCGCTCCTGGTGGCGCTGCTCGAAACGCTGCGCGAGCGCGGGGCGCTCGCGCTTGCGGCCACCCACCTCGCGCACGTGACGCCGAACGGCCGGGTCGCGCACTTTGCGATCGGCGGGCTCGCCGAGCTGCCGCCGCGGGACGGCGCGCCGCTCGATCTCGACGCGGCATTGCGCCGCATCTCCGAGGCGATGGACTACCGCCTGCGCCGTGTCGCCGACGACGCCCCGTCCCCCTCGGACGCCATCGCCCTGGCCGACGCACTTGGGCTCGATGCAGGCCTGATCGCGCGCGCGAAGGAGCACATCTAATGCCGACGATCTCACAGGTAGAAGAGCAGATCTTCGTGGTCGAGGGATTTCGGGTCAAGCTCGAGCCGCTGCTCGCGAAAACGAAAACGCTTCCAAGCTACGATTACACCCTGATGTCGCCGCAGCGCTGGCGCATCTCCGATTGGAAGACCGCGCGCCTGGGCGCGTACGTGACCTTGCTGAAATCCGCAGTCGTTTCGCGCGGCGACGGATCCGTTATCAAAGGCGATCTCCAACTCGGCAACATCCGCGACTCGTATTACGAAGCGAAATACGGCCCGATCGAAAAAGTTCGAAGTACGTAGGCCGCGCTACGATTTCACCGGCGGCACGCTGCGCAGATAGATCCAGAGCGCGGCCAGTTCGTCGTCGTCCAGTTGGCCGAAGGACGTCCAAGGCATGAACCTGTTCAGGACGTGGCCGCTCGGATCGCGCCCGAGGCGCATCGTTCGAATGAAGTCCGATTGTGTCCAACTGCCGATCGCGGCGGGCGTAATGTTGGTGGCGGCCGGATCTTTCGGCGAGCCCTGATAGTGCCCGCCGGCGAGGTTCGCGCCGTGGCATTCCATGCAACCGCCCACATTTGCGAGATACGAGCCGTGGTCGAGGGTCGCGCCGGCGGGCGTCGTCGCAAGATGGGCGGTCGCGGCATCGATCTTGTCCGGCTCGACGCGAATCTGGCCGGTCGCAAGCAGCACGCGCGCGAGTGGACCGATCGCCCGCGCCGGCGTCGGGCGACTGACTGCGGGAACGCTGCGGATGAAAGCGATAACGTCGCGCACGTCCGCATCGCTCATGTTCGCGAACGCGACGGAGGGCATGATGAGCAGCGGCGTGCCGTCCGGACGCAAGCCCGCTCGAATCGCGCGCTCGAAGTCCGCGTCGCTGAACCTCGAACCGACGCCGCCTGCGCCGCGGGTGAGATTCGAGGCGACGAGCCTCCCCATCGACCCATGGAAGAATGCCTTTCCGCCGGCGAGGTCCGCGCCGTGGCATTCGAGGCATGCGCCGAAGCTCGCGGCGATGTGCCTGCCGTGTGCAATCGAACCCCCGGCCGAGCTGAAGGCTGCGGCGCTCGGGAGCGCACGCGGCCCGAGCACCCGGGAACTGCCGAGCAGAATGCCGACCGTCGCGGCCGTGGCCAAAAACACCAGCGGCAGGACGACGAGCGCGACGATTCGCAGCAGGCGCAGTGGCGTTCTCCTTTGAGATCGGGGCGGCGTGCCCCCCGATGGCCCCCAACGGCGCACTCGCGCCGTGCTGAAAGATCGGGGCGGCGTGCCCCCCGATGGCCCCCAACGGCGCACTCGCGCCGTGTTGAAAGACGCTGGCGGACCTTCGGGCGCTCTACGGGAACGTTCGGGCATGCTCCCGCTAATCGTTACCGTCGCCGCCGTCGGCGCCGAGTTGACGCCCGAACAGACGCCGCACTTACCGATTACGCCGGAGCAGCTCGGTGAGACCGCGGCGCTTTGCCAAGCGGCGGGCGCTTCGATGATTCACGTCCACTGCCGTAACGATGACGGAAGCAATACCGCCGACGTAGGGCGGTTCCGCGACGCACTGGCAGCGATCCGTGCGAAAAGTGATCTGATCGTGCAGTTCACGACCGGCGGCGCGATCGGGATGACCGTCGCCGAGCGCGCCGGACCCCTGCAGTTGCGTCCGGAGATGGCGAGCTTGACGTGCGGCACGGTCAATTTCGGCGAGGACGTCTTCGAGAACAGCTTTCCGATCATGCGCGGCATCCTCGCCGAGATCCTCCGCTATGGCGTTCGCCCCGAACTTGAGATCTTCGACGCGGGACACCTCAGCAACGCGAAGCGGCTGGCTGCCGAAGGGCTGCCGATGTTTCCAGCCCACGTCGACTTCGTGCTCGGGGTCCCGGGCGGCCTCGACGCGAGCGTCCGCAATCTCGTGCACCTCGTCGACGCGCTGCCCGAGGGCTGCACCTGGTCCGTAGCCGCGATCGGACGCGACCAGTTGTCGATGGCGACGGTTGCGATTGCGATGGGCGGACACGTGCGGGTCGGCCTCGAGGACAACATCTACTATTCGCGGGGCCGGCTCGCGCGCAACGACGAGTTGGTCGGCCGCGTCGCGCGGATCGCCACCGAACTCGGCCGCCCGGTCGCCTCCCCGGCCGAGGCCCGCGAGCTCCTCGGGCTCCCTGTCCCGGCGGCCGCGGCCCGCTGAGAAGTACCTGCGGCGCGCTCCGCGAAGGTGGCGCCTGAGCAAAGGTCCAGAGCGAGGTAAGCTGCCTGTTTAATTACGTGGTTCGGCGGACGCTGCAATCGGTGCCGCTGCTGCTGCTGATCTCGATCATCCTTTATTGGATCCTGAGCAATGCGCCGGGCGGCCCGCTCGCGCCGTACTTGCAGAATCCGCACATTACGGCCGCCGATATCGAACGCCTCAAACATAACTTTGGGCTCGACCAGCCGCTGCCGATCCGTTACCTGCGGTGGCTCGGGATGGTCGCGCGAGGCGACCTCGGGTATTCGACTTCGAACTCCGAAACGGTCGTGCAGGCGATCCTCGAACGCCTTCCCGCGACACTGCTGCTGACGGGAACGTCGTTTGCGCTCTCGCTGCTCATCGGCGTGTCGATCGGTATTTTCGCGGCCGTCAAGCCGTACTCACCGCTCGATTATACCGTTACGACGCTCGCCTTCTTCGGGCAGTCGATGCCGGTGTTCTGGTTTGCGCTGATGCTGCAGCTTGCGTTTGCGGTCACCGGCGTCACCGCGTTCGGGTACCACTTCGCGCTGCCGTCGGCCGGAATCTCGTCGACCGACGAGTTCGATTTCGGCGACCGGATCGAACATCTGATCCTGCCGACGATCGTGCTGAGCCTCGTGTACATCGCGACCTGGAGCCGGTTCACGCGCAGCTCGATGCTCGAGGTCGTTCGCACCGACTACATGCGCACGGCCGCGGCCAAGGGGCTCGACAAGCTGACGATCATCCTGCGCCACGGCCTCAAGAACGCGCTGATTCCGGTCGTCACGGTCGTCGCGCTTTCGCTGCCGGGCCTCTTCGCCGGCGCCGTCATCACCGAAACGATCTTCGCGTGGCCCGGGATGGGACGGTTGTTCTTCAACGCGCTGGGCCAGTTCGATTTTTCGCTTCTCATGGGTTATCTGCTGATCGTTTCGTTTCTCGTGGTGTTCTTTAATCTGCTCGCCGACGTGGCATACGCTTGGCTCGACCCGCGGGTGAAGTACGACTAATGGCCACGACCGTCGCTCCCGGCCCTATCGCAATTCCCGCGACCGACGACGACGTCCGCATCGAGCGCCACGGCGTCTGGAAGCGTTTCCGCCGGCACCGGCTGGCACTCGTCGGCGCCGTCGTGATCGCGCTCGTCACGATCGTGGCATTCTCAGCGAAGCTTCTCGCCCCAGCCGATCCGAATTTCATCGATCAAGCCAACTGGTCGGGTTATCCCCTCGCTCCCGGCGTCGCGCACCACATCCTCGGGACCGACGAGAACGGGCGCGATTTGCTTTCGCGATTGATGTACGGCGGCCAGATCTCACTGACCGTCGCGTTCTTCGCCGTGCTCATGGAGCTGTCGATCGGCACGGTGATCGGCGCGATCTCCGGCTACTACGGTGGCTGGATCGACTACGTGCTGATGCGCATCACGGACGTGTTCCTCTCGATTCCGCTGCTGCCGTTGCTCCTGGTCCTCACCGCGATCGTCGCGGCGTCCTCAAACAAGGCGGCGCTGGGCTTCGGGGTCATCGTCGTCATCATCGGCGGCACGTCGTGGCCGGCGGTCGCACGGCTCGTGCGCGCGTCGTTCTTGAGCTTGCGCGAGAAAGAGTTCTGCGAAGCGGCGCGGGCCCTCGGCAATCGCGACGGCCGGATCATCTTCCGGCATCTTTTGCCCAATGCCGTCGCGCCGATCATCGTCCAGGGGACGCTCGAGGTAGCCAACGTGATCATCCTCGAGTCGACCCTCTCCTTTCTGGGCTTCGGCATCCAGCCCCCGACCGCGTCGTGGGGCAACATGCTGGCCAACGCCGAGTCGAACATGGCGATCGCGCCTTGGGTGGCGATCTTCCCTGGCCTGTGCATCCTGGTGACCGTGCTTGCCATCAACTACCTGGGCGACGGTCTGCGGGATGCCATCGACCCGAACATGAAGTAGCCCTCACGGGTCGTCGTTGACGGCCTACCAACCCACAACAGATCTTGGCCCCGTGCGCGAGTGGCGAAATTGGTAGACGCACTAGCTTGAGGGGCTAGCGGGGGCAACCTCGTGCTGGTTCAAGTCCA
Organism: Candidatus Tityobacter terrigena; assembly: GCA_003156715.1. GTDB lineage: Bacteria > Vulcanimicrobiota > Vulcanimicrobiia > Vulcanimicrobiales > Vulcanimicrobiaceae > Tityobacter > Tityobacter terrigena. The sequence continues at coordinate 5,788 of PMHO01000046.1, forward strand.
GTCTCGCGCACCAATAAAGGCCGTAACGAAGGGTTTTTCGATCGCCGCAATCGCTGCGGTTGCCATTCGATTGCCGTGCCACGTCAAATCCGCGTTCTGGCGAGCCGTTCGAGGGAGGTCAACTGAGTGTTGGCGAGCCAAGGGTCGCCGCCCTAAAGCTGCCGGCCGATAGCGCGCGGAACGGCCACTTCGCATGCCCGCGGCGCTTTCGCGTTCGCACGTTAGGAGTGTGGAATCATGACTCGTTCGCTGGGGTTGGTCGCAATCGTTCTCTCACTGTTGCTTCCTGCTTGCGCCAACACGACTTCCGTGCCGGCGGCAACGTTGGCGCCTATGCAGACTCAACGAAATGACGTGCGGGCGCCTATGCAACTGCGACCGGATGGCGTGCGTTGTAAGCCAAACTGCTACGGTTTCATCACCTGGTACCCGTACGGCGTCGGGGTCAAGGTTGGTGGGCCATCGAAGCAATCTCGAATTTGGTACTGGCCTGGGTGGAGCCCTCTCGTCTTTAGCACCAACTGCAATTCTAATTACGTAACCGCCACCGCAGGTAGTACCGGAAAGAGAGGCAAGGGCGCAAACGAGCTAGATTACCAGATCTTCACCTTCAAGGGTCTCGCTGAAGGCCCCAGTAGCGGATCTGGCCGTGGCATCTACTCGTGCGTGTATTTTGCCGCCCCAGAAAGCGATCCAAGCGCCGAAGTGTCCCTGTCCGTCGACGTATGTACGAAAGTCAAGAAGGACGGCGAGTGTATTGGCGATGCAGCGCGGCGTCTAGACAGCCAACTCATGCCGTTCGAGTCAACCGCCTTAGAAGCCACGAGCGGGAATAAGTAGGACGGTTGACATCGGTTTAAACCTCTGGACGGAAGGGGGCGAAACAAGTCCGGGAGGCGCGCGTAGATATGTCATGACCGGCGTTGGTGATCGGGGAGAGCTTCCGCTCTACCGTCTCTACGTGATGCGGGCGGCGTATTTACTGGTTGGGCTACTGCAAGGGGCGAAGACGTGGGCGGCGATCCTTCACCACGTGCGGCCTTGGGATTTCTGGCACGGCGTCGCCATGAGCTTCTTCGGTGCGTTGACGCTGCTCTGTTTGCTTGGCGTGCGATATCCGGTCCGAATGATGCCTTTGTTGATCTTCGAATTCGTTTGGAAGGCGATCTGGGTACTCGCGGCCTGGCTTCCGTCGTGGCTCGGACATACCCTCGATCCCGATATCGCCGACTCGTTCGTCGGGATTTTCCCGGGCGTCGTGGTCGTGCCGCTCGTGCTGCCGTGGGGCTACGTTTGGAAACACTACGTGCGGGCGCCCGCCGACCGCTGGAGATAATCGATACCGCAAAGCCGCTTAGCGCGGAGCGGTCGTTACTGATCGCCCGAGAGCAAGTGCTGGAAGGCCGTCGAAAAGTCGTAACTGGCCCCGTTCTGCGTAAGCAGCCACACCAGATCGAAGCGGTCGGGCCACTGCGTCGTGAACGTCGGGCCGAGGATGGCGGCGACGATTTCGGTGATCGCGTGGTGCTCCCACGAGACGAGCACGACGCCGCCCTGAACGAGAATTGTCGATGGGAGCTGTGCCTCGGCACCGACGCTGTACGTGAGGTCGGGGGCGATATTTTGGAACGCGCACAAAGGTGCGATGGTCTCGGACGGGCGCTGCCCGTGAGGATTCGCGTGCGCGGTATTCGGTGCAGCAGCGAAGACGACGTTGGGCGCCTCGATTGGCGGATGAGGCGACGAAAAGAACGTTACGAGCGCGCCGGCTCGCGTCCACCCGCGCGCCGTCAACGAATGCGTATCGGGATTGCCGTTCACGTCGAAGCCGAACGGCGGCCCTCCGGCGTCCGGGGGCTTCTCGCCGTGACGAATGAACATGATCTTGGTCGGTGCCACTCTTCGTCTCCCGCTCGAAAGATCACCGCCGCCCGCGGCCGGGACATGATACCGTTACCAAGCCAGGGCGGCCCGCTAAAGGGCGCCGCCGGCCGGCGCCGAGCTCGGGGATGTGGGAGTGGTACACGCCCTTACAGTGCCCGCGAGCTGGTCCGAATACTAGAAATTGGTAAAGGCCTCTGTGCGAGTTTCCGAGGGATTAGGGAGTCAGCGAGAACACGGTCCCTTGGCCGTTCGCTCCCCCGTGCGCCGTCGTTCCGTACAGCGCGTTGCCGTAAAGGAGCAGCGTTGCTGCCGGTCGTGCACCATCGCCCGGGCCTCCGAAACTCCACACGACGTTTTCGACGTAGCTGCCGTTACGCTGTGGCGTCAACACGAACACCGTGCCGGCACCGTTCGCTCCACCGTAGTAGGTCGTTCCATAGATGTTCCCAAGGATATCCTTGAAGAGGCCGCCATTCGGACCGGCGCCATCCGCGCCACCCTGAAACGAGTGCAGGGTCGTCTCGGTGTATCCGTTCCGTGACGGCGTCAGCTTGAAGACGGTTCCGCATCCGCCGAAGCCGCCGTAGCTGTAGGAACACGTTCCGCTACCGCCCCACGTCGCCGTGCCGTATAGCGTGCCGGTCAAGTCCTGGATGAGGTTTGCATTCGGGATCGAGCCGTCGGTGCCGTTGAAGCTATGGATGATCGACTCGCTGTAGCTCCCTTGCCAAGAGGGCGTGAGTTTGAACACCGTGCCCGCTCCGGTCGTTCCGCCGAAGTACGTCGTGCCATAGAGACCGCCGAAGAGGTCTTCGAGGAGGCCGCCGTGCGGGGTTTGACCGTCGTTCCCGCCTTGGAAGCTGTAGATGATCCGCTCAGCGTACCCGTTTTGCGTGGGGCTTAGCGCAAATACCGAGCCAGCTCCCGCCGAACCACCCTGCTCGGTCGTGCCGTACACATTTCCGATGGGATCCTCGTTTGAGAAACCCGTAGGGTACGAACCGTCCGTACCGCCTTGAAAGCTGTAGAGTATCGTCTCGCCATTCCAAGAAAGCTTGTACACCGTGCCGGCGTTGGTGCCACCGCCCGAGCTTGTCGTGCCGTACAGTGCCCCGAGGAAGTCTGATGTCAGTCCTTGCCACGGATATGCACCGTCAGCGCCCCCCGCAAACGAATGCACGACGCTTTCCGCAAAGCCGCCACGCGACGGTACCAGCTTGAATACGGTGCCCATTCCGGCCGCGCCGCCGAGAAGCGTCGTGCTATAGATTACGCCACCGGCCTGCATGAGATCTCCCCACGGTTGTGCACCGTCGGAGCCGCCCTGGAAGCTGTAGACGATCTGCTCGGTAGAAACATTTGGATCGAGCCGATGACGGCCCGCCGTTTTCCCTGCTTGGGAAGTCGCGCCGGTCGCCGCGGCACCGAGTGTGGCGAGGCTCGTCAACGTCAAGGCGGCGATCAAGGTCGCGAATTTGGCGTACAGCTTCGTCGGAACGTGGCCCATGCAAACAGTCCTCCCGGGATGGCTGCCTCCGCTCCTTACGATCCGAGCGGCGCGCGCAGGCCGCCAGTATCTCCGGCGGCCCCTCTCCCTATGGTACGAAGTGTGAGGGAACGGGAAATCCCCAATTTGGGTCGATGAGCACGGGTTCATCGTCACACTTTTGTGGACAACGCCCAAGGCAACCACTCCGGGATGGGGCGCGGGGCCAGGGCGACGATGGACCTGGCTTTGTCTCGGCGGGATCTTTGATCGATTGACCAAGCACCCAGCCCGACATCATCGCGACCGGATCATCTCCAGCCGTATCGACGAGCGGCACGCGATCGGCAAGCTAGTGCGACCGGAGGATTCGCGCGTGACCGGACCTAGCGACGTCGGATGTCGCTTACGGGGACATCGTGCCCGCCATGTAAGATGTGAGCTGCCGCGCGCCCGACGTTGATCTCAACGCGACGGCAAATATTCTCTTCGCGGAGTGCAATCGCTACATAGGTACGCTCTCGTGCGCCGCAAAGAGGGGCTCATGAGCTTGTTGCAAACGCCGGAGAAGGCACGGGTGCTCGTCGTCGGGGCAGGTGCGACCGGCGGATACTTCGGGGGACGCTTGGCGCAGGCGGGCAGAGACGTGACCTTCCTCGTGCGGCAAGCACGTGCCGCGCAGCTGCAAGCCGGCGGCTTGCACCTCGTCAGCCCGCACGGCGACGCTGTGATCGAGCCGCAGCTGGTCTCGCCCGGGAAGATTGCGTCGCCCTACGACGTCGTGCTCCTCGCCGTGAAGGCGTATACTCTCGAGGCGGCTCTTACAGATTTCGCCGCGGCGGTTGGCCCGGAGACCGCGATCGTTCCCTTCCTCAACGGAATGCATCACCTTGACGTGCTGACGGAGCGCTTTGGCGAAGCGCCGGTACTGGGCGGCGTCTGCATCGTTTCGACAACGGTCGACGCCCAAGGCCGCATCGTGCAATTGACGGGAATGCAAGAGATCGTTTATGGCGAGCTTGACGGTGCCGCATCGGCCCGCGTCGCAGGGCTCGATCGGCTGATGAAGGGTGCCGGCTTCGAGGCTCGCTCGTCCTCCACGATCTTGGCGGACATGTGGCAGAAGTGGGTGATACTCGCGAGCTTGGGCGCTACGACCTGCCTGATGCGTGGCTCGGTCGGAGAGATCGAAGCAGCCGGAGGAGCTCCAATTGCCCTCGCCCTCTTGGGCGAATGCCGTGCCGTCGCAGCCGCCTCCGGCCATCCCCTCGGCGACGCCTTTCTTTCGACTGCGAAGGCGCTGCTCACCGCGAAGGGCTCGGACTTGACGCCCTCGATGTACCGCGACTTGCAAGCGGGCAAACCCGTCGAGGTCGATCAGATTCTCGGCGATATGGTAGCCCGGGCGCGGCGTTTCGAAATCGCCGTTCCGTTGCTCGCGGCGGCGACAGTCCAGCTCTCGATCTACCAGAAGCGAATTTCTCGGTCTTCCTAGTATCGAAAGCAGCCCCTCCATCGTCGAATGCGGGCCACAGCGAAGAGATTTCGGAACCCCACAGTTTAACATTAGGCTCCAGGTAAGCAACGCCGGTTGGCGGGCACGGATGCCGCCGCGCTCGAAGGTTGCCGGGTGTTCCCTCGGTTCTTGCGACCGATCACTACCTCCGGGTCCCGGCGAATCCTGGGTTAAGAATGATGTACGCACTTCCCGCAGGCATCCGACCTCGCACGTTGGCGGACATCAATGGGCTCATGATGCACGCCCTCGAAGCCGGGTTTGAAGATCCGGGCAGGCCGTGTGTCGTGTTGTTGCACGGCTTCCCCGAACTCGCATACAGTTGGCGCAAGGTGATGCTGCCGTTGGCCGATGCGGGCTTCCACGTCGTTGCGCCCGATCAGCGCGGGTATGGCCGCACAACCGGTTGGGACGAGCGTTACGACGGCGACCTCGACTCCTTTCGGCTGCCGAACCTCGTGCGCGACGTGCTCGGGTTAGTGTTCGCGCTCGGGTACCGGAGCGTCGCCGCGGTCGTCGGCCACGATTTCGGATCGCCCGTCGCGGGGTATTGCGCGCTGCTGCGACCTGACGTCTTTCAATCAGTCGTTCTAATGAGCGCGCCGTTTCCGGGGCCGCCCGCCATTCCGGCGGAGCCCGCAGTTATCGGAGATTTCGCGCTGCTCGATCCACCGCGCAAGCACTACACCGCATACTATTGCACGCGGGAAGCAAACGCGGACATGCTGCAGGCCGAATCGGGACTTCATGCCTTTCTGCGCGCCTATTTCCACGTGAAAAGCGCGGACTGGAAACAGAACGATCCGTTCGAATTGCGTTCCCGAGATGTAGCGGAGCTGGCAAAGATGCCGCCCTACTACGTGATGGATATCGAGAAGACGATGCCGCAGACGGTCGCGCCCGAGATGCCGTCGCCGGCGCACATCGCCGCAAACGCCTGGCTTCCGGACGGCGAGTTGAACGTCTACGCGGAAGAGTTCGAGAGAACCGGCTTTCAGGGCGGTCTTCAGTGGTATCGCTGCAGGGCGCCAAAATATGTCGCCGAGCTGCAAACGTTCTCCGGGCTCCCGGTGCGCGTACCGGCGATGTTCGTAGCGGGTGAGAACGATTGGGGCGTCTATCAAAGCCCCGGTGCGCTAGCCACGATGCAAACGAAAGCCTGTGCACGATTCGAAGGGACCCATCTCCTGCCGAATGCCGGCCACTGGGTGATGCAAGAGCAACCGGCTGCCGTGAGCGAGAGGTTAACGGCGTTCCTACTTGCCGAACGCGCCGCGCGACGCGATCGTGGACCGTAGCGAGGTTAATACGTCATCCGAACGAAGACGCTTGCGCGCGGCGGAGATCCTCCAGGTCGCCGTCGCCGGCGATGACGCGCGCCACCGCATCGCGGAGCGCTCTCGTCTGGATCGTATCGAACGCGATGCCGGTCGCATGGGCAAGGTCGCCGAGGGTTGCCCGTTCGTCGGGCGCATACGTTTCGAGGTTGTCCTTTTCGCCGCAGGCGAGTACTCCGAGCAACTCTCCGCGCACGATCATCGGGAAAACGATCTTGCCGCGGAAAGCGGGGCGCGTCACCTCGTCTGCGATCTCGTCGAGGTCGACGGCTTCGCCGGAAGCGCGCATGCGCACCACTGCGGCGTCGTTGCATGACACCGGCGGCGTCGGCGAGAGCGTCGCGCGCTCGGCGACGTAGGAGCCATTCCCGTCCCGCAGATACAGCGCTGCACCGCCGGCCCGTGCGTGCCGTTCGAGGGCCGTGACGACGCGCGTAGCGAGAATCTTCGGATCGTCGACGTAGGCCGCCTCGCGGGCGAGCCGGCGCAGCGCTGCCTCGGCGCGATGACGGTCGCGGAAAAATACCTTGTCGACCAACGAATCGACCCGAGCGTGAATGCGGCCGAGCGAGACGCCCAGGGCGAGCGCCACCAAGGCACCAATCAGCGCGCTTTGAACGTGACCGAGCGACGTGACGTAGTTGCCGAGAACGAACTCGAGCAGGCTGAAGGCCGCGACGATGAGGCCCGAGATGATAGCGAATACGAGCGCGCGGTTGACGACAAACCCAATGTCGAGCAAACGATGACGCAAGATGGCGTAGGCCGTCCCCAATGGGATCGCTACGATCATGAAAAGGAGCGGTTCGACGACGAAGTCGCTGACGCCCAATCGCTGTAGGATGGCCGCCCCGATCACGGCGCCGAGGCCGATGCCGGTCGAAACGGCGATCCAGCGCACGCGCCCGCGATCGGCCGCTTCAGCCTCGCGGCTGCCGAGCGCAAATGCCGTTGCCAGAGCGACGATCGAGCCGACGACGAAGACTTGTAACAGCACGCTGGTCAGCAACACGGCGGTGCCGCGCGCTATTCCGGCCCACGTCAGCGCCAAGAACCCGCCCACGAAAACCGGCGCTATGAAGGTCATCGCGTTATTGACGCGGGCGATTGCGTAGCGTGGGCCGCCTTTGCTTGGCTGAGGAAAGAGGGTTGAGAAGCGGATTGCCTGGAGGATCGCAAACACCACAAGCATTGGGCGCAGGACGGCGAGCCCTGCCGCCAGCGGAATCGGGTACCACGGCCAGCGCGAGATCGTACCGAATGCAAATGCAGCCAGAAATGTTGCCAGAGCGCGGGCTTCGGCGCGATCGGGGCGGCGGACAACGATCAGCGCCGCGACGAGGAAAAAAACGATGCGGATCGCCTGGATCGCATAGACGGCACTGTAATCCGCGAGCTCTTCTTTCCAGGAAGGCGGCGCACTCGAAGCAGCGCGAAGCGAGACCCTGCGATCGGTTCCACGATCGTGCACGAAAAGTGCGAGTGACGCGTTCGGTGGTGTACCGGGATACAGCAGAAGAAAACGAGTTTGCATATCGTCGGTAACCGGGACGACCCGATCTCCCACCACGAGGCCCGCGCGAGCCGCCGGCGCACCGGGCTCGATGTAGGTGACGACGAACTGGCGTGAACCGTCGGTGCCAGCGGTCAGCCCGAAGTCTCCGCCCGGCCCGGCGTGCAGAATATCGCCAATGGTCAGGCCGACCGCGAGTGCGATCGCGACGAGCATCGCGAGGCGCCACAACCACGTGGGCATCGCTCGTGAGTTACTCAACGAACTCCTGAAATATACACGAGCGCGGCACGGCGATCATCGAGGCTGCGCCGCCTACGCCGCAATCCAGGTCACGACCGTGTCGATGACGCCGGGCGCTTGGTGCCACCAGAAGAACGCTCCCTTCGGGTCCGGCTTATTCGTTAGATTATGCGCGGCGCCGGGCACGATGAACGCAGCATACGGCGTCTCCGAAGCCTGGAGCGCGCCGCCGATCTTTGCAATGCTCTCGTCGGGCGGCACCAGCGCGTCCTTTTCGCCGTAGATCAGCAGAACCGGTACGCGCACCTCGTGCCAGATCGCCATGGAATCGACATTGCTCGTCTTTCGTGCCCATGGCCACACCCAACTGTCGCGCGGCGGGAAATCCATCCATTGAAACCAAGCCGTGTCGCGATACGGCGCGCTCGCTTTTTCGAAGTCTTCATAGGAGCGCACACCGCGCGCCGAATCGACGAAGAGTCCATAGATCTTCATTGCCTTGCGATTCTCGTCGGGCGAAAGGTTGAGGTCGCGGATGGCGACCGAGACGCGATAGATATCTTGAAGATATTGCGGCCCCGCGAACGTGTCCTCAGCGACGATGAAGGCGATCCGGCCAGGCGCAATCGTCGCAGCAAGCGGGCCGATCAGGCCGCCCTGGCTATGCCCGTGAATGCCGACACGTTTCGGGTCGATGTCGGGGCGCCCGTCCAGATAGGTGACGCCGGCCAGCGCGTCGCGCGCAAGATCGTCGAAACCAGCGGTGCGCCAATCACCGCCAGACTCACCCGACCCCCGTTTGTCGTAGATGAGTGCCGCCACGCCGGCCTGCGCCAAGGGGTCGGCAATGTAGCGGTTAGTACCCCAGCGTGTTTCCGGCCCACTGCCTTGAACGAGCACGACAGCGGCATGGCGCCCCGGGACTAGTGGCAAGCAGAGCGTACCTTTTAACACCACGTCGCCGTTTCTGAACGATACATCCTCGACGTCGTACGGAAGTTTCGGGCTCTGGACTCGGCTGAGCTCGAAGCTACCCACGCCACTACCGTCCTTGAACGTGCCGGAGATGTTTTGGCCGGCAAGCACCCCGTCGAAGACGATGGAGCCGCCCAGCTTAAATCCGATCCGGTTTCCATCGACGTGCATTTCGTCGAGCGGGTAATCCATTGCGGCTTGCGTCAAGGATGTGAAGCGGCCGGTCGAACCTTTCGCGCCCGTCGAAAAATCGAAACTGACTGGAAGACTTTGTCCGTGCTCGACCATTGAGCCCTGCCAATATCCCTCGCTATCGGACGCAGCGCGAACGGGCGCGGCCGGCAGAATAAGAAATGCGGTCGCCATCACCGCGAGAGCGAGTTTCACTTCGAATCCCCCGATGGTCGGGACTTCGGCTCTAGAACGCCGTTTCCGGCCCGGAACCGCCGGGCCGGCTCGCGCGTTGTCCCGTCATGAAGCATCAGTGCCTGGGCCTCCTCGCCTGCGCGTTTGCGCTCCTGAGCGGTGGAGCAGTCCTCGCCGACCCGACGCCGGCGCCGAGCGCGCCGCCTTCGAGCGTCATTCCGAACATCCCGGGCCTGCCGCCCGGCATCACGAACAATCCGTACGTCCAGAGCGTCATCAATGCCGTGGGCGGCCTCCTGCAGTCGACCAACGGCAACTCGGCCCACGGGGTAGTGAGGTACTTCAGGCACTTCGAGCTACAGATCGAGACGGCGCCGCGCGTCTACCGCGACGTTCACCTGCACCAAGGCACCGTCATCAACCCGCGCGGCACGACGCTCGAGCCCGGAATGGTCGTCGATGTGGCGGGAAGCGCGCAGAGCGACGGCTCGCTGAACGCCGACACGATCACCACGAAGTAGCGCCGCTATCGCGGCCAGCCGGCAGGGGCCGGCCGCCCCGGCGTTAAGCACGCCCTATGAGCCTTGCAGGAAAAACGTTTTTCATTTCCGGCGCGAGCCGCGGCATCGGGCTTGCGATCGCGCTGCGAGCGGCGCGTGACGGCGCCAACGTGGCAGTGGTCGCCAAGACGGTCGAGCCCCATCCGAAGCTGCCGGGTACCATCTTTAGCGCGGCCGAGGACATCGAAAAGGCCGGCGGCCGCGCGTTGCCGCTCGTCTGCGACATCCGTTTCGAGGACCAGGTGTTCGACGCGGTCGAGAAGACGGTTGCGGCCTTCGGCGGGATCGACGTGTGCGTCAATAACGCCAGCGCCATCTCGCTGACCCCGACCCTCAAGACCGACATGAAACGCTACGACCTGATGAACGGCATCAACGGCCGTGGAACGTTCCTGTGCTCGAAGGCGACCATTCCCCACCTCAAGCGCTCCTCGAATCCTCACATCTTGACGCTCTCGCCGCCGCTCGACATCGATGCAAAGTGGTTTGCGCCGCACGTCGCCTACACCATCGCCAAGTACACGATGTCGCTGTGCACGCTCGGCATGGCGGAGGAGTTCCGCCAAGACGGCATCGCGGTCAACTCGCTTTGGCCCCTGACGACGATCGACACGGCGGCCGTTCGAAACCTGCTGGGGGGAGAAACCGTCGCCCGCGTCAGTCGCAAACCCGAGATCATCGCGGATGCCGCCTACGTCATCCTCAACCGGCCCTCGCGCGACTGCACCGGAAACTTCTTCATCGACGAGGAGGTGCTGCGCAGCGAAGGCGTCGAGGATTTCTCGATCTACGCGCACGACCCCGATGCGGTGCTGGCGCCCGACTTCTTCATCCCGGATGAATCGTTCGCCCGAACCCCGACCAAGCTGCTCTCCGGCCGAGCCGGCTCGCACCACTGACCTTCCCGCCGAGCCTTCGCAGCGGCGAAGCGCTTCTCGGCACGAAACTTCGACCCGGGAAGCGCCGTAGAGTACGCGTACGGTCCTTGCCGGCTAGCTCAGGAGCTTTTTCACCGTGTGGCTGACCCGTTTTGCGATAACGCGCCCCGTCATTACGGCCATGCTGTTTATCGGCTTGGCCGTATTCGGGATCATGTCGTACCGGGCGCTCGGGGTGAACCTCTTCCCGAACGTCAACTTCCCATACGTGGCGATCGCCGCATCCTACCCGGGCGCCTCGCCCTCGGAGATGGAGAAGCTGGTCGTCAAGCCGATCGAAGATCAGCTCGACGGGATGGAAAACCTCGACCGCATGACCGCAACGGCCCAAGAGGGCACGGCGACGGTCATTGCTCGCTTCAAGCTCGATACCGATCTCAACTACGAGACGATCGACGTGCAGCGCCGGGTCGACACGGCGCGCGTCTATATGCCGGCCGATCTCACCCCGCCCTACGTCTTCAAGTTCTCGAACGCGACCGACCCGATCATCGAGGAAGCGCTCAGTTCGAAGAGGATGTCGGCCGCCGAGCTCAGCGACCTGATCACCCAGCGCATCGTGCCGGATATCAAGGCTGTGCCCGGCGTGCTCGACGTCAATACGGCGGGCGATACCGCGCGCGAGATTCACGTTTTCCCCGATCAAATGAAACTGCTGGCCACCGGAGCCACGCTCAACGACCTCAATAATTCGCTCGCCTACAATAACGCGAACCTTCCCGGCGGCCGCATGGACTCCCCAATGCAGGAGACGACCGTCTCCGTTCATGCCGACATCGAGCAGCCGCAGGACATCCTGCATATTCCTTTGCCCGTCCCGGGCGGAGCGCAGCAGTATGTGACGATCGGAAACGTCGCTTCGGTCGAGGACGGCCACGTCGAACAGCGCCGGCCCTCGCACTTCAACGGCTCGTCGTCGATTCTGCTGGAGATCGAACGTCAGGTCGATGCCGACACGGAAAAGACGACCGACGCCGTGCGCATTGCCATGAAGGACATCGCCAAGCAATTCCCCGACGTCACCTTCAGCGAGATCGATGCCGACGCCGACTACACGCGGGCTTCGGTCAACGGCGTCCTGCAGAGCCTCGGCGAGGGCATTCTGCTCACGGCGCTGGTCATGCTGCTCTTCCTCCATGCGTGGCGCAACGCGGCCGTGGTCATGATCGCGATCCCGTGTTCGTTGCTCGCGACCTTCATCGTGATGCGCATCATGGGCCTCACCATCGACGTGATTTCATTGATGGGGCTGGGGCTGACGATCGGCATTTTGGTCGACGACTCGATCGTCGTTTTGGAAAATATCACTCGACATCGAGACATGGGCGAAGCGCCGCTCGATGCCGCTTACACCGGGCGGACCGAAATCGGGCAAGCTGCCATCACGATCACGCTCGTCGACGTCGTCGTGTTCTTGCCGATCGCCTTCCTTTCGGGGATCGTCGGCAAGTACATGAAGGAGTTCGGCCTCGTCATCGTGGTCGCGACGCTCTTCTCGCTGCTCGTTTCCTTCACGCTGACGCCGCTCTTGGCCGGGCGCTGGTCCGCCAAGCGCCGCAGTTCGGCCGTTCCCTGGTGGGCGCTTTGGTTTCACAACGGCTACGAAGCGCTGGGCCGGTGGTACGCCCACACCGGGCTGCCGTGGGCGCTGCGGCACCGCATCATCGTTTCGCTCGTCTGTCTGGGGCTCGTTGTCTCTGCGCTGTCGCTTCCTTCGTTCGGGCTGATCAACTCCGAGTTCGTTCCGGCCTCGCAGTCGGGCGTTCTCGACGGCTCGCTTACCTATCCGATCGGGACGCCGCTGGCGACGACCGCCGCCGGCATGCACCGCCTCGAAGCGCAACTCATGCGTCTTCGTTACGTCAGCTCGGTTCTGAGCACGGTCGGCGCGAAGCGCACCGGCTTCAACAACACGACCGGCGGCAACTACGCCGAGTTCAACGTGATCCTCGACAAGCAGCATCGCAAGCTGACGAACATCGTGCTGGGCGACGCGCGTAAGTTGGCATGGACCGCGCCCGGCGCCGAGTATCAGATCGCCGTCGAAGGCGGCGGCGGAAGCGGCGCGGAGATCTACTATACCCTGACCGGGCCCGACGCCGCGCTCGACCTCGCTGCGGAAAAACTCGCGCGCTTGATCCGCGCCCAACCGGGAGCGGTGAACGTCACGACGAGCGCCGAGTCAGAGGGTCCGCGCCTCAACATTCGCATCGACCCGGCGCGCGCTGAAATACTCGGTGTCGCGCCGGCCGACGCGGCGCTGGCGGCGCGCGTCGCCATCGGCGGCGCGGTTCCAACGCGCGTGCGGCTCGATTCGGGTTTAACCGACGTGCGCCTCGAGTTTCCGGAGAGCTTGCGCAACGATCCGGCCGTGATTCGTCAGGTCACCGTCCGCTCGGCTAGCGGCGCGCTCGTCCCGCTGGAGTCCGTCGCGGACTTCACGATGACCAAGGCGCCGACCAAGATCGAACGGCAGAATCGCGAGCGCGTGGTTCGGGTGCTAGGTGACGTCGACCCTAATTCGCATGTCGCCCTCGGTCAAATCCTGGCGCCGGTTACGGCCGCGCTCGCGACGCCTGGTTTCTTTCCGTCGGGCGTGCGGGCGATATCCGACGACGGCGACTCGCAGTTGTTTGCGCAGACGTTCTCGAGCATGTCGATTGCGCTTGCGACGTCGTTTGCGCTCGTCTACGTGCTGATGGTCGTGCTGTACGGCTCGTTCCTCGAGCCGTTCGTCGTCATGTTTTCGGTGCCGGTGGCGATCGTGGGTGCGCTCGCGGGTTTGGCGATCCGCCACCAGACGCTCAACCTTTTCTCGCTGATCGCGATCGTCATGCTCTTCGGGCTGGTCGCGAAGAACGGCATCCTATTGGTCGACTATGCCAACCAGCAGCGCCTGCGCGGGATGAACGTTTTTGACGCCATGAAGGCGGCTGCAGGGATACGTTTCCGCCCCATCCTCATGACGACGTGCGCGATGATCTTCGGCATGCTGCCGCTGTCGCTCGGGCTCACCGAGGGTGCCGAGGAGCGCGCCTCGATGGGAACGGTTCTGATCGGCGGCCTTCTCAGTTCGCTGATCCTCACCCTCGCGCTCGTTCCCATCATGTACACCTGGATCATGGGCTGGGTCGACGCCCGCGAGCGCCGCCGGACCGCGCGCCGCGCCAGGGCCGAGGAACACGACCTCTCCGACTCCGAGCCGTCGGCGCCCGTTCGCATCGGCACGCTCGCTCTCGAAGACTAACGGTCGCGAGCGCGCCTAGGACGGCGTGCGGAAACGGAAGCGAACGCCTCGCCGGGAAGCTTGCGTCCGGAGGTCTCGAATTTGTCTTCACTCCCCGTGCCGCGCGTCGCGCTCGTTACCGGCGCGGCCCGCGGGCTCGCGCGCGGCATTGCGGCCGATCTAGCCGCGACCGGCTACTGCATTGCCTTCACCTACCGTCCGGGAGGGACGCCGCCCGAAGAGACCGCCGCGGCGGTTCGCGCCGCCGGCACCGAGCCGCTCGCGCTCGCCGCCGATCACGCGCAAGCCGGCGAAAGCGAACGCGCGGTGCGCGCGGCGGAAGCGCATTTTGGTACCGTCGACGTCCTCGTGCACGCGGTGGGGCCGATGGTCGTGCGCCGCTTCGCGCGCTCCTCAATGGACGACTATCGCGCGATGATCGAGGGCAACCTCACGAGCGCGGTCGAAACCGCATTCTCCGTTCTTCCGGGGATGCGTGCGCGCCGATTCGGACGGCTCGTCTTCTTCGGGATGAACGGTTCGGCGAGTACCAATCCGGGCCGCGGCATGAGCCTGTATGGCGCCGCCAAAGCGGGCGTCGTCGCGTTCGCGCGTACGCTCGCACTCGAGGAAGCCGCCGCCGGGATCACCGTGAATGTCATTGAGCCCGGAGACATCCGTGAGAAAGACGCGGACCGCGCGGCCGCCTCTTTGGTGAAGGCGAAGAATCCCACCGGCCATGCCGGCTCGTGGCAGGACGTCGCGTACGCCGTACGCTTCCTCGTTGCCGACGAGGCGAGCTTTCTCAACGGCGTCACGCTCGGCGTCAATGGAGGCTTGGTGGAAGCGTTCGAGTGAGACGCGCTGCGTGGGGCATCGTAGCAGCCGTTTTCCTGGCGCGAGCCGTGGCTGCATTTGTCGTTCCGCTCACGGGCGACGAGGCGTATTACTGGGAATGGAGCCGGCACCCCGCCTTCGGCTACGCGGATCATCCGCCGCTCGTGGCATGGACGATCGCCGCTTTCGATTGGATCGGCCACGACGCCGGATTCGTGCGCTTGGGCTTCGTCGCGTGCGGGATCATTGCGACGGTCGCAATCGCACGCTGTGCGTTCGAGTTGACCGGCGACCCGCGCGCGGGCGCGGTCGCGGCGCTGGCGTTCGCGCTGACGCCGCTCGCGTCGCTTGCTTTCGGTTCGGCGACGCCCGATGGGCCGTATCTGATGTTTTGGGCACTCGCCCTCTGGTTCGCGGTGCGAGCGTTCAAGGGCGGCCACAGCGCCGCATGGGTCGCGCTCGGGGTATGCATCGGCGGCGTCGTGCTCTCCCGCATCCTTGGTCTGGCTCTCGTTTTCGGGCTGGTCGCTTTTGCGCTCACCTCGCGGCAGCGCTCCGCTGTAGGGTTGCGCGGCTTGGGGCTCGCGCTCGGCACGGCGCTCGTAGTTTGCGCGCCTTTTCTGGTGTGGAACGCGCAGCACGGATGGGCGACCTTCGCCTTTGCGTTGATTCACCGGCACGATGAAAGCCACGCGTTTTCGCTGGTCCGCCTCGGCGCTCTAGCGGGCGCCGAGGCGCTTGCACTCTCGCCCGGCATTTTCGTTGCGATCCTAGCGTGTTCGATCGAACCGCGTAACGCGCTTTTGGCATGGACGGCCCTGCCGCAACTGATCGTCGTCGCGCTGCTTTCCCTCTTCGAAAAGGTCGAAGTCACGTGGATCTTCGGAAGCGTCGTCTCGCTTTGCGCGATGCTGGGCCTTGCCTACGTGCAACTCTCGCGCCGTCTGCAAGTCGTTTGGAGCGCGGTTGCGGCCGTTCCCGCAGCGCTCTTGCTCGCGCTCTTGTTCGTTTTCTCGTTTGCGCCCGCGGCGAGCTACGATGCGGTCGCTCGGACGACGGGGGCTCGGCTGCGCAACAGCGGCCCCTTTGAAATCATGACCTACGCGATGGTCGCGCGCGACGCCGCGATGATGGCGCGCCGGCGTCAGGCAGTCGTGATGACGGATGGCTACGGCTTCTCATCGGTGTTGGATTTCGACGCAGGGGTTACGCCCGTCGTGATCGGCTACAACTGGCAAGGTCGCGAGGCGCGTGCTTGGTATCCCGATGGCGAACATCCCGAGCGAGCCCTTTTCGTCGACAAGGAGCCGCTAGCGAGCCGCCCGGATTTCCAAATTCACTTGCGGCGTGCGTGCGGCGACGTCGTCGACGGCGGAGCGCACGGCTATCGTTACGGCAGTGCGCCTCCGCGCTACTACTATTTTACCTGGTGCGAACGCCTGGCGCCCGATGGTCTCGCGATCCTGCGCTGGGAACGGGAACGCGCCGCCGTGGCGTCATAGTCTTTCCACCCCAGTGATTGACTACATACCGCTTTCGGCTGCTGCCGGGCGTCGCGTCGCGACGGCTGAACTGCGTTCGCTCGCGCTCGAACACATGTGCTCGCTCGGCTACGCGTTCGTAGGAAGCGAGGTTTCACCGCCCGGCAGCGGCTCGCGATTCGACGTGGTCGGCATCGCGCGCTACACGCGCCAGGTGCGCATCTATGAAGTGAAGTCTTCGCGGGCCGATTTTCTGCGCGACGCGAAATGGGAGCGTTATCTGGAGTACTGCACGCATTTCGCATTCGTGGCTCCGGCTGGCGCGATCTTTCGCTGGGAGCTGCCGCGCGAGGTCGGCCTGATCGAATACGGCGCGCCCATCTTCGAGCGCATGCGCCGAGCGCGACGCTTCGGCCTGACGATCCTGCGCGAAGATTGCCTTCGCGCGACCCGTCCCTCGCTGCGCTTGCGCGAGCGCGTCGCCGACGGTGCGTGGATCGCACTGCTCGAAGCGATCGCACTCGCGCAACGCGCTGGGCGCGACGACGTGCTCCTCTCGGAAGGGGGCGGCATCTGAAGCCGGCGCGCGCACTGCGGCGGCTGGTGTGCGCGGCGGCTCTGGTGGGGATGGCAGGCTGTCATCCCCACGTCACGCCGCACGGGCCGTCCCCCGCGACGCCGGTTGCGGGCTCGCAGGCGCCGCTGCCTCCGGCACCGCGCTGGACGGCTTTGCAGCGCGCCCAGCTCTCGCGCACGCTTGCCGATACCTTTGCAAGCGATATCTTCGATTCCGGCGGTCTGGTCGTCGTGGCGCAGGACGGAAGCGTGCTCTTCGGACGCCGAGCGCGCGCCCCCGTGACCCCTGCCTCGACCCTGAAGCTCGTCGTCGGTGCCGTCGCTTTGAACGCACTTGGCGCGCAGCACCGCTTCGAGACAAGCTTCGTCGCGCTCGACGTTCCCGACGCGATCGGCGTGCTGCACGGGCCCCTGTGGCTGATCGGCGGCGGCGATCCCTGGCTCGCTTCGAACGACTTGCGCGGCGGCGTCGGCGTGCTGCGCCGCGCCGGGCTCACTCGCGTCGAGGGCGGCCTCATCGTCGACGACGGCGCCTTTTCCGGGCCCGAGCAGAATCCGCGCTGGGACCCTTCCGATCTGGTCGAGGACTACGCCGCCGGCAGCAGCGCCATTTCACTAGATCAAGGAACCGTCGAGTTTCACGTCATCCCCGGTGCACCGGGAAGCGCGGCTACCGTCAAGATCGAGCCGCCCAACGAAGCGGTCGGGGTCAGCGGCAGCATTCGCACGGTCGGCCCCGGTTACGACACCGATCTCTCGATCGAACGCAAAGTGGAAGAATCGCTGCGCAAAGTGCCCGCGCGCAATACGTTCGTCGTCGACGGAAGCATACCGGCGGGCGACGAGCAAACCTTTTGGAAGCCGGTTTTGGGTTTTGGGCACTACGTTGCCGGTGCCGTTGCGGGAATGCTCGCGCAGCGCGGCATCGGCTTGACGGGCGGCGTGCACGTCGGCCCAGCGCCTCTTGCCGCCACGTCCTTGTGGACGCACCGGTCGCCCCCCTTGGCGATGATTTTACGCGAGATGCTGGTCGAATCGAACAACCACACGGCCGAACAACTGCTGCGCATCATCGGCGAAAGCGACGGGCGCGCGGGAACCAGTGAGTCGGGCGTGGCGGTCGAGGAAAAGGAACTGCGCCGTCTCGGCGTGCCGGTCGATCGCATGCGCGTTTTCGACGGAAGCGGCCTCGCGCCGAGCGACCGCATCCCGGCGTTGACGCTGGCCGAGTTGCTGGCGGCGGAGTTGCGCGGACCTGCGCGGGACGTTTTCCTGCGCAGCTTACCGCTCGTCGGCATCGAAGGCACGGTCCGGCACCACATCTTAACGGACGCGCTGGGGCGAGCGCGCGCCAAGAGCGGCCATATCGAAGACGTCAACGCGCTGGCCGGCACGGTCGCGACGCGGCATCACGGCCGCGTTGCTTTCGCGTTTATCGTCAACGACCCGCGCTGCGATGCCGACGTCGTCACGGAAGCGCAAGACCGCGCTCTGGAAGCGCTGGCGGACTCCTAGCGAAAGAAGCGAACCGCCCCGGAGTGGACGTCGACGCCGGGACCTTCGAACGAATCTTGACGCGCGCGCTCGGTGCCGGCGACTATGCCGACGCCTTTTACGAGCGCCGCGTTTCGCGCTCGTACCGCCTCCAAGACGGGCGAATTCACGAGGCGGGGCTCTCGCTGACGGCGGGCGTCGGCATCCGGGTTGTGTCGGGCGAGTGCTCCGGTTACGCATACTCCGACGATCTTTCGAACGAAGCGCTTATGCGGACCGCCGCCGTCGCTTCACTGATCGCGAAGAACGGCGGCGAGCGCCGGATTGCGCTTCCCCCGGCGCCCGCGACGCCTGCCTCGGTTTACGAAGGCGAGCCGCAATTGCCGACCGATTCGGCTGCGTACGTCGCATTGCTGATGCGCGCCGACGCGGCCGCGCGCGCCTACGATCCGCGCATCACGGCGGTGAACGGCTTCATCTCGGAGGAGTTGCAGGCAGTCGTCGTCGCGACGAGCGAGGGGCGCTTCATCACCGACCGGCGGCCGCTCGTGACGCTTGCCATTCAGACCGTCGCAAACGGCAAACAGCGTGGTAACGGCTACTACGGCGACGGGCGCCGGGCGGGCTTGGAATTCTATCAAGAGCGTACGCCAGAGGACATCGCGCGGGAGTCGGCGCGGATAGCGATCGTGAACTCGGAGGCAGTCGAAGCGCCGGCGGGCGAGCTCGAGGTCGTCGTCGGCTCCGGGGGCGGAGGCGTCCTCTTGCACGAGGCAGTCGGGCACGGGCTCGAGGCAGATTTCAACCGGCAAGGGGCATCGCTCTATAGCGGCCGGCTTGGCGAGAAAGTCGCAAACGAGCTCGTGACGATCTTCGATGACGGCAATCTCGCCGGCGAACGCGGGAGCCTTTCCATCGACGACGAGGGAACCCCGAGCCGGCACAACGTCCTCGTCGAGCGCGGCGTGCTGCGGAGCTACCTGCAAGACCATCTCAACGCAAGCCTGATGAACGTCGCCTCAAACGGATGCGGGCGGCGTCAATCGTTTCGCTCGATGCCGCAACCGCGCATGTGCAACACGTACATGCCGGCCGGCGATTCCACCTACGACGAAATCGTCGGCTCGGTCAAGCGCGGCGTTTATGCGAAGTCGTTCTCCGGAGGTCAGGTCGACATCAGCCGGGGAGACTTCGTTTTCATGGTGGCCGAGGGCTACTTGATCGAGGACGGCCGCTTGGCCGCGCCGATCCGCGGTGCGACGCTCATCGGGAACGGACCCGCCGCCATGACGCGGGTCGTCATGGTCGGCGACGATCCGCGCTTGGCTTCCGGCTCGTATACCTGCGGCAAGGGCGGCCAGTACGTTCCGGTCGGCGTTGGGATGCCGACTGTCAAGATTTCGCATCTGACCGTCGGAGGTTCCGCGGTTGGCTGACATCGACGTCGCGCGGGATGCGGTGGAATACGCGCTGGCAGCCGGTGCGAGCGACGCGGACGCGACCACCGTCACGCTTGAGCGCTTCCGCACCGAGGCGCGCGATCGCAAAGTGACCAAGCTCGAGGAGTCGATCGGACGCTCGATGACCGTGCGCGCGTTCGTCGAGGGGCGCAAAGCAACGTTCTCGACCAGCGATTTCTCGCGCGAGGGCTTACGCGAGTTCGTACGCGCAACCGTTGACGCGGCGCACTTCGTCGTTGCCGATCCGCTTGCGGGGCCGCCCGACTCCGTCGTCGATCCCGCTCCCCTCGACCTGCAGATTTACTCTGAAGACGTGCGCCGGCGCGACAACGAGGCGAAGCTCGAGGATGCACGCGCGCTCGAGGCGATCGGGCGAGCGTTCGACCCGCGCATTACCTTGACGAACGGCTCGAACGTCGCCGACGGAGCGGCGACCATCACGCTCGTCACGTCGCGCGGTTTCTGCGGCTCCTACCAAGCTTCCAGCGCGTCACGCTCGGCCAACCTGATTGCGACCGAAGGCGACCGCAAACGCTCCGGATCGTACGGATCCGCCGCGCGCAGCTACGCCGGCCTCGAGACGGTCGAGTTCGTCGCGCAGCTNNGCGGTCAATGCCGCAAACGTTGCCGTCGGCAACTCGTACCTTCTCGGAAAGGTGGGCAGCAAGGTCGGCAGCGATCTGGTCACGATCGTCGACGACGGGCGCCGTCCGAAGGGCATGGCGACCGCTCCCTTCGACTCCGAAGGCGTTCCGACGCAGCGCACGGTGGTCTTCGAGCGGGGCGTTCTCGAAACGTTTCTCTACGACACCTACTACGGGCGCAAGCTCGCCGCGGCCAGCACCGGCAACGCGTCGGACGGCGGCATCGTGGCGCGCAACTTTCACTTAGCCGCCGGTACGCAGAGCCTCGAGCAACTGATTGCAACGACCTCGCGCGGCGTGCTCGTGATCGAGACGATCGGCTTTTCGACCGAATCGGTGACGGGAACGTACAGCCGCGGCGCGCGCGGCTTCATGATCGAGGGCGGCGAGCTCGCATATCCGATCGACGAGTTCACGATCGCCGGCAACCTCGCCGAGATGCTCGGCTCGATCGACGCGGTAGCGGATGATCTGCGGTTCGACGCCGGCGTGGTATCGCCGTCATTTCGCGTCGCCGAGATGACGGTCTCGGGCAACTAGAGTCATTGGCATGGAGGTGACGGCGGAGCGCTTTGTCGCGGCGATGCGCTGTCACCCGGAAGGCGTCACCGTCGTCACCGCGGCCGACGAACTCGGCAATGCCGTCGGCATGACGGCCACGGCCTTTGCTGCCGTATCGCTCGATCCGCCGCTCGTCCTCGTGTGCGTCGACAAACGCGCGACGATCCTCTCGCCGTTGCGAGCGGGGGCGCACTTCGCGGTGCACTTCTTGGCGGGTGGTCAGGAGCGCTTGGCGCGCGCCTTCGCCCAGCACGCGCTCGAAGGCGACAAGTTCGCGGGCGCCTCATTCGAGATGTCCTTCAACGGCAGCCCGCGCTTGAGCGAAGCGCTCGCCTGGATCGAGTGCGCTCCGCACGACATCGTTCCCGGCGGCGACCACACGATCGTCGTGGGGCGCGTGATCGACGTCCACATCGACGAGGCGGTCGACACGGGCCTCGTCTTCTTCGATGGCGCCTTCGCCGCACTTCGCAGGAGGCCGCGCGAGGGGCCGTAGCTCGCTCGCCACGGGCGGTTTCCCTGCTGGGTAACACAAGCGTGCCACCGTGGTTCGCCAGCGGGGGGTCGTTCCGGCGACCGCCAAGTGTTGAGCGGTATGGTATCGCCTGCGGTCGGCTACACGCTTATCATGCGCCTCGAAACGCGTTCGACCCCGGGGGCTTTCGTGACGCTCGCTTCGGCGATCGCCGACGCTGGGGGCATCATCGGCGCGGTGGACATGCGTTCGGTCGGCCGAGCGGTGCTCACGCGTGACGTCAGCGTAACGGTCGGCTCCGACGCGGTCGCGAGCGCCGTGCGCGCGGCGATCGGGCGCCTCGACGGCGTCCGCTTGATAAGCGTCTCGGATTCGACCTTTCTGGCCCATCTGGGCGGCAAGCTGCGCATCGATCCGAAGATCCCGGTCAAGACCCGGATCGACCTCTCCAAGGTCTACGCGCCCGGCGTCCAGCGCGTTGCAATGGCGATTGCGGCCGACCCGCGCAAGGTCTTCCAGTTAACGATCAAGCGCAACACGGTGGCCGTCGTCAGTGACGGAAGCGCCGTGTTGGGGCTTGGCGATATCGGGCCGCTTGCGGCGGCGCCGGTGATGGAAGGCAAATGCATGCTCTTCAAGCAGTTTGGCGAGATCGACGCCTTTCCGATCTTACTCGACACGAGCGATGTCGATGCGATCGTCGAGACCGTCACGCACATCGCCCCGATCTTTGGGGCCATCAACCTCGAAGACATCGCCGCGCCGGGCTGTTTCGAGATCGAGTCGCGTCTTCAGGAGCGTCTCGACATCCCGGTGATGCACGACGACCAACACGGAAAGGCGTGCGCGATCCTGGCCGGATTGATCAACGCCGCCGCCGTCGTCGGCAAACGAATCGAGGATCTCACCGTCGTGGTGGCGGGCAGCGGTGCGGCCGGCACCGCGACGATGAAGATGCTGCTGACGGCCGGCGTTCGTGACGTGATCCCGGTCGACCGTGCCGGTGCGCTCAACCGAACCGACCGCTACGAGGACAGCCACTGGAACTGGCTAGCCGAAAACACCAATCGCCAAAACCGCCGCGGGACTTTGAGCGAGGTCCTCAAGGGCGCCGACGTCTTCATCGGCGCATCGGCGCCGGGGATTTTGCGCCCGCAGGATATCGCCAACATGGCGCGCGACCCGATCGTTTTCGCAATGGCCAACCCGACGCCTGAGATCACGCCGGAGGCTGCAGCGCCTTACGCCGCCGTCATGGCAACGAGCCGGCCGTTTTTCCCCAATCAGCTCACCAGCCTGCTGGCATTTCCCGGTATTTTCCGGGGAGCGCTCGATTGCCGTGCGGGCCGTATCACCGACGGCATGAAGCTCGCCGCCGCCAAAGCGATCGCATCGATCATTACCGATGCCGAGCGCGGACCCGAATACATCGTGCCGAGCGTCTTCGACACGCGGGTCGTCGGCGCGGTCGCGCGCGCAGTTGCGGCGGCCGCCGTCGAGGACGGTGTCGCGCGCCGTCATCTCGTCTCGGAAGGCGAGGATTTGACTGCGCCCGTGTGAACCGATAAACCCATGAGCGTGGACGCGCGGCCGCCGGCGCGCGTATTGATCGTCGAAGACGATCCGGACATCGCTTCGTTCGAACAGATCATGCTCTCGCGCGCGGGCTACGAAACGCGCGTCGCGGGCACGGGCAGTGAGGGGCTCCAGCTGGTCGCCGACTATCAGCCCGAAGTGGTCTTGCTCGACATCGGCTTGCCCGACATGTCGGGCTTGGATGTGTGCAACGCGATCGCGGAGACGGTGGATTCGTACATTCTGCTGGTCAGCGGCCACTCTTCCGAGAACGTCAAGCTGACGGGCCTTGGTCTGGGTGCCGACGATTTCATCACCAAGCCCTTTTCCGGAAACGAGCTCGTTGCACGAGTCGCTTCGTTTCTGCGCCGGCGCGAACGCTCGCGCGCGCGCGACAGCGAGGGGCGCCTGCAGCTGGGCGACATCATGCTCGTTCGCGATCTGCACACGGTCGAAAAGGGTGGCCTCTCGATCGGTCTGACGGCGCTCGAGTTCCGCCTGCTCTGGTTCTTGGGTGAAGCCGACGGACGGCTCCTGACGCGCGCACAGATCCTCGAGCGGGTGTGGAACGACGTATCGGGCGTGCCGACGCGGGTCGTCGACGTGCACGTTGCGGCACTGCGCAAGAAGCTCGGCGAGCTCGAAGCCAAACTGCAGATTTCGTCGGTCCGCGGCATCGGGTACCGTCTTGATACGTAGCAAAGCATTCTCCGCGATCGATCGGGCTTGCTCGCCGGCTTAGAGCTCGACGCAGCCGACCGGCGGCCGTTGTACGTTCAGATCGCCGACGACATCGTAGCGCGCATCGAACGGGGAGCGCTCGTGGAAGGCGAGCGTCTGCCCGGCATACGCGAGCTGGCGGCGCGACTTGGGTGCGGCGTGGTGACGGTATCGCAAGCCTACGACTCGCTGGTGGCGCGCGGACGCGCGGTCGCGCGCATCGGCAAAGGCACCTACGTCATGTCGACGCTTCTGCCCACGGCGCCGATCGGCCGCCGTTGGGAACCGGAGATCGGCGGCTTGCCGCGCGCGAGAATGGAGGGAATTCGCGAGCGTCTAGCTGCCGCAAGCACGCCCGGAATGATTTCACTTGCCACCGGTCATCCGGCGCCCGAGACATTTCCACTGGCCGAATTCGGCAAGTGCCTACAGCGCACGCTGGCGGACGACCCTCCCGCGATGATGCAATACGGATCGGGCAGCGGCGACGCCGACCTGCGCGGGACGCTGGCTAGGGGCTTGCGCGCGCGCGGCGTCGTGGCCGAAGAAGGCGATGTGATCGTCTGTTCCGGGGCGCAGCAGGCGGCCGACGTGGTGGCTTCGGTGTTGCTCGAATCGCGCGCCGTGGTCGCGGCCGAGAGCCCGTCGTACGCGCCGACCCTCGCCGCCTTCGACGCCCGCGGCGCAAGCTACGTCGAGATCGCAAGCGATCCGGGCGGCATTCGCGTCGACGACGTCGAGCGCGTCTTCAGCGACTACCGGCCGCGGTTGTTCTACGTCAACCCGTTCGCTCAGAATCCGACTGGTGCAGTCCTCTCGGCGCGGCGCGCCAAAGCGATCGTCGAGCTCGCGCGGCGTTACGACGTCGTCGTGCTCGAAGATCAAACCGGTTGGGTGTTTACCTACGACGGGCCATCGCCGGCGCCGCTCGCCGCGTACGACAACGACGGCCGCGTCATCCTGATGGAAAGCCTCTCGAAGTCCGTGTTTCCGGCCTTGCGCATCGGGTACGTCTTCGCTCGCGGCGGACTGCGCGGACCGATCGAGTCGGCCAAGCAGCGCACCGACTCGTTCACGTCGACGCTCTCGCAGCGAGCGCTGTGGCGTTTCCTACAGTCGCCTGCCTATCCAAAGCACCTGCGAACGTCGAAGGCGCTGTATCGCGCGCGCCGCGATGCCTTTGTCGCCGGCTTGGACAGTATGCTGGACTGGGCCGCCGTCCCCTCGCCGGCCGCGGGTACGACGCTGTGGCTGCCGCTGCCGTCGCGCATCTCGACGCAAGCCGCGTTTGACGCATGCGCTCGCGAAGGCGTGCTCGTCATGCCCGCCGACCCGTGGTACCCCACGCGCAGCGGCCCGGCCGCGTTGCGCCTCGGCTTCGGCGACCTCGAACCGAGCGTTGCGCGCGAGGCGATCGCGCGCATCGCGCGCGCGCTCAACGGCCTCGCGAAACGCTAGACGCTCGACTTCGCGAGAGGAGGGCTTTTGCGCCCGCCCGTATGCGAAGGCGCTGTGCCCAAACACCATTCGACGATCGCCCGGCGCGCGCTCGGCGCGATCGCTCCACTCCTCCTAGCGGTCCTTGCGGCGGCATCGAGCGCGCCGGCTGCGCGAAGGCCGGCGCCGCGGGCTGCCGTTCCGGTCAGTTTCGCGGCGCCGGCCGGGATGGAACCGGCCGGCGCTCTTACGCCGAGCGATCCATACGCGCAGATACTGCCCTCCGGGCGCATCCTTCGGCCGAACGGAACGAGCGTCGTCGTCGGAATGAACGCGCTCGGCGTGGCGCTCACACCGAACGGCGAATACGCGATCGTCAGCAACGACGACGAACGCGAAGCAAGCGAAACGAGCCAGGTCGACGGTCAGACGAAGGGCGGCTATTCGCTCGCCGTCGTCGATACGCGCCGCATGATGGTCGTCGACCGCTACAGCGCGCCCAATGAGTCGTTCTTCGTCGGCATCGTTGCGCTCGCCGATCCCTCCGATCGCCGCAATACGCTGGTGCTTGCGGCCGGCGGCCCGAGCGACGCGGTCTACGCATTCGACCTCGACGCGAGCGGTCAACTCACGCCCGACGCCCATCACGTCATCCCGATGCCGGTCGCGGACGACCAACGTCTGGCAAATGCCGGCAAGGCCTTCCCGGGTGCGATCGTCGCCGCAAGCGACCGGCTCCACGCTTACGTCGTCGACAACGTCGGCAACGCGATCGCCACGGTCGATCTGCGCACTCGCAGCGTCGAAGGGTCGCCCGTTGCCGTCGGGTTTTTTCCACTGGGAGCGGCCGTAACGCGCTTCGGCCTGGTCGTCTCCAACGAAGGTTTGATGGACTACGCTTTGCTGCCGGCGCCGGTCCGCGTGCCGTCCTTCGCGACGCCGCCGCCCGACCAACAGCGAGCCTCGTCGCTTGCGTTCGTTGCATTCGGCGCCGACGCGGTCGCCGCGCGCCTTACGGCGCTCGTCCCGATGGATCCACCGCCTGACGGCTTGCGAAACACCGGAGGAGCGCATCCTACCGCGATCGCGGCCATGCGCACGCGGCCTTACTGTTTCGTCGCAATGAGCAACGTCGATCGTGTCGCGACGGTTGCTCTCGGAGCTGCGCCACGTGTTGTGGGCGGTACGGACTTGCGTTTGTACGATCGCGGTCCGTACGGAACGCAGCCGAGCGCGCTCGTTCTTAGCCGCGACGAGCGCCGTCTGTACGTGGCGCTGGCGGGCATCGATGCGATTGCGGTGCTCGATGCGACGGACCCGCGCCACCTCCATCGCATCGGCCTCATACCGACGGGTTGGTACCCGGCGGCGCTCGCTCTTTCGCGTGACGGTAAGTCGCTTTTCGTTGCCAACGCCAAAGGATTCGATCACGATCCCGGCTTCACCGGAGATCATCCCAGCCTTCAGGATGCGCAAGGACGCGTGCTGGAAGTTGACGGCGACAGCAACGCCGTTTGGTCGACTTTGGAGCGTATCGAACTCGCGCGCGTCAACCTGCGGATAACGACGCGGGCCGCGCTTGGGTACCTACGCGCGATCAAACCGGTTCGCCGCGATTCGATCGTCCCGCAGCGGCTCGGCGCAGCTCCCAGTTCGCCCATCAAGCACGTCGTTTTCATCCTCGAGGAAAACAAGACGTACGATTCGATGCTGGGCGACCTGACGGCGGAGGGCGGATATCCCTACGGGCCGGGCGATCCGTCGCTCGTGGCCTTTGGAGCGAGCGTGACTCCGAATCTACACGCGCTTGCGCGCACCTTTGGACTCGCGGGGAATCTCTTTGCGGATGCGGAGGAGTCCGACGCCGGGCACCAGTTTGCGGCCGGCGGCATCGCGAGCCTCTTTACGGAGCGAACGCTGCTCGTCAAGCACGGGCGCCGGCCGCTGGTCAACAAGAACGAGGATCCGGAAGATTACCCCCGGTCCGGATACATCTTTCAAAGCCTTGCTTTGCGGGCGCGAAGCTTCCGCGACTACGGTGATTTCGTTCGCCTTTCGGGCTATGACGAGGGTCAGGCGACGGACCCGAAAAGCGACGATCCGGATTTTGCCGGACCGGACGATCAAAAAGCGCCGGTGCAGGGCCTCGGCGGTCTGTACTCGCTCGACGTGCCGGCGCCGGCAGTGCTGGAGGGCCACGTCGACCTCAACTATCCCGGCTGGAATCTGCGGATTCGCGACGTGCGGCGCGCCGACGAATTTATCAAGGACTTCGATCCGCTCGTGCGTGCCGGTCAGATGCCGGACTTCACCTACATCTGGCTGCCCGACGATCACGGAGGTTCGGGGGCGAACATTCCGCCTCTGCCGGAAGAAGTGGCCGACGGCGACCGCGCGCTCGGCGAGATCGTCGAGTATCTGACGCACGTGCCGCAGTGGGGCACGACCGCGATCTTCATCACGCCCGACGATGCGCAGTCGACCCGCGATCACGTCAACGAGCACCGCTCGTACGCAATCGTCGTATCCCCATTCGCCAAGCGCAACTACGTCGGCATGAAACACCTCTCCACCGTGAGCGTCCTCAAGACCGAAGAGGAGATCCTCGGGCTGCCTGCCCTGACGCTCGGCGATCTGCTCGCGACCGACATGAGCGATTTCTTCACCACGGTAAGCGATCCGGAGCCGTATAGCCAGATCGCCGTGCCGGCGCAAACGGCGAGCGCGGAGGGGGCGCGCATTGCCGCGCTGCTCGAGCGCACGGACCAATCGGCTCCCGATGCCGATTCGGACCGCACGGCAGCCATCATCGGCTACGCGCGCTCGGCCGACCGGCTGGCCGCGGACCACGGCACCATCCCGCCCGCCGCCTACCCGAGCGCCCAGCACGAACTTTTCGCGAAGGCCTCAGCCTTAGTGCGTTGAGCGGCCCTGCGGTCAGGTGAACGCTGCGCTTGGGAAGAAGCTGAGGACGGTGACTACCGCCGAGATCAAGTTCAAAGAGCCGTTCGTCCGCGATGAGTCCGCCGCTCTGCGCGGTGCGCTCGTGATCTGGACGTCCCGGGCGATCGAGCTCCAGGCGCCGCTCAACGGCGAACCCAGTGCGATCGCCGAACGCGCCCGAGAACAGCAAGCCGTGCTTCTGAGCCGGCTTGCGGCGCACGGTGTCCAGACGATCGTGCACGAGCCTGCCGAGGATGCTCCGCTGGGCGCGCTCGCGGCCGATGCCGCCGTCATCTTTCCCACCGGCGCCTTCATCATGCGGCCGAGTGATCCGGCGCGCCGCAAGGAGATGCCGGCGCTCGAATCGGCGCTGGCACACGCCGGGATCACGATTCTCGGCCGGATCGAGGCGCCGGGATTGTTGGACGGCGGCGACGTCCTAACGGCCGGGGGCAAGCTTTATTTCGGCATCGCAGGGCGGCGCGATTCGGAGGTAGGCATCGCCACCGGGCTGCACGGAAATGCTCTCGGACGCGAGCAGCTCGCCGTTTACGCTCGCTCGATCGGCATGCCGGTGGTCGAGGTCGCGATGTCGGCGCAGGCAAGGCGGCTGCGTTCGGTGGCGTCGCTCGTCGAGACCGAGACGCTCCTGTACGCGCCCGCTTTCGTCGATGGAGCTGCCTTTGCCGGCCTGCGTACGATTGAGGTGCCAAGCGGCGAGGACTACGGCGCCGGCATCCTTGCGCTCGGGGGCCGAAGGGCGATTGCGAATCTGCGCTTTCGCGAGACGATCCCTTTGCTGCGCAGGGCCAAGATAACGGTCGATGCGATCGACCTGTGGGAGTTCGGTAAGGTCGGCGCGACGCCGTCATCGCTAGTCCTCGCGCTCAAGCGCGGCTAACTGAGGTCACCGCTCGAAGTTGCGCGTAGCGATCGTTTCGGACATCCACGGCAACGTGCGAGGCCTGGAGGCATGCCTTGCGGACCTCCGAGCGCAGGGCGGCGCAGACCTCGTGATCGGCGCGGGCGACTACTGCATGGACGGACCTCGCCCGCGCGAGGTTCTCGAGTGCCTCAAAGAGGCCGGCGCGACGTGCGTGCGCGGCAATACCGACCGCTACATCGCCGAGCCGCGTGCTTTCGATGAAGCGGAGGACGCGGCTTCGCTTGCCTGGCAGCGGCGGCAGATCGGCGAGATTTGGACGCGCTGGCTGCAGGATCTGCCGACGTCGCTGCGAGTGGGACAGGGTACCGAGGCGCTACTCGTCGTCCATGCCAATCCGCAGAACGACGAGGAGCACATTTGGCCCGACGCCACCGACGCTTTTCTCGAACGCATCATGATGGGCGTCGTCGAGCGGACCATCGCCTTCGGCCACCTGCACTTGCCGTACGTTCGCATGTGGCGCGACCGCCTTTTCGTCGACGTCGCGTCCGGCGGTCTGCCTAAGGACGGCGACCCGCGCGCGGGTTACGCGATCCTCACGCAGCGCGATTCGGGCTGGCAGGTGAAGCACCGCCGCGTCGCCTTCGACATCGAGAAAGTCGTACGCGACATCGAGAAAAGCGGCATGCCGGAACGGAAGAAGCGCATCAACGTGCTGCGGCGCCACCGCTACAAGGAGCTGGATGAGCGGATTCCGTGAGGGACCGCCGGCGTTGCGCATCGAGCACCTTTCCAAACACTATGGGACGCTCGTCGCGGTCGACGATATCTGCCTTCAGGTTGCGCAAGGCGACTTCTTCGGCTTCTTGGGGCCCAACGGTGCGGGCAAGACGACGACGATCAACGCTATCGTCGGCCTGGCCAAGATCGACGCCGGGCGGATCGATATCTTTGGAAACGACAACGCGCGCGACTGGCGCGTCGCGCGCCGGCTCGTAGGGCTCGCGCCGCAGGAGTACAACTTCGATCGCTTCCTTTCGATTCGCGACATATTGATCTATCAGGCCGGGTACTACGGGCTTTCCGGCGAGGGCGTGCGCCGAAGGGCGGACGTCTTGCTCGAGCGCTTCGGGCTCGCTTCCAAGGCGCGCGATACGTATTTGAAACTCTCCGGCGGCATGAAGCGCCGCTTGACGCTCGCGCGCGCACTGATCCACGAGCCGCGGCTGCTAATCCTCGACGAGCCGACCGCGGGAGTCGACGTCGAGCTACGGATCGAGCTGTGGGGTATGTTGCGGGAGCTCAACGCCGCGGGCACGACGATCATCCTCACGACCCACTATTTGGAAGAGGCCGAGTCGATGTGCCGCAACATCGCGATCATCGAAGCGGGGTGCATCGTCGCGATGGACTCGACCGTAGCGCTCTTAGCGCGGCGCCGGCACGATGCACTCAGCGTGACGCTGGACCGGCCGCTTGCCGTGATGCCGCCGGAACTGGCGGCGCGCGCGGCGCGCTACGATCCGGCGACGCGAACGATTTTCCTGGACCGGCTCGCGCCGGCAGACGTACCCGCTGCGCTCGCGGTCGTCGAGAAGGCCGGCTACGAGCTGGCCGACGTGGAGTTCAAGCGCGCCAGCCTGCAAGACGTCTTTCTCGACCTGATGCGAAAGTAGCGCGCTGCGATGCTCGGAAACTGGACGGGGCTTTGGACCCTCGTGCGGCGCGAGATGGTCCGCACGTTCAAGGTCATCAACCAAGTGATTTGGCCTCCGATCATCACGACGGTGCTGTACGTCCTCGTCTTTGGCCTTGGAATCGGGAGCCGCATTCCGACCGTGCAGGGCGTCTCGTACGCCGCCTTTCTCATTCCTGGGCTGATCATGCTGCAGGTGATCGATCAGACGTACGGCGAGTCATCGAGCTCGGTGTTCCAGGGGCGTTTTCTCAACAGCATTCAGGAAATGCTGATCGCCCCGATGTCGTCGCTCGAGATCGTGGGCGGGTTCATCATCTCCTCGATTTTGCGCGCGATCCTGATCGCACTCTTGATCTTGGGGGTGGGCGCGGTGATGGTACACGCAACGCCCCACAACTGGCTGCTGGCGCTCCTGGTCACGGTCCTGGTTTCTTCACTGTTCGGCGCGCTCGGCATCGTCGCGGGCTTGCTCGCCGAGAAGTTCGACCACATCGCCGTGCTCACGACCTTTGTGATCACGCCGCTCGTGTTCGTGGGCGGCGTGTTCACGACGACGCAGTTCCTCCCGCCGTTCGTGCGCAACATCACGCTGTTCAACCCGATGTTTTACATGATCGACGCTTTCCGCTTCGCCTTCACGGGGAGAAGCGACGAGCCGCTCTGGATGTCGCTCGGCGTGGTGGGCCTGCTGACCGGCGGGGCGCTCGGGGCGGCGCTGACGATGACCGCGCGCGGCTACAAGCTGCGCGCGTGAGGATAGCTGGGACCGGGACGGGGCGCGCGAGCGCGGCGGCGAAGCCTGGCGCATGAAGCGTTTCGCCTTCCTCGCCGCCTTGGGTATGGCCGCATCGATCGTGCCGTCGCAGGCGCTCGCCGCTGAGGCCTTGACCGGTCCACAGCTCGGCTCCCCGGCCCCGCCTTTCAGCTTGCGGACGATCGACGGCAGGACGGTCTCGCTCGATCAGTACCGCGGTAAGACGCTGGTCATCAACGTATGGGCGACGTGGTGCCCGCCGTGCCGCCAAGAGATGGCCGACTTGATCGCGAGCTATCCGGATCTGGAGAAGGCCGGCGTCGAGTTCCTGGGCGTGGACACGACCGAGCGTGCTCCGATCGTTCGCGCCTATGTGGTCGCCAAGGGCGTGCCGTACGGACAAGCGATCGACTCAGACGAGAGCTTCAGCAAGGCCTACGACATTCAGTATTTCCCGACGACCTTCGTCGTCGATCCGAGCGGCATCGTGCGGGCGCGCTACATCGACGTGATCTCATCGCACCTGCTCGCCCAGATGACCTCTGCCGCACAAGAGGGTAAGAACACCGAAATCACTTCGCAGCTGCAGGCGAAAATCGACGCGCTCCTGGCCGATCCGGCCCTTCGTCCCTCAGGGGATTCGGCCGCGATCGTTGCCGCCGCCACGAAGGCTTCCGCCGCGATCGATAAAGCGGAGGACATGCTGGGCGACAGCGATGCAGCCAAAGGCAATGCTACCGATTTGCTGCGAACGCGCTCCGAGGAAGCGGCGCTGCGAGATTCCGCGATCGAGGCGCTGACGCCGGTCGCCCAATCGGACAACGACAAGATTTTGCTCGACGAGCTCAAAGGCGATGCGGCGCGCGACCGCGAGCAGTATGCGGGTGCGCTGGATGCGTACCGAGCGGTTCTCGACATCGACCCGAAAAACACCAGCGCCTGGGAGGGCGTGGCTTTTGTTTCGGCCCGCCTGGAGCACCACGACGATGAGATCGCGGCCGAGCGAAAGCTCGTCGCACTGCAACCGGACAAGGTCGAGCCGCTGGTCGATCTGGGACTCACGTACGGCAAGGTGTCGCGCTTCGATGAAGCCTACGCGACCTTCGAGCAGGCAGTCGTCCTGGCCAAGCGCCACGTCGATGCAAAGCCGGGCGCGGCGGCACTGGTTCGCAGGCTGGCGTGGGTCCATCTGTACTTCGGCCGAACCTACGCCAAGGGAGGCGAGCCGGCGAAGGCGCGGGTGCAGTTCGAGCAGCTCATGGCTTGGACGCAGAAGCTGCCCGCGAACGACGAGCGGCACGACATGTATCTCGAGGAAGGGCAGGAAGCCATCGTTGCGCTCGGCTTGAGCGCGCCCTCGAGCGTGGCGAGCGTGTCGCTCGCGCCGTGGACGGGCGCGGAACTGCCGGGCAGCATACCCAACACGATCAAATACCGGCTGATCGTCGCGGGAGCTTCGGGTAAGAACGTCGCACTGCGCGCGGCCGGCGTGCCAAAGGGCTGGGTCGCCTCGTTCTGCAGCGATCGCGTCTGCGCGCCGTTCCGGGTCAGCGTCGCGATTCCGGAATCCGGCGTCAAGGTGATCGAATTCCAACTCGTGCCGCCGACGGCGAAGGCCGCTCCAGGGAAGAAGGTGCGGGTGATCGAGTCCGACGGAACGCACAGCTCGATCGCCACGACGTAGTCTCGCCGCCTACGGGCGAGTGACTCGGCGCACGCCCGCGGCTTCCGGATCGAGCGAGCTATACGCCGACGACGTTACAGGGGGGCGGCAGTGGTACGTCCATCGGTGCGTTTAGGAAGCGTCGCACCAACACGCACTGATCGGTCCACATGTCCTCGGTCATCTCGATCATGTCGACCTCGCCGCGCGACTCGTAGCGCATCGAGCACTTCTCGATTTCGTGTGCGACGTTAAGCGCGCTCCGCGCCTTGTGCTCGTCGCTCTTGCTCACTCGCGCAAAGGCTTGGTCCTTCCTCAAGTCGGCCGCCGCGAGGCGGCAAACCGGAACCGGGCTACTCGCGAGTTGTGCGATCTTGGTTTTGTCATGCAGCAGATCTGCGCGAGCAGGCGCGACCGAGAAGAACGCGGTTGAAAGGACCCCGCTCAGTGCGAGAGCGATAGCGATGCGAGTGGAGCGGTCTTGGAACATGAATCTCTCGGGAGCCTGGGAAATGTGCGTTTCGAACCGATATTTTAGGGGCGTACTCGTGCCGACCTGCCGCTGCCTGCGACCGCATAGGCCGAAGCGTTTATTCACACAACGTCGCGAGCTCACGACGCGTTTAGACGCTTTCCGTAGGATGACTCGCGCGTTGGGATCGGCTGAGGTGACCTCGTGAGGGATACGGCGCTCTGAGGGCGTATCTCACTCAATCTGTCGGTATCTTAAGGTTTCACAGTTGTATGCATCGTCTGGCTGCGTTCTTTCTTTGCTTGTGTCTTCTTGCGCCGATGCGCTCAGCGCCGGCTACCCCTGCTGCGCGCCGGGGCGCCGTGAGCGTGACCGAAGCGACCTTGCCCAACGGGTTGCGGATCGTTGTGCTGCGCGACGCGCTTGCACCCGTCGTGTCGACCTGGCTGAACTTCGAAGCCGGCGCGGACGACGAGCCGATCACGGGGCTCGCGCACGCGCAGGAGCACATGTTTTTCCGTGGGAGCGCCTCGCTCAGCGGGACCCAAGCTGATGAGATCGCGGGCTTCACCGGCGACGAAGACAACGCCGATACGCAAAACGAGATCACGCAGTACTTTCATCTGGTTCCGGCCCAGGACCTCGATCTTGCGCTGCATCTTGACGCCGCGCGGCTTCGGGATCTACTTGACTCGCAGGCCGATTGGAATCAAGAGCGCGGCGCGATCGAGCAGGAGGTCACGCGCGACAACAGCGATGCGGATTACCGGCTGTACGTAAGGATTCTCCATCACTTGATGGCGGGCACGGTCTATGCAGACGATGGCCTCGGCACGCTGCAGAGCTTCGGGCATCAGATCGAGGCCGCGCAGCTGCGGCGGTTCTTTGGAACGTGGTACCATCCGAACAACGCGATATACGTCATCGCGGGCGACGTCGATCCAGCGGAGACGATTGCAGCGGTACGGCGGCTGTTCGGCGCCATGCCGGCCGCCGCATTACCGGCGCGCCGCGTGGGTGGCCTCGGTCCGCTAACGGCCGCGAGCTTTAGCGACGCGAGCGACAAGAGCACGACGAGCGCCCTGGTCGCCTATCGGTACCCCGGCTACGCCGACTCGGACTACGCGGCGTCGGTCGTCCTGACGGATGTGCTCAACAGCCGGCGAGGGGCGCTGGCTGCGCTCGTGGCTGAGGGCAAGGCCATCAGCGCGGAGGCCGACACCAGCGAGTACCCGGCCGCCGGCTTCGTCGAGCTCGCGTCAACCGTACCGGTCTCGACCGCACCGTCGCTGGCCATCCATCATCTCGAATCGGTGATAGCCGCGTACCGTAAGAGCGGCGTACCCGCCGATCTCGTTACCGCGGCCAAGGCGCGCGAGGTCGCGCAACTCGAGATCGCAACGGCGTCGATCGAGAATCTGGCCGCGACGTGGAGCCAGGCGCTCGCAGTCGAGCACCGCAATCCCAACCAAGACCTCGCTGCGATCGCGGCGGTCACGCCGGCCGACGTAACGCGCGTGGTGAGACGGTATCTCGACAATGCAACGGCGACCGTCGCATACGCTGTTCCGAAGAAAGCCGCAAGCGAGGCTGAAGGCGGCAGCGCCGGCAGCGAGAGCGCCAAGGGCGAACAGACGAAAATCGCGCCCCTTCCGGCTTGGGCGCAAGCGGCGCTCCAGCGCCTGCGGGTTCCGGAGCGCACGATTAATCCGACGCTCCTGGTTCTGCGCAACGGATTGCACGTGATCGTTCAGCCCGAACATGCGAGCCGCTCGGTCGCAGTAGTTGGTACGGTCGTTAACAATCCTGGGCTCGAGGAGCCGAGCGGGCGGTCCGGAGTCGCCGGCGTCGTCGAGAAACTGCTTCCGTACGGCACGCGCACGTACGGCCGGGTCGCGTATCAGGCGGCGCTCGATCGCATCGCTGCGACGGTGCAAACGGGGTTCACGTTCTCATTGACGGTGCCGTCCGAACACTTCGATCGTGGACTGCAGTTGCTGGCCGACGACGAGCTGCATCCAGCCCTAAGCTCACGCGACTTTGCGATCGTTCGCGACGAAAGGGTCGCCGAGCTAACCGGCGAGGAGCAAAGTCCTGACCGGCTCGCGGCCGTTGCTGCGGCGCAGGCCCTGTATCCGCCGAGCGACCCGGCGCGCCGGTTCGCGCACGCTGCGGAAGTGCGGCAACTCACGCTCAGTGACGCGCGCGCTTTCTACACGCTAGCATACCGGCCCGACTTGACGACGATTGCCATCGTCGGCGACGTCACGCCCGCCGAAGCGCGACGTGCGGTCGAGCGCTACTTCGGTTCCTGGAAGCGAAAGGGAAAAGCGCCACGGGTCTTTGCGGCGCCGGTCGCAGACAATGGAACGTCCCGCAGCACCGTTCCGGCGACCGGGCGCATTCAAGATGCAGTTCGGTTAGAGGAAACCCTTGCGCTGGCCAACGACGATCCCGCCATCGCGCCGTTGCAAGTTGCCAACACCGTACTCAGCGGCGATTTTTCCTCGATGCTAATTCGCGATCTCCGGGTGACGACGGGCCTCGTGTACTCGGTCCGCAGCGCGCTCAACGTTGCAAAATCACGTGCCACCTTCAGCGTCGAGTACGGCTGTTCGCCCCGAAACGTGGTGCGGGCCGAAGCGCTCGTGGCGCGCGACCTACGTCGCTTGCAGGCGGCACCTCTTGACGCAGAGCGCCTGGAACGCGCCAAGTCGAGGCTCTTGAGCACGATCCCCATCGCCGAGCAGAGCTACGACGGGCTCGGTAGACAACTGGTTTCCTACATCTCGCAAGGACTCGCGCTAGACGAAGACGAGGTCCTCGCAAAGCGCGAGCTGACGGCTACGCCGGAAGCCGTCAGAGATGCGATGCGACGTTGGATTCGCCCCGATGGATTCATTCGCGTGGTCGAGGGTCCCGCGCCCCGATAGTCGCTGACCCCGACGACGAGACGAGGCCTCGGCTAGGCTGTTTTCAACGTCGCTTTCAACGTAATCGGAACGGCGCGGAGCGCGACACTCAGGGGACAGATCTCTTTTGCCTGTGTAGCGAGCTGTGCGAAGGATTCTTCGGCGATCCCCGGCACGAGCGCGGCCGTCGTTAGCTCGATCGAGGGAATCTCGAAGCCGGTCGCGGTGCGCCGCAGGTGTACCGCCGCCTGGGTGTCGATCGATGTCGGTGGCGATCCCGCGCGGGTAAGGACGGCGCTCAGCGCCATAGTGAAGCAGGCTGCGTGCGAGGCCGCCAGCAATTCCTCCGGATTAGTGCCCGGGTCCCCGCTGAAGCGGGTTCCGTACGAATAGTCCGCCGTGACCTTGCCGCTTTCGGTAGCGATGGACCCACGCCCGCGCGCGACGTCGCCGTCCCAGTGAACCGTTGCTGAACGAACGAACTCTTGACTTTCACTCATAGCAGGTACGACGCCGCCTCAGCGAATCTGGTTGCGGTCGGCAAAGGAGGTCGAGGTCATGCGCGCTGTCTGGCTTACCGGGTACCGCGGACCGGAGTCGTTCGAGGTTCGCGAGGGACCGGATCCGCTGCCGTCGAGCGGCCAGGTGCGCATCCAGGTGAAGGTGGCCGGACTCAACTTCTCCGACCTGATGGCGAGCTACCATCTGTATCCGGATGCTCCGCGCCCGCCATGCGTGCTCGGCTACGAGGCGGCCGGCATCGTAGACGCCGTGGGAGACGGCGCCGATCCGGCCCTTGTCGGAACCCGCGTGGTCGCGGCCTCGAAGTTCGGCGCGCACGCTGAGGCTCTCTGCGTCCCGGTCCAGTCCGCCGTCAAGATGCCCGACGCGATGACATTCGAAGAAGCCGGCGCATTGCCGGTCAACTACATGACGGCTTATCACATGCTGCATCGGGTTGCAAATCTGCGCCCCGGTGAATCCGTGCTGGTTCATCAGGCCGCAGGCGGCGTTGGGACCGCAGCGCTTCAGTTGTGCCGGCATGTGGCGGGCGTGACGACCTTTGGGACCGCCTCGCGCGCCAAGCACGACGCCCTGCGCGCGCAGGGATGCACCTATCCGATCGATTACCGCTCGACCGGCTACGCCGACGAGGTTCGCCGAATCACCGGCGGCCGCGGCGTCGACGTCGTGCTTGACGCGCTCGGCGGAGCCGATTGGCGCAAAGGCTACGCTCTGCTCGCGCCGGCCGGCCGTTTGGTGTGCTTCGGTTTCGCGAACCTCGCGGCGGGAGGGAGGAGAAACGTGCCGCGCATGCTGACGCAGTTGCTGAGGGC
The DNA here is from genome assembly GCA_003156715.1 of Candidatus Tityobacter terrigena. GTDB lineage: Bacteria > Vulcanimicrobiota > Vulcanimicrobiia > Vulcanimicrobiales > Vulcanimicrobiaceae > Tityobacter > Tityobacter terrigena. The sequence continues at coordinate 43,758 of PMHO01000046.1, forward strand.
GCCGCGGTACAGCCCGATCAAACTCATGAGCGACAATCGCTCCGTTTCCGGCGTCAATATCGGCCATCTCGACTTCGCTTCGGAGATGCTCGCACAGGAGATGCGGGACATCCTTCGACTCTACGAAGGCGGCACCGTCAAACCGGTCATCGACGCAGCGGTTCCGTTTGCGCAAGCTGCTGAAGGCCTCCGTCGTTTGCAGCAAGGCCGCAACATCGGCAAAGTCGTGTTCGTTCCCTAGATTGGTCGTCGCGTGCGTCTGAATCCGCACGAGAACGGAGAGAAGATGAGCTCGGAAGGCGGGTGGCCGGCGCTGCCGCTCGATGCCTGGCGCGAAACGTGCGACACCTTGCACCTGTACGCGCAAATCGTCGGGAAGATCCGGCTCGCGCTCGCTCCGGCCGAGCCCGAGTGGGCGCACGTGACGCTTTACGTGACCTCGCGGGGCCTTACTACGACGCCGATGCCGTATGGCGATCGGACGTTTGAGATCGGCTTCGACTTCGTCGAGCACGCGCTCGTGATAAGCCTCAGTGACGGCCGGCGCCTCTCCCTTCCATTGCGGCCCCTGCCGGTTTGCACATTTTACGAGCAACTCATGGAAGCGCTCAAAGGCTTCGGTATCGAGCCGAAAATCTGGCCGATGCCCGTCGAAATCGCCGACCCGATCCGCTTTACCGACGACTCGGTTCATGCCTCGTACGATCCGATCTTCGCACATCGCTTTTGGCAGATTCTGGTTCTGATCGATTCTGCATTCAAGGAACATCGCGCGCCGTTTCGGCGCAGGCACACCCCGGTGCAATTCTTTTGGGGCACCTTCGACCTGGCCTACGCGCGTTTCTCGGGGCGTCCCGCCACGCCGCCCGACCAAAGCGTCATCATGCGCAATGCGATGGACGCCCAGGAAATCTGCGCCGGCTTTTGGCCGGGCGACCAGCGCTTTCCCGAGCCGGCGCTTTGGTGCTACGCGTTTCCAAAGCCGCCGGGTATCGAGCAAGCCCGGATCGAGCCAGCGGCTTCCTGGAACGGCGCGCTGGGAGAGTTCATCCTGCGCTACGAGGACGTTCGCAAGGCGCGCTCGCCGCGCCAAGCCGTTCTCGATTTCCTTACGAGTACGTATCGAGAGTGCGCGACGCTAGCGAAGTGGGACGACGTTTAAGGGTGCCGCGAACCTACGGGGCCGTTCGCGGTAGGGGTCAACGATGAGGGATCGGGTGGCTCTTACGCTCGCCGCAGCGACCGCCGCGGTGCATCTCGCGGTCGCCGGTCGATACGATGTCTTTCGCGACGAGCTCTATTTCATCGTGTGCGGGCGCCACCCGTCCTTCGGGTACGCCGATCAACCGCCGCTCGTGCCGCTGCTCGCGGCGGGATCGTACGCGCTCGGTGCTCACACCTGGCTCGTCCGGTTGGGCGCGGTCGTCGCGGCGGCCGCGCTCGTGTGGGTCGTCGTCGCGTTCGTGCGCCTCCTCGGCGGCGGCGATGCAGCGGCGTGGATCGGCGGGCTCGCGGCCGCGATCGCACCGGTCCTGATGGGCCTGACGGCAACCCTCGCCACGACGACGTTCGAGCCGCTCGCTTGGACGCTCGTCGCCTACGGGCTTGCCCGCGCGGCGCTCGTGAACGACACGCGCTCGCTTCTCTGGACCGGGCTCGTCGCGGGCCTTGCCATGGAAGCGAAGTACGCCCTTCCGCTATGGCTCGCCGGCCTCGCGCTCGGACTCGCGACGACTTCACAGCGCACGCTGCTGCGGCGCGGCAATCTGTGGCTCGGCGTCGGGCTAGCGGCCGTCATCGCGGCGCCCTCGGTCGCCTGGCAGGCGCTGCACGGATGGCCGTTCGTCGAACTCGTTCACAACGCCGGTGCGAAAGACGTTGCTACCCCACCGCTCGCTTTCGCGCTCAATCAGATCGTCGTGCTCAACCCGCTGCTCGCACCGCTCTGGATCGCCGGCCTCGCGGCGCCTTTCGCGTCGCGCGAACTGCGCCCGCTGCGCTTCGTCTCGGTCGCGTGGGTCCTGACGGCGCTGGCGATCGTCGCAGGGCACGGTAAGGACTACTATCTCGCGCCGGCATATCCGCCGCTCTTCGCGCTTGGTGCGGTGGCGTACGAGCGCGCCGTCCGCAATATCGTGGCGCGCGTCGCCTATCCGGCGGCCGCGCTCGCGCTAACGGCCGTTGTCGCGCCCGTCGCCCTTCCGATCCTGCCGCCGCCGGCGCTTGTTGTCTACCAGCGTGCACTGCACCTCACCCCGCAACAACAAGAGCGCGGCGATGCGGCCGATGTGCTCCCTGCTTGGTTTGCCGACATGCTCGGCTGGCATGATTTTGTGCGTGAAGTGGGTAGCGCCTACGATGCCCTCCCGGACTCGGAACGTTCGCGTACGTCGATTCTCGTCGACAACTACGGCGAGGCTGCGGCGCTCGACGTCTACGGTTTCGCGTATCAGTTGCCGCCCGCCCTTAGCGGTCACAACCAGTATTTCTTCTGGGGACTTCGTGGTCAGCATCCCGCGAATTTGCTGACCGTTGTGAACGACGTCGCGCAATTGCGGCCGTACTGCGACAGCGTGCACGTCGTGGGCGAGACGCGATCGCGCTATGCTCGTGACTTCGAGAACGGCCGAGCGATTGCCGTGTGCCTCGGTCAGCATCCGCCGCTCGCATCGCTCTGGCCGCAACTGAAGGTCTTCATTTAAGCCGGGGCATCACACGGTTCTCTCGCCGATCGTTACCGCCGCGCTCTACTGGGAGGTCTCATCGCGCAAGAACTTGGTAACCAGCGGATTTACCAGGTGCGGGTGCGTCAGCATGGCCATATGGCCGCCTTCAGCGACGGTCGCGACCGACCAGTTCGGGCATCTCTCCTCGATCAGCCTTGCGATCTCGCGTATCGGCCGTCGCGCGCCCGCGCTGTAGGCGAGCATCGCTGATGCTGAAATCCGCGCGATGTCCTCGATTGTGGTTTCATCGCTTTCCATGCAGTCCCATTCGTAGTAGTTCGGACGCAGCAGCCTCATATACGCAAGCTGCCGTTGCTCTGGAGTTACGGCCCACGCACCGTCGCCAAGCCAGTAATCGACGAAACGTTTCGCGACCGCAGCCCAGTCGCCCTTAGCACCGTAGCTCTTAATGAAGTCGCGCAGCTCCATCGNNAGGAACAGATGCGAGACGCGATCGCCGAGCATCGCAGCCGCCTTGAGCGCGACCGAGCCGCCAAACGAGTGTCCTACGAGGCGTATGCGCCCAGGGACTTGTTCCGCAACGCGCAGGACGAGGTTCGCCTGATCGGCTAACGTCTGGCTACCATCTTGTTGCCAGGCGGTGGTGTCGCCGTAGCCAAATAGATTCGGCGCGAGCACTCGGGAGTGTGGTTCGAGCTCTTGAACGAGACCGTTCCATTGGCGATTGCCGCTAACCGAGGAATGAACGAGCACAACCGGAGTTCCAGCGCCGGCGTCGCTGTAATCGATGCGGAATCCGGANNGCGATCGCGCGCATGGCTTCGCGAACCTGATGCAGCGGCATCACTTGCTGGACGCAGGGGCGTATGTCTCCCGCGGCTAGCAGGTCCATGAGCGTCCCGAACACGCGCGCAGTTCCCTGCGGATCTCGCCGGTTCCAGGCACCGTAGAACACACCGACGATCGAATAGTTTTTCAGCAGCGGAAGATTCATCGGCACGGACGGAATCGTCCCACTCGCGAATCCGATCGGCATCAGACGACCTTCCCAAGCCATCAGGCGGGTCATTTGTTCGAAGATTTCCCCGCCAACGATCTCGGCGCACACATCCACACCGTCGCCGCCCGTCATGGTCTTTAGACGATCTTTCAGGCTCTCGGTGCGATAGTTGATGGTTTCCGCAGCGCCGTAAGCGCGGACCAAGGCAACTTTCTCATCCGTCCCGACCCCCGCGATGACCCTCGCTCCGAAATGTCTCGCGAGATCCACCACGGCAAGTCCCACGCCTCCCGCTGCGCCGGACACGAAGACGGTTTCGCCCCGCTGCAGCTTTGCGCGCTCGACAAGTGCGTAATACGCCGTACCGTAGGCATACAGGAGGGACGCGGCAGCCTCGAAATCGACCCCGTCGGGAATGCGGACCGCTTCCCATTCGCCCGCCACCATGAGCTCTCCGAGCCCGCCGGTCCAGCGCGTGCAAGCGACTCGGTCGCCGCGCTGAAAGCGCTGCACGCCGATGCCGGCCTCGCGTACCACGCCGACGGCATCGGTGCCGGGGACGAAGGGTGTCTCGGGACGCATTTGGTACCGGCCCGAGACCATCAAGGTATCCATGAAGCTCACGGCTGCGGCGTGGANNTTGCATGACGTCCTTCCCGTGCAGCGTGCCTGTTGAGAGGCATTATACGGCCGGCGGATGCACCGCGTCAGTCGGGGAACTACGGCAAGCGTCGCATCCGCCTACGGTAAGGGATACCGTAGCTACCTAGCCGAGCAGTTTGAGTTCGGTGGCGCGCCGCACCGCTTCGGCGCGCGTGCGGCACTGTAGTGCCTCAAGCGTTCGAGCGACGTGCATCTCGACCGTTCGTGGGCTGAGAAAGAGCTTGCCTGCGATCTGCTTGTCGGTCTGGCCATTGGCAACTTCACGTAGCACCTCGAGCTGCCGCGAGGTGAGCTGCGCTTTGGCGTTGCGTTGCTCGGCCTCCGAGGCCGAGGCTGGAAGAAAGGCGCGCAGTTCGGCCAGGAACATGGGCCACGCGCGTTCGGTTTCGAAGGGAAGGTGGTTCTTGCTTGGCAGCGGTATCAGCCGCGCGTCAGGAATCAGCGACGCGAGCAGTCGACCTTCCTCGAAAGGGAAGCAAGGATCGTCGAGCGCGTGAAATACCAGCGTCGGGCAGCGGACCTTTGGCGCCGCCTCGCGGACGTCGATCTCAAACACTATTTTCATGAAGCGCGCCGCGTTCGCGCCGGATATGGTCAAGCGCTGGGCTTCGTCGAAGGCACGCTGTTGTTCTGCGCTGGCGTCGTGAAACAGTTGCGAGATGAAGACCTGCCGGAAGGACGAGCTGTCGGCGCCCCAGCCGAGTTCTGCGGCCTTGAGCATCGCCTGCGCCGCGTCCACGACCTTGAGCGACGGATCGCGCTTGAGCAGTCCGCGTGCACAGCCCCCGTAAATGACGAGATGGCTCACCCGTTCCGGGTGCCGCGCCGCGTAGCCGATCGCTATCGCCGCGCCCTGCGACATGCCAATCAGGGGGAATTGCTCGAGGTGGAGGGCATCGGCGACGGCCTCGAGGTCCTCAATCCACGCTTCTACCGAGAAGCGTTCCACGTCCCGATCGGACAGTCCGCACCCGCGGGAGTCATACCGCACATAAAAGTGCTCGCGGCTCAGTTCTGCGACCCAGTGGCGGTTGCAAAGGTTGTCGGCATCCTTTTCCACATGCGTCAGCCACGTCGCCGCGCGTACGATCGGTGCGCCTTGCCCTACGGTGGCAAGGGCGAGGCGCACCCCGTCCGCGCTGGTGCAGAAGCGGATAGACTGTCCTCCATCCATAGCGGGAAATTTTACTTCGAGGCGACCTCAATCCCGTACAATTTGCAGTGAAATCGCTTTTAAGACTGGGCAGATGCGCACGAAGCCACCAAAAAGGCGGCTTCGTAGACCCAAGCTAGCTCTGCTTAGCCTCGAGGTAGCTTCGCGTGCGGAATGTGGAAGACTCCGGTGTGGAAGACCCACGCCGGTCTCAGGCGAGACGCGTTCTTGGATTGATCCGAGGTCCGCAAACCGCGCATTGGCGAGGTCATTGCCGAAGAACGGCCAGTGCGTGTCGGCAAGCCGGCGAGAGCCGGCGATTGGGCAAACGAAAACGCAGTCACGCAGACCGTAAGAAGGGCCGCGAAAAGGTCTTCGTCGGGCTCAAGCCCGTCGATGCTCGCGCGTGCCGTCGCTGGCCATCCACGGTTGCCGGGCGGACGGTCGCCAGACCGCTTGTCGGACGACTCAACGCTCGATAACAGCGACACGTGTTCACTGGTACGAACAATGCGTCGCATTGAAGGTTACTGCGAGAATCTGCAACAAGTTTGCGGGCTGGCTCGGGGTTCGCAACGCGGCGGCCGGTGTGCGACCGGTCAGAGCGGCGCTGGCCCGAAGCGCGGGACTAATCTGTGCGAAAATCAAGACCGCCGCGGCCAAGCTCAGAAATCGACGAGACGGCATAGAGCCCCCTGACATCGTTGAAGAACTCGGGGCTAGGGTAGCCGTTGATCATGTGCCTTACACATCACATGAAACTTCTCCGAATACTCGGCCGCAATGCCGTCCTACAAGTAGGCGAAGCAAGCGTCACAGGGCGTACGCCCTTCGAAATGCGTGCGCGCCGAGCTGACGCTACCAGGATCGCCCGTTACGATAAGTGAGATGAAGATGCTCGAAGTTGAGAAGGTCGCTCGTGCGAGTTACCGCGCCTACGTGAACAAAGACCGTGCGGCGATCGAGGCCCTGATCGACGACGGGTTTCATTTCACGAGCCCGCTCGACAACCGGATCGACCGGGCGACGTACTTCGCTCGGTGCTGGCCGAATAACGAAACGGTCACCGGCTTTGAATTCATACACGTGGTTTCGAGCGGCGAACGAGTGTTTGTCACATACGAGGGGTCCAGCACTCGTGGACGGTTTCGGAATACGGAGTTATTGACGATCCGGCACGGAAAGATCGTCGAAGCGGAGGTCTACTTCGGCTGGTCGATTCCGCACGAAGCCCCAGAAGGCGGATTCGTGAATCCAAGCTAACTGCTTAGCTTCAACCGCAGACCTGCCTCGGCAAACCGAGGCGTCCTAGAAGAATGGGTTGTGTGCTTTTTCCTCGCCGATCGTTGAGGGTGGTCCGTGGCCGGGCATGACGACGGCGGCATCGTCGAGCGCGAAGAGTTTGGTGCGAACGCTGTTGAGGATGTCGCCGTAGGTGCTGCGGTCGCCGAAAGCGCCGCCCACGCTGCCGGCGAAGAGCGTGTCGCCCGTGAACACGGTGGAGCGGAAAAGAAAACACGAGGAACCGTCGGTGTGACCCGGCGTGTGCAGCATGCGGATGCCGGCGTTTGGTCCGAAAGGCAACTCGTCGCCGTCGACGATGGGTAGCGCTTTGCTCGCAAACGACCCGATCGCGTTCACGTCCGCTTTGTGCATGACGATCTGAGCCTCGGGAAAGGCTTTCGCGACGTCGGCCGTGGCGTCGCAATGATCGGCGTGCTTGTGCGTGATCAGGATGTAACGCAGGCGGTACGGTCCTTCGTCGATCGCTTTCATGAGGGTCGCCGGAAGTCCGGCCGGGTCGATGAGCGCCGCCGTGCGGCCGTCCTCGAGAAAGAAGATGTAGCCGTTGGAAGGGTGCGGATCGTGCGGATGGTGCCGCACGTCGTGCGGCAACGGGACATTGGGGTGCCATCGCACCGCGGCTGAATCCGCGAGCTTAGCGGGATCCAGCCGGAGCACCGTCGCAATCGCGCGCGCCTGATCGTCGGTCGGCGTGGCCTTACCGCCGGTCCATGCCGTCAAGTCGGCTACCGCGAGGCCGGTCGCCTTCGCGATCTGGGCGTCGCTGATGCCGGTGCCGCGTTTGGCCTTGCGCAGGATGTCGCCGAATTCGTCCTCGAGCATGAGCCTCGTATTCGCGGCCTGCGGCGGCCTCCTTGTAGGGCGGCACGGCGCCGCACTTTGCAACCGGGCGAGCCCGGGCGGGAGTCGAAAGAGCGGGTTATGGAACGTTTGGTCATCATCGGGTCGGGTCCGGCCGGTCTTACCGCCGCGATTTACGCCGCCCGCGCAAATTTGGCGCCGCTCGTGCTGGCCGGCTATCAGTACGGCGGCCAGCTCATGCTGACGACCGAAGTTGAGAATTACCCCGGCTTCCCAAACGGCATCATGGGCCCCGAGCTCATGGAGACCTTTCGCGCGCAGGCCGACCGGTTCGGCGCCACCATCCTCAACGAGGACGCGTCGCACGTCGACTTCTCGCGCCGGCCCTTTCTGGTCGTGGCGGCCGACCGTGAGGTCGAGGCCGATGCGGTGATCGTAGCTACCGGCGCGAGCGCACGCTGGCTCGGGATCCCCGGCGAAGAGGGGCTGCGCGGGCGCGGCATTTCGACCTGCGCGACGTGCGACGGCGCCTTCTTCAAGGAGCGGCATATCGTGGTCGCGGGCGGTGGAGATTCCGCTATGGAGGAGGCGCTGTTCTTAACGCGCTTCGGATCGAAGGTGACGGTGATTCACCGGCGCGATCGCCTGCGCGCAAGCAAGATCATGGCCGATCGGGCGATGGCCAATCCGAAGATCGACTTCATTTGGAATACGGTGATCGAAGAAGCGCTCGGCGAATTTCACCTGCAGAAGCTCGTGCTGCGCGACGTGCCGACGGGCGGGCGTTACGAGTTACCGGTAGACGCCCTCTTCATCGCGATCGGTCACGATCCGAACACCGAGCTCTTCAAAGGCCAGCTCGAGCTCGACGCTCACGGTTATATCGTGTCGAGCGATGGCGTGCACACGAGCGTGCCCGGCGTGTTCGTCGGCGGCGACGTTTGGGACGTTCGCTATAAACAGGCCGTGACGGCCGCAGGCATGGGCTGCAAAGCCTCGATCGAGGCAGAACGATACCTCGAAGAACTCGACGCCGAGCGAGCCGCCGGGGGGCTGGCGGCCGCGTTTCGTTAACGCTCCTGGCGGGATTCGGGGCCGGGCGCAACGGCATCGAGGATCTCGCCGGTCGTCGGCGTGCCGCGCTCGTAGAAGACGACCGTCCCGTCGCGACCGATGCCGACGACCGTCCGTCGTATCAGTTTGAGCAAGCCGAGACGCATCACGGCGTCGTATGCTGTAGACACCTCAAAGTTCTTGTCGACCAAAAGCGGCGCGGTCAGTCCGTATGCTTCAGCAAAGGATCGATGGGTTTCCGCGCCTCCGTTATTGACTCCGTAGACGCTGACGCCGGCGGCGTCGTAGCGAGCGCGGTCGTCACGGACCGCGGAAAGCTGCGCCTTTCAACCCGGCGTGTTGTCCATAACGTAGAAGATCAACACGACTGGGCCCCGCGCGAGCGCGTCTGTTAACCGAACCGTCTCGTTACGCTCGTTCGGCAGCGTGAACCCGGGGGCGGCGTCACCGACGTTGAGAGTCGCCATGGAACTCCTCTAACTGGAAAGCAGTGCGCGCAACGCTTCATCGATCGTCGTATGTTTGTATGCGTAGCCGGTTGCCAGGGTGCGCTCGGGCAGAACCCGCTGTCCCTCGGTGAGCACCATCGCGCCGTCGCCCAGCATCAAACGGAGTGCGAGTTCGGGAACGGGTACGACCGCCGGCCGGTTGAGCACCCGAGACAGTGCCTGTACGAATTCCGCATTATGAATCGGGTTCGGCGCGGTAGCGTTCAAGACGCCCTCGACGCCGTCGATGGCGCTCAGGTAGATCCCGACGATGTCGTCGATATGAATCCAGGAGTGCCATTGGCGCCCGCTCGCGATGACGCCCCCGCCGCCGATGCGGAAAATCGGGAGAAGCCGTGAAAGGGCGCCGCCGTCGGGCCCGAGCGCAAGACCGGTGCGCACTTTCGTGACGCGTGCGCCGAAGCGAGCTGCTTCGTCGGCGGTGGACTCCCACGCGGCGCAAACGCCGGCCAGGAAGTCGCGCCCGGGAGGGCTCTTTTCGGTAAAGGTCGCGCTTTCGCTCGTCCCGTAGTAACCCACGGCCGACGCGGAAATGTACGCCTTCGGGGGCGCCGCGAGCGAGCCGAAGTGCTCGATCATGGCGTGCGGCGCATCGACGCGGCTCGTCCAGATAGCCGCCTTCAACTTCCTCGTCCAGCGATGCGCGATGTCCTCGCCGGCCAGGTTGACGACGGCGTCCGCGCCGTCGCACGAGCGCGCGGCGGCCTCCGGCATGCGTAGCGTCGCCGTGACGATCGTATCCCCGCGTTCGCGCAATGCCGCGCGGAGATGCCGCCCGATAAAGCCCGAGGCTCCAATGACTGCGATTCTCATTTGGGCGCGCGCCTCAGACGCGCGCCAATTCGCCGCTCCCGACGATCGCTTCCAGATCGGCAACTTCCTTGGGGATCGCCGCCGTCAGATTCTCCGGTTCGCCGGAGGTGCAGAGCACATCGTCTTCGATCCGGACGCCGATGCCTTTCCAGCGATCCGGAACGGCGAGGTCGGGCTGCACGTAGAGGCCCGGTTCGACCGTCATCACCATGCCGGGTACGAGCGCCCGGTAGCGGTCGTCGCGATCGCGGTAGAGACCGACGTCGTGAACGTCCAGTCCAAGCCAGTGCCCCGTGCGGTGCGGATAGAAATCGAAGAACTTATTTTTCTCGATCAACTCGTCGACCGATCCCTCGAGCAGGCCGATGTCGACCAAACCTTCCGTTAGGACGCGCACCGCGGCCTCGTGGTATGCGTTGAACGAGCGGCCCGGACGCACTTCATCGATGCCGGCCTTCTGCGCGCGCAGCACGATCTCGTAGATCGCACGCTGCTCGGGGCTAAAGCGCCCGTTGACGGGCCACGTGCGCGTCACGTCGCTCGCGTACAGTTCCACTTCGGCACCGCTGTCGACGAGTACGAGGTCGCCGTCACGCAGCTGATCGCGATTGGTATTGTAGTGAAGGATCGTGGCGTTCGCACCGCCTGCGACGATCGAGGGATACGCCACATCTTCGGCTCCGGCTCGGCGGTAGTTGTATTCGATCACCGCCTCTAGTTCGTACTCCCACATGCCGGGCCGCGTCGCTTGCATTCCGGCTTCGTGCCCGGCGCGCGAAGCGGCGGCCGCTCGGCGCATGATCGCGAGCTCCTCGGGCGTTTTGAGCAGGCGCATCTCGTGCAAAAGCAAGCTCGGATCGACGAAGCTCAGCGGAGCCTTGCCGCCGCGGCGAACGCGCCCCCGAGCTTGCCGGACGCCCTCGAGCACGGTGCGGTCCATCGTTTCGTCTTGGCCCAGGCCGTAATAGAGCGTCGTGGCACCGACGAGCAAATCGGGTAGCTTGGCGGGCAGTTCTTCGATCGGATGAGCCGCGTTCATCGCGTAGTCCGCCACGGCGCCTTCGACGCCGACCCGCTTACCGGTCCAGATTTCGGCCGAGCGGTCGCGCGGCCGCAGGAACAGGGTCGCCTGCGCGTTTTCTTCGGCGTACGGTGCGATGACGAGCACCGATTCGGGCTCGTTCAGCCCGCTCAAGTAGTAGAAGTCGGAACTCTGGCGGTACGCGTATTCCGTATCCGCATTGCGCGTCGCGTGGCGGGCAGCGGGGACGATCGCGACCGCGCCGGCATCGCTGAGTTTGCGACTAAGTTCGGCGCGGCGCCGTTCGTAAACGTTCATAGCCGTGGATTCGCCGGGCCAAGCCAAAGCCCGCCCGCGAGCGGCCCCAAGCAACGGACCGCTCGCACGGCGCGCGGGTTTACGTGCCGGTCGGCTCGGGCTCCGGCTCCGGCGGCATCGATCCGGGCTGCTGCTTCGATGCTTTGGTCATACGGTATCCGGCCGCGTCGGCATCGCTCTGGCACATATACCGGCCGCGTTTTGTCTGCCCGAAGGCCGGGTCGCCGGGCAGGCGATATTTCATCGTCCTGTGGTTGGCCCAAACCACGGTGTCGCCCGGCTTGCAAACGGGCGTTGGCATTGGACTAGGGGCGTCGCCCGGTTGCGCGTCTTGCGAGAAAGCAGGAGAGGTAAAAAGCGCGAACGCTACGAGAAGCATCGCCGTGAACCACGTGCGCAAGACAAACTCCTTTATCGAATTGCGAGGTAGTGGGCGGTCAGCGCCCTCTAGCGCAACGCTCGGCCGGCCGCCTTCAGTTCCGTCCTCGGACTCGGCGCGCGGGTTAGATGGCGCTGCCTGAAGCGCGTTGAACGCCGTCTCAATGGCCTCGTCGACGGCAGCGACTCCCGCCTCCTTGCGCTGGAATCTCCGCGGCCTCTCGGTGATCTCGTTCGCGCACGGCGTCAGCGACTTTTATTCCGGGATCGTACCGTTCACGATCTTCCTCGTCCTTTCACGCGACCACGTCTCGGCCGGCTTCCAAGGCGCGCTCGTCTTCGTTTGGTATTTGACGAGCTCGCTCGTGCAGCCGTTTTTCGGCGCGTACACCGACCGGATCGGACGATGGTGGTTCTTGCCCTCGTCGGTTGCCGTCACGATGCTCGCGATCTCGTTTGCCTGCGTCGCGCCATCCATCTGGCTGCTGGCGCTCTGCATCGTAGCGGGTGGAATCGGATCGGCGATCATGCACCCGGAGGCCGGCAAGTATTCCGCGATGCTCAGCGGCGACCGGCGGGCCGGGGGCATCTCCATTTTTCAAATAGGTGGCCAGATCGGCTATTCGCTCGGGCCGGCGGTCGTTGCGCTGCTCTACGCGCGTTACGGTCCCGGTGGCACGCTTTGGTTGCTGATCCCCGGCGCCCTCGCCGTCGCGGCTCTGTTCGCGGTCATGCGCCGCGTCGATCGCTCCGCCGAACGCACCCACGGCGCGCACCGCCGGGCGCGGCCCGCATCCTTTGAGAGCGGTCAGGTCGATCGCACCGGCGTCGCGCTTCTCGTCGCGAGCACCGGCCTGCGCTACTTCGTGTCGGCCGCATTCATGACATATCTACCGAACTATTTGGTCGGCAACGGCTCATCGATTGCCGCGGCGGGGCAGATCGTAACGGTCTTCCTCTTCGTTTCGTCGATCGGGCTCCTGGCCGGCGGATACTTGTCGGATCGCTTCGGCCCGGTGCGCATTTCGATTGCTGCGCTATGCGGCGCGGTGCCGTTTTACCTCGGCTTCTTCGCCTTTCACGGTACGCTCGGACTCGCGTCGCTCCTCGTGGGCAGCGCTTTGCTCGCGGTGCAGAACGCGCCCGGCGTTACGCTCGTGCAGGCGATGCTGCCGCGCAATCTCGGAATGGCGCTCGGCCTGATGAACGGCGTCGCGTTCGGCGCCGGCTCGGCCATGGTCGCGCTGCTGGGAGCGGCGGTCGTTGCATTCGGTGCCGGCCCGGCGCTCGAAGCGGCGAGCATCGTCCCGCTCTTAGCTGCCCTCGGCTACGCGGGCGTGAAAGGCCGCTCGACGCAGTACGGCACGATCTAGCCGACGCTCAGGCGCTTTTCGGCGGAGCCAGCGCTTTCTCGACGAGCGCCGTGTCCAAGTACTCGGTTAGCTCGCTCATCCGTCCGTTCGCGAAGCGGCAAACGTAGCAGTAGCTATTGTTGTAGGCTTGTCCGGATCGCGTCGTGACCCGGCCGCGGCACTCGACAACCACGTAGTCTTCCTCGGCGATGAAGCGCAATGCGGTGTTCGTGTAGCGATCCTTGAACTGCGCGAATAGCGGCGTAAAGAGTTCGCCGAGCACGACCGCTTTTCCGGAGTACGTCCGCGACCACGGCGTCGTGCCCACGACCGTCCAAGCGAAATCGTCCGACATGCAGTCCATGAACGGTTTGCCGTCGCCCTTCTCCAAGGCTGCGAACGCGTCTTGAAGAAGGTGTTTGTTATCGGATGCAGACACGATCAAATCTTTCCAACGAAGCGGCCGGGGGCGAGCGTGTTGCGGGGATCGAAGTGCGCTTTGAGCTCGCGCATCTTGGCGAGTGCGACGGTGGACGAGCCCCACATCGCAAGGCGGTTGCGCAGCGCCTCCGGCGCGGTCAGAATGCGCACGTTGGAAAGCACGTTCGCAAGCGCGTCGTCGAACTCGACGACGCGCGCGGCGAACTGCGTTGCAATTTTATCTGAGACGCGCGCGATGACGTCTCCGCAACGCAGGTCGAGGATCGTTTCGACCTCGAGTTCGTGTACCCGGGCCAAGCGTGCGAGCGCTTCAGCGCGTGCCACGACGTCGCTCGGCAGGCCGACGCTGCGATAGGTTGCGGTGCGGTTCCCCAAGCGAGAGACGTACGCATCGAGAATCTGCTGGTAGACGCGCGTTCCCGCTTCGTCCAGGATGGTCGTTTCGGGAACGCCGGCCGCGCCCAATGCCGAGCGCAGCTCGCGCGTAGCGCGCTCGACCGTCGCGGGCGTTCCCTCGAACATCGCAAAAAGACGGCCCTCGCTGCCGTCGCGTCCCTCGATTTCGTCGAGGAAGCCGGCGATCGCGAGTGCGACCGTCGGTTCCGTTTCCAATGCGGCGACGTGCGCGACCGCGCGCCGAAACGTCCCGTCGGGAAGGCGCGCGAGCGCGACCCGGCGCGCCTGCGGAAGCGGCAGCGTCTTGAAGTTGGCGCGCACCAGCGCCCCCAGGGTGCCGAGCGAACCGACGTAGAGCCTGGAAAGGTCGTAGCCGGTTGAGTTCTTGACGACCATGCCGCCGGCTTTGGCGATCGTCCCATCGGCCAGCACCAGGCTCGCGCCGATGATGAAATCGCGCGGGCGGCCGTACGCCGCGCGTCGTGGCCCGAGCCAGCCGCTTGCGAGGATTCCACCGACGGTACTGCGCTCGGGCAAGGGCGCATCGAGCGGCACGAACTGCCCTTTCGCGGCGAGCGTTGCGTCGAAGTCCCGCGCGCGCAGGCCTGCTTCGACCGCGATCGTTAAATCGGAGAATTCGTAGGCGATCACCTGGGCCACGTTCGCAAGCGAGATCGCGACGTCGTACCGAGACGGCGCGTGGCCGACGCCTTGCAGCGTTCCACCCCCAAAGAACACGACCGCCCGGCCATCGCGGTCGCATGCACGCAGCAGTTCCGCCAGAGCTTCGGGCGACTCGGGGGCATAGACCGAGCGCGGCGTTATGTCGCCGATGGCGAGCTGCGCTCGAGCGCGTTCCTCGTCGCTGGCCGGCACGCGCTTGCGGCGCGGACCCGCTACGGACACGCGCCCATCACGCCGTTCGGCTCGGTAGCACTTCGGCGCAGGAAGCACTGCTCGGAAAGATCTTGTCGGGATTGAAGCTTCGCCGCACGTCGAAGACGTCGCGCACCCGTCCCATGGCCGCCAGGTCGTTGGCAGAGAACACGTACGGCAGCGTCTCGCGCTTCTCGTAGCCGATCCCGTGTTCGCCGGAAATCGTGCCGCCGAGCGCGATGCAAGCCGTGAGAATTTCGGTCCCGGCCGAGACGACGGCCTCGACCTGGCGCCGCTCGCGGCGGTCGAAAAGCAACAAGGGGTGCAGGTTGCCGTCGCCGGCGTGAAAGACGTTGCCGACTTGCAAGCGGTGCGCCTTCGCGATCTCTTCGACGCGTTGGACGGCCTGCGGCAGGCGCGTTCGCGGCACGGTCGCGTCTTGAATGTAGTAGTTGGGTGCGATGCGGCCAAGCGCTCCGGCCGCCCCTTTACGCGATGCCCACAGCGCTTCGCGTTCGGCGGCGTCGGCTGCGGAACGCCACGAAAGTGCGCCGTGACCACGCACGATTGTCTCAATCTCGGCTTCGCCGGCGACCATGTCTTCGGGCTCCCCCGCGATCTCGACGAGCAGCACCGCTCCGACATCCAGCGGAAAGCCGGCGTGGTAGTGGCTCTCGATCGCGCGCACGATGGTGCGGTCCATGATTTCGAGCGCGGTGGGAACGGTGCCGCTTGCAATGATGGCCGACACGGCGGCCGAGGCGGTTTCAACGTCGCCGAACGCGGCGATGAACACGCGTAGCGCGCGCGGCACTCGCAAGAGGCGCAAGTCGATGGCGGTGACGATGCCGAGCGTTCCCTCGCTTCCGACCAGAGCCGCCGTCAGATCGTAGCCGGCATCGTCTTGAGACACCCGGACGACCTCGCCCGCATCGTCGACGAACTCCAGGCCCAGCACGTGGTTGATCATCGAACCGTACGAGAGCGCGTGCGGGCCACCCGCGTTGGTGGCGACGTTGCCGCCGAGCGTCGACGTTTTCTGGCTCGAGGGATCGGGTCCGAAGAAGAGCTCGAACGGTTGGGCAGTCTTGGAGAGCTCGAGATTCACGACGCCGGGCTGTGCCTTCGCGCGGCGGTTCGGCACGTCGAGCTCGAGCATGCGATTCATGCGTGCGAACGAGACGACCACGCCGCCGGCAACCGGGACGGCGCCGCCGCACAGCCCCGTCCCCGCGCCGCGGGCGACGATCGGCTGGCCGCAGTCGCGCGCGATGCGCACGATGGCGCTGACGTCGCGTGCATTGCGCGGCAGCACCGCAACGGCGGGCAGACAGTCTTCGCTGAAGGCGTCAAACGAATAGACGGCGAGGTCTTCGGGTTCCCACAGGACGGCATCCGCGCCCAGTGCGTCGACGAGGCGTTCGATCAGCGGCGTGAGCGGAGGCGCTGCGACTTCCAAAGCTTGGCTAGTATAGCAGATAGCGCTCGCGCAGCGCGCTGAAACTACGCGTCCCAGCATCCCACTGCGCGAGGATCGCATCCGCGTCGAGACCGTCTTGAAGGCCGCGGCGCAGTGTGTCGGTTCCCCAGTCCTTGTCCAGACCAGCCGGACTCCTGATGACGATCGCGGCCGGGTCGGTCCGGCGCACGGCGACCAGAATTTCGACCGCCGTGCGTACGGCGCGAAACGCGTGCGTGTCGGTCACGACGAGCTCCACCCCGTCGAGCGTCCTGCCTGCCCAAAAGCCCGCGATCGGCGACCACGCCGCCGCGCGAAAGTAGACGCCCGGAATGTCACGCGCATTGAGCGCCGCCGCGAGCCGAGCCCCGTCCAACCCGTACGCGCCGGCATATTTGAACGGCTTGGTGAAGCCCGTCCCATTGTTGACGCCGGCGCTGTCGACGAGGCCGGTTGCCGGATACACGAGCGCGGTGTCCCACTCGGGAATGTTGGGCGAGGTCTGCACCCAAGCCAGCCCCGTGTCGGGCCACAGCATCGAGCGCCGGTAGTTGCGCATCGCGATGACGCGCAGCGCGCAGCCGATGCCGAACCGGTCGTTGAAAAGTTCGGCCAGCTCGCCGACCGTCATCCCGTGACGAACCGGAATCGGATAGAGTCCAATGAACGAGGCGAAGCGCGGGTCGAGGACAGGGCCTTCGACGACCTCGCCGCCGACGGGATTCGGACGATCGAGCACCCACACTTCCTTGTGGAACGATTTGGCGGCTTGCATCACGTAGGCCAGGGTCGAGATGTACGTGTACGTTCGAGCGCCGATGTCTTGAATGTCGTAGAGCAGGACGTCGACCCCGTCGAGCATCGCGGCGGTCGGTTTGCGGCTCGGCCCGTACAAGCTGTAGACGGGCAGTCCGCTTGGGCCGTCGACGTACGACGGAACGTAGGCGCCGGCTGCTTGATCGCCGCGTAAACCGTGCTCGGGCGAGTAGATCGCGCGGATGCAAATCTGCGGGTTGCGCCGGATTGCGTCGACGATCGTCTCGAGCCGCGAGGTGACGCCGGTTTGGTTCGTGACCACGCCGACGCAGCGCCCGTGCAAATCTCGCCAGGCTTCGTTGAGAAAGACCTCGTCGCCGAGCACGATGTTCGCCGCCGGCAAGGGGGCGCACGTGGCTTTTCCGATCGACGATGCGAACAGGAGGGCGAGCGATAGCGCAGCACACGCTGTCGCGCGCAAACGAGCGGCGTTCATGCCGGCACGAAATCGGATGCGGTCGCATCTGCAACCAAGCCGGCGGCGGCGGCCCGGGCGAACAGTTCTCCGACGGCGGCCACTCCGTCGTCGCCCAGATCGTCTGAATACTCGTTGACGTAAAGCTCGATGTGCGCGCGCATGACGCGCTCGTCCATCTCGAAAGCGTGCTCGCGCACGTATGGGGCCACCGCCGCTTCATTGTTTCGCGCGAACGCGAGGCTTCGCCGGATCGCCGCGGACGCGTCGCGCGTGAGGCCGTCGCCTAGCTCGCGATGCGCCAGTATCGCGCCAAGCGGAATCGGCCGATTGGTCTCGGCCTCCCACCACTGGCCGAGGTCGGCCACTTGCACCAAACCGGCGTTGGCATAGGTGAAGCGCGATTCGTGGATGATGAGGCCGGCATCGACCTCGCCGCGCGCGACCGCGTCGATGATGCGGTCGAAGCGCATGATGACCGCTTCGACGGGCTGTGCCAACGCCAAACGCAGGAGCAGGTAAGCGGTCGTCATCGCGCCGGGGATGGCAATCCGCGTATGTGGCCCCAGGTCGTCGAGTGTCCGCGGCCCGCCGGCTTTGGCGACAACCAACGGGCCGCAGCCGCGCCCGAGCGCTCCCCCGGCGCGCAGGATCCGGTAGTTCTTCAAGAGATAAGGAATCGCGCCGTAGCTGACTTTCGTCAACGCGAAGCGCCCCGCTTTCGCCGCCGCGTTCAGGGCCTCGACGTCATCGAGAATGACGCGCACCGGCGGAGCACTGTCGATCAACCCGTTGGTCCAAGCGGCGAAGATGTAGGTATCGTTCGGGCAAGGAGAATACGCGAGCGCGAGCTCGCGCTCGGAAGAAGTCATTTCGATTTCGTGAAATCCACTTCGCTGAGCGGAGCCCAGCTGCTGTCCGGCCGCTCCTCTTCTTCGAACAGGGCGAACTGGCCGGCGATCAAGTGGACGAACGACGTACGCGTGAGGGGAGTTCCTATCACGTCTTCGGTCGAGACGAACGTCAGCCGTCCATTTCGCCAACCCTTCGAAAGCAAAACCTCGTACGACGGCCGCCCTCCGATGCGGACGAGTGCCCAGGTTTCGTTGGCCGCGTCGTAGCTGAGATACAGCAAGTCGCGACCTTTTCCGTCGGAGCCGAACATCCAGCGACCGCCCATCGTAAGCGCGAACACATAGATCGATTCGTCAGCCGGCTTCGAGTGAAGCGAAAGCGAGGCGCGGCGATGCGCCGTCCAGGTGCCGAGCATCCAGCGCAGTTGCGCGAGCTGCGGGATCGGAGCGCTTGCCGAAACGGGATGTAGCGCGGCGGCTCCCGGCGGCAAGCCCTTCGGCTTGGGCGCAAGCGCCGGCGCCGCCGGAGCCGCGGTTTCCGGCGTGAGGACGTTCTGCGGCGTGGTAGCCGATGGCTCCGGCGCCGGAGGCGGCGATTGTTGGGCTCCCGGTAGCGAGCCGACGCCGATCGGCGGGAAGTCAAACGGCGTCGGGCTGGGCCGCGGCGCAGCGCTAGCGATCGGTGGCAAAGCGAGCGTTAGAGCCAACCCCAGTGCCGCGATCCCGAGCGGATGGAAGCGGTTCACGCGATTCACGCTCCGGACTTCCCGGACGGGGAGGCGACACCTACGCAGTCGAGCACATCCCCGAGCACGGCGAGCAAGGCGCCGCGGCCGGCGCTGAAATTCCATTCGCTCTTGCTGCGGTCGCCCACGTAATTCGAAATTCCGCGCACCTCGAGGGCCGGCACCCGTGCGGCCTGCGCTGCGCGTAAGACCGCGAAGCCCTCCATCGTTTCCACGTCGGGCTCATAGCGCGCGACGAGGCGTGCGGCGGTCGCGTCGCTCGTTGTGACCGTCGCCACGGTCAGTCCGCGCACCACCGGTAATGCTAGCCGGGTGCAGCCTTCGAGCAGCTCCGAGCTCGCGCTCGCGCGATCGCAGAGATGGGCTCCATCCGGCAACGTCAAGGCCGAATCGTCTTCCAGACCGAGCCCGGCCAGCCGCTCTTCGCCGACGAGTACCGCGTCGCCGACCCGGCCGGACCCGCGAAAGACGCCGGCGATGCCGGCGTTGACCACGGCGTCGTACCTGCCGCCGGCTAACGCGCGACTCGTTGCGATCGCCGCTTCGACGGGTCCGACCCCGGATTCGACGACGGTGACGCGGCGGGACGCCGAAAATCCGCGCAGCTCGGCCGCAAGCGCGCAGACGATCAGGATCAGCGCCGCGGCTCCGTCATCGGACGCCGATGAACTTGTGCATTTGCAACGAGAGCCGGAATCGGCCAGGTTCCGCCTTGGCCGTTTCGAGCGCCAAGCTCACATTTGCCGGCTTGTTCCCTTCGGGCTGCAAAAACAGCGCCACGTTTCGGCCGTCGAACGCCTCGAGCCATTCGCGCGGGACACGTCCGTCGACGATCAGTTTGACCTCGTCGGCGCGCGCGGCCATCGCGGGGTGCAGGCGCTCCTTCGGTGAGACGGTGAGCCAAACGTCACGCGGCAAATCGACCGCGACCGTACCATTGGATTCGATGTGGACGCGCCGCCCATCGGCCCGCAAGGCTTCGATGAGCGCCGAGCTTTCGGCCTGAGCCAGCGGCTCGCCGCCGGTGAGGATGACCATCGGGCAATCGCCGCCCAGCGCCTGGACGCGAGCGACGACTTGGGCGGGCGATGCAAAAAAACGCAGCGAATAGTCGGTATCGCAAAAGCGGCAGTTGAGATTGCAGCCGGCGAGCCGCACGAAGACGGCGGGCGTTCCGGTCCACGTCCCTTCACCCTGCACGCTGTAGAAGATTTCAGCGAGCCCGAGCATCTTCGGCACGAACGACGGCGCATGCCGTCGGCGTCTCCCACACCACGACTTCCGTCAAACCGCTCAGCTGCTTCGCGAGCTCGTCCCAAATCCAGAACGCAATCGCTTCGGCGGTCGGATTCGCCATGAAGTCGTTGAGCGAGGAATGGTCGAGCCGCTCGACGATCGCCGGCTCGACGACCGAGCTGATCTCGTCGAAGTCGACGACCATGCCGGTCGCCGGGCCTTCTGTTTGCAAACGGCCGGCCACGGTCACCTCGAAGCGGTAGGAGTGCCCGTGAAGCCGGCTGCACTTGCCGGGATGATGCGGCAGCACGTGCGCTGCCTCAAACCGAAACTGTTTGCGAATCTGCACCGGAGGACACCCTTCGGCTGCGCCGCGGTGCTCCCCCGCGATTATAACGTATCGCCCGGCCCCATCGCCTGCAGACGTTTCTTGAGGTCGACGAGGAATGCGCTTGCGATCGAGCCGTCGACCACGCGGTGGTCGAGCGAGAGGCAAACGTTCATCATCGAACGGATGGCGATCGCATCGCCCTCGATCACGACCGGCCGCTTGACCACGGCCTCCATCGTGATGATACCGGCCTGGCCGCTATTGAGAATCGGCGCTGAGAGCACCGAGCCGTTGGCTCCGGTATTGTTGACGGTGAAGGTGCCGCCGCTCAGGTCGTCGGCCGAGAGTTTTCCGGTGCGAGCCTTCTCGATCAAACGTCCGGCTGCTACGGCAAGTCCGCCGATCGAAAGCTCGTCGGCGTTGCGAATGACGGGAACGATCAGGTTGGAATCGAGCGCGACGGCGATGCCGACGTGGACCTCCTTGGGCACGTAGATGCCGTCATCGGTGAAGCGCGCGTTCATCAATGGAAACGCACGCAGCGAACGCACGACCGCCTGGATAAAGAAGGGCAGAAGCGTCAACGGGACGCCCTTCTCGCGCGTGAAGCGATCCTTTTCGGCCGTCCGCCAGCGCCACAGGCTCGTCACGTCGACTTCGACCATCGTCCAGGCGTGCGGTGCGGTGTGCCGGGACTCCACCATTCGCTGGGCGATCAGCTTGCGCGCAGGCGTCAGCTTGATCGTTTCTCCGAGGATCGGCGAAGCATACGTCGTGCGCGCGGTCGTGGGTGCGGTCACCGGTGCGGCCGGGGGTGCGGAAGGTTGCGACGCCGCCGGCGCTGCCTCGACCGTCGCCGCGACCACGGCGGATGGCCCTTGGTGCGCCGCCGCGAGCACGTCGTTGGCGGTGATGCGGCCACCCGTACCGGTTCCACGTAACGACGAAAGATCGATATGTTGCTCGCGCGCGAGGCGGCGCACAGCGGGCGAAACGCGACGCAGCGCGTCGGGCGCGTTGAGGGCATCGGCGCCGCGCGCGGCCGTACCATTGCTGCCGCCGCCTGCGCCCGCGGTACGGCTCGAGGCCGATAGCGCGGCCGGCACTCCAAAGGTTTGGCCCGGAACGGGTTCGTCGGCGCCCTGCCGATCGGCCTCACGGCCCAGGGTGAGATCGTGCACGCTGAGCTGCGTTGGATCGGGTGCCTGGACGGCGGGCGCAGGGCCAGCCGGCGTTGACGACGACTCCGAGGCGACCTCGTCGATGATTGCGATCGGCGCACCGGTTGGAACCGTCTCGCCCTCCTGCGCGATGATCTCACGCAAGACGCCGCTAACCGGTGAGGGAACCTCCGCGTTGACCTTGTCGGTCGAAACCTCGACGAAGGCTTCGTACTTTTCGATTGCGTCGCCGGGCTTCTTGAGCCACTGAGCGACCGTGCCTTCGGTCACCGTCTCGCCGAGTTGCGGCATCGTGATGGTGGTGGGCATCAGAAGCGCACGAGTTCGCGCATGGTCTCGGCCATTTGCTCGGTCGAGATCATGAACTCTTCCTCGAGCGGTGCTGCGTAGCCCATCGCCGGAACGTCGGGCCCGCACAGGCGCCGAATCGGCGCGTCGAGATCGAAGAACGCTTCCTCGGCGACCATCGCTGCTATCTCCGCGCCGATTCCGCCGAACTTGTTGTCCTCGTGGACGATCAACAGTTTGCGCGTCTTGCGAATGCTCTCGAGAATCGTCCCCTTGTCCATCGGACGGATCGAGCGCAGGTCGATCACTTCGATCGACATTCCGTCGCCTTCCAGCCGCGCGGCCGCATCGAGCGCCTGATGGACGTAGAGGCCGTAGGAGACGACCGTCAGTTGATCGCCCGCCCGTTTGACGTCGGCTTTGCCGATGGGAATCGTATAGCGGCCGGTCGGCACCTCGCCTTTGACCAGCCGGTACGTGCGCTTGTGCTCGAGGAAGAGGACCGGGTCCGGATCCTCGATCGCGGACGTCAGCAGTCCCTTGATATCGGCCGGGAAGGAGGGCGCGACGATCTTGAGGCCCGGAACGTGGTAGAACAGCGCCTCGATCGAGACCGAATGCGAAAGCGCGCCGCGCACGCCGCCGCCGTACGGCGTTCGTATGACGAGCGGACACGTGTAGTCGCCGTTGGAACGGTAACGGGTCTTGGCCGCCTCACCTACGATCTGGTTGAACGCGGGATAGATGAAGTCGGCGAACTGGATCTCGGCGATCGGGCGCAGTCCTTCCATCGCCATTCCGACGGCGATTCCCACGATCGAGGCTTCGGCTAGGGGCGTGTCGACGATGCGCTCGGGGCCGAACTCCTCGATAAAACCTTTGGTGATCAAGAAGACGTTTCCACGCGCACCGACATCCTCGCCCAGGACGATCGTGCGCGGGTCGGCTTTGAGTGCCTCGTACAACGTAGCGCGTACCGCTTCCACGTTGTTCATCGTTTGCGTCGGCGCGGCTACAGCCATGGTTCGTGCGTCCCCTCGTAGACGTTAGTGTACAGCTCCTGCGGAGCCGGGAAGGGCATCGCCTCGGCGCGATCGGTCACCTCGTTGACCTGCGCCAGGACCTCTTTCTTGATTTCGGCGATGCCTTCGTCGGTCACGATGCCGCACTCGATCAGAAGGCGCTCGAAGCGCGGGACCGGATCGAGGTGGCGGTGCTTCTCGATCTCCTCGCGCGAACGGTAGGTGCGATCGTCGTCGTCGGTGGTATGGGAAAGGAAGCGATAGCATTTCGCCTCGACCAGCGTCGGGCCGCCGCCCGACCGCGCGCGATCGAGCGCGTCCTTGACGGTCTTGTAGACGGCGAGCGGATCGGCCCCCTCGACGATGACTCCTGGGATGCCGTATCCGGCGGCTTTCTGCACGACGTCGGCGATCGCCATCTGGCGCTCGCGCGGCGTCGAGATCGCCCACTCGTTGTTCTCGCAGAGAAAGACGATCGGCAGCCGGTGAACTGCCGCGAAATTGACCGACTCGTGCCATTCCCCTTCGCTCGTCGCGCCGTCGCCGAAGCAGCACAGGACAGCGCGGTCGGTTTCCTTACGGTACTTCATCGCGTACGCGACGCCGACGGCATGCGGGCAGTGCGCGGCGATGATCGAGCTGATCGAAAGCATGCCGATCGCCTTGCTCGTGAAGTGGTTGGGAAACTGCCGCCCGCCGGAGCGGTCGGCTCCGCGCGCGAACATGGAGAGCAGCGCCTCGAGCGGGTCCATTCCAATGCCCAGGCACAGCCCGATGTCGCGGTAGTAGGGAACGAGCACGTCTTTGCCGCGCGAAAAGGCGACTGCGGCGCCTGCATGGATGCCCTCGTGTCCCTCGCTCCCGGTGGCGAAGGGGATCTTCCCCTGCCGGTTGAGCTGAAAGCCGCGGTTATCGAGCGTACGCTGCAAGTGCATGTTGCGCAGCATCCAGCGCAGCCGATCGTCGTCGAGCCCATACCGCTCGAAACTCGGCGACTCGATCGCTTTAGCCATGCTCGTCCTCCCGAAAGTTTAACGGAAGTTTATCGCCCGTTGGGCTTCGGGTTTCCTTTCGACATATGAAAAAGCGGCGCGTTCCAGGGCGACGATATACCGCGTCGGACGTGGAGGTTTCCACAGACTGCGGGGAGGAAGCGCGGCGGGCCGGCGAGCCCCGTGATTCCGGCCCTTCATCCCTCACATCCCCTGAGGCTGACTTTTGTGAAACTTCGTGCGTTCGCGCTCGCCGTGCTCGCGGGTATGCTATTGGTTCCCTCCTCCGCGGCGCTGGCGCAGGCGACCGGATCGGTCGCCGGCGTCGTCATCGATGTGTCGTCGGGCGGTGCTCTGCAGGGAGCGACCGTCGAGCTCCTTTCCGGTGAGGTCGCCAAAGCGACGGTTTCGACCGATCGAAAGGGCGCTTTTTCGTTTGCCAACGTCGCGCCGGGAACGTATTCGGTGCGCACGGCTTCGAGCCAGTTTCAAACCAGCACGTCGGCGCCCTTTTCCGTTGCCGCGGGCGAACAAATCACCTTATCGGTCGATCTTCAACCGGTATCGACCACCAGCATGAAGACGATCGGCGCCGTCAGCGTGCAGGGACAGTCCGTCAGCAACAGTTCGGCTTCGACGACGACGATCAGCGCGACCACGTTCACCGACCAAGGCGTGTTGCAGATCCAAAACGTGCTCGACCAGCTGCCCGGAGTAACGATCGAGCACTACGACAACGGCGCGCCGGGCAACGTGACGACGCTGGCGATTCGGGGCGCGGGCGGCTTCGTCGGCGGCACTAATACCGGCTATGAGGTACTGGTCTTGCAGGATGGCGAGCCGCTGCGCAACGGGGAATACGGCGACTTCGACCTCTCATCGCTGACGCCCGGCATCTACTCGAGCATCGAGTTGATCAAAGGCGTCGGCGGTACGTCGCTCTTCGGCGCGAACACGATCGGCGGGACGTTGAATCTCGAGACGCGCGACCCGACGAAGACCTTCGGAGCAGATCTCATCGGCGGTTTCGGGACGTGGGGTACAAGCCAATATGACCTGCTGGTGTCGGACACGGTCGGCAAAGTCGGTTGGCTCATCGACGAGCACGAATACGGAACCAGCGGCTACATCCCGGCCAACTTCTGGGCCGACTTCGCGCCGTACGAGTTCAGCGGCGGCTGCGGACCCCCGGACATTTGCGCACTCGCTAAACCGACCCAGACCTTCACGTTAAAGTCGAGCCTCTACAAGTTGCGTTACGACTTCTCGCCGACGACCTCGCTCACGCTCGCGGTCTCCGACGAGAGCGACTATCGCGATCAATTGGGTCTGCTCGCCAATTCGAACGACAGCGGAAACGATCCGTTCGGGTACCCATATTTCTATGGTTTCCCGGACAACTACGTGTGGAACATCGAGCCCAAATACAGCGCCGACTTCCACACCCAGGTCGCGGGCGGCGATCTAATCCTGCGCTCGTACTATCAGACGCTCGAACGCGTCGTCGACGGGCTGGCCGGCCCGGCAGCCGCAGGCGGTCCCTTCGAGACGCGCTCCGTCGACCGGCTGGCCGGCGACGAACTGCTCTACGAGCACGCCTTCGGAAACCACACGCTGACCTTCGGCGCCGGCGGCAACGGCGACAACTACTTCGCCTCCGAGTTGACGCAGACCAACCCCGCGTTCTTCACCTTCAACGGGTTGAGCGTGGACGCCGCCGGGACGCAAATCGAGCGCAGCTATCTGTTGCGCGACGAGTGGCAAGCCACGCCGCGTTTGAACTTTAGCCTGGCCGGCTACTACAGCGACTACGACACCCTCAACGTGCGGCGCTTCGATCCGCGTTTCGGGGCCGTGTACCGTCCCGACAATGAGACGGCGCTGCGCATGTCGGTCGGCACCGGGTTTGCTCCGCCCGAGATCAACGACATCGTGCAAACCCTCAACCTCGATAGCAACGCGTCGGTCACGGCGCCCCAGTGCCCGAAATCGGAATATTACTGCGTGGCCACCGACGGGAATCCGGGGGTCAAGGCCGAGACGGCAGTCGGCTACGATATCGGCGCGGAGCGCCACTTCCTGGGCTCGGGGCTGGTGTCGGTCGATGCCTACCGGACCAATGTGTCCGGGCACATCTTCGAAGCGCTGATCCCCGCGCCGGCCGGCCTGACCTTCACGAGCGGCTCGGCCGCCGGAACGCCCGTGCTCTTCATCAACCAGCCGATCAACCTTGCCGGGACGGTCTTCCAGGGCCTCGAGTTTACCACGAAGCTTCCGGTCCCGGGCGTACGCCAGCTAACGCTCGACGGTCTCTACGATACGCAAGCAGCGTATCCGACGGGCGTTCCATTTCTCACCGAGAGCAACCTCGGCAACGTCGTCAACGGCGAGCAGTACGAGGGCGTGCCATTGCATAAATATGGATACGGGATCGAGTTCAACAGCATTGACCGCAGGACGAATGCCTTTTTTCAGGGCACGTACTACGATCAAAACAACGCGTTCAGCTTACCCGCCTTCTGGTTATGGAACGCCGGCTTTACGGTCCCCTTCGGGCAACAGCTCATCCACGTGACCGACAGCAACGTCTTCAACAAGAACGCTTTCCTCTTTGCGAACTACGATGGAGGCGTCCCATACCAGGGCATCAGCGGCCCCTACGCGACGACTTCCTACGGCGTCGCCCCGCATACGATCATGGTGACGGTGGAACGCAAGCTTGGCGCGCTCGCGAGATGATCCCACCTTGATAGCGAACGGCTCTCAGAAAGTGGCAACGTGCGTGAGTAACAGTACGATCAGCACGACCAAGAGGATGGCACCAAGGCTAAGGCCACCGCGCCGATACGGGTAGCTCGGGCCGCCATAGTAATAGCCGCCGCCCCCGAAGAGCAAAATCAGCAGGATAAGAATGATGAGCAGGGTCATGGGAACCTCCGGACTCGAAGTGCTCCAATCCTATACCCCCGGTCGGGGGGCATTAAATCTGGAGCTATCAGGCAGTCACGAACGTCAGCCTGACCGCGTCCTCGCCAACGGCGCTGGTGGCGACAAGGTGGAGCGGCGGACGGGCGCCGGCGAAATACGGCTTGCCGCGGCCAAGCACGAACGGACGAAAGTAGAGCTGGTACTCGTCGATGAGACCCAGGGCGGTGAGGCTCCCCGCTAGCTCCGGCCCGGCGACGTCGATGTTGCCCTCGAGCGTTGCCTTCAGCCGGCGTACGAACGCTTCGACGTCGTCACCGACGAGCGTGGCGTTGGCGCCGACCGATTTCAGCGACCGTGACGCGACCCATTTCGGCTGCGCCCGCCATGCTGCCGCGAATTCGTACTCGTGCGCCTCCCACCCCGGCTGATCCTCGTCCCAGTAGCGCATCACTTCGTACATCCTGCGACCGTACAGGATTCCGGCGAGGCCGCGGACGTAGTCGATCCAATAACGAAAAAGCGCAATGCCCGGCTCCGGCATCACTTCCAGTTCCCCATTGACGCCGGCGACGTAGCCGTCAAGAGACTGCATCATTCCGAAGACAAGTTTCCCCATGCTTCCCGCACCTCCCAACAGGTTCCCGATTCAAACTATGACGACCGGCGCCGGCTGAGCCTTCGACGCGCCGGCGCAGAGCCGAGGAGTCCCAACTCCATGCTTCCGCACGCCCCGGAGAGTCCATCGCACGCAAACACGATCACGGGGAAGCTGGGTTTCAGAGGCCACGGTCGAACTCGCAAACGATGATCGCCGCCGATCAAATCCCGACCTCGGAGCTGGTCCGGGTTCGCCGTCATCTTCACCGCAATCCGGAATTGTCGATGGTGGAGCATGAGACCGCCGCCTTCGTTGCGGGCGAGCTCGAAAAACTCGGTCTCGACGAAATCAGAACCGGCATCGGGAAGACCGGTGTGCTCGGAACGCTGCACGGCGGCCGGCCCGGTACCGTAACGTTGTTGCGCGCCGACATGGACGCGCTGCCGATCGAAGAGCTGGTCGAATCCGAATTCAAGTCGCAGCGGCGCGGCGTGATGCACGCATGCGGACACGACGGCCACGTCGCGATCCTTCTCAGCGCCGCGCGCACGCTGTCCGAGCGGCGTGCTGAGGTTCCGGGAACGCTGGTCTTCTGTTTTCAGCCGGGCGAGGAGGGAAGCGCCGGCAACCGGTTGATGATCGAGGACGGCGCGCTCGAGCATCCCCATGTCGAGCGTACCTTCGCGCTGCACGTCTACTCGCAGCTCGAGGTCGGAAAGATCGGCGTGCGCGACGGTGCGTTCTTCGCCTCGGCCGACGAGTTTTTCCTTACGATCAAGGGCACGGGCGGTCACGGCGCGATGCCGCAGCTGGCGGTCGATCCGATCGTCGCTTCGGCGTACTTCGTCACCATGCTGCAAACGATCGTCAGCCGCGAAATCGCGCCCAAGGACGCGGCGGTCTTCACCGTTGGGAAACTGGTCGCCGGAACCACATTTAACGTCATCCCCGACCAAGCCGAGCTCATGGGAACCGTGCGCAGCTTCGATCCCGAGGTGCGCAAGTCGATGCCCGAGCGGATGAGGCGTATCCTGGGCGGCTTAAGCGAGGCGATGCGCGTCGAATACGATCTGAACTATCACTGGTCGTATCCGCCGACCGTCAACGACAAGGCGGTCAACGACGTCGTGCGTGACGTTGGGCGCGCCGTGGTCGGCGCGGAAAACGTCGTCGAGCACGACATCATCATGTGGGCCGAAGATATGTCGTTCATGCAGGAACAGCGCCCCGGCGCCTACTTCGTGGTGGGCGCCCGGGGTGACGAGTCGACCGGTTTCGCGCACCACAACGCGCGCTTTGCCATCGACGAACGGGCGCTGGAAGTCGGCTATCGTATGATGGTCGCGCTCGGCTTGCGCGGTTAACCGGTCTGCGGCTCCTCGCGCGCGGCGAGCTCGTCGTTACGGGCCCGGTCGATCATGCGGATTGGAATCATCGGCCAGTCTTGGGTTTCGTGTCTCGCCGGCGCTTTGCGTTGGTCGCGGCGTTGTGTGCGGGGGTACGCGCGGGGCGCACGCTCGAGGTCGGTTACGGCAGCGGTGTTTTCATGCCCGAACTGGCCCGATCCACGGACGAGCTCTACGGGATCGACGTACACGGGCACGCCGCGCAGATCGAACGAACGTTGCAACAACATGGAATTCACGCGTCCCTGCGGGCGGGTGCGATCGAGTCGAGTGGATTTCCCGATTCGTTCTTCGACCGTATCGTCGCCGTCAGCGCGCTTGAGTTCGTCTCGGATCTGGAACGAGCGTGTGCCGAAATGCGGCGCGTTCTCAATCCGCAGGGACGTCTCGTCGTGGTCGCCCCGCGCGCTTCGCCCGTTCTGGATGCGCTTTTGCGGATCGCGACCGGAGCGAGCGCCAAGAGCGACTTCGAAGACCGGCGCGAGCGGCTGCGTCCAACGCTGTTGCGCTTCTTCGCGCTGGAGCGCGCGCTAACGTTTCCGGCCGTCCCGCTGCCGGCGATCTATGAAGGACTGCGCTTGCGAAAGCCTCAGTAAAACTCGCGCGCATCGATGCGGTTGCGTAACGGCAAGCCGGCCTCAAAACGCTGCAGGTTGTCGCAGAACAGCTCGACGATGCGCTCGTTTTCGTGCACCGAAAGGGCGGCCGTATGGGGTGCGAAGATGACGTTCGGCAGCGACCAGAGCGGGTGCTCCGGCGGCAGCGGCTCGGGGTCGCAGACATCGAGGACCGCACCCGCGATCGCGCCGGCCGACAACTTCTCGGCGAGCGCCGCTTGATCGACGACCGAACCGCGACCCACGTTGCAGAAGATAGCGCTCGGGCGCAGCGCATCGAGCGCGGCGCGGTCGACGAGCCCGTGCGTCTGCTCGGTTGCGGGCAGCGTGACCGCTACCGCGTCGGCCCGGCGGAAAGCCTCCGGCATGCCTGCGGTCGAAAACGCGCCGTCGACCTCGCTCGAGCCTACGCCGCTGCGCGTGACCGCGAACACCTGCATCCCAAAAGCGCGCGCCCGCGATGCGATGGCGCGCCCGATCGAGCCCATCCCGACGATCGCGATCGACGATCCGTCGAGTTCGCCCATCGCGTAGTGGTCCCAGCGGCGTTCGGCGCGAATGCGCTCGAGCCGGCGTGCGTCCTTGCGCAGCGCGAGCAGTCCAAAAAAGATGAACTCCGCGAGCATCCCGCCATGAACGCCGGCCGCGCTCGTGAACGCGATGCGGGCGAACACCTCAGGCGCAAGCGCAGCGGCGCGCACCTGCTCGCCGGCGCCCGCGGCGGTGCCTTGCACCCAACGCAGCTTCGGCGCGCTCGCGATCGCGCGGGCCAGCCCGGCCGCGGTGTCGCCCGGGACGCCATAGAGAATCTCGCACTGCGCGACCTCGTGCCAAAAGGACGCGTCGTCGGCCGGGCTGCGCGCGAAGGATGGATCGCCGCGGTGGTCCGACGGATAGCGCGGCGCGGGCAGAAGGCGCGGCTGGAACCAAACCTCGTTGTGGCCGGCGGCGGCGATGATTCGCGCCGCCCATTCCGTTTCCAGCGGCGTCACGACCCCAATGCGCATGCGGGCCGTTTCGACGATGCCGCGGTCGCGCACTCGCTGTGCCGCGGAAGCAGGTTTCATGCACGTCGCTCGGTTGCGGAGCTAATTTGCGCGTGCTACGGGGCGCCGTTGAACGTCGCCGCCGGGTCGTTCGACAAATGGCGAATGACGCGCCCGCTTTTAGGCCCTAAAGTATAACATCACCTCGCTCGCAGGCTCGAGCGACGGCGTTCTTGGCAAAGTGAGGTTCGGCGCCATCACGGCCGCTTCGGCGCATCCGGTCACCTTCGACGAGCACGACGCCTGTGGCGTCGGCTTCATCGCGGACCTCGGCGGCCCGGCGACCCACGGCACGGTGGCCCTCGCGCTGCGCGCGGCCGGGGCGATGATGCATCGCGGGGCGCGTGCGGCCGACGGACGCACCGGTGACGGCGCGGGCGTCCTGTGCGAGACGCCCCGCAAGCTGCTTGGGCGCGAGTTGTCGCGGGTCGACCTCCATGCATCGTCGAGCCATCTCGCGGCGATCTGCCTTTTTCTCCCGCGCGAGCCGGACTTTGCAGCCGCCGCCCGCGCCGCGATCGAAGGACGCGTCCATTCCGTCGACGTCACGCCGCTGCGCTGGCGGACGCCGCCCGTGCACGACGAGATTCTCGGCGCGCAGGCGCGAACCAGCCGGCCTGCGTTCGAACAGTTGATCGTCGACATGGGGCCGGGCAACGTGCGCGAGCGGATGCGCTCGGCCGCGCGGACGATCGAGAAGGCGTTGCGCGAATTCGGCCCGACCGCGACGCTGCTTTCGTGTTCCGCCACGTCGGTCGTGTACAAGGCGTTGCTCTCATCCGACGAGCTGGGCGCGTACTACGACGACCTGCGAGACGAGCTCTTCACGTCGCGCTTCGCGCTCTTCCACCAGCGCTATTCGACCAATACGTCGCCCTCTTGGCGTCTGGTCCAACCCTTTCGCCACATCGCGCATAACGGCGAGATCAACACGATCACCGGTAACCGCGCGTGGCTCGAGGCGCGCGGCATTCGAACCTTGCCGGGGGTCAGCGACTCGCACGATTTCAACGTCGCGGTCGATGCGATGGTCGGGGCCGGTTATCGCGTCGACGAGGCGGTCGACCTTCTCCTCGCACCTGCGATCGACGGAAGCGATCCGCGACTGAAGGCGTATTACGACGCGCACGTTCCCACCGTCGAGCCGTGGGACGGGCCGGCCGCGATCGTGTTCGCCGACGGCGACACGATCGGCGCAGCGCTCGACCGCACGGGGTTGCGGCCGTTGCGCTGGTGCCGCACGGCGGGCAACAAGGTACTCGCCGCCTCCGAGGCCGGTATCGTCGATTTCGGAAACGATCCGATCGTACGCCGCGGCCGGCTCGGCCCCGGCGGAAGACTAGTCGTTCGCTTCGCCTCCGGGGAAGTCGTCGAGACCGAGCAGTTTCGCGCCGAGCGGCGCGAGCGCGCCGACTTCCGCGAGGTGGTGCGCTCGTGGAGCTTTGCCCTGAACGATCGGATCGACGCTATCCCGAGCGCCGGCGTCAACGCCGACCTGCACCGCTTCGGCTGCACCCGCGAGGAACTCAAGGACGTCATCGGCGTGCTCGCGGCTTCGAGCGAGCCGACGTTCTCGATGGGCGACGATGCGGCGCTAGCCTTCTTCGAGCGCCGGACTCCGATCGGCGAGTACCTGCGCGAGCGCTTCGCGCAGGTTACCAACCCTCCCATCGACCCCTTGCGTGAATCGCTGGTCTTCGACATGCGCGCCTGGGTTGGTTCCGGCGACATCAACGGTGACGTGCCCGCGGCCAACTCGATCGTCTCGCTTGAAAGCGCGGTGCTTTCCGAGTTGGATTTCGACGCGCTGCGCTTCGATTCGCGTCTGGAGCAGCATCTGTTGGATTTGAACCTGGCGGGAAGCACGCTGCGCGCGCGCTTGTTCGCGATCTGTGACGAAGCCGAGAAGGCGGTACGCGGCGGCAAGACGCTGATCGTGATCGACGACCGCGCGCGCGAACCGTCCGTTCCGGCGATCCTCGCGGCCGGGGCGATCCACCAGCGTTTGGTCGCGCGCGGGCTGCGCATGCAGGCCTCGATCGCCGCCGCCGATGGCTATGCGCGCGATGCACACGCCGTAGCGGCCCTGATCGGCGTCGGCGCCAACGTCGTGTCGCCATGGCTCGGGCTGCGCGCCGCTTGCGGCGCAGGCAACGGTCAAGTCTACCTCGTCGGCCTGCGCGCCGGGCTGTTGAAGATTTTGGCAAAGCTCGGGATCTGCACGTTGCGCTCGTACATCGGCGCGCAGACCTTTGAAGCGATCGGCCTGCACTCGGAGATCGTCGAGCAATGTTTCCCCGGCATCAAAGGCCACACGCCGTCCCTGCGCTTCGCCGACATCGAGAGCGACGTGCGGGCGTGGTTTGGGGAAGCGGCCGAGCCCTCGAAGCCGCTGCCGGATCGCGGCTCGTTTCGATACCGGCGCGAAGGTCTGCGCCGCGCGTTCGATCCGAAGGTCATCAAGACGCTGCGCGCGAGCGCCATGCGCGGTGACTACGCATCGTTCGAGCAGCTCTCGGATGCGATGGAGGATCGGACACCGGTCACGATCCGCGATCTGCTGCAGGCGTTGCCGTTACGCGAGCCGCTTGCGCTCGACGAGATCGAGCCCGTCCCCTCGATCGTGGCACGTTTTGCGACGGCCGCGATGTCGCACGGTGCGCTCGCCTCCGAGGTGCACTCGACGATCGCGCGCGCGGCGAATCAGATCGGCGCCCGCAGCAACTCAGGAGAAGGCGGCGAGGACGAAGCCCGTTACTCGCGCGTCATCGACCGGGGACGCAGCCGCATCAAGCAGGTGGCATCGGGACGTTTCGGCGTCTCCGTGACGTATTTGGCAAGCGCCGACGAAGTCGAGATCAAGATGGCGCAGGGATCGAAGCCCGGCGAAGGCGGCCAGATTCCCGGCTACAAGGTCAGCGAGGAGATCGCTCGGCTGCGCGGCGCCTCTCCCGGTCAGTCGCTGATCTCGCCGCCGCCGCACCACGACATCTATTCGATCGAGGATCTCGCCGAGCTGATCTACGACCTGCGCCGGGCTGCGCCGCACGCGCGCATCGCAGTCAAGCTCGTTGCTCAGTCGGGAATCGGCTACGTCGCTAGCGGGGTCGCCAAGGCCGATTCCGACGTGATTCACATCAGCGGTCACGACGGCGGCACGGGAGCATCACCGCTCTCCTCGATCAAGCACGCGGGACTCCCCTGGGAAATCGGTCTGGTCGAGACGCACCATGCCTTGCTCGCGAACGGCCTGCGCTCGCGCGTACGGTTGCGCGTCGACGGCGGTTTCAAGAACGGTCGCGACGTCATCATGGCGACGCTGCTCGGAGCCGACGAGTACGGCTTCGGCAGCGCGCTTTTGGTCGCGCTCGGGTGCATCTACGCGCGGCAATGCCACAAGAACACATGCCCCGTCGGCATCGCGAGCCAAGATCCGGAGCTGCGCAAGAAATTTGCGGGTACCGAGGCCGAAGCGATCGCCTTTCTCGAGTTCGTCGCACACGACGTGCGCCGCCGCCTGGCTGCGCTCGGCGCGCGGACGCTTGACGAGATTCGCGGGCGGTCCGATTTGTTGCGGCGCCGTGCGATCGACGATCAGCTCTTTGACGAGATCGACCTCTCCGAGGTGTTGCGCCTTCCGGAGAAGCCGCAGACGCCCCGCAAAGCCACGATCGAGCCGACGCATCTCGACGATCTCGTACCGAGACCCTGGGTCGGGGACCGCCTGCCATGGCACACGGTGCCTGAACTTCCCATCGCACCGGCGGACCGCGCTGTGGGCGCCCGAATCGCCCACGAGTTTGCCGCACGGCGCTCGCGCGGCGAGCCGGCCGGTACGCTCGAGGTACGCTACCACGGTACCGCGGGCCAAAGCTTCGGCGCATTCCTGACCGGGGGCATCACGCTCGATCTCGCCGGCGACGCCAACGATTACGTCGGCAAGAGCATGGAGGGCGGGCGCATCGTCGTTCGCGGCTTCGACGACCGCGTCGAACCGATCGCCGGGAATACGTGCTTTTACGGCGCGCGCGGCGGCGAGGGCTTCGTGCGGGGCATCGCGGGCGAACGCTTCGGGGTTCGCAACAGCGGGGCGGAACTGGTCGTCGAAGGGGTCGGGGAGCACGGCTGTGAGTACATGACGGCCGGCTTCGCCGCGATTTTGGGCCCGGTCGGGAAGAATTTCGCAAGCGGCATGAGCGGCGGCGTCGCGTTCGTGGCCCAGGCAGAAGAAGGCCGGGATGCGCTTGCGACGCTCGCGCTCGGCCCAACCCCGTGCCAAGCGTCGCTGTGCAGCGCCGACGATCCGGACGTCGAGCACCTGCGCGACCTGCTTGAGCGCTATGCCGAAGCCACGGGATCCCGGCGCGCCGCCGAGCTACTTTGCGATTGGCCGAGCGCCGTGGCCGGATTCGTTAAGATCGCGCTCGCGCCGGCCGTAGCGGAGCCCGCGCAGCCGGAGCTGGCGGTCGTCGCTCGGGCTAGTTGACCCGATCGGTGCCCTCGGGCTCCGCGTCTTTTCGCGCCGCGGCGCCGGCTGAGTCGACGATCTTGCGTGACTGCTCCATCATCTGTTGGGCGGTGGCGCGCGTTTGCTCGGCCGACGAGCGCATCGCTTCGCTGCCCATCTTCATGAAGTCGTTGACGTGGCCGAGCAGCGTTTTGGCTTGCTCCGAGGCCATTTCGGTCGACTGTGCCGCGTGCTTGCTCAAGGTCGCCTGAAGCTCGCTCGCCTTCCGCAGTGAATCCTCGATCTGGGGCTTCATTTGCTCCGCCGCCTTGTTCACGGCTTCGTTCATCTTGTGCTGCAGCTCGCGTGCCTGCTGGAGCGTCTTCTCCATCGTCTCGTTGATGTCCATCGCTCGCTCTCCTCGGTAGGGCTCGACCGCATACGGTCTGTTGCGGGGCGTGCTGACTTGACGCTCGAAGCGCTAGCGCCCTTCTTCGACCGTCATCACCCAACGCACGGCCCGAGCGTATTGCTCCAACTCGCGAACGGCACGCTGCAGTGAGGCGAACGTAGGGTCGTAGACGGCGCGCTTCCCGCGCGAATCGTCGAGCTTGCGCAAATCGTCCCGAGCCGCTTCGAGCTGATTCTCAATGCAGCCCCAATCGGCGCGCAAGGTGGCCGACGACGCGTCCGATAATCGGTCGATGACGGGCGGCACCGGAGACTGGGGGTTGCGCAACGCAAACTCGAGCCGTGCGAGCGTGTAAGCACTCGTGGTCGTAATGAACGATCCAAGCAACTGCACGAGACGGACTTCCATTTCGGGCCGCTCTTCCATACGCCGTTACCCAGTCCCCACCAGTGCGGGTCCTGAACCCGACAAGCCGGAACGCCGTGATGGAATTCACATCAGTCCGAACCGGCCTAGCCGGCCGGGCTGCAGCAGAGCGCGCCGAGCTTGGCCTCTAGTGGACGGCCACGCCGATGGCGGCGTTCGATCCGCCGATGGTCGCGGCGACACCGCACAGCGCCTGCAGCCCTGTGATCGTTGGCGTCGTCGGCTTCCCTCGCTCGCGAGCGTCAGTGCACCGCAATGCCGACTGAGTCGTCGAATCCGCCGATTGTCGGGGTAGTCGGTTTGCCGTCCTTCTTGTAGGTCGTTACGCCGCCGTCGCCGGTGATGTAGATGTTGCCGGCCGCGTCGAGCGCTACGCCGAACGGCTCGTCTAACCCGGTGATCGTAGGCTTCGTGCTTTTGCCGGCCGGCGTGTAGGTCGTCAACGTACCGTTGCCGGAGTTGACGACGTAGATCTTGCCCGACGGATCGACCGCGACGCCACAGGGTGCTTTTAGACCGGCAATCGTCGGGGTGCTGGGTGAGCCGTCTTTGGTAAAGGTCGCAAGGACCCCATCCGTATAGCTTGTCACATAGATATTGCCGGCCGCATCGACTGCGACGCCGCACGGCGCTTGCAGCCCTTTGATGGTCGGTTTTGACGGCTTGCCGTCCGGAGTGTACGTCGTAACGGTCGTACCGTTGAAGCTACTCGTTCCGGTACCGAGGTTCGCGACGTAGATCTTTCCATTGGCGTCGACCGCCACGCCGAGGGGACCATTTAGGAACGCGATCGTGGGCTGTGTCGGCGTTCCCTTCGGGGTGTACGTCGTCACCGTGTTGGTCCCATGGCTCGCCACGTAGATCTTGCCGTTTGCATCGACGGCCACGCCGGCGGGCACGTCCAATCCGGTGATCGTCGGAGTGGTTTCGGTCCCATTTGCCTTGAATGTCGACACCCCGGAGGTCTCCGAACTGCTCCCGATGATTGTCACGTAGATTTTTTTCGGTCGACCCGAATCCGGGTCGACCCGCAACTGCTCGCCTTGGCGCCGGTCCGGCACGACCGCTCCGCCGTCCGCGCCTGCGGCGCTGCGCGTTGCCGGTGGATTCCCAACGCTTCCGTTGCAGCCGAGCAAAACGGCGGACACGGCGAGTGCGCCAACGATCAGGTAACCTCTCATGCGGACCTCCTTTGCCGGTGCGCAGACCGGCACAAATACAAAACGCCCAAACGTTACTTAGGGCTGTAATCCGCCTTCGGTGATCGCGCGCGTACGGCAGCGCTGGACTTCGTTCCTGCCTCGCGAGCTGGCGGAGGGCGTCGCTTCCTCGATCCGCTTCGCCGGAAACTCCCATGCGATAAGGCCGGGGCCTGCGTATAGAGGGGGTTAGCGGCGAAAGGCCGGAAAGCGGCGTCGACAGATGCAGAACAGCCATCGCAGATATGTGATCGTCGGCAATGGATTCGCAGGAACGACCTGCGCGGAGCAGCTTCGGAAGGCCGACTCGGCGTGTTCGATCGCGCTCTTTACGGACGAACCGTATACGCTCTACAACCGGCTGGCGCTTCCGCCGCTGTTGCGCAAGCAGGTCAGCGAGCAGAAGGTTATCATCCGGGACCGCGCCTGGCACGAGAAGCTGCGCATCGACCTGTACCTCGAAACGCTCGTCGACCGCATTGACGCCGACGAAAGGGTCGCCTACTCGGGAGAAGCCGGTTACCCGTACGACGCGCTGCTGGTCGCCACCGGTGGCCGTCCCAATCCTTGCGAATCACCCGGAGCGTCGGGCGCAGAAAACGTCTTCAACTTCCAGTACATGGCGGATACGCTGGCCATTTCCCACCAGCTCGAGAGCGCGAAGACGGCGGTCGCGGTCGGCGGCTCGTTCATCGCCTACGAGCTCGCCGAGGCCTTCGCTTCGCGCAAAGTCGAGACCCACTGGCTGTTGCGCGGTTCGCGCTTCTTGCGGCGCATGCTCGATGAGATTGCGGGCGAGATGGTCGACGACGCCGCGCGCGCCGACCACGTCCACGTGCATTACGGCGAACAGCTGCGAGAGCTCGTGCGCACGAACGGCGAGGTCAGCAAGGTCGTGACCGAAAGCGGCCTCGAGATCGCCTGCGACTGCGTCGGCATTGGCCTGGGGTTGACCGTCAATACCGAACTGCTCGAGGGGACGGGGGTCGAGATAAGCACCGGCATCGTGTGCGACGACCGCCTCGAAACCAACGTTAAGGGGATCTTTGCCGGAGGAGACGCCGCCGAGTTCTTCGATCCGGTCGCCGAGATGCATTACCGGATGGGAACCTGGAATAACGCGGGAGCGCACGGCAAGGTCGCAGCAGCCAACATGGCGGGCGGCGACGAGCGGTATCACGACGTCCCCGAGTATTCGTCAAAACTGTTTAGCGAACAGATGATCACCCAGTTCGGCATCTCGCCCGAGTACCGTTCCGATCTCGAGACCGTACGCAAGATCGATCGCGAGAAGAAGCACTACCGCGCGCTCTTCTTCTGGAAAAACCGCCTCGCCGGAGCGGTCATGATCGGCAAAGGCAACCGGGCCGGCAAGCGCAAGTACGTCGATGCGATCAAGGCCAAGCAAGAGTTCAATCCGGGCGATTGGGAATCGCTGCTCGACTGGACGGCCGACTGAAGGCGGCGCCTGCACGGGACATACCCGCAGCGGCGTCCAACTCCCGACGGCACTGATGCTCGTTCTCCCGAGAGACCAACTCGCAGCGGCCCGTGAGTTTGCGGCGGTCGTCGGAGAGAAGCATTGCCTGACTGACCCGGCTGAACTGCGCACCTACGAGTCCGACGGCCTGGCCGGCCCGCGCGTGCGGCCGCTCGCCGTCGTGTTGCCGGCGTCGACCGCCGAGGTAGCAAGCGTCGTGCGGATTGCTCGGGCTCACGGGCTGCCCATCGTGCCGCGCGGCGCGGGCACCGGCCTTTCCGGCGGTGCATTGCCGGTCGAAAACGGCATCGTGATCGGGCTCGCGCGCATGAACCGCATCCTGGCGGTCGATTTTCCGAACGAGCGCATCTGCGTGCAGCCCGGCGTGATCAACTTGGACGTGTCGCGCGCGGTTGCGCCGCACGGCTACTATTACGCCCCAGACCCTAGTTCGCAGAGCGTTTGCTCGATCGGCGGCAACATCGCCGAGAACTCCGGCGGCGCCCACTGTCTCAAATATGGCTTCACGGTCAACCACGTGATGGCAGCGAAGCTCGTGACCGCCGAGGGCGACGTCCTCGAGCTCGGTTCGCCCGCCTCCGATGCGCTCGGTTACGACCTGATGGCGGTGCTCGTCGGAAGCGAAGGATTGCTCGGCATCGTCACCGAGGCCTGGGTGCGCATTCTGCGCAAACCGGAGCTGACGCGCACGTTCTTCGCGACCTTCCCCTCGACCGACGAAGCAGGTGCGTGCGTTTCCGCCATCGTCGCGCGCGGAATCGTTCCGGCGGCGGTCGAGATGATGGATAAGCTGGCGATTGAGGCGATCGTGGCCGCGACGGGGGTCGACTGGCCGCTCGACGCCGGGGCCGCGTTACTGATGGACGCCGATGGGACGCGCGCCGAAGTCGAGCACACCGCGAGCGCCGCCGTCGCGATCGCACGCTCGTGCGGTGCGATCGAAGTGCGCCAGCCGAACGATGACGCGGAGCGAGCCCTGATGTGGAAGGGCCGCAAGGGTGCGTTTGCGGCGATGGGACGAATCAGCCCCAACTACTACGTCCAGGACGGCGTCATCCCGCGCTCGCACATCAGCCGCGTGCTGCACGAGATAGCCGAACTCGGCGCGCGCGAAGGCTTCCGCATCGCCAACGTGTTTCACGCCGGCGACGGCAATCTGCATCCGCTGGTCCTCTACGACGCGCGCATCCCCGGGCAATCCCACGATGCCGAGCGCGTCGCGGGCGAAGTGCTCAAGATCTGCGTGAAGCATGGCGGCTCGATCACGGGCGAGCACGGCGTCGGTGCCGATAAAGCCGTCTACATGGGCGAGCTGTTCAGCGATCAGGATTTGGCGACGATGCACAGCATCCGATGCGCGTTCGATTCGGATTGCACGTTCAATCCCGGGAAAGTGTTTCCCACGCCGCGTCTGTGCGGCGATCGCCCGGGTACCTACGTGCCGCACGCTACCGAGCAGCTCGAGACGGCCGGGCGCGGGTGACGGCGCACGCCGTCCGCTCCGGCGCAGCGCTCGTTCTTCGGGTGCCTGCCGGCCAAGTCGTCACCCCGGCCGACCTGCGCGAAACGGTTGCGATCTTGCGCGCCGGAGCAGCCCGCAAAACGGCCTTTGCGTTCGTGGGCGGCGGTACGGAGCTTGGTTTCGGCAATCCGCCGGCACGCGTCGACACGCTCGTGCGGACCGAACGGCTTAAACGCGTCGTCGAATACGCACCCTCCGATATGGTCGTTACGGTCGAAGCCGGGCTGACCCTTGCGGCTTTGCAACGAGCGCTCTTGCCGCAACGGCAGCGGCTCGCGCTCGACGCGCCGCTTCCCGAACGGGCCACGATCGGTGGTTTGCTGGCAACGGGATCGTTCGGTCCGCGCCGGGCGCGTTACGGACGGCTGCGCGACCTCATCGTCGGCATCTCGATCGTGCGTGCCGATGGCGAGCAGGTTCGCGGCGGCGGGAAAGTCGTCAAGAACGTTGCCGGCTTCGATTTGCCCAAACTCATGGTCGGTTCGTTCGGCACGCTCGGCATGATCGTAACGGCGACGTTCCGCCTCCATCCGCTGCCCGAGTCGGCGCGCTGGATTCGTGCCGGGCCGCTCGACGCCGCGCAACTGCGCGACATCGTCGTTGCGGTCGGTGCGCGCCAGCTCGAGCCTGCTGCCTATCTCGCCGAGCGCACCGACGGCAGGTACGTGCTCTACGCGCTGTTCGAGGGATTTCCAAGCGGCGTCGACGAGCAGGTGTCGGCGTTGACGGAACTCCTAGCGAAACGAGCTATCGAATGCAGCGTCGCCGGCGAGAATGCAGTAGCGGCCATCGACGAGAGCGCGCGATCCCGGGGCGAGTTGCGCTTGCGCATCTCGGCGCCCGCTGCGTGCTTTGAGGAAGTCGATCGCGCCGCGCTCGATCCGTTGCAGCGAACGCTTGAGGCGTGTTCGCTAGCCGTCTATCCCTCGCTCGGCATCGCGTTTGCAGCCGGCAAGGTCGCCGACGCGAGCGCGACGACGGAGGCCCTCGTGGCGGCGCGCCGCTTCGTCGAGGGACTCGGGGGGAATCTCGTGCTGACCGAAGTTCCCGATTCGCTCGAGCAGGTCGTCGATCGCTTTGGGACGCTGCCGCCGTCCTTTGGAATCATGCGCCGCCTCAAAGAGCGCTTCGATCCGGATCGCCGCTTGAACCCCGGCCGTTTCGCGGGTGGCCTGTAATGTCCGTCGCGCCGCATCCCACGACCCGAACGACGAGCGAGCTGATCTCGGATTGCGTGCATTGCGGATTTTGCTTGCCGGCCTGTCCCACGTACCGCTCCTGGGGCAACGAGCCGGACTCGCCGCGCGGGCGCATCGATCTGATGAAGGGCCTCGAGGAAGGGACGCTCGATCTGAGCGACGCGGTCGTCGAGCATTTCGACGCGTGCCTGGGCTGCATGGCGTGCGTCACCGCATGCCCGTCGGGCGTGCGTTACGATCTGCTGATCGAGTCGACGCGCGCGAAAGTCGAAACCGGCTACCAGCGGACGCAAGCCGAACGCGGCTTCCGCGAGCTGATCTTCTCGCTCTTTCCGTACCCCGAACGCTTGGCCGCGCTCAGCGTGCCGCTCTTGGTCTACGCACGCTCCGGTTTGCAGAAGCTGGTCCGGGCAAGCAAGGTGCTCGACCGCCTCTCCGCGCGCTTGGCGCAACTCGAGGCGTTGATGCCGGACATCTCACTCGCCGACGTGCGCCCGACGCTGCCGCGCGACGTCGCGGCCCACGGCACGCTGCGCGGCCGCGTCGCGCTCGTCGCAGGCTGCGTGCAGCGGACGTTTTTCCCGAACGTCAACACGGCCACGCTGCGCGTGCTGTCGGCGGAAGGCTTCGACGTCGCCGTTCCGGTGGGTCAAGGCTGTTGCGGTGCGCTATCGCTGCACGCCGGGCGGGCCGAGGAAGCGCGGCGTTTCGCCCGTGCGTTGATCGAACGGTTCGAGGGACATTGGGTGGAAGCAATCCTGGTCAACGCAGCAGGGTGCGGCGCGACGCTCAAGCAGTACGGCGAGCTCTTTGCCGGTGACGAGGCCTGGCGCGAGCGCGCCGAACGCTTCGCCGAAAAGGTTCTGGACGTCAACGAATTTCTGGCCCGTTACGAACCGGTCGCGCCGCGCCGAGCGATGCCGCTGCGCGTCGCCTACCACGACGCCTGCCACCTCGCTCACGCACAGGGCATCCGCGAGCAGCCTCGCGCGCTGCTGCGCGCGATTCCCGAGCTGGCGCTGCTCGAGGTGAGGCGGGAGCCTGAGGTCTGCTGCGGCTCGGCCGGGATCTATAACCTCGTGGCCCCGGAGGCGGCCGCCGAGCTCGGCGCCCGCAAGGCACGCAGCCTGCTCGAGACCGGCGCTGACGCGATCGCCGCCGGCAACCCGGGGTGCGCCGCACAGCTCGATCTGCACCTGCGCGAGGCCGGTCACCCGCTCCCGATCCACCATCCGATCGAGCTCGTCTGGCGCTCGATCGCGGCGGCTCGATGAGCCCCTGGGGTTCGCGACGCCGAGCGCCTGCGCTACGGTCGTGCAGGTGAGAAGGGGGAGACTCCGGGTGGCTCTGCTCGTCGTACCCGCGCTCGTCGCGGTGGGCTGCGGCAGCTCCAGCTCGACGCCGACGGCGGCGTCGGTGCCGGTCATCGCGACGACCTCGACGCCGCCGGTCACGAGCACCCCGCCGCCCACCACGGCAACCACGCCGGTGCCCAGACCACCGCACAAGACCGCCACGACGACGAGATCGACCGCGACCACGACGACGCCGGTGAAGACGACCGCGACCACCCCCGTGACCACGCCCGCTGCGCCCGCGCCAACGGGATTGAACGCGGCCACCGGATACGGGTCCTACGACGACTGTCAGGGCACATGCAGCGGCGGTGTGCCCTCCTCGCTGCGCGGCGCGCTGCATCTCCCGGGCCCCGGCGCCGGCGGCGCGTGTCCCGTGTCCGGCGCCGCCTCCGCCGTCAGCTATGCCGGGCCGGCCGTCGGATCAGGGCCCGTGTACGCGGCGCAGTCGAGCCCCCTCGCGATCACGAGCTTCATCGACAGCTCGTGGGACGGCGCGAGCGTGACCTGGCTCGCCGCGCCGGGCTACTCGGGCCCGGTGTTGATCCGCGGCGGCGAGCTCGGCGGCTCGGGCTCGGTCGGGTTCGGCGAGGGCCACATCCCCGAGGACGAGCTCCAGCTCCTCACCGCCTCGACGAAATCGGCCGGTGAGCCGCCCGGCGCTCGCGAGTGGCCCTCGTTCACCCGCGTGCGCTCCGCCGGCTGCTATGCCTACCAGGTCGACGGGACGAACTTCAGCGAAGTGATCGTGTTCCAGGCGACGGGGTAGGGGCCGTGATCGGTCACGGGTTCCTGCTCGGGGCCGCCGGCCGGCATCCGGCGGCGGCTACGCGTACATCGCCTCGATCTCGGCGTCGTACTTCTCGGCGATCGGCCGGCGCTTGAGCTTCATCGTCGGCGTCAGCTCGTCGCCGCCCGGGACCCAGTCGCCGGGCACGATCGTGAACTTCTTGATCTGCTCGACGCGGGCAAGGTGTCGGTTCCCAGCGTCCACGCCCTCCTGAACGGCCTCGATCACTTTCGGCTCGGTGGCGAGCCGCTCGAGCGTCGCCTCTGCGATTCCGCGTTGTGCCGCCCACTGCGGCGCGAAGTCGGAATCGAGCACGAGCAGCGCGGTGTTGTAGGGGCGGCGATCGCCGATGACCATGGCCTGTCCGATCAGGGGGCTGGCAGACTTGAGCTCCCCCTCGATGTTGGCCGGGGACATGTTCTTGCCGGCCGCGTTGATGATGATCTCCTTCTTGCGGTCGACGATCGTCAGATAGCCGTCGTCGTCGAGCGTGCCGATGTCGCCGGTATGGAGCCATCCGTCGGCGTCGATCGCCTCGGCCGTGCTCACGGGGTCGTTGCGGTAGCCGAGCATCACGCACCCGCTGCGAATGAGGAGCTCGCCGTCATCGGCCAGCTGGATCTCGACGCCCGGCGCGGCGGGACCGACGGTCCCGATGCGCACCGCGCCCGGCCGGTTCACCGTCCCCAGGCCGCACGTCTCCGACATGCCCCACAGCTCGGCGAGCTCGATCCCGAGGGCGTGGAAGAACTCGAGCACGTCGACTGGGGTCGGGGCCGCACCGACGTGCACGGCCACCACTCGATCGAGCCCCAGCATCGTCCGCAGCTTCGAGAAGAACTCCTCGTCGGCGCGGGCCACCTGCGCCTCGAGCTCCTGAGGAACGGGCTCGCCACGCTGCCGCAATCGGACGCGTTGGATCGCCGCCGCGAGCGCCTCGGTCAGGGGACGGGCCTCCTCCGCGGGGCGCTGCGCCTGCATCGCCTCGAGTCCGGCCTTCAGCTTCTCCCAGATCCGCGGCACCGCGAAGAACCATGTTGGACGTACCTGAGGCAGGTAGGAGAGCACATCGCGCGGGTTCGGCACGCACGTCACGGTGGCGGCGTAGACGATCGGGATGTAGTGATGCGCGTTGCGCTCGGCGATGTGCGCCGAGGGCAGCCACGAGACGACACGCGCACCCGGCTTGAGCTCGACGATCTCCTCGATCGCCTGGGCCGTGAACATGATGTTGTGGTGGGAGAGCTGGACCCCTTTGGGGGGGCCCGTCGTACCTGAGGTGTAGATCAGCGTAAGCACATCGTCCGGCGCCACCG
Source organism: Candidatus Tityobacter terrigena (assembly GCA_003156715.1). GTDB lineage: Bacteria > Vulcanimicrobiota > Vulcanimicrobiia > Vulcanimicrobiales > Vulcanimicrobiaceae > Tityobacter > Tityobacter terrigena. Next base: position 88,647 of record PMHO01000046.1, read on the forward strand.
CCGCCGCCGCCGCGGCACCGTCGAATTCCGGGTTCGATCCCTCGACGTCCGCGAGCGAGATCGTCCCCGCCGGCGCATCGCCGTCGACGACGATCACGTGCTCGAGCGCGGGTAGGTTCGTGCGCGCCTCGAGCATGACGGGAAGGAAGGCCTGCTCGACGATAGCGAGCCTCGCGCCGGAATCGGTGACCAGGTACTCGATCTCCTCAGCGGGGTAGGTCACGTAGATCGAGAACGGCGTCGCGCCGACTGTGACTGCGGCGAGGTCCACGATGTGGAACTCGGGGCGGTTGCCGAGCATGATGGCGACGGTGTCGCCCGGGCCGACGCCGAGCTTGGCGAGCCCACCGGCGACCGCGTCGACGCGCTCGAGCAGCTCCGCCCAGGTCAGCGAGACGGAGTCGTCGGGGGTCCGCACGGCGACGATCTCCGGGTTGTTCGCGGCGGTGCGGCGCAGCGCCTCGGTCAGGGTCGGTGCGTCGACCGCGCGTCCGGCAGCCGCTGTGAGGGTCCCGCTCTCCATCCTCGCCTCCATGATCGTCTCCTCAGGCCGACACGAACGCTATCGCAGGGCAACGCGCGGGCCGCTAATGCACCGAGAAACCCTTGCCGGTCAAGGTCGAGATGTCGTTGTGCAACCCGACCAGGAAGAGCATGAGGATGAGGACGAACCCGACAACCCCGGCGCGCTCCATGACCGAGAAGGGGATCCGCCGGCCACGGACCTTCTCGGCCAGTGCCCAGAAGATGTGGCCGCCGTCGAGCGGCAGGAACGGGAATAGGTTGATGATCGCGAGCGAGAGCGAAATCACGCCGAGCACGTAGAGCGCCTCGGGCGCGCCCACGGCGACGGCCTGCTGGGTGATGTCGGCGACGCCGACGATCCCGTGCAGCTGACTCCGGACCTTGGGCTCGAAGATCTTCGCGATCGTGCTGACCGTCTCATGCGTGACGTACCACATCTGGCTGACGCCCTGACCGGCCGCTCCGAGCGCGCCGTACGAGCGGATCTCGATCGCGAAGCCAAAGCCGATCCGGGTCCGTTTCAGGCTCGGGGCGTACCGCGGGTAGATCGAGAATGACTCGAGCCTGCCGTCGCGGCGGACGACGATGCTCACCGGTGTGGTTGCCTGGCATCCCGACGTCGGCGCCTCGGCGCAATGGTGGCTCGAGATCTCCTTAGCTATCTGGGCGACGGTCAGCCCCCGCTTGCCGTCGACCGAGACGATCTCGTCTCCGGCTTTCAGATACCCCGACGCCGGCGGCACCAGTGATCCCGTGGCGACAGTGCGCAACGACACGTATTGGCCATGGCTTGTCACCGGCAGTCCCTGGGACAGGACGACCCCGCTGAGAAGCACGAACGCGATCAGCAGGTTCATCGCGGGCCCGGCGAGAATCACGACGACCCGCTTCCACACCGGCTGGCGGTAGTACGCTCGGTCGACGATCTCCTCGGGGATCTCCTCGTTCGGGTTCATCCCGGTGATCTTCACGTAGCCGCCGAGCGGGATCGGACCGATGCCGTACTCGGTCTCGCCGNNACGCGCATGCCGACCGCCTTCGCGGCCAGGAAGTGGCCGAACTCGTGGAGGATGATCAGGGCGGCGAAGCCGGCGAACGCGAGCAGGTAGGACAACACGTCTAGTGTGCCAAGGCGGGCGCGTCGCTCGCGGCGATCGTCGGACGCGGCGACATGACGCCGTCGACCTGGGCGCTCAGGCCGTCGTGCGCGCGTTCACGAGCTCGGAGGCGATCCGTCTCGCCTGGCCGTCGGCGGCCGCCAGCGAATCGAACGAGTGCACCGTGGACGCCGGGAGACTTTCGAGCGTCTCCTCGATCACGCTGGCGATCTCGAGGAAGCGCAGGCGTCCGGAGAGAAACGCGTGCACGGCGACCTCGTNNCGCGGGCGAGCCGCAGGCACGCGAACGTCTCCTCGTCGACGGGCTCGAAGGTGAGGGAGCCGACAGCGGCGAGGTCGAGCCGCGCAACGGGCACGTCGACGCGATCGGGATAGTGCAGCGCGTAGGCGATCG
>PMHO01000008.1 GCA_003156715.1 Candidatus Tityobacter terrigena
CCGCCCTTGACGTTGAACGAGAAGCGGCCGGGGCCGTAACCGCGCACCTTCGCGTCGGGGACGAGCGAATACAGCTCGCGAATCAAGTCGAACGTACCGGTGTACGTCGCGGGATTCGAGCGCGGCGTGCGGCCGATCGGCGATTGATCGATCACGACCAACTTGTCGAGCGCCTCCGCGCCCTTGACCGTGCCGTAGGTGCCGCCCGCAGGGCGGCCGTGAAGGTACTGGTTCAGCGCCTTGACCACGACCTCGTTGACCAGCGTCGACTTGCCGCTGCCGCTGACCCCGGTCACGCCGGCGAACACGCCGAGCGGAATGTCGACGTCGATTCCGTTGATGTTGTTGGCACGCGCCTTGGTCACGCGCAGCCAGGCACGCGGCTTGCGCCGGTGCTTTGGAATCGCGATGAACTGCCGCCCCGAGAGATACGCCCCGGTCAGCGACTCGGGATTCTTCATGATCTCGGCGAGCGGTCCGACGCTGAGAATGTGGCCGCCCTCGGCCCCGGCACCGGGCCCGATGTCGACGACCACGTCGGCCTCGCGCATCGTGTCCTCGTCGTGCTCGATCACGATCAGCGTGTTGCCCAGATCCCGCAGCGTCTTGAGGGTCGCCAGCAACCGGTCGTTATCGCGCTGGTGCAGCCCGATCGACGGTTCGTCGAGGATGTAGAGCACGCCCACGAGCGAGCTGCCGATCTGCGTCGCCAGCCGAATGCGCTGCGACTCGCCGCCGGAGAGCGTCGTCGCCGAACGCGCCAGGTTGAGATAGCCGAGCCCGACGTTGCTCAAGAAGCCGAGCCGCGCTTTGACTTCCTTGAGAATCTGATGTGCGATCAGCTCTTCGCGCGGCGTCGGATGGAAGGAGCGCACGAAGGCGTCGGCCTTCTCGACCGACATCGTCGTCAGTTCGTGGATATTTTTGCCCGCCACGGTGACGGCCAGCGCCTCCGGCTTGAGGCGCGCGCCCTGACAGGTTTGACACGTCGTGGCCGACATGTACTTTTCGATGTCTTCTTTGACGGTATCGCTCGAGGTCTCGCTGTGGCGCCGCTGCAAGTTGTTGACCACGCCCTCGAACTGGGCTTCGTAGCTCCACTGGTGGCCGCTGCGCGACTCGTAGGTGAAGCGCTGCTTGGTCTGCGCGCCGTAGAGAATCGTCTGCACGACGTCGGGCGGCATACTCTCGATCGGGGTCGACATCTTGACGCGCCGCGAGCGCAGCAGCTTCTCGACCTGCTGCATGTAGTACGGGTTCATCGACGGGAAGCGCCCGGATCCGATCGCCTTGCTCCACGGAACGATCGCGCCTTCCTCGATCGACTTGGAACGGTCGGGAATCACTTTCCAGGGGTCGATCTCGATCTTGACGCCGAGGCCCGTGCAGTCCGGACAAGCCCCGTAGGGCGAGTTGAATGAAAACAGGCGCGGCGCCAGTTCTTCGAACGAAAGGCCGCAGTACACGCAGGCCAGGCGCTCCGAGAAGGTCAGCTCGCGCGCGGCGGGCGCCGCTTTCACGGTCCCCTCGTTGACGTGCAGCTGGTTCGGTTCGCTCGTGCGAGCCGGCTCGACGAGGACCGTGACGATTCCGCTAGAGAGCCGCAACGTCGTTTCGATCGAGTCGGTCAGCCGCTTGCGGACGTCGGGCTTGACGATCAAACGATCGACGATGACCTCGATCGTGTGCTTGCGCTTGCGATCGAGCTCGATCTTCTCGCGCAACTCGCGCGGCTCGCCGTCGACCCGCACGCGCGCGAAGCCTTCCTTCTGGATTTCCTCGAAGAGTTTCTGGTACTCGCCCTTGCGCCCGCGGATGACCGGCGCCAAAAGTTGAATGCGGGAACCGGCCGGCAGCTCCAGCACCTGATCGACGATTTGTTCGCTCGACTGCGCGCTGACCTCGCGCCCGCAACTGTAGCAGTGCGGCTTGCCGATGCGCGCGTAGAGCAGTCGCAGGTAGTCGTAGATTTCGGTCACCGTGCCGACGGTCGAGCGCGGGTTGCGCGACGTCGACTTTTGGTCGATCGAGATGGCCGGCGAGAGCCCCTCGATGTAGTCGACGTCGGGCTTGTCCATTTGGCCCAAGAACTGCCGTGCGTACGACGAGAGCGACTCGACGTAGCGACGCTGGCCCTCGGCGTAGATCGTGTCGAAAGCAAGCGACGACTTGCCCGATCCCGACAACCCGGTGATGACGATCAGCCGGTTGCGCGGCAGGGTCAGGTCGACGTTCTTGAGGTTGTGCTCGCGCGCGCCCTTGATGACGATGGCATCGAGCCCGCGCGGCGCCCCGTCTTCGGTATGGAAGGCCACGACCTATAGACCGCTCCCGGACGCCCAGCGTTGCGCCGCGTCCGCGGCAAACTCGATTCTGCAGGCGGGGCGGGGCCATCGAACGCTCAGAGCAGTAAGCCCATCGAGATGACATCCCACAGCTCGCCGTTCTTTCGGCGCAAGTGTCTTGGATGATAGCCTTCGCGAAGGAAACCGGCTTTCTCGTACAGGGCGATCGCCGCGTCGTTATGGGGAAAGACGTCGAGCGCGATCTTATGTGCGCCCGTGGAACGCGCCCAAGCGATCGCTGCCGCGAGCAGGCGGTGGCCGATGCCTTTACCGCGCCACGGCGCTTCGATCGCCATGCCGAATTCACAGAGTCCGGGCCAATCGCAGGAAATCCAGATCTCGCCGACGATCGCTTCCCCGGCAACCGCCGCGAAGACAGCGCCATCGCTGCGCGCGAGCCTAACGCGCAATCCCGCAGCGCGGCGCTCGCGATCGAGCGGCGATTCGGTTGCTATCCAGCGTCCTTCGGCGGCCACCGTTTCGATCAGCCCGACTAACGCCGGGATATCCGCTTCGCGAGCGCGCCGCAGCTCGACGTTCTCACCCATTGCGGCCCGGCGAGAGCCTGCTTTCCAGGGCGTCGAGCACGCCGCCGACGTCCGCCACCACGGCGTCCGGCTGCGGGCCGCCGGGCGGAACGCGTTCGCCGCGCACGTTGACCCAAACGGTGAACATGCCGGTCTCGTGCGCCCCGCGAATGTCGCGCTCGTAACGGTCGCCCACCATCGCGCTCTGCTCGGGCTTCGCCCCGAGCCGTTGGCACGCAAGCCGGAACAGGCGCGGATCGGGTTTGAGCATGCCGACTTCATCGGCGATGAAGACTTCATCGAAGGCCGACTCGAGGCCGAGCAGCACGATCTTCTCGCGGTGCGTTTCGGCGAAACCGTTGGTCACGAGCGCGAGCTTGCTGCCTCGCTTGCGCAGCGCCGCCAAGAGCTCGAGGACGCCTGGCCACAGCTGCAAGTACTCCCTGCGGTAGTCGTTGTAGGAACGCGCGCACAGCTGGGCGAGCGTGGCATCCTCGAGCCCCGTCTCATGCAGCGCGGCGGTCCAGAGGGAGAGGCGCAAGCCGACCAGCGGCGTCCCCAGCTGCTCCGGCGCCAAGTTGATCCAAAACGCGTCTGCCTGGCGCACGTAGGCTGCCAGAACGGCGCTCGCCGCCACGCCGTGCGTTCGAGCCACGTCGAGCGCCACGCGCTCCGCTGCGCGGCGATACGTCGCCGTGTCGTCGTGCAGCGTATCGTCGAGGTCGAAGAGTACGGCCTCGAAGGGCGGCGCCGGCGGCTTTGCGGCCAATCGCGCTTTCAGACCGGCGGGACGCCGGCCAGCACGGCCGCGATCGTATCGGCCACGGCCTGCGGGCGCTCGCGCTGAATGAAATGACCGACGCCGCTGAGCAGCTCGCGCGCGAACGAGTCGGTGAAAAACTTCTCGATCCCCTCGGTCGCTTCGGGAAGCGTCGCGCCATCGTCGGCGCCGGCCATGACGATCGTCGGAACCGCAATCTTCGGAAGCGGCGCGAGCCGCGCTCGATCGTGCTCGTAAAGCGGATCGCCCGGCACGAAGCCCCAACGCTGGCGGTACGAGTGCAAGACGATCTCGACGAAATCGGGATTGTCGAACGAGGCGGCGGTCCGCTCGAATTCGCTCTCTTCGAAGTGCCAGCTGGGCGACCACGTGCGCCACAGATAGCGGCAAAACGCGCGGCGCTCGTCGCTCAGCGCCGCTCGCCCGCGCTCGGTCGCGAGAAACCATTGATACCAGTAATACTCGTTCTGCGGCATCGAGATCTTCTGCGAGGGAACGTTGGTGCCGTAGCCTACCGAAAGCGCGATCAGGTGACGGATGCGGTCGGGCGCGAGCACGGCGGCGGCATATCCGGCACGCGCGCCCCAATCGTGCCCGACCAGCACGCAGCGCTCGATGCCGAGCGCGTCAAGAAATTCGATGACGTCGCGACCGAGAGCCGCGATCTCTCCGCTACGCATGGTCGAGGCGTCTCGAAAACGCGTCGGGCCGTAACCGCGCAGATACGGCACAAGCGTGCGCACGGTGCGTAGCTCCGGGGCGGCAAGCACTCCCTCCCACGTCGCCGCATCGTCGGGAAAACCGTGCAGCAGAACGACGATCTTGCGGGCGTTGGGATTGCGCTCTTCGTAAGCGATCTCTAGTAGCGGCGTGCGAACGGTCGGCAACTGATCTCCAGCGAGCTAGCGAAAAGCGGCTCTCACTTACAACGCGAAGCGGACTTCGAACGTCACGCCGCCTCCGACGTTGCGGTCGACGAGCGCTTGCGTATTCAGATTGCGCGTGTGATAACTGAGCCCGCGAGCGCCGATCAAGTACGTCACCAGCCCCCGTCTCCAGCCGTACGCCGCGCTGTAGTCGACCTCGGCCCCGCCCTCCGGCTTGTTCGGTTCCGAGGTCGCACCATTGTCGAAGATGTCGACCACGCCGCGCAAGTTCGGATCGACCATCAGGTTGAGCTCCACGAAGTGACCGTGCGATACGGGCAGCGTCGCGCCCGCGGCAAAAATAGGCGACGTTACCCGGGAGTCGTCGATGTTGGCGTTGTTGCCGTTGAAGTTGGTAACGTTGATGACCTGGAAGCCGAAGCCGAGCCGAAAGCGCCGCGCCGGGTCGAGGTCGACGAGTGCGGTCGCGTTGAGCAAGCTCAAGGTCGCCGACGAATGCCCGAACGGGCCCGAACCGCTCGAGCTCGCACCGATCTGCGGAAGCCCTTCCAGGTGGAGGCGAAAACGGTCGACGTGCTGGGTCAGCTCGAGCAGAGCTCCGGGAACGACCCCGCTAACCGGATTCGGATTCTCCGATCCGACGTGTGTCCCGGTCACGACCGCTCCCAAGATTCCGACGTCGGTGTGGGTATCGACGCTGTCGGCGCACGCCGGCAAGGCGCAGGCGAAGGCCGCAAGCGCAGCGGCGGCGGCGAGTAAACCCCGGCTATTCACCGTCAAAGTAGTCGAGCAGCGGATGGTCGCGCAGCATCAGCCCGGCCGGGTCGAACAAGACCTTGCGCGAGTCGGGATAGGAGCAGATCTCGATCGGCGACGTGTTCGCGATCAGCACGATCTCGCATGTCTCGCCGCCGTCGTTGACGATCTTGTGCGCGCCGCTCGAGCGCGTCGGGAATGCGATGAAGTCGCCCTTGCGCAGCGACCAAACGCCGCGTAGCGTGTGCAGCGACGGGGTTCCGGAGAGCACCAGAAAGAGCTCCTCCTCGGCGGCATGCCAGTGCAGCGGGCAGTACGCCTTGCCGGGCGCGATGCGGGTGACGCGACAGCCGACCTTGGCGCCGCCGATCATCCCGTCGACCTCCCCGTCCGCCGCCTCGTAGACGCCGTGCCCGGGGTCGCTCAGCCATTCCAATTCGTCGATGTTGACGCGATTGACGTAGACGTCCGTGCGCGCTTCTAAGCAGGCCCAAAGCGCCTCGTACGCACCGCCGAAGATGCAGGCTCCGTCGCCGACCAAGAGATGCAAGGGATGCCGGGCGCCAAGCCTGCGCAACGAAAGCGCCGCTCGCGCCGGATCGGCTAGCTTCTGGTCGGGCATCAGCCGCAGCGACCCGGCCGGATCCCCCCACAGCGCGTCACCCACGACGATCGCCCGCTGCTCGCGAAAGTGCAGCGCGATCTCACCGGGCGACTTCAGGCCATCGAGCGCAATGACCGTCGCGCCCGCAAACGCTTCGCCGTCGTGCAGCTGCCGGTCGACCGGCCCCGAGAGCAGCGGCGCATCGCCGTCGCTCGCCGCAATCTTTGCGCCGAAACGCTCTGCGAGCGCGCGGGCGCCGCGCTCGTGATCGCGGTTGGTAATCACGATCCATCCCAGGCCCCCGCGCCGCTCGATTTCGGCCGCGTCGGCTTCGGTAAGCGGCAACGGGTCGATCGCAAGATTTCCGTCCGGGCGCTCGATGAAGAACGAATTGAAGTGAAGGTTTCGTTCGGGTTGCCAGGCCGACCACATCGCGAAGCCGGCGACCGTCTGTTGCATTGCGAAGAGACCTCGGCGTTTGAAAACGGTTTAGCTGCCGACGAGTTCCTTCAATGCGTGTTGGAATACCTTGGGCGCTCTGCCTTGGAAGAGCACCGACTCGTTGCCGCCGATTTGCCGGCGCAGCGCAAGCAGTTCGTCGCGCAGCGCGGCCGCCTTCTCGAATTCCAAGTTGGCGGCGGCCTCGCGCATCTTCTTCTCGATATCGTTCGACATCGCGATCACGATCTCGCGCGGCAGGCGCTCGCCCTTGAAACGCGCGGCCAAGCGCGACTCTTCCTGCGTTGCGACCAGGTCGAGGATGTCGCGCACCTCTTTGCGGATCGAACGCGGCTCGATGCCGTGCTCGGCGTTGTAGGCGACCTGGCGCTCGCGGCGACGGCGCGTCTCGCCGATGGCGCGCGCCATCGACTGGGTCACGACGTCGGCATACATCACGACCTTGCCCTCGACGTTGCGCGCCGCGCGCCCGATCGTTTGGATCAGCGCGGTCCCGCTTCGCAAATAGCCTTCCTTGTCGGCATCGAGGATCCCGACTAGCGACACCTCGGGCAGGTCGAGCCCTTCGCGGAGCAGATTGATCCCGACCAAGACGTCGAAGACGCCCTTGCGCAAATCGCGCAGGATCGCGATGCGCTCGAGGGTGTCGATCTCGCTGTGCAGGTAGCGCACCCGCAACCCGTTTTCGAGCAGGTAGTCCGTCAGGTCCTCGGCCATCTTTTTGGTCAGGGTCGTGACCAGGACGCGCTCGTTGCGCTCGGTCCGCTGCCGAATCTCTTCCATCAGGTCGTCGACCTGGTTCTTGGTCGGGCGGATGTCGACTTCGGGATCGACGAGCCCGGTCGGCCGGATGATCATCTCGACGACTTGGCTCGACTTCGATACCTCGTACGTCGAGGGCGTGGCGCTGACGTAGACGACCTGGTTGAGATGCGCGCTGAATTCGTCAAAGGTCAAGGGCCGGTTGTCGATCGCGCTCGGCAGTCGGAATCCGTGTTCGACCAGGACCAGCTTGCGCGAGCGGTCGCCCGCGAACATGCCGTGGACCTGCGGCAACGTGACGTGCGACTCGTCGACGAAGAGAAGCCAGTCCTTCGGGAAGAAGTCGAGCAGGCACGACGGCGTCGAATGCGCTTCGCGACCGGCCAGATGCCGCGAATAGTTCTCGACGCCGTTGCAGTAGCCGACCTCGCGCAGCATGTCGAGGTCGTAGCGCGTCCGCTGCTCGAGGCGCTGCGCTTCGAGC
>PMHO01000033.1 GCA_003156715.1 Candidatus Tityobacter terrigena
GCCCGGCGCAAAGCGACGGGCCGCCTGTTGGAAGATGATCCGCCTGAGTTAGATTTACTCGTACACCCCGAGGCCGATCGCGATGTACGCGGAGTTTGACGAACCCCAATAGACGGCCGTGTAGTCGAGGTACTTGTACTTGCCGTTGGTTACTTTTGCGCCATCGTCAAGAACGAATTGATAGACGGGGTTTCCGATGACGCCTTCGGCACCGCTTGCCGCCGAACCCGAGGTCTCAAGGTAGTTGTAGATTCCTTCTTCGGGTTTGAAGCTTTTTGCCTTATAGGCATCGGCGTACCAAACGACCGTCCCCGTGTAGAGGTCGTCGCACGGGTCGGACCCGTAACCAACGCACCATTCATACTCCAGGTAGTCCTGACTGGACGACGCGTAAAGCTCGCCGCAAAATTCGAATTTGCATTTGATGTCCGGCTTGACCGTCTTCCGCCAGCCGACATGTGCCGTAAGCGACGACGGGGCGGCATGGTCGACGGCTGCAACCGGACGAATCGCACGAGTGGTTGCACCGGCACCGGCCGGGACGAGGAGCGCAAAGGCAGTAACGGCTAGCGCGATGCGCGGTAAGGACAGCTTCATGATAGTCTCTCCATAAATTTGAGTGCGTAGTGGGCCAGACTGGGGCAGCACCCCAGCGGGTGCATGTACGGGACGCTATCACGCTCCGATAAATGGAAAATAAAATGCCTGACGAGTGAGGCCGAGGTTCGGTCGCAGGGCCCCCGGGGTCGGGCGCTCGAAGCCCGGCGGTCATGCTCCGCGCCCAAGCCGCCCCAGCGCAAAACGAACGGAAGATTCCAGCCCGGATCGACGTTGTGGGGGTGCCGATGGACCTCGGCGCCGGCCGCCGCGGCGTCGACATGGGCCCGTCGGCTATTCGTTACGCGCGTCTCAACGAGGGCCTCGAGGCGCTGGGGGTCGCGACCATCGTCGATCACGGCAACATCCCGGTGCCGGTCCCCGAGTCGAACGCGGCGCGGGCCGTGCAGAACGCAAGATACCTGCCCTTGATCCTCTCGGTCTGCGACGAGCTCTCGCGAATCGTCGAGGAATCGATCGTTCGGGGCGGGTTTCCGCTGGTGCTCGGGGGCGATCACTCCATTGCGATCGGGACCCTGGCCGGAGTCTTTCGTGCGCGCAAGCGCCAGCCCGGCCTCATTTGGATCGACGCCCACGGCGACATCAACACGCCCCTGACGTCGCCTTCGGGCAACGTGCACGGCATGCCGGTCTCGATCGCGCTAGAGGAGCATCACATCGATCCGGAGCGCTCGGTGCTCGTCGGCCTGCGCGACATCGATGCCGGCGAGCGGGAGCGCATCAAGGCGCTTGGCGTGCGAGCTTTCTCGATGAGCGAGATCGATCGCGTCGGAATGGAGCGCGTGATGGAAGAAGCGATCGCGATCGCAGGCCCGCAAGCCCAGTCGGCGCATGTCTCGTTCGACATGGACGGCATCGACCCGAGCGAAGCGCCCGGCGTCGGCACGCCGGTGCGGGGCGGAATCACCTATCGCGAGGCGCACCTGGCGATGGAGATGATCAGCGAGGCCGGCATTCTCGGTTCGCTCGAGGTCACCGAGATCAATCCGATCCTCGACGAGCACAACCGTACCGCCGAACTCGCCGTCGAGCTGATCCTCTCAGCCCTCGGCAAGACGATCTTGTAACGGACCCGGTTTGGCTACTTCTTCTCGACGGTGACGAGGAACTGGCCCGTCGAGCAGTTGCTCGAGGAGTAGCAAGCCTCGATAACGACCGGGTACGAGGCTGCCTTGCTAAATGTAGCCGAAACGCTTTCATCCGATGGGTCGCCGGGATTTGGGGTGAAGTCGTCAACCGAGATCTTGGTCGTCGGCTTCTTACACTTGCCCTTTGTATTGCAATTATACGCCGTGGCCGACCAGGTCCACGTTCCGGACGCGGGATCGCAACTGCCGGATGAAGTCACCGAACCGTAGCACCAATCGATGGTCGCGGGCGACTTTTTTGTGATCGTGACGCAAATAATGTACGAACCGGGGCACGAGCTCGAGGCCGTGCGGATCTCGTTCGTCGCGTAGAAGTGCGGTCGCCCAAGCAGCGGGCTTACCGGGCGCGATGGCGCGGGATGTACGGGGTTCATCCGAATTGCAGCATCCGCTCCGGCCAACGGTAGGAGACCGAGCGCCGCCGCGGCTGCCGCTGAGCGAAGTAGATTCAAACGCATCAGGTTTCGCTTTCCGTTCGGTGCGCTCGTTTCGTTCGGGACGCAAGCGGCTCGCCCTTTCCTGAGGTCGGCGGGCGCCTCGGCCGAAAGGAAGCGGCCCGCGTGTCAATTCACGCGGGCCGCTTCAATGGACGAGGCCGCGCGCTCTTTAGCCGCCTGAGCCTTTAACCTTCTTCTTGACGGTCACGCCGATAGCCACCGGGCCCACGCATTGGCTTGAGGAATTGCAAGCCGTAAACGATACGGTGTAGGCGTTGGGTTTGCTGCTCTTGAGCTTCGTCGAGATGGTCAGTTCCGTCGGATTTCCGGGGTTGGGATCGAAGTCCCCCTTCACTTTATTTGACGAATTCGTCACGTTCCACGTCCAGGTTCCGGGAGCGAGGTCGCCCGAGGAACTGCACGAGCCGCTCGTCACGTCGACGATGCACCACTCCTGCATGAGCGGTGTCTTTTTCGAAATTTCTACGCATTCATAATATTGGCTGCTGGGACAAGCGACCTTCTTCGCGCTGACGATGCCCGCTTCCTTAAGGAAGTAGGTGGGGGCGTGCATGGGATTGACGTGACGCACACCCATCGGGTGAATCGGATTGAGTCTGGGAGACGCGGCGAGACCGCCCGTCGAGAGCAGCCCGAGAACGGCTGCCGCAGCGGCGGAACGAAGGAAATTCAAACGCATTAAGTTCCTCCAGGAAGGCTTGGATAAGGTGGCACGCAGACGCCAAAGCGAGGACCGCCCAAATACCGGCTGCCGTCACGGTGCGCTCGTTACGTTCGCGCCGCAATCGGGGCGCCCTTTCCGAAGGGCCGAAAGACTCCCGCGCGAACGTGCGAAGCAATCCCGATATCGGCCGCGCATAGCGCGCTGCCCCGCTGGTTACTTGAACCGGCGGGGCAGTGCGATCTCAGCCGAACTCTGCGGTTCGGCGATGTATCCGAAGTTTAGCTGGACGAGCCGATGATGACGCCAAAAGTCTCCGAGAAGGGGCCGCACGACCCTGAGCTGATGCCTTTGCATGATCCGCTGCCCTTGACCGAGACGGTCACGCCGTACACCTTGCCCTCTTTTGCTTTGGAGCTGACGTCAATCGACTCTTCGGTCGGGTTTCCGGGATTCGGGCTGAACTTCTTGGCCTTGACGACTTTCTTGTCAGCCGACTTGCCCTTCCACTTCCACGTGCCCGGCGCGTACGGGCCGCTCGTGCAGGTGGAACTGGTCGACGATATGACGCACCACTCGAGCGTGGTCTTGGTGCCGGGTGGGAGTTCCAAGCACCCAACATAGCTCGACGGACACGAGGCGGATAGCGGTCGAACCGGATAGATCTTGCCGGAGATAAGTCGAGGTTGGAACGCGATTCCGGCGGGTGCCGGGTGTACCACAGTTTTCGGAACGATTGGATGGACCGGGTTCATGCGAACGGCAGCGCCGGCGCCGACCGTTGAGAGAAGTCCAAGAGCTCCCGCGGTAACCGCGAAGCGAAGAAAATTCAAACGCATTGAGTCCTCCAAGAAGGCATAAAAGGACGACACAGGAGACGAGAAAAGGGCCGGGCCGCCAAACTCGAGCCCGTCGTTCCGGTGCGTCCCCGTAGGTTCGAGCCGCACCGGGTCCGCCCTTTCCTGCGCCCGAGGGCTCGTCCGGCTTAAGAAAAGCGAGGGTCGCCGGCAACGTCGCCGGACGATCGCGAACGGCGAGCCTAGAGCAGCCGCACGACGGCGTCGTTCCAAAAGGGCCAGTCGTGGCCGAAAACACCAGGCCAAATCTCGGTGTGATTGGGAATGCCCTTCGCATCGAGGACGCCGGCGAAGGTGCGGTTGTCCTCGACGAGCGAGTCGTATTCGCCGGTTGCGATCACCCACGCGATGCGCGCCAGCCGGGTCGTCCAGGCGGCGTCCATGTGAGGAATGAATGACGCCGGCGAGTTGAAGTAGTCGATATCGTCCCAGTACCCGTCGACGAAACGGTGCACGTCGTAGATGCCCGAAAAGCAAACGGCCTTGCTCACGACGTCGGGATGCCGGGCCGCGAAATTAGCGGCGTGGTAGGCGCCGAAGCTGCAGCCGAAGGTGCCGACCGTGTCGTGCCCGGCGCGGCGGCCGATGTATGGGAGCAGCTCGTGGCGCAGATACGCATCGTACTGCTCGTGCCGTCGCCCGCGCAGCGCAGGATCGACCGAGGTGTTATACCAGCTCTCGGCGTCGACCGAGTCGACGCAGACCAGCTGCAGGAACCCTGCGTCGACCTTCTCGGCAAGCCGCGCGACGACGCCCATATCTTCGTACTGGAAAAAGCGGCCCTGCGAGGTCGGGAACATCACGACCGGGTAGCCGGACCAGCCGAACCAAAGAAATTCCATCGGGCGGCCGAGATTCGTGCTCACCCATGACTCATAGCATCGATGCATCGTCGTCGGCGGCTCTTTTATAGGTCCGCAGCCGGTTCCCGCGAAACCCCGCGAGTTCGCCGGCCGTGCCGGCTCGGAAAGGACTCGCTCGATGTCGGGCTCGCCAAAGCGAATCGGTCTGCTGTTCGGGATGGAAGACTCCTTCCCGTGGGCGCTCATCGGTGCGATCGACGCACGGGGCGCGGGCGACATCGTCGCTTCGCCGGTTGAGCTCTCGTATCTGCGCGATAGCCAGAGCTTCGAGTACGCACTCATCCTCGACCGGATCAGCCACGAAGTTCCGTTCTATCGGACGTTCCTCAAGGTTGCGGCGGCGCGTGGCGTTGCGATCGTGAACAATCCCTTCTGGTGGTCGGCCGACGACAAATACTTCGGCAACATCGTGGCCGAGAGCGTCGGCGTCGCGACGCCGCGCACCGTACTGCTGCCGCACAAGCATCGGCCCCCCAACACCGAAGCAAAATCTTTCCGGAACCTGCGCTTCGTGGATTGGAACGAGGTTTTCACGTACCTCGGTTTCCCGATTTTCCTCAAGCCCGCTTATGGGGGCGGCTGGAAGGACGTCCACAAATGCGATGGTCCGGCCGATTTCTTCAACGCCTACGACCAGTCGCGCGACTTGACGATGATGGCTCAAGAAGCGATCGCATTCAGCGAGTACTTTCGCTGCTTTGCGATCGGGCGGGAACGCGTCCAGCTCATGCGTTACAATCCCTTGGCGCCTTTTCACGAGCGCTACGTGCGGGACGCGCCGCCCATCGAGCCGGCGCTCGAAGCGCGCTTGCGCCGCGACGCTCTCGCGCTCAGCCAAGCCCTGGGGTACGACATGAACACCGTCGAGCTTGCGGTGCGCGACGGCATCCCCTACGCGATCGACTTCACGAACCCGGCCCCGGATGCGGAGCTCGCCTCGGTCGGACCCGATAACTTTAGTTGGGTGGTCGAGAACATGGCCGACGTACTGGTGGCACGCGTGCGCGATCCGCGACCGCTGGAACTGAGCGGCACCTGGCGCGAGCAGATCGCTGCGCGAGCGAGGGGGGCTTCGTGAGGCAAAGGCCGTCGTTCACGATCGGGATCGAGGAAGAGTTCCAGGTCATCGATCCCCACACATTCGAGCTGAAGTCGCACATTCAGGAGCTCTTTGCCGAGGGTCAGTCCCGCCTCAAGGAGGAGATGAAGCGCGAGCTCCACGATCCCGTGATCGAGGTCGGTACGCCGATCTGCGCCGACATCGGGGAGGCCCGCCGCGAGGTTACCCGGCTGCGCTCGGAGATCATTCGCCTGGCGCGGGCCAACGGGTTGCGGGTAGCCGCCGCCGGGACGCATCCCTTCACGCACTGGAACACCGTGCCGATAACGCCGGGCGCGCACTACGACCGGCTGGTCGAAGACCTGCAAATGATCGCCCGCGCCAACTTGATCTTCGGATTGCACGTGCACGTGGCGGTCGAGGACAACGACGCCCGCATCGCGATCATGAACGGCGTGCGCTACTTCTTGCCGCACATTTTCTCGATGTCGGTGAACTCGCCGTTTTGGCTGGGCCAAAACACGGGCTGGAAAAGCTTTCGTTCTAAGGTCTTCGAGCGCTTTCCACGAACCGGGATCCCCGATTTCTTCGGCTCGTGGGGAGAGTTTCAGGACTTTCTCAACACGCTCGTCGTCACCGGCTGCATCTCGGACGGCAAGAAGATCTGGTGGGACGTGCGAGTGCACCCGTACTTTCCCACCCTCGAGTACCGCATTTGCGACATTCCGATGCGGGTCGACGAAACGATCTGCTTGGCGGCGTTTTTCCAGGCGGTAACTTACAAGCTCTGGAAGCTCTACAACCAGAATCAGGGCTGGCGGCTTTACCGCCGCTCCTTGATCAACGAGAACAAGTGGCGGGCGGCGCGTTTCGGGCTCGATGGAAAGCTGATCGATCTGGGTAAGAGGATCGAGGTGCCGACCCACGCGCTGTTGGTCGAGCTGCTCGAATTCGTCGACGACGTGGTCAACGAACTCGGCGTGCGCGACGAGATCCTGTACGCCCACGAGATCATCCGCCGGCGCACGGGAGCCGACCGTCAGCTCGCCGTCTACGAGCAAACGCAAAGCTTGCAGGCCGTCGTGCAGTACATCATCGATGAAACCGAAGTGGGAGTTCCCGTTGCCTGACCCGGGCGCGCCGCTGGCCGATTTCCGAAGCGAGCGCTTCGAAGTGCTGCGCATCGAGCGCAGCGAGGACCTGCCCTCGCGCGACCGGGCCGCGATCGACGTCGCTTTGCTCGACATGAACCACGGCTACCCCAACGTGGGGCACGATGCAATCGTGGCGCTGCTGCGCGATGCGAGCCTCGAGCTCGGCGCACGGCTCGAGCGGACCGGCATGCGCGTGCGCGTTCTGTCGTACGCGGTGCGCGATAAGCTGGCGTTGCCCGAGCATGGCGACCGCCGTCACCGCCTCTACGTGGGGACGGGTGGTCCCGGGCACCTCGATCCTCACCAAAACTCGAGCGACCGTGGCACGCAGGAAATCGTCGAAGACCCGTCATGGGAAGCGCGGTTGTGGGAGCTCTTTGACGCGGTAGCGGCCGATGAAGACGCGGCGCTCTTCGGCGTGTGCCACACCTTTGGGCTCGTGTGCCGTTGGCGCGATATCGCTGCGCCGGTGCTGCGCGGGCCGGAGAAGGGTGGTCCGAAGCGGGGCGTGGGGACGAACGTGCTGACGCCGCAAGCGCTGGCCCATCCTTGGTTTGGTAAGCTCGCCGGCGGCGTACCGGATCCGCGGCTGGTTCCGGTGCTCGACTCGCGCTATTACGATCTGGTTCCCACGCATGCCGGCCTGCCCGAGGGCGTCGTTCCGATTGCCTTCGAATCCGCCGGATCGAATGGCGCGGGCGGCGATGCGCTCACGATGGTCGAGATCGCGCGCCGTGGCGACGGGACCCCGCGTTTCTTCGCGGTCAACAGCCATCCCGAGATCGGAACGCCGGAACGCGTGGCGGAATTGCTGGAACGCATGCTGCGCAACGGCACGATCACGCGCGAGGTCTACCGAGAGCGCTCCGAGTTGTTGCCCGTGCTGCGCCAGGATCGCAATCAGGAACGCCAACGCGTTGCCCGCGTGGTCTTCGGCGACCTGGTGCGCGACTCGCTGGAACGGCTGATCGCGTGAGGCGCTCGGGACGCTAGTGGCTGTTACGGGCGACTAGGCCGCGAGCGTGGACCAGGGCCGCCGGGCGCTTTTCAACGCGGCGTTTACGCCGGAGCTCCATGCGCGTTACGCCGCCGACCTGGAGCGGCGCGTCGGCGCTCCGGTCGACTTCCGGCTCGCCGAGACGCCGCTTTTCCTGACCGACGACTTTCGCGAACGATGTCTGCGCGCGGCGCGCGAGATCGTCGCGCAGCTGAGCGAGCCGCAACGTCTCCGGTGCATGCAGGCGGCCGTCCCGGCGCGTTGGGATGCGCCGAATCAAAGCCCGCTGCCCAACGTGGCCGTCGTCGATTTCGCGGTCGCCCTCGACCTTCGAGGCAGCTTCGTCCCGCGCGTGGTCGAGCTGCAGGGTTTTCCCTCGCTGCTCGCTTTCGAAGTGCTGCAACTCGACGCATGGAACGCGGCGCTCGCCGCGATGCCTGGTTGCGAAGGTCCGTGGACCTCGTGGTTCGCCGGGAGCGATCGCGCGGCGTTTCTGGATCTGACGCGGCGCACGATCGTCGGCGCGTGCGACCCGTCGCTCGTGGCGCTGGTGGATTTCGAGCCCGAGCGCCAGAAGACGTACTGCGATTTCGCCGCGACGAAGCTCCTGTTCGGCGTCGACTCGGTCTGTGTGACCGCGCTCCGCAAGCGAGGCCGGCGGCTCTTTCGAACGGACGCCCGCGGCCGCGAGGTGCCGCTCGAACGCATTTACTGGCGCGTCATCATCGACGAGGTCGAGCGAAAAGGGATCGAGTTACCGTTCGATTTGCGCGACGAGCTCGACGTCGAATGGGTTCCGCACCCGAACTGGTTTTGGATCTGGTCGAAGTATTCGCTTGCATTCCTCGACCATCCGGCGGTTCCGCACACCCGGCTGCTTTCCGAAATCGTCGGACTGCCGGCCGATCTTGCGACCCGTTACGTGCTCAAGCCGCTCTTTTCGTTTGCCGGCGCCGGCGTTAACGTGGCGCCCACGGCCGCCGACGTCGCTGCCATTCCCGCGAGCCAGCGCTCCGGCTGGTGCCTTCAGGAACGGATCGACTACGCCCCCGCGTTACGCGCCCCGGACGACGATGCGGACCCGGTCAAAGCCGAGATTCGGATGATGTTCGTTGCGGGCGAACAGCCCGGGACGCTGGAGCCGGTCACGAACCTCTGCCGGCTTTCGCGCGGTTCGATGCATGGCGTCGATTATAATAAAGACCGCACGTGGGTCGGCTCTTCGATCGGCATCTGGCCGGCTCGCCTCGACTAGTGCGGCTCGACGCTGCCGCCGGCCCGAGCTTCGTACGCGGTCAGAGGACGAACTGCAGCGTTCCGTTGCAGTGCATGCCGTTGCATTCTGCAGGCAAGTAATGCAGCGAGAGCAGCGCCTTTTCGATTTCCACGCGAGCGTCGCTCGGCAGGGATGGCGGAACGATGACCTTGAGCGCGTGGCCGGATTCGTCGACGACGACGTCGATCGGTTGGTCCGTGTGAAAGCGCGCGCGCAGATCGTCGAGGGCCGCATCGTCGGCGACGACGGGCTTGTCGTTCTGTCCCCAGCCACCCATCGGCACGTCTAAACTGCGGGCCGATGCGGGAGCGGCTTGAGCCGGTTCTGCGTTGGCTTGGGCCGGCGCGACGGTATCGGCCGAGCCTTGCGACGCGCTTTGCGCTGGTTTGCGCGGTGCCGGCGTGACCGGCGGCGTTTGCACGGGCGTCACGTCGGTCAGGGCGATGGCGCGCGCCTTTCGTCGTGTTTCAAAGGCCGAGTGGGCTGCCGAGCTGGATGCGGTTTGCGAACTTGGCGCTTGCCGGCTGACGACCGGCACGCGCGGCTTGAAGCTCGTCGGAAGCTTGTGAAAAACGGGCTTTGCGAGTGCGACGCGCAGTCGCTCGCGCGCGGGCGGCCGCGCGACGGGTCGGGGCGCAGCCGCGAGCCGGACCGCGGGGCTGCGGTGCCGGAGAACGAGCAGCGAGGCGCCCGAGCGGTCGAGCGCCGTCACCCGGATTGCCTCGTTCGAGCGCCCGAAGTCGACCACCAGAGCTAACGCGGCGACGAACGCCGGCGCAATCAGAAGGTGCAACCCGATCGAGAGACCGAGAGCTCGCTTGAGAAAAGGCCGTTCGTTCCGAGCTCGAGTCATGTTGGCAGCTCTCCGTGCCGTCCGGACCCAGGACTACGCCGCGGCCGTGGTGCGGACCTGGGCGCAACCATTGCGCGTTGGACCGACCTCCGTGGTCTCGTAAGCCGTTGCCGCCTTAGGAAGGTTTCCGGATGGGTCGCCCGACCGACATCGTTTTATATCAAGCCGAGTGGTGCCCGTACTGCGCCCGCGTGCGTTCGAAGCTCACAGATCTGCTGCTCGACTACAAGAACGTCAACGTGCCGCGCTCGCACGCCGAGCGCCAAGAGGTCAAAGAGATTTCGGGCCAGACCGGAATCCCGGTCCTGACCGACGGCGAAGTGGTGCTCGATGACGACGACGACATCATTCCGTATCTCGACAAGAAGTACGGCAAGCAAGTAGCATCGCCGGCTCGCTAGCGCGCCAGCGCGAACGCGAGCACGGCGCCGGTTAAACTGCACGCGAAATTGACCGCGTCGTTCCCGACCCAGCCCACGCCTCGCACGAGCCGCGCGTTCGCCCCGCACGCGTGCGGATCGCTCTCGCACGCGCGCCGGCATTGCGGGCAAAAGCGCAACGCTTGAACCGTTCCGCCCAGGATCGAGTCGACCAGCGCGCCGGCGAAACCCGCCGCGAGCACCGTCGCAAAGGCGCTCAGATCGAGGGCGTAGGCGATTCCCGCGATCGCAAGCGCCCCGCCCAGTTCGGCAAGAGTCCCCGCGAAGGTGACGCCCCCCGAAAGGCCGGCGGCTACCGGCCGGAAGGTTACGATCGAACGCGGCCGGCCCGCGGCCAGGGCGCCGATCTCCGTTCCCCACGTGTCGGCCGTTGCGGCCGCAAGGGCTCCCGCGAACCCGGCTGCGTAGCGCCCGTCGACGGTGAGCGCGAGCAGCGCGCAAAGGGCCGCCACCCCTCCGTTGGCGAGTACTTGGCCCGCGTCGCGCGCGCCGCTTTTTCCGCCGGCATCGAGCGCGCGCTTACGCTCCGCGCCAACGCGCGACAAGAAAACCGACGATACGAAGAACGCGAGCAACAGGGCGGCGCCCCGAAAGCCGAGCGAACCGAAGGTCGCGGTTCCGACAGCGAACGCCGCTAGCGCGCCGCCCCCATCGAGCGCGTTTGCGCGAAAGGCGATAAAAGCCACGACCGACGCCGCCAGGGCGCCGACGTCGAAGTTCGTTAAAGGGGCCAGGGTCAGGCGCACGTCGGCTAAGCCCGTTCGGCTCAGCGCCGCGTAAACGACGACTCGAGTGCGTCGAGCAGACCCTCGACCGTAAACTCGGCGGCCACGACGTCGACGCGCAAGCCGTTCGCCCGTGCGGCCTCGGCCGCAATCGGTCCGATGCACGCAACGATCTTCGATTCCATGCCGCAGTCCGCGAGCGGAACGTTGTCGCAGAACGCGCGCACCGTGCTTGCGCTGGTGAAGGTCCACACGTCGGCGGCTTGCGCCTGGCGCGGGATCTCCGCGTCACGTAGCGCAACCGTCTTGTAAGCGGCTACCACGTCGACGTCGCGTTCCGCCGCGCGCAGCATAGCGGGCAGCGCCTCACGCGCTTCCGCGGCGCGATAGAGAAGAACGCGCTGACCCGGTTGCGTTCGCTCGATCAACCCCTGCGCCACCGCTTCACCGACGTAAGAGGCCGGTACGAAGTCGGCCACGACGCCGTGCGAGAGCAGACGCTCGGCGGTTTTTGGACCGATCGCAGCGACGCTCGTATCGCCGAGCGCCCGCGCATCGGCCCCGCGCGCGCGCAGCCGCATGAAGAATGCATCGACGGCGTGGCGGCTAGTGAAGACGACCCAGTGGTAGATGCGCACGTCGCGAACCGCGATCTCAGCGCCGTCGAGGTCGTCCGGCGGTTGGATCGCGATCGTTGGAGCCACCAACGGTTCGGCGCCGATCTCCCAAAGACGAGCGGCGAACGCGTGCGCGTCGAGCGCAGCGCGGGTGATAAGGATCTTTTTCCCAAAAAGCGGGCCGGTGTCGAACCAGCGTAGCCGTTCGCGCTCGGCGACGACCCGACCGATCACGACGATCGCAGGCGCTGCAAATCCCCTCCGATCGACTTCCGCCACGATCGTGTCGAGGGTGGCCACGAGCGTCTCCTGCTGCGGCTTGGTCCCTTCGCGCACGATCGCGACCGGCATGTCGGCCGGCAATCCATGCCGGCGCAACTCGGCGACGATGCCCGACAAGTTGCTCATCGCCATCAAGAGGACGAGCGTCTGCGACGGATCGGCGAGCTTGGAAAAGTCGAGCGAGCTCCCGTTCTTCGACGGATCTTCATGGCCGGTCGCGACCGTGAACGCCGAATTGTAGTCGCGGTGCGTCAGTGGAATCCCGGCATAGGCGGGGGCCGCCAGCGCCGACGTGATGCCTGGCACGATCTCGAACGGCACGCCGGCGGCGTGCAGCGCGCGCGCTTCCTCGCCGCCGCGCGCGAACACGAAAACGTCACCGCCCTTGAGACGCACGACGCGTTTACCGTCCCGGCCAAGACGCACCACGAGCGCAGTGATCTCGTCTTGTGAGAGCGTATGCGCGCCGGCCCGCTTGCCGACGTAGATCGTCTCGCAACCGGGCGGCGCGAGGGCGACGATCGGCGCGGAGGCGAGATAGTCGTAAACGAGGACCTCGCAACTCGCAATGGCACGCGCGGCCTTGAGCGTCAAGAGACCCGGATCGCCCGGGCCTGCTCCAACCAAGAAGACTTTGCCCCGCGGTGCCGTGGCCCGGCCGGCCGCGTCGCTTGGGGACGCGCGCCCGTCCGCGCCATCCCGGGCGTTCATTCGTCGAGCTTGAGTTCGTGCACGGGGTGCCGTTCGGCGTGGCCGCCGTCGGCGCGGACGCGCAAGTCGAAGAGCTCGTCGAGGACTTGGGCGAGCGTCAAGGCCTCGGCGCGGTTGCTGGTCGCGCGCTCGCGAATGCGCGTAACGACCGAATGCAAGAGCTTCGAAATGATCCGCAGCGATGCTCCGGTGACCAGCATTCGCTCGCGCTCGCTCAGCTCCGGGCAGCGCGCGAAGAGTCGCTGCAGCTCGGTCTCGCGGATCGACTCGGCCTTTTGCGCGAGCGCCGCAACGACGGGCAGCGCGGCTCGGGCTTGATACCACTGCGCGAAGCGTTCCGTATGCTCGGCGATGATCTCTTCGACCATCGGAATCGCGTCGCGCCGCCGCTCGAGCGTCGACTCGACGATTCCCTTGAGCGCATCGATGTCGGCCAACGTGACGTTGGGGAGGCGAGCCACGTCGGGGTCGACGTCGCGCGGCACGGCGATGTCGATGATGAAAAGCGGCCGGCTCGGCCGCGCCAGCATCGCTTCGGCGACGTTGCCGGGGCCGAGAACGAAGTGCGATGCGCCGGTCGAGGTGACGACGATGTCGGCCTGCTTCATCGCTTCGACGATGCTCGGCAGCGCAATCGCGCGACCCCTGCCGAGTTCGGCCACGACGTCGTGCGCGCGGCGCTGCGAGCGGTTCGCGACCAGCAGCTCGCGGCAACCCTCGAGTCGCAAACGTTTGGCGGCAGTCGTACCCATCTTGCCGGCTCCGACGACCAGCACGCTGAGCGCGGAGAGGTCACCGAGACGCCGGCGCGCCAAGTCGATCGCCGCCGTCGCAACGCTGACCGACTCGCCTCCGATGCGCGTTTGCGAGCGGGCCTCTTTACCCGCCGCGATCACTTCGCGGAAGAGGGCGTGCAGCGTCTTGCCGAGCGAGCGCGCTTTCTGCGCCTGCACGTAGGCATCTTTGACTTGCCCCAGGATCTCGGCTTCGCCGATCAGCATCGAGTCGAGGCCGGTAGCTACCGCAAAGAAGTGGTCGATCGCTTGGGAGCCGAGCAGCGTATAGAGGTACGACGACATGTCGTGCGTGACGTCGCCGTGCCGAAAATTGTGCAGGAACGACTTGAGCTGATCGACGCCCGCCTCGTAGTCCTCGAGCTCCGCGTAGATCTCCAGCCGGCCGCAGGTCGAAAGCATCGCGGCTTCGCGCACGGCCTGGTAATCGCGTAGCGCGCTGAGCGCCTCGCCCATCCGCGAGGCGGGAAAAACGTGGCGCTCGCGCACGTCGACCGGCGCTGTCTGATGCGATAGACCCAGGCAAACGAGGGGCATCAGCCGGCCGCCGCCGCGGTCAGGGCGCAAACCTCAAGGCGGCCGTGCTCGTTCCGATAGGTTGCACTACCTAGCTGCGGCGACATCATGCTCCATCTCTTTTATCATGGCCAATATCTCCGTGACTATGGCGGAAGTTGCGCCCCCGAACGTTCATCCCGGGCCATCGACGGCGGCCAGCAGCGAGATGACGGCCTCCTCGGCGGCCGCGACCGTGCGATCGATGGCCGCGTCGTCGTGGGCGAGGCTCACGAACGCGGCCTCGAATTGCGAGGGAGCCAGGTACACGCCGCGCTCGAGCATGGCGTGGAAGAAGCGCGCGTAGAAGCGCAAGTCGCTGGTCTTGGCGCTTGCCAGATCGACCACCGGCACGGCGGTGAAGAAGAAACCCAGCAGCGATCCGCGCGCATTGGTTTGATGCGCCACGCCCTGGCGTTCGAAGACGTCGTCGAGCCCCTCGATCAGGCGTGCTCCGCTGGCCTCCAGCTGCGCGTAGACCCCCGGCGCCCGCAGGAGCTGCAGGGTCGCGATGCCGGCTGCCATCGCCAGCGGGTTGCCGGAGAGCGTCCCAGCTTGAAAGACTTTCCCGTCCGGAGTGAAGGCGTCCATGAGACCCGCACGCCCCCCGACGGCTCCCACGGGTAAGCCTCCCCCGATGATCTTGCCCAGGGTTGTGATGTCGGGCAAGATGCCTTCCCGTTCCTGGACGCCGCCCGGGGCGACCCGAAAGCCCGTCAAGACCTCGTCGAAGATCAGCAGCGCGTCGTGGCGCGTGCAGAGCCGGCGCAGGCCCGCGAGAAAGCCGGGACGCGGCAAGACGAGCCCCATGTTGCCGGCGTACGGCTCGAC
This sequence comes from Candidatus Tityobacter terrigena, assembly GCA_003156715.1. Classification (GTDB taxonomy): domain Bacteria; phylum Vulcanimicrobiota; class Vulcanimicrobiia; order Vulcanimicrobiales; family Vulcanimicrobiaceae; genus Tityobacter; species Tityobacter terrigena. The sequence continues at coordinate 14,901 of PMHO01000033.1, forward strand.
GATGACGCAAGCGATCGAATCGCCGTTCGCCTCGAAGAGAGCGGCCACCGCGTCGAGGTCGTTGTAGGGCACGACCAAGGTGTCGGCCAGGGTTCCGAGCGGAATGCCGGCCGAGTCGGGTACGCCGACCGTCAGCGCGCTCGAGCCCGCCGACACCAAGAACGGATCCGAACATCCATGGTAGCAGCCTTCGAATTTCACCAGCTTGTTGCGGCGTGTAACGCCCCGGGCGAGGCGCAGCGCGAACATCGTCGCCTCGGTGCCGCTCGAGCAGAAGCGCACCTTTTCGACCGACGGCACCATGTCGCACACGAGCTCTGCCAGCTCGCTTTCGGCCTCCGTCGGGGCCCCGAACGACGTGCCGCGGCTCGCCGCCGCCCGAACGGCTTCGACCACGGCCGGATGGGCGTGGCCCGCGATCAAGGGACCCCATGACATGACGTAGTCGACGTAGGCGTTGCCGTCGAGATCGGTCAGCACGCAGCCATGCGCCTGCTCGACGAAAACAGGCGAACCGCCCACCGCCTTGAAAGCGCGCACGGTCGAATTAACGCCGCCCGGAATCACGCGGCGAGCCCGCTCGAAGGCCTCGATGCTGCGCTCGAAGGTCAACTGGTCGACCTTCCGCCGGCCTCGAGACGGGCGCGCAACCCCTCGTAGTCGTGCGGCGTGTTGACGTTGGCGAAGGCGTCGAGCTCATCGACCGCTACCAGATGCGCCCGCAGACGATCGACCACGAGGCCCAGCATCCCGCGGCCGCTGCGCAGCACGGGCAAACCTTCGCGCAGGAAGGCGAGCCGGTCGTACAAGGCGGCCAACGGCTCGAGCTGCCGCTGCCCGTCGCGATCGCGAACGGGGACGAGCGCTTCGTCGCCGGGCTCGGCCCGCGACGCCAACCATTCGACGAAGCCGGAGTCGAGCAACGGCGCGTCGCCCGCGACCGCAAAGATCCAAGGCGAGCGCATTCTGGCCATCGTCGACATCATTCCCGCCAGCGGCCCGCGCCGAAGCCAACGGTCGACGACCATCGGAACCGCGAGTGCGTCGTCGAGCCCAGCCGCAAAGGTCGCCTTGCATGAGATGAACGTCTCGCGTCCGGATGACACGTTGCGCAGAACGCGCGCGATCATCGGCAGATCGCCGGCCGCGAGCTCGAGCTTGCCGGGCAGACGCGTCGCCTCGCCGCCCCCTAAAATCAGAACGCCGATTTCAGGCACGCAAGGCCGCAGCCGCGTACTGCTTGGCGAAGTACGTGATGACGATGTCTGCACCCGCGCGCCGAAACCCGAGCAGCATCTCGTCGACGATGCGCTCTTCGTCGATCCAGCCGTTTTGCGCGGCGGCCTTGACCATCGCATATTCGCCGCTGACGCTATAGCAGGCCACCGGCACCTCGGAGACTTCGCTGACCGCACGGATCAGATCCATGTAGGCCAGCGCCGGCTTGACGATCACGATGTCCGCCCCTTCATCGATGTCGAGCAACGCCTCGCGCACCGCCTCGCGCCCGTTGGGAGGATCCATTTGATAGGTTCGCCGGTCGCCGAACTGCGGCGCGGAATCGGCCGCATCGCGGAACGGGCCGTAAAATGCGGAGGCGAACTTGACCGCGTACGACATGATCGGAATCGCGGCGTGACCGGCCGCGTCCAGCGTCTCGCGCAGGTATCCCACCCGTCCGTCCATCATATCGGAGGGCGCAATGACGTCGACCCCCGCCTCGGCATACGAAAGGGCGGTGCGGCCCAGCAGTTCGAGCGTCGCATCGTTGTCGACGTCGCCCTGCGCGTCAAGGATACCGCAGTGTCCGTGGTCGGTGTACTCGCAGTTGCACAGGTCTGCAATCACGAGCATCTCGGGAACGTCGCGTTTGAGCGAACCGATGGCGCGCTGCACGACGCCGTGCGGGTCGTCGTTCGAACTGGCGACGGCGTCCTTGAAATCGGGGATCCCAAAGAGCAGCACCGCGCCGATGCCGATCTCGCGCAGAGCGCGCGCTTCACCGGTGACGGCTTGCACGGAGTATCGTTCGATGCCGGGCATGCTCGCGATCGGGCCTTTGGGTTGTCCTTCGGCGGCGACGAAAAGCGGCTGCACGAGGCTGGCCACGCGCACGTCGTGCTCGCGCACGAGGCCGCGCAACGCGGCGCTCGCGCGCAGCCGGCGCGGGCGTTTGTCGAGCCTGCGCGCGGGACGCGGGCGCAGGAGTTCGGTGACGCTCATGGACGATCTCCCCGGAGGACGTAACGGGTGACATTTTGCACGAAGGCGCCGGTGGTCGCTTCCGCGGCCACGACGTCAGGCGGGAATCCGGCGGCTCGCGCGGCGGCCGACGACGCCTCGCCCATCGCCGCGACGATCGGCCGAAACGTTCGCGTCTCTAGCGCTGCGAGGTAGCCCGCGAGCGCCCGCACCGAGCCGCTCGACGGAAATAAAAGGACGTGCGGCGTGCGGCCCGCGAGGCCTGCGAGCGCATCATCCTCGTCGGCAGCCTCGACGACTTCAGCCCCAATCGTGCGCAGTGCTGCGGCGATCCGGCTCGGTCGTGCCTGCGTCCGCGGCAGCAAAAAAATTCGCCCTGCAAGCGGCAGTTCGTCGCCTGCTTCGTGGCGTTCCCGAGCCGGAAGGGCTTCGCGTAAGAGCTGGCCGTCGGCCCGACCGAGAAGGTCACGTGCGACCTCCACGCCTAGCCGTTCGGCACCGGCCGCGTCGGAAACCTCAAATGCGTGTTGCGCTCGAATCTGACGCGACCCGTCGGGCGCCAGCAGCGTCGCTTCCAGACGCAGCGAGCGTCCTTCCCAGCGGGCGAAGGCGCCGAGCGGAGCTTGGCATCCGCCACGCATTTCGCGCAGGAATGCGCGCTCGGCGGTTACGGCGAGTTCGCTCGAGACGTCCCCAAAAGCGGCCGAGATGCGCGCCGCAAGCTCCGCGTCGGCGGCCCGGCATTCGATGGCCAACGCCCCTTGGCCGGGGGCTGGAAGCATGGTCGCGGGTTCGATCGGTTCGACGAACGTTGCGCGAACGGATAACCTGAGCAATCCTGCCATTGCCAAGACGATCGCGTCGTACCGGCCCTCGCGCAGGTGCCGTAAGCGCGTGTCGACGTTTCCGCGGATCGTCTCCACCCGCAGCGCCGGAAAGGTCGCGAGCAACTGTGCGCGCCGGCGCGGACTCGACGTGCCGACGATGGAACCAGGCGGCAGTAGCGCAAGCGACGGGAATCGCTCCGAGCAGAATGCGTCGCGCGCATCCTCGCGCGGCCCGATCGCAACGATGCGCATATCGCGCGGAAGCACGCTCGGCAGATCCTTGCACGAGTGGACGGCGTAGTCGGCGCGGCGCTCGCGCAATGCGCGTTCGAGCTCCTTCACGAAGATGCCGTCGCCGCCCAGAGCATCCAGCGCCCGATCGTGGATCCGATCGCCGCGCGTTGAAACCTCGAGGATCGTCGAAGCCACGCCGTGCAGCGCGAGCGCGCTCATGACGGTTTGAGTTTGACGCAGCGCGAGCGGGCTTGCGCGAGTGGCGGCGACCAGCGGCCCCTCCAGTGCCGCGCCGTGACCTTCGACGACGTGGTCGCAGGCGCAAGCCTCCAGCTGCGCGACCGTCGCGACGACGAATTCCTCGAGCGCGCTCGGCTGCAGCGAGGCCAACGCGTCGATGTCGAGACCAGCCAAAGCGTGCATCACGCGCGCGCGTAGCGGCGGCGCGACGCGTGCGAGAACGAAGCTTCGCGCGCGCCCGACCGCCTCCGCCGCCTCGCCGTAACGGGTATCGAACGTTGCCGCGAGTTCGTCGCGCACGCGCTTCGCAAAGGACGGCGCAAGGCCGCCCGTGTCGATCGCAAAGGTCAGCGGCCCGACGCGATGCACGAGAGCGGTCGTAAAGTCACCGCGGCGCCCGTCGGATGCGTCGTCGACGAGGACGTTGCGGGAGCGTGCCGCCGCAACGACTTGCCCGTTGACCGCCGGATCGCCGGTGACGGCGAAGATCAGCCGGGCGCCGTCGACGTCGCTCTCGACGAAGCGTCGTTCGACGATCTCGATGCGTCCCTCGAGCGCGAGGCGGCGCAGTGCCGGGACGACCTCGGGTGCGACCACTGCGACCTTTGCGCCCGCGGCAAGCAGTCCGCCGACCTTGCGCTCGGCAATGTCGCCGCCGCCGACGACCACGACTCGCCGGTCTCGCAGATCGAGCGCGATCGCATAGGAGGATGGCATGGGCATCTCTTCGGTACGACGTGTGCGCGGGACTTTTCGGCAGGCTGCCCAACCCTGGACCAAGTGGTTCGGGCGTCGTGGCGGGCAGCGTTGATCGGTTCAATCGTCGCTGCGGTCGCGACCTTGCCCGGCCTTGGCGTGGGAACGCTATGGGACAATAGCGAGACGGCGTACGGCGAAGTGGCTCGCGAGATCCTCCTCTTCCACGACCCGGTCGTGCTGCATCTCAACGGCGCACCGTGGTTCGTCCAGCCGCCCCTCTATTTTTGGATTGCCGCGGCCTTTGCGAGTATGCTGGGCATCACCGAGTTCGCGTTGCGCCTTCCGTCGGCGCTTGCCACGATCGCAATGGCGGCGGCCGTGGGGTACGTCGTTGCCCGGTTGGCGAGCTCCCGCGCGGCACTCTTGGCCGCCATGATTCTGTCGACGTCGTTGATGCAAGCCGTCGTGGGACGGCTCGCTATTATGGACGCGCTGCTCGATCTGGCCGTCGCGCTCGCGATCCTCTCGTGGTTCGCGGCGCTGCGCACGGGCGGGGCAGCGTGGTGGTACGGGGGCTGGCTTGCGCTCGCTTTCGGTTCGCTTGCAAAGGGACCCGTGGCGCTCGCCATCACGTTGCTTGTGGTCGTTCCCTGGATGCTGTGGGACCACGTGCTCGGCAGGCAGATCGTCTTTCCATCGCGCGCGCGCTGGGCCGGCGGTTTGGCGCTTTTCCTTATCATCGTTGCGCCGTGGCTCGTGGCTCTCTACCGCGCGGCCGGTCCCGCTGCATTCGCCGCGTTGTTCGGTCACTACACCCTTGGCCGCTACCTGGGGACGATTGAAAATCAGAGCGGGCCAATTTGGTATTACCTGCCGGTTCTGATCCTCGGCTTTTTCCCGTGGTTTGCGTTCTTCGTGCCGGCCGCGATCGCCGGCTGGCGCGAGGCGCTCGGACCCAACGGAAGCTTGGCGCGGCTCTGCCTTTGCTGGGCGGTGCTCCCCCTCTGTTTTTTCAGCTTCGCGCAGACGAAATTGCCGAACTACGTCGCGCTCGAGCTGCCGGCGCTTGCGATTCTGGTCGCGGTGTGGTTCGACCGCATCGTCGATCGCGACGACCGGCGTGCCGCCCTGGCATGGACCGCCGTGGTCCCGCTAACGATCCTCGGTCTCGCTTTTGCGATCTCGGCGTTCTCACGTGACAATCGCCTCAGCGGCGACCTGCATGCCGTGCGCTGGGATTTCACTTGGCTCGGCGTCGCGATCTTTGCAGGCTCGCTGCTCTGTTTTTTTCTGTTGATGCGGCGTGACTCGGCCTGGCTCGGTCCGTTTGCGCTCGGAGCGACCAGCGTCGCGGTGATGCTGATCGTCGCGGTTCTCGGCGAGCCGCTGGTCGAGCGCTTCAAACCGATCCCGCCGCTCGCAGCCGTCATCGAGCGCGACCTGCGCGGTAGCGACGCGATCGCCATTCAAGGTGTTTCCGGCCCTAACGCGCTGGTCTTCTACACGCGGCCGCGTGTCGCGGTGCTCGATCCGCCGAATGAAGCGACGCACGATTCCTCAGCCGATCCCAGGCAAACGATTTGCCGCGCGCCGCGTGCGTTCGTGATCGCATCGCGGCGCCGCCCGTCCCCGGATCCGACGTACGGACGCGCCCGCCGCACGCTCGCGGTCAGACTCGACGACGTGCTCTACCTGTACGCCGGTCCCCCTTGCCGGGGCTTTGCGGCCGAAACGCCGCCGCCGGCGCGCTAGCCGCTTCGTCCGTTACTTCGGTACTTTTGCGACGTCGGCGGCACTGACCGGCGTCGCTTTATTTCCCCACGAACTGCGGATGAACGTGATCGCCGCCGCGATGTCGGCGTCGCTCAACTTGCCCTTCCAATCCGGCATCGATCCATTGTACGTCTTGCCGTTGACCTTTACGGGACCCGTCAGGCCGTACGCGACCGTGTGGATCACAAGCGCCGGATCGCCCACGACGTACGGGTTTCCGGCGAGCGGCGGGAAGGCGCCGGGCACCCCGGCGCCCGATGCGCCATGACAACTGCTGCAGTTGGTGGCGAAGACTTGCGCGCCGTTGCCGGCCGCAGCCGCTCCGCCGGAACCGGCTATGTTGCTGCCCGCAGCCCCGCCCTTCGGGCCGCCCGCGGCCATTGGCTGCGGCGCGACATTCGCCACCGTCGTCTTGCCCTCGGCTTGCTCTTGTTGGATCGCTAGTTGGCTGTAGATCGAGAGGCCGACGGCAGCCACGACCGACAGCGCGGTCAGCCCTAATATCCACGGCCGGCGTGCGAGCCGGCGGCTCGGGTTGCGATCGAGCCAAGGAAGCAGGATGAGCAGCGTCACGAGGGCGCCCGGAATAAGAACGGTCGCGAACAGGTTGGCGATTGCGACGAAGTTGCCGGTCAGCCCGGCGATGCGCAACATTCCATACAGCGCCAGGAAATACCAAGCCGGATACGCGATGAACTTCTGCGTCGGGTCCGCCTTGGCATCGAGCAGCGGCGGTTGGAAGATCGCGAGCAGCACGATGACGACGAACACGAGAAACGATGCTAACGCGTCCATGAACAGCTGATCGGGCCAGAAGCGCCCCTGCGGCAGCTTCTTGTTGTCGACGTCGGCCGGCGGTCCGGCCGCGCCGTTGTGGCGGAAGATGACCAAGTGACCGACCGCGAGCAGGATGAGCAGCGCCGGCATTCCCCAGACGTGCAGGCCGAAAAAGCGGTTGATCGTCAGCGTCCCCATTCCCGGGCCGCCGCTGAGCAACTGTTGGACGGCCGTCCCGACGAGCGGCACGGACGAGGCGATGTTGATTGCGACCTGCGAGGCGAAGTACGCGTTCATGTCCCACGGCAGAAGGTAGCCGGTGAGACCGAGCACGAGCGTGAAAACCAGCATCAGGATGCCGACGACCCACATCAACTCGCGCGGCGCCTTGTACGCTCCCCACAGCAGCGTCTGAAGCATGTGCATGAAGAGCAGCGCGATCATCGCGGTTGCCCCCCAATAGTGCAGGCCGATGACGAACCAGCCGAGCGGGACGTTATCGTAGATGTATTTGGTCGACTCGTACGCCGATGCCGTCGAAGGCGCGTAGTAGAACGTCAGGAAAATGCCGGTAACGATCTGCAGGATCATGCAGAAGATCGTCGCGCTGCCGAAGACGTACCAATAGCTTGGGCCGCCCGGCACGTCCTCCGTCAGAAAGTCGGTCGTCTGGCTGACGAGGCCCGTGCGCTGTTCGAGCCAAGCGAGAAGTCCGTTCACGCCGTGGTCCCCTTCTCCGGTTTACGCGGTGCGAGCATGGATCAGCTGTAGGCTACGATGACGCGATCGGGTTCCTGCGACTTGTACTGGATCCAAGTGACCTCCGCTTTTCCGTCCTTCTCGCGGAACGGAAGCGGATCGAGGCCACGTGGTGCCGGACCCGCCAAATGCTGGCCTTGGATGCCGAATTGCGAGCCGTGGCACGGACAAATAAAGCGGGTCGCCTCCGGATGCCATTCGTAACGGCACCCAAGGTGGGGGCAAATGGAGCTGAAAATGACGAAGCTCATCACGACCGCGGGATAGGTTATCTTGCCCGCCGGCGTATAAAGGTCGGGCCGCTTCTGCTGGAAGGTTTCCACCTGCTCGGGCGTGAGCTTGATGCCCCAGACGAATTGGTCGTCGGGCTGCGGCGGAAAGTAGCCGTCGGCGTACTGGAAGCTGAACGTCATCTTGACGGGGTTGTCCGTTCGGCTTTCGAGCTGCTTGAACTCAGCGTCGCTCAAGGGCGCCCAGACGCCGCCGATCGATTTGTCCGGCTTGATGAGCGACTCGGGGATGAGCGAGACCAGGCTTGGAATGGCAATCACCAGACCAATGACGCCGCCGATACCGAGCGTCGCGTTGGCTAGGAACGTCCGACGCGACTGCTCCTCGGGGCTACCGGGGTCCTTATATGCCTGCGCTTCGTGTGCTGCCACGCTAGCTTTCCCTTCGCACGCGAGTGTGGATCCCTAAAAAGTTATGCCCAGGGTCGCGTGAGAGGATAGCAAAGCGACTTTTCCGTCACAACCACAAATGTAGGCCGTGGCGCCTGCCCGGACTGAAAAATCCGGGGGTACCCTTCCAGGTCCAGCCTTCAGGACGAGCAACTGACCTCGAGCCCGGCGGCCCAGTCGGGCGGGAGGCTTCCGTATGCGTCGCGCTCCGGCTGCTCGTCGAAGGGACGGCGAAGCACGGCCGCGAGCCGCGCGATTTCGCCGAAGTCGCGCCGCTCGGCGGCCTCGATTGCGTTTTGCGCCAAGTAATTCCGCAGCACGTACTTGGGATTGACCGCGAGCATGCGCCTCCGGCGCGCAAGGTCGTCGCCCGCCTCTCGCTCCAGGCGGCCCCGATAGCGCTCGAGCCAAGCCTCCCAGGGCGCGCGGTCGGCGAAGAGTTCGGCGATTCGATCGTCCTCCTCGGTCGCTTCGCGCGAAACCTCGGCCAGCCGGCGGAAGAACGTCGTGTAGTCGACGCGCGCATCTAGCAGCGCCCGAAAGCATTGCGTGAAGAGTTCCACGTCGTCCGGGGCGTTTTGCGCCAATCCGAACTTCGCGTGGAGCAGCGCTTGCAGGTGATCGATGTAGGCCGGTTCGTAGGCGGCAAGCGCTTCGAGCGCGGCGTCCTTCTCGACGAGGCTCGAGAGCGCAACGGCGAGCGCGCGGCAGTTCCAAAGGCCGATGGTCGGCTGCATTTCGAAACGATAACGGCCGTACGGGTCCGAGTGATTGCAGATCCACGCCGGATCGTAGGCCTCCATGAAACCGTATGGCCCGTAGTCGAGCGTCAGCCCTAAGATCGACATATTGTCGGTGTTGAGCACGCCGTGCTGAAAACCGACCGTCTGCCACCGGGCAATCAAACGCGCGGTCCGCAGGACGACTTCGCGAAGGAGCAGGCCGAAGCGTTCGTCCCCGGCCTGCAAGAATTGCGGATAGAAGCGTTCGATGACGTAGTCGGCGAGCGTCTTGAGCTCGGCCAATTGGTCGCGATGGTGGAAGAACTCGAAGGTGCCGAAGCGCACGTGCGACGGAGCGATTCGCGAAAGCACGGCGGCCGTTTCGGGCCGCTCCCGGTAGACGAGCTGGTCGCTGCCGGCGATGGCGAGCGCGCGAGTGGTCGGAATGCCGAGCGCGTGCATCGCTTCGCTGCACAGATATTCGCGAACCGTCGAGCGCAACACCGCGCGCCCGTCGGCGAACCGCGAGTAGGCGGTCATGCCGGCGCCTTTGAGTTGCCACTCCCAGCGCTCGCCGTCCGGCGCGATGACCTCACCCAGTGTAATTGCCCGCCCATCGCCAAGCTGCGGCACGTAAACGCCGAATTGGTGCCCAGCGTAGACCGCCGCGTACGAGCGGACGCCGGCAAAGCGCGCGTTGCCCGAAGCCAACTCGAGAAACCGCGGATTCGCCGCTTGCGCCGGGTCGAGCCCGATCAGCTCAGCGACTCCGGCGTTGAAAGCGACCAGATACGGATTTGGCAGGGCGGTCGGGTCGCGAGGCTCGACGAAGCGCTCGCCGAGCAGGTCGTATCCCGCTACGACGGGCAGCGCGTCGACGGTGCGCGCCGATGGTGCTCGTAAGGTGGTCACATCTTGTAACTGTGCAGCCCGCTGATCCAGATGTTGACGCCGAGATAACAGAACATGATCGAAATGAAACCGGCGACGGAGAGCCAGGCGCTGCGCAGACCGCGCCACGCGTTGCGCGTGTGCAGGTGCATGTAGAGTGCGTAGACGGTCCAAGAGAAGAGTGCGGCCGTCTCCTTCGGATCCCACTGCCAGTAGGCGCCCCAGGCCTCTTTGGCCCACCAGGCGCCCGTGATGATTCCGACCGTCAACAGCGGCAAGCCGACCGAGATGATGCGATAGGTCATGATGTCCAGCTTGGCCAGGCTCGGGAAAGACGCGAGCCAGCCGGCCAGCGCGCTCCCGCCCGCGGCCGCGCGTTCGAGGTTGGGCGCGTCACCCACGATGATCGAACGCGGCCGTGGCGGCGCCAAGGCCTGCATCTGCAAGCCTGCAGCGCCTGCGGGGCCGGCGGCAGCGGTGCGCAGCCTTACCATCGAGCTGCGCCCGACGTTCTGCTCGGCGTAGTACTTGATCAAATACACGACGGAGGTCACGCAGGCGACCATGAAAGCCGCGTACGACGACACGACGAGCGGCACGTGCACTTTGATCCAATACGATTGCAGCGCCGGCACGGCGGGCAGGTACCCTTCGTTCCAAGTCAATCCGTACGCGAGAAAGATCGCGGCCAGCGCCTGCACGAAGCCGCCGATGAACCACAGGTCGTAGCGCAGAGCGAAGCCGATGAAGATCGCTACGCTCATTGCCGCAAAGAGCGAGAGCGATCCGTAAAGGTTGGTCAGCGGCCAGATCTTGCTCGACTCGTAGCGATATCCCAGCTCCACGAACTGCGTGATGCAGCCCAGGAACGCGAACGGAATTCCGGCCAGCTTGGCGACGTTCTCGCGCGATAGGAAATAGGTGAAGAGCGCAAGCGCGCTTGCTATGTAGGCCGAAATGGCGATGACGATTAGGATCTGGTCGGTGTTCATGGTGGCTGCCTCGCTTCCGGGCGGTCGTGCCGCGGCCCTTGGTCAAGAAACGGCAAATGCCGGGTCGGACGGCTTCGCTTGGAAAGCGTGGCCGCTCTGGGCGTGGCGCAAGGCCTCGACCAGCGCGGCGAACTGCTCCTCGAAAATCTCGTAGCCTTTGACGGTCGTTGCGGCGAGGCCGATCGACCAGCGCGGCCGGTCCTCGGGCGAATCGTTGCAGGGGTCGACGCGCACGTAAAGGCGCGCGGGCAAGAAATAGAACGACATGCATAGGCCGGTCAGCAGCACGAACGCGCCGAGTCCGACGAGCGGAATTCCGGGATCGTGGCGGTACTGGATTCCGCTGTAGAGCGTGTAGGATCCGACGTCGACGCGGTACCCGTTGCCGACATCGAGCGAGCGGCCGAGCGGGACGAGCACCGAACCGATGTTTTGGTCGCCGTCAAAAACGGTGAGGATGACGCCCGGATTGTTGGCGCGCGGATCGGGGCTGACGCCGCCGTTGCGGTCGATCGTGCCGACGAAGCGCTCGTACTGAACCGAACGGTCGGTCTGGCCTAACGGAAAGCCTTCCCCTTCCAAGAGCGCTGCGCCCGGCGCGCCGCTCGCGGGGCGGCCGTCTTTGGTGACGCCGAAGTCGACCGCGGAACCGTACGAAGCCTGATAGTATAACGTGCCGTCGACGTCGAGCGGGTGATTGACGCGCAGCGTCAGATGGCGCTTTATGCCGTCGTGACCGGTGATCTCTAGCTGGGATACGTAGTCGATCGGCTGGTAGACGATTCCGCTTTTCGTACGGATCGGCTCGATTTGGTAGTTGAAGCGGTCGAGCTGGAAGCGCGCCCCCGTTTCCGGAATCGTTTGCGCCAAGCCGGCGACGATCGCGGTTTGGCCGCTGAAGCCCCACTTCCAGTACATCGTCGTCCCGACCGCGATCAGCACGAAGCCGACGTGTGCGATCAGAACGCCCTTGCGCGCCCAGTTGAACTTGTCGGCGAAGGTCCACTCGATGCCGCCCAGTTCGCGCTTGCGCACGAGCCAGCCGCCGCGCACGAAAAAGTCCTCGACCCGTGCCCGGATCGTCGCCTCGTCGCCGCGCACCGCAAGGTTCGCGGCCAGCGGCATCGCTTCGATCTTCACCGCGCGCAGCGGCGGCAGGCGCGCCGGAATCACCCGGCGGAACGTCGCGAGCGTCATGCACGCAAGGATGAACCCGATGATGCCGAGGTACGCGGGCGAGTGGTAGATGTTGTCGAGATGGAGCCGCAGCACNNAGCGACATCCCGAACCAGAAGTCCGAGAGCCGGTCGAACAACTCGGCGAGCGCCGTGCCGGCGGGCGCCGGCAAGGAGCGTGCTACGCTACGTGCCACCGATCTCGCGGTGCCAGGATTTCTCGAGCAGCACGATGATCCAGATGCTTGCTTCGTAGAGCACGTACATTGGGCCCGCGATCAGCATCATCGTTATCGGCGACCCGTCCGGCGCGGCCAGCCCGCCGAGCAGCAAGATACCCATCCCGATGTAACGCCGGTACGTCCGCAGCATCTTGACGTTCACGAGGCCGATGCGCGCGAGTGCCACCATGACCATCGGAGTTTGGAAGACGAGCGCAAACGCAAGGAACGTCAGCAAGATCAAGTTGAGCGTCGATTCGACCCCGAAGGTCTCTTCCGCGACCGCGTTCGTGATGCCGAGCAGCGCCGTCAGCACGCGATGGATGATGAAGAAGTGGCAGAACGCGATCCCGGCCGCGGCCAGCAGCAGCGAAGGCGCGGTGTAGGCGTAGACGACGCGCCGCGTCTTGGGATGGAACGCAGGCACGATGAACATCCAGATCTGGTACACGATAACGGGCAAACCGAGTACGATCGCGCCGTAGATCGAAAATTTGAACTCGGTGAAGATCACGTCGGTCGGCGCGAACGCGTGGAGCTTAAGCGCCCGGCCGAGGTACTCGTCTTTCAGCGCCGTGATCGCGTATTGCGAGGGCCAGAAGAGTACGAGGGCGAGCACCCCGATCGTCGAGAGCGCGATGATGAGACGGCTACGCAGCTCCCGCAGGTGCTCGGTAAACGGCATCTCTTTCTGGTCCCACGGCGGCGCATCGGATTCGGCGGCCGCGGGACGTTCGGCGAGCAACGTGCTGACGGCGCGCGGTTAGTTCGGCGGCGCGGCCGGCTCCGAGGGCGGCGACTGCGTCCCGACGACGATTCCGTTGACGGTCTGCGGCTCGGTCGCGAGCGTCGTTTTGGCGGCGTTCGCTTCGGCTAGGGCGCGGGCTTCGGCCCGGGCGCGCTCGGCGGCGACGTCCGCCTCGGCTTGGCCGACCATGAATTCTTTCTTGGCTTGGCCGAGACCGCGGGCCAGCTTCGGCACCCGATCCGCTCCGAAGAGCAGCACGGCCGCGCCGACCAGAATCGCGATCTCCATTGGGTTTCCGAACATAGTTCTGTACCTTTTGACATCGGGGCGGCGTGCCCCCCGATGGCCCCCACACCGACCGACGCTGATATCTTACCGCGCGCGGGCGGCGCTGTCGCGGGCGAGCCCCTCGGCGAGCGCCACGAGCTCCGCCCGGGCCGGCGCCGTGCCAAGCGGCGCAAGCGAGGTCTTCGCGCTCTCGACGTAGCCCGCGATTGCCTCGCGCGTTCGGCTGAAGCCCCCGGCGCCGCCGACCGCCGCGACCATACGCGCGCTTGATTCGAGCGAATTGGCCCCGGGCTCTCCCGTGTAGAAACGCATCAGCGACGCCCGCAGACTTGGGTCCGCGCTCTCGAGAGCCAAAATTAATGGAACCGTCATCTTGTGCTCGCGCAGGTCGGCGCCGACGGGCTTGCCGAGTTCGGCTTCGCTCGCCGTGAAATCGAGCAGATCGTCGAGCATCTGAAACGCGATCCCGTAATACATTCCAAAATCGCGCAATGCCCGCGTTCGCAGCGGCGAGCCCCCCGACATGATCGCGCCGCATTCGGCCGAAGCGGCAAACAGCGTCGCCGTTTTTTTAACGGCGATCTCGACGTAGTCGGCGAGCGACAAATCGAGCTTGCCGACCGCGCGATGCTGGAGGACCTCGCCGTCGGTGATGTCGGCGAGCGCCGCCGCTAGGATGTTCGGTATGGGCGGCGCGTAGTTCGCGGTGACGTTCTTGAAGATCCACGCGAACAGATAATCGCCCGCGAGCACGCTGACCCGGTTGCCGAAATCGACCGCGGTAGCGTTGACCCCGCGCCGGGTCTGTGCCGCGTCAACGACGTCGTCGTGAATCAGCGTTCCGACGTGGATCAGCTCCATGTATGCTGCGAGCGGCAAGTGGTCGCGCGCATCGGCGCCGTTTGCTTCGGCCGCGAGCAGGAGCAGGCGCGGCCGCAGGCGTTTGCCGCCGGCGGCAAGCATTCGCCGGACGGCTTCGGTGATCAGGGCGTTGTCGGTCGCAAACGACGTCCGGAAAAACGCCTCGACGAGGTCGTAGAGATCGCGCTCCGACTTCGTTCCGGCGAACGACGGGTTCACGCCGTGCCGACGTGGACGGCGACCGCGCCCCCAGCCAGGCGCACGAAGCGCGCCTCGCGGAAGCCGGCAAGCGTAAAGCGCTCTGATAGTTCGGCGGCACCAGGATAATTCGTCAGCGAATTCGGCAAATAGCGGTACGCGCTCATCGAGCCGCCGACGATTCCGCCGACAAGCGGCACGAGCCCGTAGAAATACAGATCGAACGCGCGCTTGAACACCGGGTTCGGCGCTTTGGAGACGTCGAGGTTTACGAAGCGCGCGCCCGGTCGCAGGATGCGGCGCGTCTCGCGCAACGTCGCCACGATGTCGACGACGTTGCGCATCGAGAACCCCATGATCGCGCCGTCGAATGCCGCGTCCTCGAACGGCAGCGCCATCACGTCGGCCCGCTCGAAGGAAACGTTCTGTGCGCCGGCCTCGTGCCGGGCGCGCCGCCGCGCCCCGTCGAGCATCGGCTCGCAGAAGTCGACCCCCGTCACCTGCAGCGTCGCATCCGAGCGCAGCAGATGAAACGAAAGATCCCCCGTCCCGCAGCACAAATCGACGACCCGGCCGCCGGCCGGCGCCGCAAGCTCTTTCACGGCGCGCCGCCGCCACAACTCGTCCACGCCTCCGGTGAGAACGCGGTTCGTCGTATCGTATCTCGGCGCGATCGACGCGAACATCTCGCGGACGTAGGCGGCTTTTTCCATTACTTAGCGTTCACCCATTCAGGGTGAAGCAGCATCCCTCATTCCTGGGGGCTTGCGGAGCCGGTGTCAGCGCGTGATGGAGCTGCGAAATGAGCGAAGCGATCGTGGCCCAACCGGGCCTGTTGGCGGCTTTCCGGCGAGCCGCGTCCATTGCGTTGTCGGCGTACGTGCTCGAGCCGGACGCCGCGGTGACCAAAGCGCTAGAAGATGCGGGAGATCGGGGGGCGCGGGTCTCGGTGCGGCTGGAGGGGTCACCGTACGCGGGGCGGGAGCCCTCAGGCGATCTGGCCGAGCGAAACGGGCGGGTCGTGGCGGAGCTGCGAGCGCACGGGGTTGCCGTGCACCTGACGACGGCGGGCGACCTGCCGGTGCACATGAAGGCGGCGCTGGTCGACGGGGTGGCTTACCTCGACGATCGGAACTGGCCGGCCGACGGGCTCGACACGATCGTTGCGACGAGCGATGCGGACGACGTGGCGGCGGTGACCTCGGCGCTCCGCGGGGACCCGGCCGCGGACGGGCACCTGGCCGGCGAAAAGCGAGCGGCGCTGCGTCTCGAGGCCCAGACGATCTCGGCGGCGAGGGGCGACCAGATCGACGTCGAGTCGGAATCGTTCGGGTATTCGGCCGTTTCCAAAGCGCTCTACGAGCGCGCGCGCCGCGGCGCGCACGTGCGCCTGCTCGTCGCCAAACGCGAGTTCGACGAAGGCGGCGCAACCGAACGGGCCGCGTTGCGCCGGCTAGCCGGGGTGGGCGTCGAGGTTCGCGTCGTCCCGAACGACGAAAAGTTGTGCAGCGCCGGCGATCGCGGCTGGATCGGTTCGGCCAACGCGACCTACGAGCCGGCGGCGATGCTGGATTGGGGTATGGAGACCCGCCGTCCGGCCCTCCTGCGGGGCATAGAGGCCGCCTTCGAGCGCAACTGGGCCTGCAGCCGGCCCGCGGCGTTAGGCTGAGCTCCTAGGCACCGAAGAGCGCCTTTGCGGTCGCTGTCGTGCGACGGATCACCTCGTCCCGGGTCGTGCCTAAGGTCTCGGCGAGCACGCCCGCGGTTGCGGCGATGAAGGCAGGCTCGTTTCGCTGGCCGCGATAGGGTACGGGGGCGAGGTAGGGGCAGTCCGTCTCCAAGATGATGTGATCGAGGCCCACGGCTACGACCGCGTCGCGCACGCTCGCGGCGCTCTTAAACGTGAGCACTCCGCCAATTCCCAGGCGCAGACCATACTCTTCAACGAGGATGCGCGCTTGCTCGGGGCCCTCGGTGAAGCAGTGCACGACGCCCGCCAGGCCGCCGGCCGCTTCCTCATGCAGGATGGTTCGGAAGTCGTCGAAGGCATCGCGCTGATGAAAGACGACCGGCATCTTGCGCTCGCGGGCGAACCGGAGCTGGGCCACCATCACCGCCCGCTGCACGTCGCGCGGGCTATGGTCGTAGTAGTAGTCGAGCCCGATCTCGCCGATCGCGCGTGGGGGCTTCGGCCCGGCCTCGGCCAGCAGCTCGTCCAGCGCTGCGGCCAAATTCTCGGGCGCATCCTTAGCTTCGTGCGGGTGGACGCCGATGCTGTAATCGAGGCCGTAGCGCACCGCCGCCTCGCGCGCCGCCCGGCTGGCGGCGAGATCCGTTCCGATCGTCATAATCCGCTCGACGCCGGCATCGCGGGCCCGCGCAAGCATCGCGTCGCGGTCCGCGTCGAAGGCCCGGTCGTGAATGTGTGCGTGCGTGTCGAACATACGGGTGGAATGGTAGCATGATCACGACCGCGGAGGATCCGCGGAACACCAACCGGGTCATTCGCATCGCGATCGCGGGCTCCGTACTCGTTCACGCGCTGGTCCTGGTTGCCGCATTGCTGGCGAATGCCGAGTTCAGCAGGCTCGTCGCGCATATCGCGCCGCACCCGGCAGCGACTCCGCCCCCGCAAGATGAGATCGTGACGATTTCGTCCGCGGTCCGCATCGAACCGCGCCCGAAGCCGGTCGCACCGGCCCCGGTGCACCGGCCGAAGCAAACGACGCCGCGACAGGTCGCCGTCGTGCCGCATCCGGTCACGGTAACCCGTCCCGAGTATCAAACGCCGCCCCTGCTCAAACACGAGCTCGCAAAACAATCGCCGCATGCGCCACTGCAGCCGCAGAAGACGACGACCGCGCCGCCCCGGCCGCAGCAGTTGGCATCGCTGCGACAACCGGTTCATTATTCGATGCCGCACCGCGCGCAGCCGGAGCTCTCGCAAGAGCAGCTCACGAAGTTCGAGCGCGATTTCGCCAAGACGATCGCGCAGTCGCGCTCGGCCGTCAACCCGTTGAAGGTGGATCCGAATCCCGCGGCCGCGCCGAAGCGCTACCGGATTCAACTCGCCGGCTTGTTCGGCCGCTTGCGACACGGCGAAGGAATCTACTATCCGATCAAGGGCTGGCGTACGAGCGGCCTCGACTACTACTACGTCGACTACGAGTTTGTGTGGGCGGATGGGACCTATGAGCGCGGCAGCGTTCCCTGGCCGATCCATTTTGCGCCGAGCGTCGACCCGTTCGTCTCGTCCGATATCGGCATGCTCCAGCGCACGCCGCTGCCACCCCCGCCGCCGGGTTTCGTGCCGCCCGGCGACCTCGGAAAAGCGCTGCGCCCGTACTTCCCCAGTCTACAGTTCGAGGACGAGCAGTAACGTCGCGCTAGAGGCGGGGGAAGAGCGGTTCGTCGCTTGGCGCAACGACGCTGCCGGGCTCGAGTCTTCCCCAAACAAGCTCGGTCGACCATGCGCCGTGGGGTTCGCCTTCCAAACCGAGTTGCGTCCAGATGCCGCGCGCGGTCGTGGGCATGAACGGCGCGATCAAGTGCGCGAGCCAGCGTAAACCTTCGCAGAGTTCGTAGAGCGCCGTGTCGAGCGCGGCCGTATCGCCGCGCTTGTCGAGCTCCCACGGCCGCTTCTCGTCGATCGTGCGATTAAGTGCGGTGACGAATTCCCAAATCGCTTCGAGCGCCTCACGGAACTCGAGCGCCGCGATCGCCGTGCCCGCGCGCTTGCCGAGATCGGTAAAACGCGCGCCTAGCGCCGAGTGCGCGCCGGTGGGGACGCGGCCCGCCCGGTAGCGCACGAGCATTGCAAGCGAACGCTTCACGAGGTTTCCGAGATCGTTTCCGAGATCTCCATTGCGGCGCAAGCGAACCTTTTCTTCGCTAAAGGAGAAGTCGCTACCGAACGGCGCTTCGCGCAGCAGGAAATAGCGAATCGAATCGGAGCCGAAGCGATCGGCGATTTCGAACGGGTCGATCACGTTGCCGAGGCTCTTTGACATCTTTTGGCCTTCGAGCGTGATCCAGCCGTGCGCGAACACGCGCTCGGGAAGCGCCAGGTCGAGAGCCCACAGGACCGCGGGCCAGATGATCGTGTGGAAGCGCGCGATCTCCTTGCCGACCAGTTGGACGTTCGCGGGCCAAAACGTGCGGAAGCGTTCGCCGTCGCTCGCGTAGTCGAGCGCCGTGATGTAGTTGAGCAACGCGTCGAGCCACACGTACATCACGCCGCCGCCGGGCAGCGGCACACCCCAGTCGAGATTGACGCGCGAGATGCAAAGATCTTCGAGGCCGCCTTCGAGCGTTGCGACCATCTCGTTGTAGGCGCGCTCCGGGCGCACCCATTGCGGATGCTCGCGATAATAGGCGAGCAGCCGATCCCGGTATTTGGAGAGCGCGAAGAACCAATTGTCCTCGGACAGCCACTGGACTTCGCGGCCACACTCGGGGTTGGGGCAGCGTCCGTCGATGAGTTTCGATTCGAGCCAGAACGTCTCGTCGTTCGTGCAGTACCAGCCCGAGTATTTTCCGAGGTAGACGTTGCCGCTCGCCTTAAGGCGCTCGAAAACCTCGACGCACTGCCGCGCATGCCGGGGCTCCGTCGTGCGGATGAAATCGTCGTAGCGCACGTCGTAGCGCGCGCAGATCGCTTTCCATTTCACGACGAGCGCATCGGTCCACGCTTGCGGGGTCATGCCGGCTTCGGCCGCCGCCGCCGCGACCTTCTGGCCGTGTTCGTCCGTACCGGTCAAGAAGAACGCCGGCCCGTTTGCGTGGTGATAGCGCGCCAGCGTATCGGCCGCGACCGACGTATAGACGTGCCCGATGTGCGGGTTGCCGCTGATGTAATAGATAGGCGTCGTAACGTAGAAGGCGCGCTCGGACATCGGGCCCCCGTTCGGCCTCGTCCGGGCGGCGCCCCGTGGGGCGCGGGCTCAGAGCTCCCGGGTCGCGCGTCGCTGGGAAGCGCGCCGGTAAAGTTCGGCTCGAGCGCCGAAGCCGCGGCGCGCGAGGTCGCGGGCGATTTGAGGGACGCTAGCGCCGGCGGCGAGTGCGTGGTCGATCTCGCGGTCGGTCTCGACTTGCGACGGTTGCAGCGGCGCGGGCGCGGCCCCCGAAACGACGATCACGAGTTCGCCTCGTACGGGCCGATCGAGCTGCGCGAGCACGCCGGCAGGCGTCCCGGCCAATTGCTGCTCGTACAATTTCGTCAGCTCGCGCGCTACGAAGACGGGCCGCTCCGGCGCAAGCGACGCGAGCACCTCGAGCGTCTGCACGATTCGACTGGGTGTCTCGTACCATACCGAGGCCGTCGCGCGCTCGAGGGCGGCGCGCAGCGCGCGTTCGCGCTCGCCTTTGGCGCGCGGCACAAACCCTTCAAACGAGAACCCGTGGAGCTCGAAGCCGCTCAGCACCGCCGCGCTCACGAATGCGCTCGGCCCCGGCAGCGCTTCGACCGCTACGCCCGCAGCGCGCGCGGCAAGAACGAGGTCGCGCCCCGGGTCGGATATCCCCGGCGTGCCGGCGTCGCTGACGAGGGCGACGGTTCCCCCGCGCGCGCGCTCGAGGATGCCGGCAGTCACCGCGGCGGCGTTCTGCTCGCGATAGCTCCACAGCGTCTTTTTTGGCAGCCCGAGCGCCGCTAGCAACCGCCGCGCAACCCGCGTATCCTCGGCGACGACCAAATCGCAATCCCGCAATACGTCGAGAGCGCGCAACGTAACATCGCGCAAATTGCCGAGCGGCGTCGGGACCAGCACCAAACCCACAACGCGCTCTTCGCAGCTCGCGAGAGGTTGCCTCGAAGGCGTGCCGCAAACCTGGGACTCATGAACGAGCCCGGCGTTAAGGCCTTTGTGCGCGAGATTGAGTTACGCGGGCATATCCTGGATTCGGGCGTGTTCGGGCGCGTGCTCGAGCTGATCATGGATCATGAGGACGCGCGCTACACGATCGATAATTTTTCGGTCGGTAAAACCGCGACCGAGCCGTCAACGGCGCGCCTGCGTATCGAGGCCGAAACGGCCGCGGCGCTCGAGGACTTGCTCGACAAGCTGCGCGACATCGGGGCGGTCGTTGCCGACGATACCGATGCGGTCGTCGAACCGGCGCCGCGCGACGGCGTTCTGCCGGACGATTTTTACGCGACGACCAACCTCGAGACCGAAGTCAGAATCGGCGGCCGGTGGCTGCCCGTCGCCCTGCCCGAGATGGACTGCGCGATTTCGCTCGACAGCGGGAAGCCCCGCACGGTCGCTCCCTCCGACGTGGGCAAGGGCGAACCGATCGTCGTCGGGCACAGCGGCGTGCGCGTTCAAGCACTCCAGCGTCCGCGCAGCAAGCAGGTGTTCGAATTCATGTCGAGCGCCGTCTCGAGCGAGAAGCCCAAGGAGTCGCTGGTCGCCGAGATCGCGCGCGAACTGCTCGCGACGCGGGAGGCCGGGAAGCGCGTGCTGGTGGTCGGAGGTCCCGCCATCGTGCACACGGGCGCCGGAAAGTATCTGGAACGCCTGATTCGCGAAGGCTACGTCGACGCGCTGTTCGCCGGCAACGCGATTGCCGTCCACGACATCGAATCGCAGTTTTTTGGGACATCGCTCGGCGTCGATCTCGACAGCGCCTTTCCGGTCGAAGAGGGGCATGTCCACCACCTGCGCACCGTCAATCGGATTCGCGCGGCCGGCGGAATTCGCGCCGCGATCGATTCCGGTTTGCTTGGCGGCGGCATCATGTACGAGGCGTACCGCAAGAACATCCCGGTCGTGCTCGCGGGTTCGATTCGCGACGACGGACCGCTGCCCGACGTCATCACCGACGTCGTCGACGCGCAGCGCGCGATGCGCTCGTTCGTGCCCGAGATCGGTATGGCGCTGATGATCTCGACGTTGCTGCACTCGATCGCCGTCGGCAACCTATTACCCGCGAGCTGCAAGGTCATCTGCATCGACATCAATCCCGCAAGCGTAACGAAGCTAACCGACCGCGGCTCGACCCAATCGCTCGGCCTCGTCATGGACGCCGCCTCGTTTTTGCGCGAACTCTGGGATGCCTTATCGGCCGCCGAGCGCTTGTCATCCTGAGCGGAGCTCGCGCAGCGAGCGTAGTCGAAGGACCAACGGCGCATGACGGAACAGCGGCGGTCCTTCGACTTCGGGCCTACGGCCCTACGCTCAGGATGACAAGAGGTTAGGTTCCTAAATAACGCTTCGCGCCGAGGTAGCGGCCGCGGAAGTATGCGGAATCGAAGCTGTCGATGTGGACGTCTTTGCCGATCGAGTTGACGAATTGACCGCCGCCGAGATAGATGCCGACGTGCGACGGGCCCGGCAGATAGGTTTGGAAGAAGACCAAATCGCCCATCTGCATGCCGCCGACGGTCGGCTTGCCGGCATAGTACTGTGCGTCGGCCGTGCGCGGCAACGAGATGCCGAGCATCGCGAACACGTGCTGGGTGTAGCCGGAGCAATCGAAGCCCGATGGCGACGTGCCGCCAAACACATACGGCGTTCCGATGAAGCGCATGGCGCTACGCGTGAGGCTCATCGCGATGGAGGAGGTGCGGCTGATGATGCCGCGCGCGAATCGTCCGAACTGATCGGCACGCTTCGTCGTGGACATGGCTGCGTCGCTCGAACCCCACATCCGGAGGTCGGCGTCGGCGCTCGGCATATTGCCGGCGGCTTCGAGTGCGGCGAGCCTGGCTCGCGCGCCGTCGGGAAGTTCGAAGGTAGCTGATTTCGTCTGCGAGCCGGTTTGTTCGTCGAGCACGAAAGTCGTCGGCGTGCGCAGGGCGGCGGATCCGTCTGCTGCCAGGGCCGCGATGACGACATCGGCCGGTTCGATGCGCATCACGTGACTCTTGGCTTGTGCGATGCCGGATAAGGCAGTCGCCAAAGCACTCGCAATAAGCGCCGTACGTAGCGGTGAAAACAACTTGTCCTCTTTCGACGCCTACGAGGTTAGTTGACGGATTCGGGCTGAGAGGAAGCCCTAGCGCCGACCGGCGCA
>PMHO01000017.1 GCA_003156715.1 Candidatus Tityobacter terrigena
TTCGATTCCAGAATTGTCGCGATCGCGACCGCCTCTGTAATTCATATGATTCTAGAACTCCAACCCGGCTTCACGAGCCGCATCTGCCAGCGCCGCGACCCGGCCGTGGTACTTGAGACCCGAGGTATCGAAGACGACGGCGTTGATGCCGGCGGCTTTGGCCTTCTTGCCGATCTCTTCGCCGACTTTGCGCGCCGCCGCCAGGTTCGTACGGGAATCCAGAGCCGCGAGATCCTTACCGCGCGTCGAGGCGGCGACCAGCGTGTGGCCGCGCGTGTCGTCGATCACGGCCGCGTAGATGTGGTGCAGGGTTCGATGGATCTGCAAACGCGGACGCTCCGCGGTGCCGATCACGCGCCGGCGGACGCGCGCGTGGCGCTTGACGCGCTGGACGTTGCGAGAGAGCACGGCCATTACTTCTTACCGGCCTTCCCGGCCTTGCCGAGCTTCTTGCGCACGATTTCACCCTCGTAGCGGATGCCTTTGCCCTTGTACGGCTCGGGCGGGCGCAGATCGCGGATTTCGGCGGCCACCTGGCCGACGCGCTGCTTGTCGATCCCCTCGACGTGGATCTTGGTCGTGCCCTCGAGCGCGAATGCAATTCCATCCGGCGCTACATACGAAACCGGATGCGAGTAGCCGAGCGTGAGGTTGAGGTTGTTGCCGGCCTTGGCGGCACGGTAGCCGACGCCTTGAATCTCGAGGCTCTTGCGGAACCCTTTGGAGACGCCTTCGACCATGTTGGCGACCAGCGTCCGGGTCAAACCGTGGGCCGCGCGGTGCGGCTTGGTTTCACCGTTGCGCTCGACGATGACGCTACCGCCTTCGACTTTCACCTCGACGACCGGCAGAACGCGCTGCTCGAGTTCGCCTTTTGGCCCCTTGACGCGCACGACCGAATCGGCCACCTCAACGGTGACTTTCTCGGGAATCGTGACAGGCAGTTTACCAATTCGTGACATCGTGCTTACCAGACGTAGGCGAGGACTTCGCCCCCGCGCCCCAGCTCGCTGCGCGAGCCGGGGACCCCAATAGTTGAAAAGGCGCTGCGGCCTTCGGCCTCCGCGCCCCCCGCACGCAAAGCGCGCGGGGCCCCGACGCTACCAAACATAAGCTAGCACCTCTCCGCCGCAACCTTCTCTCTTCGCGCGTTTGCCGGACATGATGCCCTTGCTCGTCGACATGATGACGAGCCCAAGGCCCCCGAGGACGCGCGGAACCTCACCGCGGCCGGTGTAAACGCGCAGACCGGGCCGGCTTATCCGGCGCAGGCCGGTGATGACTTTCTCTTTTTCCGGGCCGTACTTGAGGGTAACGCGCAGGACGCCTTGCGGCCCCTCGGCGACGCGCTCGTACCCGCGGATGAAACCCTCTTCCTTGAGGATCTCCGCGACCGCGAGCTTCATCTTCGACGCCGGAATGTCGACCGTCGGATGGTTTGCCGTGTTCGCGTTGCGAATGCGCGTGAGCATGTCGGCGATGGGATCCGTGATAACACCCATGGCTTACCAGCTCGCCTTCGTGATGCCGGGGATGAACCCGCGGTGCGCGTTCTCGCGGAAACAGATGCGGCAGAGCCCGAACTTGCGATAATATCCGCGCGGACGCCCGCAGGAGAGGCAACGGTTGTGTTGCCGCACCGCGAACTTCGGGGTACGTTTCGCCTTCTCGATGCTCGAGGTTTTCGCCACTAGGTACGCTCCTTTTGAAGCGGGAGCCCCATCTGCGTGAGAAACTCGGTCGCTTCTTCGTCCGTCTTGGCCGTCGTCACGATGACGATATCCATACCGCGCATCTTGTCGACCCGATCGTAGTTGATTTCCGGGAACACGATCTGCTCGCGCAGACCGAGATTGTAGTTACCGCGGCCGTCGAACGACTTGCGGTTGAGGCCGCGGAAGTCGCGAATGCGCGGCAGCACGATGTTGAAGAGCTTGTCGAGGAAGACGTACATCCGCTCGCCGCGCAGGGTCACCTTCGCGCCGATCGACATCCCCTCGCGCAGCTTGAACGCGGCGATCGATTTCTTGGCCTTCGTGATCACGGCTTTCTGGCCGCTGATCGTCTCGAGCTCCTTGACGGCGGTGTCGAGAACTTTCGAGTTCTGGATCGCCTCGCCGACCGACATGTTGATGACGACCTTGCTGAGCTTGGGCACTTGGTGAACGTTCGAATAACCGAACTTATCGATCAGCTTCTTGCGAACGTCGGTCTGATATTTCTCGCGCAAACGGGGAAACGCCATCGCGCTAACGCCCCTTCGCCGAGACGAGGAGTTCCTCGCCCGAGCGCACGGCGACGCGCGCCGTCGTGCCGTCGTCCTTGTGAACGCGGCGCACGCGTGTGGGCAAGTTGGTTTTGGGATCCACGATCTGCAGCGCGCACAGCGGAATCGGCGCTTCCTTCTCGTAGATGCCCGCGGACTTCGCGCCGTCGACGCCTTGCTTGGCGTGACGCTTCACGACGTTAAGACCCTCGACGGTCGCCGTGCCTTCCTTCGGGAAGACCGCCTTGACCGTTCCGTGCTTGCCCTTCTCGCGTCCGCGGCGCAGCACGACGGTATCGCCCTTGATGATCCTTTGCTTCACAAGACCTCCGGGGCGAGCGAAGCAATCTTCAGGAAACCGCGGTCGCGCAGTTCCCGGCAGACCGGCCCGAAGACGCGCGTGCCGCGCGGATCGAGGTTGTCCTTCTCGCCTTTGATGATGACGCAAGCGTTCTCGTCGAACTTGATGATCGAGCCGTCGGGCCGCGTCATCGGGTGCGAGCAGCGCACGATGACCGCCTTGACGACTTGGCCCTTTTTGACCGCCGCGCCCGGGATCGCACTCTTGACCGTGCCGACGATGATGTCGCCGACATAGGCATAGGGGTGCCGCGACCCGCCCTGCACGTGGATGCAAAGGAGTTCTCGGGCCCCGCTGTTATCCGCGACTTTCAGCCGCGTCTCTTGTTGAATCATGGGTGCAGCTACTTTGCCCGCTCGAGGATCTCGAGTAGGCGCCAGCGCTTGTCTTTGGAGATCGGGCGCGTCTCCATGATGCGCACGAGGTCGCCGATCTTTGCGTCGTTCGTTTCGTCGTGCGCCTTGAAGCGCACCGACTTGCGGACGATCTTCTTGTAGGTCGGATGGGGGACGCGCGTCTCGGTGACGACGACGATCGTCTTGTCCATCTTGTCGCTCGACACGCGACCCTGCTTGACGCGCCGGCGATTGCGTTCCATGCTAAGCGGCTCCATGCGATGCCTCGGTAATTTCCGCGAGGCGCTTCTCGCTGATGACGGTTTGAATTTGCGCGTACTCGCGCTTCGTGGCTTTCACCCGGCTAAAATCCGAGAGATGCCCCGTGCGCAACTGAAAGCGCAGGTTGAAAAGCTGCTCCTTCGTCTCGCGCGCCTTCTGCAGCAGCTCGGGAACCGTCAACGTGCGCAGATCTTTGAGCTCGCTCTGCTTCATTTAAAGGCACCCCACGTTGCGGGGTGCTTGGCGCTCCGCAGCGCTTTCGGCACTATCGCGCCGAAAACGCCGCTGCACGCCCCCGCGCGACGCTGCGCGCGGGACCCCTTCAAGATGCTTCGCATCATGATACCGCTCCCATCTCCGAGCTGCGGGTCACGATCTTGGTCGAAATTGGAAGTTTGGAAGCAGCCAAGGTCAGCGCTTCGCGGGCGACCGATTCGGGGATGCCGGCAAGCTCGAAGAGGATCCGGCCCGGGCGCACGACGGCGACCCAGCCCTCCGGATTGCCTTTGCCGGAGCCCATCCGAACCTCGGCCGGTTTCTTCGTAACCGACTTGTCGGGGAACACCTTGATCCAAACCTTGCCGCCGCGCTTGATGTGGCGGGTCATCGCGATACGAGCCGCTTCGATCTGCCGGTTGCTCATCCACACGGGCTCGAGCGCCTGCAGGCCGTATTCGCCAAACGTCAGCGTGTTGCCGACGAGCGCCCTGCCGCGCATGCGCCCGCGGTGCTGCTTGCGCCATTTGACGCGCTTGGGAGTGAGCATCTTACTCCGTCACCTCGTCGTTGCCGGCCTCGGGCGGCTGCGTCGCTTCGGCCGCCGGTTCGCTTGCGGTCTCGAGTTCGGGCCGGTGATGGGTACCGCCGCCCGGAGCGGGCTCCGGGTGATGTGCCGTTGGAGCGCTCGAGGGGGCTCCGGGGCGCTCGGCTTCGTCGACCGTGTGCTGGCTTGCGGGATCGACGACGGAGGTTTCGGCCGTAACGCCGTGGCCGTGTTCGGCTGCAACGTCGTGAACCGCGGCACCGCCATGCGGGCCGGTCGCGCGAGGATGATCCGGGATCGCGAACGCACCTTCGAATTCGGCCGCCAGCGACTCGGTGTCGCCTTCGATTTCGCCGACGGTCGGAAAATCGAAATCGTCGACCTCGTTGTCCGTCGACTGCGCCGGACGCGGCGCTCCACCGCGACCGCGGCCGCCGCGACGCTCGCCGCGACGATCCCGGAAGGTGGCCCGCTCGCCCGCGGGTTTCTCGGGCTCACGACGCTCCTGTCGCGTCGTTTCGGGCAGCACTTCACCTTTATAGATCCAAACTTTGCAGCCGATGCGGCCGAACGTCGTGAACGCTTCGACGTGTGCGTAGTCGATGTCGGCGCGCAGCGTGTGCAGCGGAACTTTGCCGTCGTGGTTTTGCTCGGTGCGCGCGATTTCGGCACCACCCAAACGCCCCGAGACCATGACCTTGACGCCGCGCGCGCCGGCCTTCATCGTGCGCATGATCGCCTGCTTCATCGCGCGGCGAAACGCGATCCGCTTCTCGAGCTGATCGACGATATTTTGGCCGACCAAGCGCGCGTCGAGTTCGGGATGCTTGATCTCGACGACGTTGACCTGAACGTTTTTCTGCGTCAGCCGCTCGAGGCTCTTGCGGATGTCTTCGATACCGACGCCGCGCTTGCCGATAATGATGCCGGGCTTGGCGGTGTGAACGATGACGCGCGCCTGGTTCGCGCGGCGTTCGATTTCGACTTTGGAGATCGCCGCCGCGCGCGTCAGCTTTCCGAAATACTTACGGATCGACTGATCTTCGTGCAGCCACGCCTTGTAGTTCTTTTTCTCGAACCACCGGCTCTCCCACGTGCGCGTGATCCCCAGACGCAGACCGACCGGATGAATTTTTTGACCCATTATGCGGAGGCTCCGGCAGCGGCCGCTGCGGCTTTCGGTTTGCGGGCGCGCTTCGCGGGCGCTTTCTTGGCGGGTGTCGCGGCCGCGCGACGGCGCGTCTCGACCGTCGACAGCGCGATCGAGGCGCCCGACTTTTTCTTGGGTTGCTTCTTCGGCGGCGTATTCCCGACGGCGATCGTCACGTGCGACATGCGCTTGCGCTTGAAGGCGGCACGGCCTTGCGCGCGCGGATCGAGCCGGCGCGTGTACGAGCCGCCTGGGCCGCCGTCGACGGTGATCTTCGTGATGTAAAGATCGTCCGTTGCCATGCTGTGATTGTTTTCCGCATTGGCAACGGCGCTCTTGAGGAGTTTTTCGAGCGGTTCGCTCGCGAAGACACCGGAGAATTGCAGCAGTACGAGCGCTTCGCGCACGCTCTTGCCGCGGATGGCGTCGGCGACCCGGCGCAGCTTGCGCGGGCCCATCCGGGCGAATTTGAGATGTGCGAGCGCCTGCGAGCGTTCTAGCGTCTGCGTCTCGGCCACGTTACTTCACCGCGCTCTTTTCTTGGCCCGAGTGTCCGCGGAACAGGCGCGTCGGCGAGAACTCGCCGAGCTTGTGCCCGACCATGTTCTCGGTGACGAAAACCGGAACGTGCGTCTTGCCGTTGTGCACGGAGATCGTGTGCCCGACCATCAGCGGCACGATCGTGCTCGAGCGCGACCACGTTTTGATGACGCGCTTCTCGCGCGTGCTGTTCATCTTCTCGACCTTGGCGAGCAGATGATCCGCCACGAACGGACCCTTTTTTAAACTGCGACCCATTACTTGGCACTCCGCTTGCGGACGATCATTTTGCTGGTGCGCTTGTTGCGGCGCGTCTTCTTGCCCATCGTCATCTGGCCCCAAGGCGTCGTCGGCGGCCGGCCCGATGTCGAGCGCGCCTCACCGCCGCCGTGCGGGTGGTCGACCGGGTTCATCGCGATGCCGCGGACCGACGGGCGCTTACCCATGTGGCGGATGCGGCCGGCTTTTCCGATGACGACGTTCTCGTGATCGAGGTTTCCGAGTTGCCCGATCGTCGCGCGGCAGACCATCAAGATCTTGCGGACCTCGCCCGACGGCATGCGAACCTGGGCGTAGTCGCCTTCCTTCGCCATTAACTGGGCCGAAGAACCCGCGCTGCGCACGAGCTTGCCGCCTTCGCCCGGGCGCAACTCGATGTTGTGAATCACCGTGCCGAGCGGGATGTTCTTGATCGGCAGACAGTTGCCGGTCTTGATGTCGGCGGCGTCGCCCGATTCGACGACCTGACCGATCTCGAGGCCCGCCGGTGCGAGGATGTAGCGCTTCTCGCCGTCCTTGTAGTTGAGCAGCGCGATGCGCGCCGAGCGATTGGGATCGTATTCGATCGCCGCAACTTTGGCCGGGATCGCATCCTTTTGCCGCTTAAAATCGACGATGCGATATTGACGCCGCGTGCCGCCGCCTTTGTGGCGCACGGTGATGTGGCCGTTGTTGTTGCGGCCGCTGTGCTTCTTTTTGACCTCAACGAGCGCTTTTTCGGGTTTCTTCTTCGTAAGATCGCGGGTATCGATCGTCGTGATGAAGCGCTGGCCGGCGGACGTCGGGCGATAGCGTTTGACTGCCATTTAGAATACCTTCGCAGTGAGCCGCGTGCAGCTTACGTTCGAGCGCGAGGCGCGAAAAGCGAAGCGTGCCTTAGCACGTGAGCGATGAGCAACGAAGCGACCGGACGTAAGATGCATGCGGATCACTGCTCGAACGGATTCACGCCGCCCAGTTCGATCTTCTGGCCGGCTTTGAGGGTGACGATGGCTTTTTTCCAATCCGACTGCTGACCGGACGTGCGGACGCCCCGGCGCGCGAAGTTCTTGATCTTACCGCCGACATTGGTCGTGTTGATCTTGATGACGGTAACCTTGAAGATCTCTTCAACCGCATGCCGGATCTGCGTCTTCGTCGCGCGCGCATGCACTTCGAAGCTATACTGCGAGATGTGTGTCCCCGTCATCGACTTCTCGGAGATCAGCGGCGCAATGATAATGTCTCTCGCCTCCATTTAAAGGGCACCCCACGTTGCGGGATGCCTGGCGCTCCGCAGCGCACTACGCATGAGCTTTCTCCCTGCTGACCGCGAAGGCGTTCGCGAGGTGGCCGAGGGCGGCGGTCGTCAGGACGATGCGCGCGTACCCGAGCACGTCTTTGATGTCGAGGGCGCCGGTGTGGGTGACGGCGACGCGTTGGAGATTTGCGCCGATGCGCACGAGCGTCTTGCCGACGGCCTCGTGCTCGCTCTCGGCGTAGACCACGAGCGTCCGCGCCCCGCGCTTGGCAACTTTGGCCGATCCGAAGAGCAGCCCGGCAAGATCGCGGGTCTTGGTCAGATCGAACCCATCGGTCGTCAGCACGGTGACGCAATCGCTCGCGAAGCGATCCGAGAGTGCCGCTCGCAGCGCAGCTTTGCGTTCCTTCTTATTAAGGGAGACGATGTAGGTGCGCGGCTTGGGCCCAAACACGACGCCCCCGTGGCGCCACTGCGGCGAACGGATCGATCCTTGGCGCGCGCGGCCGGTCCCCTTTTGCTTCCACGGTTTCCTTCCGCCGCCCCGGACTTCGTCGCGGCGCAAGGTCGAAGCCGTGCCGGCTCGGCGGTTGCTCAGCTCGCGGAACACCGCGCGGAACATTGCGTTGGCCTTGCCGCCGCCCGCACCAGCGAACGCCTCCGGGACGGCTTCGTCGCGGACGTTTTGGCCCTGCGAGTCGATGACGGCCGGCATTTACTTCGCCCCCTTCGCGGCCGGCGACGCCTTCGCGGCCGGAGCCGGCGCCGGCACCTTGGGCGGACGAACTGCGGCCGAGACGAGCACGAGGCCGTTCTTGGCCCCGGGGACCGGGCCGCGCACGAGGAGCACGTTGCGCTCCGGGTCGGCACGGACGATCTCGAGGTTCTGGTGGGTCGTACGGTCGACCCCGAAGTGGCCCGGGCGGCGCGAACCGCGCACGACGCGGCCGGCATTCGTGTCACCGTTCGAGGCCGGCTGGCGATGGATCATCGAGCCGTGGGTCTGGCCGCCGCCGTGAAAGTTGTGGCGCTTGATGCCGCCGGCGAACCCGTGGCCCTTCGAAATCCCAACGACGTCGACGCGGTCGCCCTCGGCGAAGACCTCGACCGAGACCGTTCCGCCGACCTCGGGGGCGCCGTCGATCGCGCGGCGGAACTCGCGGACGTACTTCTTTTCGGCGATTCCGGCTTTCTTGAAGCGGCCCGCCTGGGGCTTCGTGAGGCCGTTCTTGCGCGGGTCGGCAAATGCGAGCGCGACGGCCGCGTAGCCGTCGGTTTCTACCGTCTTGTGCTGCAGCACAAGGCACGGCCCCGCCTCGATGACGGTGACCGGGACGTACCGCCCATCCGCGGTAAACACGCTCGTCATCCCGACCTTCCGGCCGATGATGTTCTTCATCTCAACTCCACGTAGCCTGGCGTTCATCTACGGTCTTCCGCCGCGAACGCACCAAAAACGCGTCCGCGGCTGAGGACCACAACCCGCGTAGTGTACCGTAGCCGGGCAAAGGTTGTCAATTTGGGGGAGACGCGTCAAATCGACGCACTACCTATCTTCGACCCAAGACGCATGAAGAACCCGGCGGATCGAACATATCAGAGCGGATATGCGTGGAGAATCGTTCTGCCGCTATCGGACGTGATGTCGAGGAAAATGCGCATAGCACGACAGCGGTATTCGATGTCCGTGTGGGGCCCGGATGCAAGCGCGACGCGCGCGCAGGTCGCCGGGAGCTTTGACCGATACCAGCGATCGATCGTCGTCACGGAATCGTGCGATTGAAGCACGTATCCGGGGAGGCTTGCGCCGTAGGGTGACACGGGCGACGCGTGCGGGTAAGCGGGGAAACCGGCCATGCCTGCCGCAGCGGCCGACGACGGGGCGCCGGCCGCGACAACGGCGCAGAGGGCAAGTAGGGGCAGCCATCTCGTTCTCATGGCCCAACCATAGCAGGCGGCCGTGCCGACGCCGTCGGGCACGCGCAGAGACGCGCCCATCGTTCTATGTCCGCTCGAGGAATTGCTCGATCGCAGACATCGTTTCGGCCGGCTGCTCTTCCATGATCCAATGACCGGCATTCTTGAGCACGATGACGGTGGCGTTCGGCGAGATGAGCTTGGCCTGTGCGCCGAGCTGCGGGCCAAGGGACTTTGCGCCGCCGATAGACAGCACCGGAATCGTCAGCGGGACCGTCGCGAGCTTTGCGAAATCGGTCGCCGTTTTGGGGAACGAAGCGAAGTATGCCCAGCCGGCGGTCATTCGCCCCGGCCGCGCGTATGCCGCGGTGTACTCGCTGCGTTGGACCTCGGGTATCGAATGATGTGCGTCGGCGGCGAAGTCGTTCCAATAGTAATCGAAGTAGGTGCGCTCGCGACCGGTAACGAGTGCGAGCGGCGTTGGGCCGTGGAATCGGAAGTGCCACAGATTGGGGTTGTCGTAGATCGGCTCCCAGCCCGCTACTCCCGGTAAGAACGCGTCCATCAACGCGAGTCGCTCGACTTCTCTTGGGTACATCGCCGCGTAGGCATACGCGACCATCAGCCCGATGTCGTGACCGACGACGCGCACCTTCGAATACCCCAGCGTTTTAACCGCATCGCGGACGCGCCGGGCCGATGTTTTCATGTCGATCCCGCTCGACGGTATCGACGAGTTCCCGATTCCGGGCAGATCCGGCGCAACGACCGTGAACTGCGGCGCTAATGCAATCGCCAGCGGCTTCCACATGCGCGAGTCTTCGCCGTAGCCGTGTAACAGGACGACGACCGGACCGCGACCGCCGACGGTGACGCTCACGGTACTGCCGTCGACCTGAACGTCGCGGGTCGTGAAGCCGGTACCGAAGTTGACCGGGAATGCCTGCGCCACCCCGGCCGGAGAAACGAACCACCCCAGCGCGAGCAGGGCAAACCTGAGCGAAACAAGAGATACATATCGCATAACACGCTCCGTGAAAGCTTACAGGTGGGGAAAAACCAGCTACAACTAATTGAAGCTAGCCAGCGTTGAGAGCGCGACGCCGGCAATGCGCCGCAGCGCGGCGCGATCCGAGGTCGCTCTAGCGAGCTGCCGCATCCCTTGGATCGTCGCAAGAAAGAAGTTTGCGAGCGCGGCCGGATCCTTGTCGGCCCCAAGCTCGCCTCGGCGTTGTCCCGATCGCAGAGCTGCCTCGAAGATCGCCTCCACCTCGGACTGATTGCGTCGCACGAGCCTCGCAACGTCCCGATCGTCGAGGTTGCGCTCGAGGTTTGCGCTCAGTAACAGGCAGCCGCGTTCGTGGTCGGCGCGCGACTCGTCGCAAATTCCGTGCAGAATAGCGCCGAAGCAATCTCGGACCGGGTGTCCTGAGTCGAACAGCGTCTTCATCGCCCCCTGGGTCGACCTTCGATAGTCATCGAGCGCGCTTAGATACAGCGCGCGCTTATCGCCGAACGTATCGTACAAGCTCTGGCGTCCGATGTTCATCCCAGCCATCAGGTCGTCCAGCGACGTCTTCTCGTACCCTTTGCGCCAAAACACGTCTACCGCTGCCTTCAGTGCCCGATCTGGATCGAATTCTTTGCTGCGAGCCACGTTTCTGGACTATACAATCCAGAAATAGGTTTGTCAAGCACCACGCAGTTGAATTCGCTGTTCGGCGCACACGTGGCAGCGGTAAATGACGACTATCCGACTAGATCGGTATCGCGAACACGGGCCCGTCGCTCGGAGCGCCTACCCCGCCGACGGTCGTGCCGTACAACACGCCGTCGACGTCGATAACGGGCGCCTCCGGGTTCGTCGGCCAGACCGTGCCACCGCAATTATTTTCCGGACATTCGCCGAAGGCCGCTCTCGTAGCTTGCGATGGAGGCCTCGCTCGCCCGCCAGCGCAACCTGCGCACGTCGGCCTGAGAGGCTGCAACAGGCCTCGAAAATCTCAGTCATTCTGGGGAATGTCGATTCGGAGGGTTGTTTTGGAAATGATCGCTCGCAACAGTTTCTTGACACTAGCTACCACCGCGTTCGCATTCTCGCGAGCCAGTGCTGCGGTTAGTAGCAATGAAGTCTTTCACGTCGCGATCTTTCGCTTTGAGAAAGAGCACGTCGTCGATGCCATGGCGGCGTTTCGCACGCTAGCCGAGTCGTCCCGGCGCGATCCGGGAAATCTCCTTTACGACGTCTACCGCGGTGTTGATGACGATCGTCAGTTCTATATCGTGGAACATTGGGCTTCAGCGGAGGCTCTAGCCGCGCACGAACGCACTGAAGCGTTCATCAACCTCGGTCAGGGCGTCCTCGCGAAATACGCGACGCTTCACGATACGGTGACGGGGCGCGCATTCGACGTCGGCTGAGACGTCTTCGTACGTCGAGGGGCTCGGCGCACCGGGTGCCGCGCTGGAACGCGCCGAAGCGCCGTCCATGCGCACTCCGGAGGGCTACATGAATCGCCTCTCTTTTCTTCGTTTAGCGTTCGCGGCGGTCGCCGTGGCACTCGCTGCCGCCGCCTTCGCGGGACGCGCCCAGGCCCAGTCGGGCCCCGGATATCTATGGCTCCAAAGCTTCTCGGCGGATGCTACGAGCTCGAGCCTGCTGACGCTCAGCGGGACCTTCACCAACGACTGCACCGGCGGATTGCCGCCCAAATCGTACTTGGAGATTCGCTTCGACCAAGCGGTTCTTCTCGACGTCCCGATCACCGCTGGTTTCGGCTCTTCGCAGGCATTTTCAAGCACTGTTTCCGTGCCGGCGCTCCCGCCGCCCAAGAATCACGTCACAGGATACCTCTTCACGATCGTCTTCTCGAAGAAGCCGTCGCCTCTAGCGATGCCGGGTTTCGGTCCCGACATGAAAACGTCGCCCTGCCTGGTAACCGGAGTTCTGGGTACGCCCAGCTAACGCCGCCCGTGAA
This sequence comes from Candidatus Tityobacter terrigena, assembly GCA_003156715.1. Taxonomy (GTDB): domain Bacteria; phylum Vulcanimicrobiota; class Vulcanimicrobiia; order Vulcanimicrobiales; family Vulcanimicrobiaceae; genus Tityobacter; species Tityobacter terrigena. The sequence continues at coordinate 12,112 of PMHO01000017.1, forward strand.
GAAACGCGGGCTACAAGCTTGATCTTCGAGCAAACGACGTTTCGCGCGTTCGCCGGTCGCCGGGCCGAACTCGACGTGTTGCTGGCGGCCTTCCGTAACGCGAAGGCCGCTCAGCAGGGCGCCGCGATCGTGCTTTGGGGCGAGGGCGGAATCGGGAAAACGCGGCTCGTCGACGAATTCGCCAACCGCGTCAAGCGCGAGCGCTGCACCGTGCTGCGCGGCGCCTGTCTTGAATACTTGTCGACGCCGTACCAGCCATTCGTCGAAGCCTTGGCATCGAGTCGAACGGGAGCGAAGCTCGAAGCGGAGCTTCGCGGGGCAGCCGTCGATCGTTCGCACGGTTCCGACGTCGAGCGGCTCCGGCGCTTCCAATTGGTGGCAGACGATTTGCGACGTCAAGCCGCAATCGATGGCTGCATCGTGCTTGTTGTGGAAGACCTGCATTGGAGCGACTCGGCCTCGCTCGATCTGGCACGCTTCCTCACGAAACGTTTGCACGACGCGCCGGTGCTGCAGCTCTTTACGCTGCGCGACGAAGAGCCGCGTACCGACGCCGCGCGAGCTCGGCAAGTCGCCGCGCTTCGCGCGCAAGCAACGGCGTCCCTGAAAATCGGTCCGCTGACCGACGCCGACATCCGTGACCTCGTGCGATCGGCGCTTCACGATCGCGAGGCAATCTCTCCACACGACGTCCAGGCGATCGCGGCGCTAGCCGAAGGCAGTCCGCTGTTTGCGGAGGAGCTACTGCGCGGCGCGCTCGATCGCTCGCAGCGAGACGCTCAGGCACCGATCGAGCCGGCCGTCTCCCTACGCGCCACCGTGCTCGAGCGGCTCGCGAGTTTCGATGAAACGACGCGCCGAGTCGTTACGACGGCGGCCGTGGTCGGCAGAGACTTCGACGTCGACCTGCTCGCCCGCATCGGCGGCGCAAGCACGGCGGAAATCCTTGCGGCCTTGCGGAGCGCGCTGCGAGCGCAGCTCGTCGTCGAAGACCGGCGCGGCGCATACTTCCGCTTTCGCCACGCCCTTACGCGTGAGATCGTGTATCGCGAGCTTCTGCTCGTCGAAGCCCGTACGCTGCACCGGCGAATCGCCGAAGCTCTCGATGGCGGAGCAGCTCCGGACGAGGCGGCATACCACTGGTGGGCGGGTCACGTTCCCGAGCGTTCCATCCCCGAAAACGAGGCCGCCGGCGATCGCGCCGGGGCGATGTGCGCGTACGCCGATGCCGCGACGTTTTACGAGCGCGCCGCGTCGTTGGCCTCGGACGATGTGCGCGATGGGATCGTCCGTAAGCTGACTTTTGCCTTGTGTGTGATCGGTGAGATGCGCCTGGCGCAAGCGGTGAGCAACGCCGAGTCGGCGGCTTTGCGCGCGCGCGGACGCGAAAGCGACGCGCAACGCCTTCTCCTTTGGGCGGCGCGCCAACTGTACGAGGCGGGTGAAGTCGACCGGGCCGTTGCGACCGCGGAGGCCGTGTGCCGCGAGCTCGAGCGCCAGCCGCCGATGCCCATCCACTATTCGGCAGCGATGACGCTCGCCGGAATGCAAGCGACCCTCGGACGCGCGCAGGAAGCCCTTTCGACGCTCGACCGGGCCGAGGGCCTTCCGGTCGAGCGAGATCCGATCGATCGGTTTCGTTCGCACAACGCCCGTGGAAACGCGCTCTGCTCTCTTGGCGCCTACGGCCGCGCGCGCGACGAGTACACTGTCGCGCTTTCGATCGCGCGGAACGTCGAGAACGTCGAGCTCGAAATCCACGCGCTCATAAGCTTGTCCAACGCCGCGCTCATGCTCGGCTCTCTTGCTGAGTCGATGGAGAAACAGAACGAAGCCCGCACGCTCGCCGAAAGTCACGGGTTGCGCCGTCACGCTCTCATCGCGCTCGCCGCCACGGTGCACGCCGCTCTCTACGGTGGTAAATTGAACGAAGCGCTCGACGGATATCGGACGATCGCCGAGTCCCGTTCCATCGCGCCTTTGACCCAGGCCTTCGCACGTGCGGCGGCGCTTCGACTCCGAAGCTTGCTCAAGATGCCGACCGGCCTCGATGAGTTCGACGCCGCCGAAGCGGTTGACGTCGCCCTGAGCTTGCGGGAATCGCAAATCATCGCGGCCGTCACGGGCGCCGCGGCGCGCTCCGCGCTCGAGCGCGGGGAACTTAACCTCGCGCATGATTTCGCACAACGGGGCATCGCCGCAATCACCGAACCCGATCACGCCTACTGGCTGTGCGACGTGGTCGCCGAGCTTCTCGATGGTGAGAGCGTCCGCAAGGCCCGCGACCTCATCGAGCTCGCGTGCGCTGGGGGCAGTAATCCTCTCGCGAGCGCGATGCGCGACCTCTTCGACGCGCGCCGCGCTCGTCGCGTCGGCGACTCGCAAGCCGGGGCACTCCTGGCCTCACAGGCGTCGGAGCGTTTGCAGGGCCTCGGCGTTCTCGTCGAGGCCGCCCTTGCGAACGAGGTCGCGGGCGACCTTTCGGCGGCGCGCGACGCCTGGCATCATATGGGCGCTACCGAAGCTACCCGACGCCTTCAAGGGCGCGCCGCCGCGCCTAATGCCGGCAGCACGTCGCTGACGCCGCGAGAGGCGCAAGTCGCTGCGCTTGCGGCCCGTGGCTACGCAAATCCCGACATCGCGACAGAACTGCGCATGGGGCGCCGCACCGTCGAGACTCACCTCGCGACAGCGTACCGTAAGCTCGGGGTCAAGTCGCGATCCGAATTATCCGCGGTTCTTCACGCTCCTCGGTAGCAGCCCCGTCGCCTCCGTGAGTTCACGGATGCCGGCTCGACGCCGGCGGCGCTACGGTACGTCCAAGGCGCTCCGGACGACGAGCCGAGACGCCGAACGAGTACGCGGCCACCGGCCGCAAAGGAGAACTCAGCAATGTCGAACCTTCGAATCGTCGCTCTTCGCCGCAGCGTCGTCGCCCTCGTGGCTTCCGGTCTGCTGCTCACCTTGGCTCAGCCCATCGCCGCGACGGCGGCATCGATCAAATTCGCACCCGCGCCGCGAACCAGCGGGTCATACGACGCCACGAAGTGCAAGGGCGGCACTGAGAGCGAACCGTGCTTGCCGTGCTACGTCGAACTGTCGGTCCAATGGCAGGACGCTACGACCGCCACCGGCAACACCTTTAACTACTACACCTCCGGCACATTCAACGTTTACGGGTCGTCATCGGGGCCGTACATCACGGCGGCCGCGTGCGCCAAAGAAGCGCTGAAGCAATACGCGTACTACAAGTCGTCGGCCGGCGGTTGGGACCCGGCTCAAACGTGCAGCTACGTGTCCTCGCCATCGGCGGGTTTCAATCCGTCAATGTGGGCATTCGTCGAGATCACCTACACCCAGACCGGCTCCGGCGGCGTCGGCACGGCGCCCTTCACTCGCGTCGACGGTTACGCCGAACTGTGCGACCCCACTCTCGCGGTCCCCGGGTTGAACGGCACGCTGTAGCGCGCCCGACTCCGCCCAATGTCAGGCCCGTCGCTTCAAGCGGCGGGCCTGACATTTCTTGCGGTCATTCGTGCCTCGGTGGGTGCCACTCGCAGAGTTCGAACATTTGCTGCTCCTGGGAGGATGTCATCCATCCCTCCGCCAGCGCCTCCCACTCCTCTGGGCTTCGGAAGCGAAGCGGTCTCTCTGGAACGTTGCACGTTTTCCGGTGCTCGCTCATGAGAACGCGCAGGTGAGCGACGTCTTCGCTTTTTCCTGCCCTGGTGGTGACTTGCCACCCGCAAGGGCAGCCCATCGAAGACCTTGCGCCTGGCGCGACGTAGTCCCGTCCGGCAATGTGCTCCGCGAGCATCTCGCGCAAGTCCCTCATCGCGTCGAGCTTAGTCGTGCCTGGCTGCGCACGCACATCGTTGGGTTCGGCCCCCTCCCGTTCAATGATGCGGTCGTAACAGCGTAAAGCGGATTCGAGCTGCTGGCGTTCTTCCGGCGTCATAGGCCCTCCCGGATTCAATTTCTCGCGTGTAAGTCGACGGACCGTGGACCGTTTTAAAAGACATCATCTGGGGATGCGGCGACTCCCAGCGGCACGACGAGGCCGTTCGCAGAACCGATCGTCTCGCGCAGCGACCCCGACGGATAGTCGAAGGCCCAAACAGTCGGAGTATTCCAGTCGAACGACGAGGCGAACAGAATGGTTTCGCGCCGATTCAAGCTGAGCCACACCGGCTGCGCGAGTCTCGTCACGAGCGACGAGGCGGTTGAATAAGGTGGCGCGATGACGTCGATGGCTCCGTCCGCCCGGCCCTGCACGCCTTGGTCGGCGGCGATGAGGTTCTTGTTCTTATCGATGAGCAGGCCGCCTGGAAACCTCACCGTTGCACCTAGCGCAACCGGGGTCATCGAGTTCCCATGGAACATCTCCAGCGTTCCTTTGCCGCTCGGGCCCGACAGATACATGACGTACATGACGCGGCCTGCGCCGTCAAAGGCGACGTCGCTCGGAGCACCCGAGCCGAAGGTGTAGGTGCGGACGATCGAGTCGCGGCACTGGCGGTAAACGTCGACGGAGCCGCTCTGGCCGTCGTTCCAATCGACCACGAACACGTTACCGTCGTTGTCGGTTTTGACGTTCGTCGGATCGTTCGCGCCGGAATACGTGCATGTCGGGTGCTTGCTCCCCGGCGCGTACTCCGTCACGTTCGGGCCGTCTGCGTTAGCGACGTAGAAGTTTCCCGAGCGATCGATCCACTCGCCGTCGGGCGCGTCCATACCGCCCGTCAGCTTGCCGACCGGTTGGAATGCGCGCGGCGAGAGCAACAGAGCGCCGCCCTGTCCGTACTTGACGCCGAAATCGGAGACGTAGAGGCCGCGAAACGGCGCGGCAGCGAGCGGCGGCATTAGCGCGGTTTGGGGCGCGGCACCGCTGGATGGCAATGTGGAACCGGGCGCGGCTCCAAGCCGCACCGGTAGCAAAACGCGCTCTAACCCCGTCGAGCGCCGTTCTCCGGCCGGCGCCTGTGGCGCGGAGATCGCACCGGCCGGCGCCATGCCGGAGCATCCAGCAAACATCTCTGAGAGCAGACATCCGAAGGCCGCGAATAAGAGTGTTCTGAGCATCGAGCGCATCACAGGCCCTCCTATTGGCCCTGCAAGTACGGTGTGAACGTGACGGTCTCATGCCGAGCTCGTAGCTTACGGAGCCGGTTCCCCCGGCCTGGCGGGCGAAGATGGCGGCGTGAGCGTCATTCCGGAGCCGACGCCGGCCGTTTCGCGCCCGCTGCCTAGCGGTACGGTCACCTTTGCGTTCACCGACATTGAGGGCAGCACGCAGCGGTGGGATCAGCACGCAGCGGCTATGGACAAAGCGGTTCGGCGGCACGACGCACTGATGCGCGCGTCAATTGCGCGGCACCACGGGCACGTCTTCAAGACGATCGGCGATGCGTTTTGCGCGGCTTTCGCGCGCCCGGCGGATGCCGTGGCCGCGATTCTCGAGGCCCAGCGGGCGCTTGCGACCGAGGACTTTTCGGGAGTCGACGGGCTGCGCGTACGGGCGGCAATCCACACGGGCACTGCCGACGAACGTGACGGCGACTACTTCGGATCCGCCGTCAACCGCGTAGCGCGCCTGCTGGCGATCGGACACGGCGGGCAAGCATTGGTATCAAGGGTCAGCGCGGACCTCGTTCGCGGCGACCTGCCTCCGCTGACGAGTCTGCGCGACCTGGGCGAGCATCGACTGAAGGACCTCGCACGCCCCGAGTACGTGTACCAATTGGTCGCGCCGGACCTCGCCGCAGAATTTCCGCCGCTGCGCTCGCTCGACCAAATGGCCAATAACCTGCCGAGAATCCCGAAGTCCCTTGTCGGCCGCCACGCCGAGATCGCCGAGATCACCGCGCTCCTCGCAAAGCATCAGGTCGTCACTCTCGTGGGTTCGGGCGGCGTGGGTAAGACGCGCGCCGCATTGGAAGTTGCGGTGAAACTGCTCGACCGTTCCGGGGATGGAGTGTGGCTCATCGAACTCGCCCCACTTGCGAGCGGGGACTATATCCCGGCCGCCGTGGCACAAGCTCTTGGAATCAAGCTCGCGCCTGACGGTCACCCGCTCGATAACTTAGTACTTGCATTGAAATCAAAGCGCGCATTATTGGTCTTTGATAACTGCGAGCACCTAATCGCACAAGCGTCGCATATCATTGCCGTTATTCTGAGGAGCTGCCCGCAGATACGCGTCCTCGCAACGAGCCGACAAGGGCTTGGTATTGCCTCGGAAGCCTCGTACCACATGCCCTCGCTCGGCGTCCCAGGCGAAGCGATCGCTTCATCGCTGGCGGCATCGCATGCGACCGAGTATGCAGCTATCGAGCTCTTCGTCGAGCGTGCGCAAGCGGTCGATCGCCGATTTAGATTAACCGATGAAAATGCGCCCATCATCGCGGACATTTGTCGCCGCTTAGACGGTATTCCGCTCGCCATCGAACTCGCCGCATCCCGCATCAAGGTCGTCAGCCCCCGGCAACTGCGCGATCGGCTAAACGAGCGCTTTCGAGTCTTGACCGGCGGTAGCCGCGACGTGCTACCTCGTCACCATACGCTGCGCGCCTTATTCGACTGGAGCCACGACCTGCTCAACGAACGCGAACGGCTGTTATTTCGACGGTTGGGAGTGTTCATCAACGGCTTCACCCTCGAGGGAGCCGTGGCTGTCGCCAGCACTGACGAACTCGACGAGCTTGAAGTCTTAGACGTGTTATCGTCGCTGGTCGATAAGTCGCTGGTGCTAACCGAGTCTAACGGCGGTTCCCTGCGGTACCGTCTGTTAGAATCGACACGCAACTATGCTGCCGGGAAACTCTCGGACGCGGGCGAGTCCGGCCATTTGGCAGCTCGGCACCTGAATTACCTGCGCGAGCGTTTTGCCCAGTTGAGGGAGCGCGCGGAACGGACCGCTCGAGCGACCGAGTATGCTACGGCCTTCAGAGTTGAATTGGAAGACCTCCGAGTAGCGCTCGACGGAGCGTTTCGTCGAGCGGACGCGCTTGGCGGCGCCGCGCTGCTTGCCGAGGCCGGGGGTGCTTGGGCGATTTTCGGGATTGAAGGCGAAGGGATAGTGCAACACGAGAGGTTCCTGAAACTTCTCCCGCCCACGGAATCGCTGCTTCTCGCCCGGCTGTCAACTACGTTCTCTTCCCTTTTTCTTAGTGGACTTCGTAAGACGCGTGCACTTGAGGTCGCTACCCAGGCAGTCGCTTACGCGCGTGTAAGCGGTGACGACAACGCGCTTGCAGATGCCTTAGGGCGATATTCGTGGATCTGTCTCATGCTCGACCAGCCCGATGAAGCGGCCAGAGCGCTGGTTGAGGCAGAGAGTATCGCCGGCGGATCGACGTGGGTACGAGTCAAACTCCTAAGAAGCCGGGCGTTCTTATTCTTCGCCAGAAAGAACTACGACGCGGCAGCGAGTACTTGGGAACGACTGCGCAAGGAGCATCGGGCTCTCGGAAATGCTGCAGCCGAGCAGAGCGCGACTCTTTGTCTTGCGGAGGTTGAACACGGTCGAGGGCAAACGCAGCGAGCAATTACGCTGGTCCGTGAAATCTGCGACGTCGGGCAGAATGTGGACGCGTCGCCGACGGACATCGGCACGGCTCTTTCCAATCTCGCCGGTTACCTGGTTGCCATAGGCGATCTCGCCGGCGCCGCCGAGGCTGCTCGCGACGCCGCCGGCGTATACGCGCGTGAGCCGGACCACGCCCAAGTCGCCTTTGCGATCGAGCACCTTGCTCTCGTTCATGCGCTGCGCGGCGATCTTACGCGCGCGGCAGTGCTCGAAGGCTACGCCGATGCTGCTTGTCGACAGCACGGATCCGAGCGTGAATTCACGGAAACTGCGACGCACGACCGGCTAAAGGTGCTTTTTCGCGAGCAGCTCGCGGCCGACGAACTTGCGCGACTGGCCGCCGAGGGCGCTGCGATGGCGCCCGAGGTCGCCATCGCACTCGCCCTTGACGAAGGATAGTGGCCGCGAGAAGCGGGGCAAAATGGGTAGATGTGTGCCAGCCCTGCATCGAGGATCAGCACTTGAGATCTTTCACACCGCCACCGAGCCACGCGGTAACAGTTATGCTGGCCGTATTCGCCCTCTCAGCATGCGCGGGAAGTGCGCCGCCAGGGAGTTCTCCCTTGGCGCTATGGGCCGCAGGGGTGGATCGCGCCCCCTCGCGGTCCGATACGTTTTCGAGCGTCTCTGCTCGGAAGACGTCAGCCGAGAGATCTGCCTGCGGAGCTCCCGTTTACCTACAGCATTTTTGAGGCGGACGCGTACGGCAGCGATTGGTCAAAAGCCAATGACCTCATTGCATTCAACCGCCTCGCAAACGATGGCTACTACCACATCTATACGATGCGGCCCGATGGCCGTAATCTGCGGCAGGTCGGTCTTGGGTCCGCAACGTTCCCCGGACGAACCACCGGGAGCCCGGCGTGGTCTCCCTCCGGGGCCTATATGGCGCTTGTCGCCGAGAAAACGACCCACATCCCGGGCAATCTCAAAGGTGCGACGTTCGCAGCGACCCCAGGTTGGGGCGGCTATTCGGACTTATGAATCTCCACCGCGAATGGGTCACGAGCCTGGCAACTGACGGATCTTCCGACCGGTAAGGATGATGGCGTCCTGCTGCCGCAGTTCTCGCCGAATGGCCGACTGCTGGAGTGGACGCCGAAACTGAAGGGCTCGGACGATACCGTCGATTGGTCTCTCAAGATCGCCCAATTCAACGTGAGCGCCGCAGGGACGCCGTATCTGACCAACATCCGAACGGTGGCTCCAGCAGGCAGCACATACCCGAATGAATTCATCGAGACGGGCGGTTTCTCCGCAGCCTCGGACAAAATGTTGTTTACAAGCGATTATCAGAACCATCGCTTTGTTGAAAATCAGATCTTCGAATTGAATCTCAAGACGGGTACGATCGAGAAGTTGACGGAGGGAAGCGCATACAACGAGCACCCTCGCTTTACGCCAAGCGGTCAAATCATCTGGATGACGGATGAAGATCAGCCGCTATCTCATTTAGCTGGTGATGACTGGTGGATCATGAATGCCGACGGCTCGGACCCTCAAAAGCTAACGGAATTCAATACACCCGCAAGCCCAAACTATTTTGGCAAGACCGTCTATACGACCGTCGTCAACACCGACAATTGGGCGGCGAACGGCTCATATTTCTACGGAGATCTGGAGCTGAATCTGGTGACCTCAAAATCGGACATTCTTCGCGTTTCGCTAAGTTGTCACTGAGGCCGGTCTGGTCGTCGCGAGTCGGCGCCGAGCCGCAAGACAATCAGCCTCGGAGCGGCGGCAGGATGTCGCGGCGGCCGGCGCCGTAAAGTACCCGTCAGCAGACCCGGAGCAGGCTTATATGTTTAGGAGTGCTTCGTTTTGTCTGTACCTCCCGTCGCCTCAAACCACCCGGAGGAACTTATGCTTCTCAATGTGATTCGTGGCGCAGCCATTGCTGCGGCGCTCGGACTGATCTCAACAGCCGGAGCGGGTGCGACCCTGCGTGCAGTCTCGGTTCATCCGCTTGGCGCACCACTGGCCGCGCATAAGAGTTTGACCGGCCTGACAGCGCGCATCGTCCTCAGTTCGAATGCGAGGCTGCAGGCCAATTCCTGTCCGTCTTCGCAGTACTCGACCTGCGTCACGACGCAGAAGGGGAATCCGGCGACGGTCACCTGGACGCTCTACCTCTGCTCGTCCTCGGGAAGCTGTTACCAGTCACCCACCGCGATATGGAGTTCGACCGCTTACAAGAACGCAAAGAAGGGTCCCAAGCCAACCAAAAAGATTGCGAGCGCGTTCGACCCGAATCCCGGCAACCCGTCCGTTGAGACGATTTCGACCACATCCGGGAAGGCAAGTAAAGTAAACGGCTACGTCGTGGCGTTCCAAGGTTGCGCGGGCAGCAGTTCATCGGCGCCGTGTAGCGGCGGCACGATCGGCGTGACGATCGAAGCCAAATAACGGCCCAAAGCCCCATAGCCACCGTGCCGCGAGGCCGCAGTATTCGATGCGAATGCCGGCTTCAGCGCGGCCGGCATCGAGGACCGCACGTCGCGTGAGCAGGCCGCTCAGCTCGGCTGCTCGCCTGCCGAGCATCCCTCCTCATCTGATTGTTTTTTGAAATACTACTTGCTTTTAACAAGTCCGCCTCATATAATCGGGTCACCCCGCTAAACCCGAAAAGACGAAAGGCAAGAGATGATGGCAAATCCGGTTTTCACTTCGAGATCATGGGGACGGACGCACGAGCGCTCCGCGAGTTTTACGGCCAAGCTTTCGGCTGGTCGATGAAGCCGGTCGGCGGCCCGGCCGACTACGCGGTTGTGGAAAACGGCGATGGCATCAGGGGCGGGATGGGCGAATGCCCAAGCGGCGAGTACGCGGGTCACGTCACCTTCTACGTCCGCGTTTCCGACATTAACGGGACGTTGCTCACCCTGGAGCAACTCGGCGGCAGTCGCGTCATGGAGCCCGTCCCACTGCCCGACGGTGGGCAGATCGCGCACTTCAAGGATCCGCAGGGACACCTGATCGGCCTGATGCAATGCGAGTAAGCGAGGAGAGTTACCCATGGTAAAGACCGAGCAAAAGATTCAGCCGCTCGTGTGGTTCACCGATGAAGCCGAAGAGGCGGTCAACCTCTACGTTTCGATCTTCAAGGATTCGAAGATCCAGAACCTGACCCGCTATAATGAGGCGGGGCCGGGCGAACCCGGCTCCGTCATGACGATCGAGTTCCAGCTCGAAGGCCAAGACTTTCTCGCGGTCAACGGCGGCAAGAGTTCCGACCCGCCGGGCTCGTGGACGCCGCCGCGCGGCGGGATTGCGCTCTTGGTGACCTGCGAAACGCAAGCCGAGCTCGACCACGTGTGGGACCGCCTCGCCGCAGGCGGCGAGATCCAACAGTGCGGTTGGCTGCGAGACAAGTTCGGCGTCGCGTGGAACATCGTTCCGCAGGGAATGGGCGACTACTTAGGTCACCCCGATCCGGAAAAGCGCGAGCGCGCGATGCGCGCCATGCTGCAGATGGTAAAGCTCGACATCGACGCACTGCGACGCGCCACGGAATGAGCCAGGTCCCAAGCGGGATCGGACGTTGCTCCCGAATGCAAGCGCCGCGCATCTCGCCGGCGCTTGCTCCGATAATTTATCGCATTGAGAGGTAACGTCTAGCATGCGTGGCGCGGTAGGCGTTCTTCTCTACCGAGCAATGCGGCGCCGGGCCGCGGCTCGGTTTTGAGGACGACGAGATAGCGCACTTCCCGGGCCGTGCAGTTCTCGAACGTTGCACCGCTCTCGAGCGTCATGTGCACGCAATCGCCTGCCGACAGATGGAGTTTTTCGTTCCCGAACGTCAACATCAGACGGCCCGCTAGAACGAGGATGTGCTGGTCGTACGCCAGGAACGGGGGCGCCTCGTACGAGACGCGCGCGCCCGCCGGCAAATCCACTTCAGCGATCTCGACGGCGGAGCCGGTTTGGGCGGGTGACACCATGCGACGGCCGTAACCGGTTTCGGGATCGCGCCAACTCCGTTGCTGCGTTCGGCGCACGACGCTATGCGGTGGGCGCTCTGCGTCGGCCATCAAACTGGAGAGCGTGATGCCGAGTCCGAAACATAGTTTCGATAGCAAGGCGGCGGTCGCACTGTTCTCCGCGCGCTCTATGCGCGAGATCATCGCGCGGCTAACGCCCGACAAACCCGCGAGGCGCTCGAGGCTCCAACCAAGCTGCTCGCGCCGCTCGCGGACCCGCCGAGCGATGGCCTGATCGACCCCTTGCCGCTCCATTATAGAGGAATTATGTCTTAGATATTGGATACCTCCCGATGGCCAGCATCGCCTCACGGAAGTCCCGTGCAGAACGCTTCGCCGCCTTCGTACGACGCAGCGGGCCCTACCGCTGGGTTGGGCTCTACGATGTCACGCCCGAGGAGGTCATACTGCTTGGGTTCAGCGGTGGGGCGCCTCCGGCGCACCCGCGCTTTCCACGAGGGGCAGGCCTGACCGGCGCCGCGATCGCGCGTGGCGAAGCGGTCGTTTCCAACGACGTAGCAACGGATCCAAGGTATCTTACCGCGTTTGACACGACGGGGTCCGAGCTCATCGTTCCGATCCTCGACGAGCGCGGCCGAGTCGTCGGTACGCTCGACGTTGAGTCGGCTGGGCGGGACGCCTTTGGACCGGGCGAGGTAGAGAGTTTGTCCGGACTCAGTGTTTCCGTGGCCTCGCTTTTCACTGGCATCAGCGTCCGGACCGCGCGGCCGGCCGACGCTGCGGCGTTCGCTGAAATCTATGCACCGTTCACCGATCGGACGGCGGTTTCGTTCGAAGAGGAACCGCCCACCGCCGAGGAAATGTGCGCGCGAGTCCGCAGGACGCTGCAGTGGACGCCGTGGCTAACGGCGACGAACGAAAGCGACGTGGTGGGGTACGCTTACGCGTCGAAACATCGGGATCGGGCAGCCTACCGTTGGTCGGTCGACGTCTCCGCATACGTGCGCGAAAGTTTCCGCGGCCGAGGCGTTGGCCGGAAACTCTATGACGAACTCTTCGGGATCCTTCGCCGGCAGGGCTTCCGCCGTGCCTGTGCCGGTATTACGCTTCCGAACGATGCGAGCGTCGCGCTTCATCTGGCGGCCGGATTTGAACCCGTCGGCGTCTACCGGCGGATCGGCTGGAAGCTTGGAGCCTGGCGCGATGTCGCCTGGCTTGCTCGCGACCTCGATCCGGATGATGCCGGCCGTCCTCCGTCGGAGCCGATCCCATTTTCATCGTATGACGACGATCCATAGCGCGAGGTTACTGACGGCCCTCGCTTCAGATTTCTTTCATGCGAGCCAATGAAACGGGAGCGACGGTCGATCTCTTTGCACCGGGAGCAGTCACCCCGGGGGCGCAGATCGGCGGCGCCAACACTGGGCTTGTCGAACCGGTCAGCGTCGCGCTCGACGCCGCATTCAACGTTTACGTCTTTGACTTTGCAACGCAAAACGATCAGCGAGTTCGCGGCGGGAGCGACCGGCAACGTTGCACCGATTCGCATGATTTCCGGGCCTAACACTGGCCTCCGCGCGCTGCCCCCATCGGCTAGTTCATTTGCGGAGGGGATAGCCGTCAGCGCTCGGAGCGGTCAGACATTCGTGGCCAATCCGTCGACGAACTCAATACTCGTCTTCGCCGCTAACGCAAACGGGAACATTGCGCCAATCCAAACGATCGCCGGCAGCGCTACCGGACTCAACGTGCCCTTGAACCTTACGCTAGAAGAGTAGGTCCTCGCAACATGAGCCGGGCGGCCGGGGTGGTACCCGGCTTATGTAGGAACACGTACGAACTCCCCCTTGGAAGGCTTGGGCCGCCGGTGAGCGAACATATGTTCGATGGAGCGCCGTCGGCGACTGGGCCGAATTGACTGCATCGAGATCGAAGCGAAGTCGGTCCTCAACCGCGTCCTCGGCATGCCCTTCGGATGGTCGATTAATCCCTATCGCGGCTGCTACCATCAATGTGTCTTCTGCTATGCTCGCCGAACGCACACGTTCTTCGAGAAGACCGGCATCGGCGACTGGGGCTCGCAGCTCTACGCGAAGGTCAATGCGCCGGCCGTGCTCCGCCGCGAGCTTTCCAGCCCCCGTTGGAAGGGCGAACACGTCGCGATCGGAACGGCGACCGATCCGTACCAGCCGCTCGAGGGAACGTACCGCATCACACGGGGCGTTCTCGCGGAACTCGCGCGCGGCCGTACCGAGGCGCATCTGATCACGCGTTCCCCGCTGGTCGTTCGTGATTTCGACGTGCTGCAAGAGCTGGCGCGCGCCGCCGGCGTCTCCGTGTGCGTCAGCTTGCCGACCCTCGACGAAGCGCTCGCGCGCAAAATCGAGCCAACCGTCGCCCCTCCGCGACAACGCTTGCGCGCGGTGCGCATGCTGGCCGACGCAGGCGTCCGCGTCGGCGTCGCGGTCGCACCGATCCTGCCGCACCTCACCGACGATGAACGCAGCCTGCGTGAGGTATTCGCCGCGGCCGCTGACGCCGGCGCAAGAATGGCTTGGCACGGTGTGCTCAACCTCAACGAGGTCGCGCGCGAGAGTTACTTTGCTTTCTTGCGCGAGGCATATCCATCGCTCGTCGATTCACACCAGACGTATTTCCGCCGCAAGTACGCGCCCAAGGCGCTGGTTGAGGACATCGGACGCCGCGTCGCGCGAGCCCGCCGCGGCATAGCCCTGCGGCCCCGTGAGACGATCGTCGCGCAGCCGCGGCGCGTTCAGCTCGATCTGTTTTCCCGAGCAGTTCGTTAGACAGCCGCCGGCTTCGGCGATTCTTGGTCGTGGTCCATGTTCGGGTGTCTAAGTTGCGGCGGCTTTTTCGATCAGCTTCATGATGGTTTTCGCCCGCATGCCGGTCGAGACCGGAACCAAGTTGCCGCCCATGGCTTCCTTCAGAGACGCTCTAAGAGTCCCCATCGCGTTGGTATAACCTGCGGCACCGAGGCTGATACGCTTGACACCGGCAGCCTGAAGTTCGGCGACGGGCACGGGGCCGCTGGCCGGTCCGATAACGACGTTGACAGGCTTCGGCGCAACGGCCTTTACGATCGCCCGGACGGCGTCCATGTCTTTTGGAAAGGGCGCATAAAGCACGTCGGCTCCAGCTTCGGCGAACGCGACAAGACGTTTGATCGTGTCGTCGAGATCGTCGATGCCGTGCAGAAAGTTATCCGTGCGCGCGGTAAGCACGATCCGCCCGCTAGCAGCTTTAGCTGCCTGGCGCACGCGTCCGACGGCGTCGTCGAAGCGGTGAATTGGCTCGTTCGGATCGGCCGTCGTGTCCTCGATGGCAACCCCGGCCAGGCCCGCAGCGATCGCGGCTTCGACGGTAGCCACCGCGTCGGCCGGCGCCGGACCAAAACCGTCTTCGGTATCGCCGTTCACCGGCAACCCCGTGATTCTTCCGATCAGAACGGCGTTCTGCAGGTGCTCTTCACGGCTGACCGCGTGCGTCCCGTCGAGGCGTCCGAGCGAAAACGCAATCGCGGCCGACGAGGTTCCTAGTGCCTCGAAGCCGGCCTCTTTGCAAAGGAGCGCAGAAACGCCATCCCACGGGTTCGGCATGACGAAGCCGCCGGCGCGCTCGTGCAGACCCTTAAATCGTTCGTAGAGCTCGTGTTGAGTCACGACGTTTCCGTCTCCAATTAAGTATCCGTCAAAACCCATGCTCCGCGGCGATCGCGATAGCGAACGTGCAGGACCGTGCAAGCACAAAGTGCGTTCGGCATCGGAAGAGAGAAAACCGTCTACCGACGGGCGACGTCGTTTCATGCAAAAACAGGTTTCCGTCCGCAGNNNNTTGTCCTTTCACGGATCTTTTCACATCCCGCTCGCTCACGTTACAAACGCCTACGTCAGCGATCTCGAAGATCTGCAGCTCCAGTATCGGCTTGCCGGCACGAACCTCGGCTTCCTAAAGATGGCCGGCGTCTATGCTAACCCCTCCGGGATCATCTTTTGCGACATCGACGGCGACGGCGACTGTCTGGTCATCGAGACACGAGGAGAGCGCTTCCCGCGGATTGCCGTTCAGCTCCCCGCAGGCGAAGATCCCAACCAGCTCGCTCACGAGATCGCTCAAAGCATCCCCGACAGCGGACCCGTAGATTAGTCTCCGCGACCCGCGCATTCGCCGCAGCACTTCTCCACCGAGCGCCCGCCGTCTTTGGCCGTATCGCTTCGGAAGGAACGGTTGAATACCTGAAGCGAGCCCGAAACCATTCCGGAGCCCGACCGTAGTCGATATCGTCACACGCGAATGCCTCGCGCTCGAAGTAGCCTCGGGTATGGGGCACTTCCACGCGCTCGGCGTCGACTCTAAAAACACGCCATGGTGTTCCAGACGAGCGCGACGACACGAGCGTCTTGAAAAACGACCGTGCCAATACGGTGAGGAGACTCGAGATAGTGCGGGCACGCGCACGAGGTCTGGTTCCAGTCGCAGAGATCCAACACGCTGTGTCCGGGGCAGGTCGACCCGAGCGCCGTCGGCTTCAGGTCGCGCAAACCGATCTCGGAGGCGACATGGGCGACGGTGTCCCCGAGATGGATGTTTCCGCCGAGCGCAACATGCGCGAGGTCCATGTGGTTGATGACGCCACCCTGCGGCGGCGGTGCCGCGGCGACGACGCCGAAGAAACCGATATTATCATCCTTCAGCCGGTACCCGGCGATGTGGTGCGGCGCGTCGTAAAACCCGAATATGAACTCGGTCCCCTTATCCGGATCCGCCGCGTCCTTTTCCGTAAAGGCGACTCCTTCGCCGTGCACGTCGGGGCGTGAAGGAATGAAGTAATCGTTCTGCATTGCGCTGCCGACCCAGTATGAGACGACCTTTGCGCCAGCATTCTGCGACCCGGCACATGTCGCGGGCATCGCTCGGAGCCACCGCTCGACCGGGTCGAAACCCGGAAAAGCGCCGTCGGCGCGCGCCGGAGTCGCCTGAAGAACTAGGACTCCGGCCGCGATCATTGCGGGGAGACGTCGACACGTGTCGCTTATGTGGGCCGTTTTGCTCTCCCGATGCGAACTGGAGTTTTTCAGCTTAGCTTTGACGTTGCAACCTCTTGGAGCACGCGCAGTACGCCGTTACTAGGCCTGTCCCGTCTCCCCGTTGAGAATTGCGGGGATGATGCGAACGTCGCCCCCGAGATGGAAGACGAGGTTGTGAATGTCCGTCGACGCGATGGCACGCAGCGTCGGCAGTTCTGCCGCAGCCTGATGTTCATCGAACACGTTGAGGGGCCAGTCACCAACGGTGCCGCCGCGCAAGTCCTGCTGCTGAAGAGCGCTGTGGCGTAGGGCGGGCAGGAAGTTTGCACGATGGCTCGTTGGTTGTCGCCGTCGATTTCTAACCCTTCAAACCGCGGAGAGGCGTCCATTAAGGCGAAGGGTCGACGGATGGAACCGGCACCGTGACCGATATCCGTCGAAAGACGGACGAACGCACTGCGGCGTGGCAGGTCTTCTCAGCATTCCTCAAGCTAGGCTTGACGTCGTTCGGCGGCCCGATCGCACACCTCGGGTACTTCAACGAGGAGTTCGTGCGCCGCCGGCGATGGCTCGACGACGCGACGTTCGGTCAAATCGTCGCGCTTTGTCAGTTCCTCCCCGGTCCTGCGAGCAGCCAAGTCGGCATCATCATCGGGCTAACCCGAGCGGGGCCTCTCGGAGCCCTGCTCGCGTGGGCCGGCTTTACACTTCCTTCAGCGGCGCTGCTCGCGGCATTTGGCTTGGGCGTCAAGCGGCTTCCCGGATTGGCCGGGTCGCCGTGGGTTCACGGCTTACTGATCGCTGCCGTCGCGGTCGTCGCGCTCGCAGTTGCGAATATGTATCGCTCCCTCTGCCCCGATTTACCGCGCAAGGGAGTCGCCTTTCTAGCTGCCGCTGCCATCCTCTTCTTCCCAGTCAACGGGCTCTTGCAGCTTGGGGTGATCGTCGCTGGGGCAGTTCTTGGCGCGTTATTCGGCAGGCCGTCCGAACAACCGATTCGCGCACTGCCGATTGCCGGCAACAGACTCGCGGCTGTGGTTAGCGGCGCGGTTTTCGGCGTGCTTCTAATCGGCTTTCCGCTCGCGCATGCGATGATTCGTGGAGGAGTACTCGACGTTTTCGGATCGTTCTACGAATCCGGTGCGCTCGTATTCGGCGGTGGACATGTCGTGCTGCCGCTGCTCGGAGCACGCGTCATTCCACCCGGCTGGATCGGCCCCGATGCGTTCTTGGCAGGATACGGGGCGGCGCAGGCGGTGCCGGGGCCGCTGTTCACTTTCGCCGCGTACTTAGGCGAAGTCATGCATGGCCCGGTCAGCGGCCTACCCGGCGCTGCACTCGCGCTGTTCGCAATCTACCTGCCATCCTTCTTGCTCATCGCCGCAGTCCTGCCGTTCTGGAACGATCTCATCCGCAACCGAACCGTCGTGACAGCCCTGCAAGGGGTCAACGCCGCGGTTGTCGGCCTGCTGATGGCCGCCCTCTATCAGCCGATCTGGGTAAGCGCCGTGCGCGCTCCACGCGATGCGGCGCTCGCGTTGCTTGCATTCTTCCTGCTCGGCGTATGCAAATTGCCGCCCTGGTCCATCGTCGTCATGTGCGCGGCAGCCGCTCAGCTCAAAGCTCTTACATGATTTTGCCGCGAAACGGTAGCTACCAGTCGTGTGCAGCCGTTTGCATGATGAGCGCCGAGACTGCCGGCGCGTGACTGATGAGAGCGGTTTGCCTCCGAGAGGCAGGCTATGCCGGGGCGGTTGGGGTAAGTTCGCGACCCATGAATCGAGTGATGCTTCACGCGTTCATGTGGCGATGCTTCGCGGCATGTGCTCTCGTAGCGACGCTCGCGCTCCTCGCAAACTCCCGTGCCGCATCCGCGCCGGCCGACCCGCCGGTCGTCGCGGAGGCACTGCGCATTCTACCGAGCCTAACGACGCTCGACGCGTACGGACCTTACGTTGCCGGGCAATATCCCTCAAAGTACGAGGCGTTGCACCGCGCGTACGAAGCGGCGCTTTTCGAAGGCGTTCCCAGAGGCGTGCTCGCGTACAACGTTTGGATGACGACCGGGAACGCGGTCGAAACTCCGATCAGGCTCGTACGCTGGGGCCGTGGCGGAATAGCCGTGTGGGCGACCATCTGCATGCCCCACGACTGCGCGAACAATCAGATGACGGTCCTGTTTGCACCTGGCCGCCAAAAGGCTTGGGGAGTTGCGGGTTTAGACGGGCACGTCTATTTCTTCGGCGACCCATCGACCACGCAGAAGGCCCTTCTTCTCGCGCTGCTCGCCTCGGTGGCCGCGAGCACGAGCAACGAACTTAAGCTTCCCGTCGATCCGGCCGCGATGAAACCGGCGCGCGCCGACATCAAGGAAAGTCACGGGGACTTCTCGCGCTTCTTCCCACGATGAAGCCGGACGTTCCGTTATATTCGCGTTTCTGGATACCGGCGGCCAGATCGGCCTTGCTCGCGGGCCGAGCGCACCCCAAGACGGCGGAACGATCAGGATCCGTACCCTAGAGAGTCGATTGCGCACAAGCGTGCCTCGTCCGGCCTAGGCCGATTCCAGCCCCCCGGGGCCGGGCGAGCGGGAGGAATGGTCCGATATCTCCAACCAAAGGGAACGAACCAACCCGTCAAGTGAGGACTCGAACTATGGCACTTCTCGAACCGCCGATCTCTCCCGAACTGCCCGCCTTCGCGAATGCGTATTTGAAGCACGACAAGAAGCTCTTCATTAATGGAGCGTTCGTCGATTCGAAAAGCGGGAAGACGTTCAAGGTCTTCAACCCGGCGACCGGAGACGTGCTCGCCCAGGTCGCCGAAGGCGATCGCGCCGATATCGATGCCGCCGTCGCAGCCGCGCGGCGCGCCTTCGAATCGGGCCCTTGGCGCAGCATGTCGCCCTCCCAGCGCAGCCGGCTCATTTATAAGCTAGCCGACAAGCTCGAGGAACGGCTCGAAGACTTCGCGCTGCTCGAATCGCTCGACAACGGAAAGCCGTTAACGATCGCGCGCGTGGCCGACGTGCCGATGTCGGTCGACAATTTGCGCTACATGGCCGGCTGGGCGACGAAGATCCTGGGCGACTCGATTCCAGTGCCGGGCGAATTTCATGCCTATACGCGCCGCGAACCGATCGGCGTCGCCGGTCAGATCATCCCGTGGAACTTCCCGCTGCTGATGGCTGCTTGGAAGATCGGGCCTGCACTAGCAGCGGGCTGCACGATCGTGCTCAAGCCCGCCGAGCAGACGCCGCTCACGGCGCTGCTGCTGGCTGAGCTCGCCGCCGAAGTCGGTTTCCCCGAAGGCGTCATCAACGTCGTACCGGGCTACGGCGAAACGGCCGGCGCCGCCCTCGCTTCACATCCCGGCGTCGACAAAATTGCCTTCACCGGCTCGACCGAGGTCGGTAAACTGATCGTCCGAGCTGCGGCGGACAACTTGAAGAAAGTCACCCTCGAGCTCGGCGGCAAGTCACCCAACATCATCTTCGCAGATGCCAACATCGACGAGGCGATCGCCGGCGCAGCGTTCGGCATCTTCTTCAACATGGGGCAATGTTGCACGGCCGGCTCGCGGCTCTTCCTCGAGCGCTCGGTGTTCGATCGCGTCACCAAGGGCATCGCCGAAGTAGCGAAGACGATGCCGGTCGGCTCAGGTCTCGACCAACAGACCCAGATCGGCCCGCTCGTCTCCGACGAACAACTGGAGCGTGTAACGGGTTATATCGCTTCAGGCATCAACGAGGGAGCGCGCACGCTCTCGGGCGGAACGCGCGTCGGGACGCGCGGCTACTTCGTCGAGCCGACGGTGCTTGTCGACGTGAAGCCCGGCATGAAGATCATGCGCGAAGAGATCTTCGGGCCCGTCGTCGCGGCGACGCCATTCGACGATCCGAACGACATCCTCGGGCCGGCGAACGACACGGTCTATGGGCTGGCGGCCGGCGTCTGGACGAAAGACGTCAGCAAGGCACACAAGATGGCGGCAGGCTTACGGGCCGGCACCGTCTGGGTCAATTGCTACAACGTGTTCGATCCCGCTCTGCCCTTCGGCGGATTCAAGCAGTCCGGTTGGGGCCGCGAGATGAGCCACAACGCACTCGATTGTTACACGGAAACAAAGTCAGTCATCGTCAAGCTGTAGACAAGCACTCGCGCACACGGGAGCCCGGCGAACACGCCGGGCTCCCGTTGCTTTTTCCGGCGAACCTCGTCTCAGCGTACCCGGCAGGGCTTGCCGCTTAGCGGGATGATTTGACGACCGCCCGCTTGCGCGGCGCCGGCGAAGACCCGTTCTTGGTCGGCTGCGATTCCATGCGCTGCCGTGCTTTCATCCACTTTTCTCCGAGTTCGTCACGCTCGTCTTGATCGATGAACTCCCGCGCAATCGAGAATACCGTCGACTCTTCTTCTTTGACGTGGTGCTTCACGCTCTCGCCCAACACTTGAAGTTCGGCTTTGAACTTCTCGTCCGGCTTGCGGCCGGATTTCAAGAGCTCGATCAAGTGATTCGCGACGTCATGCTCGGTGTACGCCTCGTAAACGTCGACGCGCTGCTCGTCCTGCTCCGCCCGATCGCGCAGCCGTGCGTAGAACAGGCGCTCCTCGATCTTCACGTGCGTCGTTAACGCTTGTTCGATTTGACGAGCCAATTCGATCAGGCGTTTATCGCCCGGCTCGCACTTCTCCGCTTCATCGAGCATCGCCGCTACCTCTCGATGCTCTTTCTTGATAACGTCCAATATGTCCACAGATGCACCTCCTCAAGCTCGTATAGCGCCAGTGCCTCCGCCTCGCTCGCTCCTACGTATCCCCAAGCTCCCGTATCCCCAAGCTCCGGCGTAACCAAACTCGGTCCTACTCGAAGTCGTCTACGAAAGCCCGCGAGCGAGCGAGATTGAGGCCGATGAGGGTTGGGTAACCTGAGGTCAAAACTTCGGGTCCGAAAGGGAACCGCATGCAGTCTGATGTCGAAGAAGTAGTCGTAGAGGAACCGTGGGGCGGCTGGCACGTTAACTGGAGCGCCATCTGGATCGGTGCGCTGACCTCGATTGCCACAGCACTCGTACTTAGCCTCATCGCAACCGCAGCCGGCGCGAGCTTCGAAAAGTCGATTTCCTCGTGGAAGACGGTCTCGTTCGTAGCGGTAACGGTCGCCATTTGCACGGCGTACTTCAGCATGGCCGCCGGCGGCTGGGCTGCGGCGAAAGTCACGGGCGTGCGTCACGCGGAGCCGGCGATCTTGCATGCAGTCGTTGCATGGCTGGTTGCGGTTCCCGCCCTGTTGTTGCTGCTGGCAGCCGGCACCGCGAGTGCCTTTGGCGGGTGGTATGGCGGTTTCATCACGTCGCCGCTTGCCGCGCCCGCCGTGACGTCGCCGGAGATCGTTCGGAACACCGCGCTCGCCAGCCTTACCACGCTGCTCGTCGGTTTGGTAGGCGCGGTGATCGGCGGCTGGATGGCTTCCGGCGAACCGATGTCGCTAACCCATCACCGTACGCGAAAAGCAGTCTACACTCGTCCGAAAGGTGGCACGTACCAATGATTTTGATTCTATTGTGGCTTCTAGGCGCACCTCTGACGCTTTTGCTCCTGCTCTATTTGCTAGGAGTCGGCCACTAACCGTGTGCGATTGGTAGTGCCCGCCCGGATCAGGTCATTCCGATCCGGGCCGGGTCACTTCGGTCCATTCTGACGTCCGGTCATCTCACGTTCTTACGAACGGAAAGCCCGACGTTCTTGCTCGAGTCTCAGCTCGAGCTTTTCTTCGCTCGGAACCTTCTCGCCGCTACGGCGCGCCTCTGATAGGCCGATCGCGATCGCCTGCTTGCGGCTCGTGACTTTCTTGCCGGAACGTCCCGCCTTCAGGCGGCCGCGCTTCATCTCGTGCATTTCCGCGCCGACCTTGTTGGCGGCCTTACGGCTGTACTTACGCGTCGTCTTCTTCTTTTGTCCGGCGGCTGTCTTCTTGCGTCCGGCCGTCTTCTTGCGTCCAACTGTCTTCTTTCGGCCAACTGTTTTCTTGCGGCCAACTGTCTTCTTGCGGCCGTTGCCGGCCTTCGAACTCTTCTTCCGAACGGTCTTGCGTGTCGAAGCCTTCTCCATGCATAACCTCCTTTGGCGTTTACGGAGGATATACCCAATTCAACGCGGGCCGCGGAGGCGGATCTATCGACTAGACACGATCAGTTTCATCGCGCTGAAGTCAAACGAAAGCGCGGTGTGGCGGAAGAATGCGTTCTCCCGTATCAGCGGCGGTCCGCCCAAACGCCTCCGAGGCTGACTTCGGGCGCAGGACGAGACGCCTGTGCACGTAGTCAATCGTCGCCAGGAAGTGGTCGAGGAAGTTCATGCCGAGAACTCCATCGACGTTTGGCCCCACCGGGGAGACGCCCGCCGGCACATCGTGCGCCGTGATCGTCCCGATCGCGAGCGCGTCGATCTTTCCGCCCATCCGTATTTGGGCGCTCCTACCGCCCGCGAAAACGCCCTTCCCGACCGCCGTCGCCGTGACGCCGGCTGTCGCCGCGAAGTTTTCGCTCAAGTCGAGTCCGGGCGCGCCGGCATCCAAGAGAAGTCGCGCTCGATGCCCGTTGACGGTTACCGCGACCTGCGGTAAGGGGTCGGTCTGAAGAAATGGCACGTCGACGTGGCCGTTGAGGTTTTCCACGCGATCGTTGTGTGAGGCGGCCAGGCTCCGGGTGATTTCCTCCACAACATGGGCGGCCCCGGCGTTTGAAGGATCGATCGCTAACGTCGCGTGCGCGTGTTCCATTGCGGCATCGAGCTCGTTGCAAAAAAGCTCCAGGCGTGCCGCGCCGAGATTCGCGCCGAGGTCGTTCGGTTGCGCTTGTAAAGCCCGCAAGTAGGCGGCCAAGGCGCCCGCGAAGTCGCCCTTGGCAAAGAGCGCGTCGCCCGCCACTGCCGGATCGGAGCCGGGCGCATCCGGGCCAGGCTCAGCCGCGACAGCCGATAAAAGGAACGTGGGTGCTTCGGGCTTGGGATCCGACACCGAGCCCGCGAGAGAACGGTTAGGCTATCGCCGGCCGTTGCGCGCCTGCTGTACGGCGGCGAGCGTCACGCCGATACCCGAAAGAATCACGTCGCGCATCGGTGAGGCCGTCGCTTCCCGTTGCGACATTGGAGCCAGCGTCTTTTCGAGGTTCTGCTGTGCCGCTTCCACGCGTTGCTCCGCCTCCGCCAGCGTATTGGGTGGCGACCCAGATTCGCCGAGGAGATGCTCCAAGCTGCGTGTCGGTACGAGTCCGCCCGCACGAGCCAATGTCGCGCGCCCGCTTGACGCCAGGACGAATGCAAGGATGAGATAGACGACGGCGACGACGAGTGCGGCGGCCCAGCCTGCCATGATCGTCGAGAGCGCGCCGATGAACGCCGCGCTCAAACTCACCAAGGCTGCTACGAGAAAGAGCGCCGCGAGCCCGAGGCTCATCCCGCCCTGCGCTGCGACACGCGCTTTCTCGCCGAGTTCGACACGTGCCAATTCCGCTTCGCCGCGAACAACATCGAAAAGATCGGCCATCGCGCGACGCGAAAGATTCGGCATCGACTGAGCACGAAGTTCGTATGCGTGCGTGCCCTCCGTCATGTCCATCGGGTCCATTGGAACGTCACCCTTCCAGGGCTTTCGGCCTCTTCGGCACACCCCATGAGCCCCTCGTTACCCATCTATGTGGCAAACCAAACGCACCGACCATTTTGCTGAGCTGAGCGCGGTGTAACTACGCCCTTCGGCTTTTATAGCCGTGTTGGATAGCCGAGAAAACCGGCTCCCCACGGGCGCTGACGGTCCGGCTGTCTCGACGCGCGCCAGCGGGGGTCCACCGAAACCGCGACCCAGGGTCCCACGAGTGCGCCGTGCGCGAGCGGCGATTGTTCACAAACCCGAGCAAATGCGTACAACGTAGGGCGATCTCTATCGATTACTTCTCGATCGGGCAACCAAAACACAGAACGTACCCGCTGTTATCCGTGATCTCGAAGGCGCGCAGTCCGTCACTGGTGTCGGCCAGTTGCCGGCGCACTGGAGCGTTCCTGGCAAGAAGCTCGGCGTAGAGCGATTCGGGATCACTTGTGAGCACGTACGCGTCCCACGCGGCCCATTCGTGACGCGAAGGATTCGGTTGCGGATGGACGTTCGGAGTAACGTGCTTAAACATGAACATTACCTGGTCTCGCGCGAGCATCGCCCAGAAGTCAACGCCCTGCCCATCCCCGCCCTTGTGGCGCACGTGGAAACCAAGCCGGGACTCGTAGAACGCAATCGTTGCGGTCAAGTCGTCAACGATAAAGAAGGGCGTAACGCTATTCAACATGCTCTTGGACTCCTCCAACCTCTGTTTGTCTCATTCGCTCAAGCCGACTACTGGCTGCATCGATCGAGCAGGTTATGGTTGCGCGGTTTCCGGCTCCGCAGGTTTTACGGCAACACGTGGAGCGGTTGTTGCAGGCTTGAGAAAGGCTTTTCCCGGTGACGAGTACGCGTCGCCAAGCACGGCGTAGCGGCGAATGTGAATGAAGGGCTCCCCCTCCTTGGCGTTCGTCATTCCTGGTTCCAAAAGTATCGTGTGAACGCCCGCGCGCGGCCAGCGCCAAGCGAAGAGAAGGGAGTCGGGCAATCCGAGACCCGAGCTCGACTTATTCTGCCAGATCCCCGTTCGATCGAAGGTTTCGCGCCCGTCGAGCGAGACCCGTGCGTGGCCGGATTCGCAGCAGCGCTCTCCAATCGTGCCGAAGAGTGCGATGGCGTCTCCGTGAAACGTAATCCGTGCCGGCAACAAGCTGATATCCAAGCGAACCGTCCGGGCGCTACGCCACGCTCCGGCCGGTGGTGCGTTACGCGAAGCAAGGGACGCTGCCGCAAACATCAGAGCGAAGCCGCCATTCGTCTGCCAGGCGGTGACCGGACCGCTCGGCGGGGGACCGTCGAAAAACCGTCCGAAGTTGCCGGAGGGTGTCCGCGCCGAAACGGCCGCTCTCGCGTTTCGCAGAATCCAGTCCCTCCCAACCGATAGTGGTACGTCCTGGGCGAGGTCATACATCGCTTCGACGAGCGGTTCGGCCACGTCATTCTCGGCTTGCAAGTCCGCGAAAACTTTACGTCCGTCCGACAGGTAGGTGTCGGCCGCCGCTGCCGTGGCAATCGCCTGCCGGCGATAGCTCCCATCGCGCGTCGCATGGTAGAGGCCCAAGCCTGCCTCGATCATATTTCCATTGACCGATGCGAAGAAGCGGCGTGGCAGTTGCCTGCAGTCTGCGCCGTCGTCGAAGACGTAGGCCGTATAAAGGGGCACGTTTGGATCGAGGAAGAAACGCCGCACCGCCGCGTATTTCCTACGAGCCTTTTCGAGGTAGGGCGCAAGCCCGGTGGCGCGATAGAGAAGCAGCGCGACGCGGATCGCATTCGAATCGGTTTCGAGCGTCTTGAGTTTACTGTGCCCGCCAAAAGGTCTCTGGTAGTCGATGCCGGGGCACGCTCCCAGCGCGTAGGCGTTACTGAGGTCCACCACGTCGAAGTCGGCTTTCGCCTCCTCGAGCGGAAGCGCGTCATCGTTTCCGACAACCTCGTAGTCGCGTAGCGCGGCCAGGGCGTCCCATTCCGGGACGTCGCTCAACTGCGAGCATACCTTGCCTTCGCAGGCCACGCCGTAGCGTCGCGCCGTCGACGCGAGGCTCCAGAAGTAGGGCGCGAGCGACACGTCATGCGTCGACTTCCAGCGCAGATAAAGCGCGTAGGTGATGGCATCGGCGCCCCAATCCTGGTTGACGCTCCTACAGCCGGGCGCAAGGCACAGCCGCCAGCGGCCTCGATCGTACCAATCGTTTTCGAGCGTCGTAAGCGCGGCCGCGCCGTAGCTCGCGTAGGGGTAAGGTGGCGTCGAAGCGAGGGCCCGATGGTGAGCCGGCGCGCACGCGCCGACCGCCATCACTAATGCGATCGCGCAACGTGACAGAGTGGCGCCCACGCCGGCTATGTCTAACATGCGAGGCCATTCTCCTTCGGGGTCACCGCGGTGGGAGCGAAATGTGCGTCACTAACACAACGCTTCAAGCCATCGCCGGGATGGTGCCGGGCCCCGGCCAGCGGACCGACCCCCTCTCGCTCCCAGGCGCGTCAATGCGCCGGCTGATACCGGACGGACGCTAGCGTGGCGAGGGACTCGGCGTCGGAACGGCAAGCGCGATCCCGTCGTGTAAATTGTCCGTCTGGTTCAATACGATCGGCATCCCCGCCCGAATACCTCCGCCGGAAATCTCGACGTAATCGCTCGTCTGCAAACCGAGGCGAACGGTGCTCTGCTTTGCAATCGTCTGGCCGGCTTTGCGTTCGACCGAGAAAATCGTGCCGGTGGACCCGTTCTGAATGACGGCCGCGCGCGAGACCGCGAGTACGTCAGAGTCCACCTGTTTCGTAACGCGCACGGCAACCTCGAGCCCGCCGCGCAGCGAAAGATCCGGGTTTCGCTCTACGATGCGCGCGCGGTAAAGCAACGTGCCGGCCGTCGGTACCGCGTTGACGTCGGCCACTTTCCCCACGTAGCGCCGCGCCGGATTGGCCGACGTCGCGAACGACACGAGCGTGCCGCGCGACACGAATGCCAGATCGGTATCCTTGACGTTGAAATCGACATAGACCGGGTCGATCTGCGAAATGGCGTAGATCGCCTGGCTCGGGCTGGCATAGCTTCCCGGATCGAGCGTGCGCGCAGTCACCACGCCGGCGAATGGCGCATCGATCGTCGTCTGTGACACCGCCGCCCGATATTGCTCGACCAGCCCCTCGGATTGAACGACCGCGCCCCGGTTTTGCGCGATGACTTGCTCCTGCAGCGGCGTGTTCGCGAGGTTTTGTCTGGCTTCCGACACCGCTGCCCGATCTTGCGCGAGCTTATCGTTGTCTTGTTCGAGCGTCTGCTGCGCCAAAACGTATGTCGCACGCGCTTGCTCGTAGGCGCTCTCTGCGACGTAACCGCGGCGAAGGAGGGTCGCATCGGCTTCGAAGGTCAACTTCGTGTTGACGACGTTTGCCGCGTCCGCGATTTGCGTCTTCTTCTGTTGGGCTAACGTACGCTCCGCTTCGACCAGTGCCGAACCGTTCGAAACGGTCGTGATCGGAAGCTGAATCTTCGACTGCGCCAGCTTTGCAACGTTCTGCACGTCGGTCGCTTCTTGCTGAGTCAGCGTCGCGCGAAGGATTGAATCGTCGATCTTCGCGAGGACCTCGCCTTTATACACCCGATCGCCCTCGTTGGCATAAACTGCAACGAGCGTTCCCGATTGCTGCGGCGCGAGATTGGCGGAGAGAAACGGGTCGACCTGACCGTCGAGCGATTCGTAGCTTCCCATGGTCCGCCGCTCGACAACGGTCGTCTGAACCGAGACCGCCGCCGGCGGCGGCGACCCGCCGTGCGACCCGCACCCCGTCGCCAGCATGCCGATATTCGAGGTGAGAATGACGCCTAGCAACGATCGGCGGTTCATAGAGGATCGATCTGCACTTTCGCTTCAGGCCCCGCGAGCTCTTGCGACGAGGCGTGCTGCACCTCGAAGCGCTGGTCGAATCCTGCAACGATCAGATACAACGCCGGGATCACGACCAGGTTGAGCGCGGTCGAGACGATCATGCCCCCGAAGATCGCGGTTCCGAGGGAGTGACGGCTCGCCGCGCCCGCGCCCGTCGCCCAGACCAGCGGCACGATGCCGAAGATAAACGCGATCGAGGTCATGAGAATGGGCCGCAGACGAGTTTCGGCGGCGTGAACGACTGCATCCGCGGCCGACATACCTCGACGGCGCAGCTGATTCGAGAATTCGACGATCAGGATGGCGTTCTTACTCGCGAGCCCGATCAGCATCACGTACCCGACCTGCGCGTATATGTCGCTGGAAAACGAGCGCAGGTGCAATGCCGCGAGCGCTCCGAGAATCGCGAGCGGCGTCGCCAGCAAAATGATAAAGGGTTCCGTAATGCTTTCGTACTGCGCCGCGAGTACGAAGAACACGAAGAGCAAGCCGAGCGCGAAAATGAGCCCCGCCTGACTGCCGCCCGTGAGCTGCTCGAGCGCGATGCCCGACCAGTCGTAAGCGTAGCCACGGGGCAAGGTCTTCGAGAGGTTTACCATCGTCTGCAGCGACTGACCGGTGCCGAGGCCGGGCGGCGTCGCGCCGGTAATTTCGATATTGCGAAAGAGATCGAAGTGCGTGATGATCGGGGCGCTAGGACGCTGCGTGTACGTGATGAACTGCGAGACGGGCGTCGTCGCTCCGCTCGACGAGCGCACGTAGACCTTGTCGAGATCCGAGAGCTGCTCGCGGAACGGTGCGTCGCCTTGCATGTAGACATGGTAGGTCCGGTCGAGATAGGTAAAATCGTTGACGAAAGCCGAACCGATGTCGGTTTGCAACGCATTGAAAATATCGCCGACGTTGACTCCCGCATCCTCGGCTTTGCGCCGGTCCACCTTGATTTCGAGATGCGGAGCGATCGCCGAATACGTGGTGTTCGCATTAGCGACCGATCCGCTCGCGTTGGCTTTGGCGATGAGATCCTTCGCAACGCGGTCGAGATCCTCGATCGAGCCAAAGCCGCGGTCCTCTAATTCGTATTGGAAGCCTCCGACGTTTCCTAGGCCCTGCACGGCCGGCGGACCGAATGCGAGTATCTCCGCACCTTTGATCTTAGCGAGCGGCGTTTGGATGGACGCCAGAATATTGGGCAATTGCGCGGCCGCCGCCGTACGCTGCGACCACGGCTTCAACCGCACCACCACAAATCCCAAATTCGTACCGTTGCCCGAGCCGCCCACGCCTCGGCCGCTGATGTTGAAAATGAAACGGATGCCGGGCTGGCTTTTGACGATGCGCTCGACCTCTTGACCGAGCTGCCGTTCGCGCCAAAGCGGCGTTCCTTGCGGAGCTTGGATGGACACGAAGAAGTATCCCAGATCCTCGTCGGGCAAGAAGCCGGTCGGCGTCAGAACGAAGACGAGACCCGTCAGGCCGAGCGCGACGACGAAACCGATCGCGATCGCCGTGCGTGCCCCGACAATCCATAACAGTAGCCGCGCGTACCCCGAGCGCGTGGCGGAAATTGCCCGGTTGATAACGCCGAAAAACCGGCCGCGACGTTCCGGCTCGCCTCGAACGAGGATGACGGAAAGGGCGGGCGTCAAGGTGAGCGCCATGACGAGCGAGATCGAGACCGAGCAGGCGATCGTCAGCGCGAACTGTTTGTACAATTCGCCCGTCGTTCCCGGAAAGAAACCGACCGGGATGAAGACCGCGAGCAAAACCAGTGACGTCGCAACGACCGCTCCGGTGATCTCTCGCATCGCCTCGGCGGCGTTTTCGAAGGGCGATCGGTCCGGATGACTTTGCATCAAGCGCGCGATGTTCTCGATGACGACGATCGCATCATCGACAACGAGCCCGGTCGCAAGCGTCAGGCCGAACAGCGTGAGCGTATTGATCGAAAAGTGCAGCGCAGAGACCAGTCCGAATGTTCCGATGAGCGAGACGGGAATCGTAACGGCCGGTATCAGGGTCGTGCGCCAGTCCTGAAGGAAGAGGTAAATCACGATAACGACCAGCAGGATCGCGATCGCTAGCGTTATCACGACCTCATAAATCGATTCCCGCACGAAATCGGTCGTATCCGAAGGGAGATCCCAACGCAGGCCGGGCGGAAAGCGCGCAGCAAGTTGCGCCATCTCAGCCGTTACTGCGGCTGAAACCGAAAGGGCGTTCGCGCCCGGCGTCTGCTGAATGCCAAGGCCGATCGTCGGCTTGTCGTTGAGGTTCGAGACGGACGTATACGAGTCCGCACCAAGCTCGGCACGCCCCACGTCGCGCAGACGGATGATGCCGCCGCTGGGCGTCGTGCGCAGGATGATGTCTTCAAACTCCTGGGCCGTTTGCAACTGTCCCGACACGTCCACCGAAAGGTAGTACGGGTGTCCGGGGATCGACGGCTCGCTTCCAAATGCCCCCGATGGTACTTGAACGTTTTGTGCCTCCAGCGCCGATGCTACGTCGGTCGTCGCCAGCCCGTTGTCGGCCAGCTTCTTGGGATCGAGCCAAAGACGCATCGCATACACGCGCTGACCGAAGATCGTGATCTGTCCGACGCCAGGAATGCGTTTGAGCGGGTCCACGACTTGCAGCGAAGCGTAGTTCGATAGGAAGAGCGGGTCGTAGCGATTGTCCGGCGACGTCAGGGTGACGATCATCAGAAAACTTCCCACGCTCTTCGTGACGGTCACGCCTTCGTTCTGCACGACGCTTGGCAACGAACCGTTCGCCTGCTGAATCGCGATCAGAACGTCCGTGGCCGCCGCATTGATATCGACACCTAGACCGAACGTGGCGCTCAGCGCTAGCGAGCCGTCATCTCCGCTCTGAGATGTAATGTAGCGCAGGCCTTGCGATCCGTTGATCGCTTCCTCAATCGGCGTCGTCACGGCAGCCTCGACCTCCGTCGCATTTGCGCCGGGATAGGTTGCAGAGACGTTGATCTGCGGCGGCGTAATCTGCGGAAACTGGCCGATGGGAAGACCGGGAATGGCGATGAGGCCGACGGTCAGGATGATCGCCGATATGACGGCCGCGAAGATGGGCCGCCGCAGAAAAAACCCTGACACGCCTTTGGGATTATCCTTGGCTGGATATCGCTACGTCAACGACAATTGCCGTCGAGCACGGAGCGCATCAGTACAGGTCACCGGTATCGGGATCGACGGCAATATCCACGACCATCGGGCCCGGCTCGCGCAGCGCCCCAGACAAGGCGTGCGCAACATCAGCAGCTCGGTCGACGCGAATGCTCTTGCAGCCGAACGCTTTGGCGAGCGACGGAAGGTCGATGCCGGGCAGTTCCATCCCCGGGGCGTTGCCGACCCGCATAAGCTTGCTGAAGGCTTTGAGCGCGCCGTATCCACCATTGTTGGTTACCACCACGGTGAGCGGCAGCTCGTGCCTTGCCGCCGTCCAAAGCGCCTGGATCGAATACATTGCCGATCCGTCGCCAATGACACAGACGACGCGGCGCCGGTTGGCTAAGGCGATGCCGGCGGCGGCCGGCAAACCGTAACCCAAACCGCCGCTCGCCATCGTGTAGAAAGCGCCGCTGCTCCGAATCGGCAGGAAGCGCTGCATTGCCGGGCGATGCGAGGGTGCTTCTTCAACGACGGTCGTGTCCGGCGAGATCGCCGCTGAGAGCGCTTGCATGACGAAGTCGATCGGAATCGGATCGCGCGCCATCGCAAGCGGAGCCGGCGGCCGGAGCGCTGGTCGCGAGCGCGTGCTCGGCGGAAGCAGCTCGAGCAATGCCGCCAGGGAGGGCTTCATCGTTCCCAGGATCGTCGTCGTGCTCGGCGCCTGCGCCGCCGCAGTGACGTCGTCGACGATCTGGTAGATCGAGGCGCCGGATCGAAAAACGTCAGCCTGACCCGCGACGTGAAACGTGAAAACCGGCGCGCCGATGACGACGATCAAATCGTTCTCCCGCAACAGATGCGAGAGCCGCTCCGGTATCGCCGGCAGAAATCCCGCAAAGAGCGGATGGTCCTGCGGAAAGTTTGCGCGGCTCGACGCCGGTGCTTCCCAGACCGGCGCGCTCGCCCGCTCCGCGAGGCGCACGGCAAGGTCGAACGCCCCTTCGCGATCGACTGCGGCCCCAAGCACAAACGCCGGCTTCGTGCTGCGGACGATCGCCTGCGCGAGCTCGGCAAGCAGCCCCGCATCGGGCGCGAAATCCCAGGCAACCTTGCGAGGCGCGACCGGGAGCGTCATCCGGCCCCAGTCGTCGGACGGGATCGACACGAACGCCGGGCCACGCGGCCGCTGCATCGCCATGTAATAGGCCTGAGCGATCGCCGTCGGGACATCTTCTGCTCGCGCGGGTTCGGCCGCCCATTTCACGTAAGGCCGGGGAAACTCCGTGGCGCGCTCGGCGCCAAGAAAGGGATCGAGGGTGAGCAAGCTGCGCGCCTGCTGACCGGCCGTGATGACCAGCGGCGTCTGATTGCGGTACGCCGTGAAGATGCTGCCGAGTGCGTTGCCCAAACCCGCGGCCGAATGCAGGTTCGCGAAGGCCGCACGTCCGGTCGCCTGCGCATAGCCGTCCGCCATCGCGACCACCGAAGCCTCTTGCAACGCCAGCACGTAGCGAAAGTCCGCCGGCCAATCATCGAGAAAGCCGAGCTCGGTCGAGCCCGGATTCCCGAACACGGTCGTCATGTCGAGCGCGCGCAGCAGGCCAAAGGTCGCTTCCCTAACGCTGACCGGGCCCGCTGCGCCCTCGGTCGACACCACGAGCGTCACGAACGTCGCCGCGTTTGACTGCGCGGAAGGTGCGCGATCATGGCATGAGGACGAACTTGCCGCCGTTCGTGAACAAGATGACGAGCAGCATCGAAATCAGCGTCAAATCGTACGACCAGCCGAATCCACCCTTCCCCCAAAAGCCGGTTTTCCAGACGGCTATCTTCTTCTGAATCGCGCCGAGCATGATCAGGATCAGTCCGATCGCGGCCAGTTGCTGGAGGACGCCTAAAATCAGTCCCACGCCGCCGGCGAGTTCGGCCACCGCGAGGAAAATCGTAAAGCCCTTCGGCGTTCCGATGCTCTTGCTGCGCGCGTCCGGATCCTTGAGGTCATTGTAGCCGCTGTCGATATAGATCGCGCCGGCCATTATTCTTAGAAACAGTAAACCGTAATCGGTCAAGGGGGTGAGGTCAAACATGCGTTCAGAGTCCCTCCAAAGCCATTCTAGCGTGTAACGATGAAGGCGGCGAGTCCAATCGCGACGAGATCTTCGCCGATTGCGGCAGGATAGGCCCCCAAACGAGCGCTCGCGGCGAGACGACCAGCCAGACCCGCGTACGCGCCGATCACCGCTCCCGCGATGCCGCCAAGCGCTCCCAGAATCCCCGAACCGCCATGCATCGTCGCGATCGTCCAGCCCACGAACGCCCCGCTCGCGACACGAACCGAGAGTCCCATGGCTCGCGTGCGCGAAGGAGTGTTGGGCAGCGCGTCGGCGACGTACTCACCAACCGCAGCAATCGACAGGACGATGCCCCAAACGCTACCGCGAGCGAGCAATACGGCGGCTAGCGGGGTAAAGGTTCGCAGGCCTGAAACGAAACCGATGCACAGGGCGAGCAAGAGCGCGCTCACGCGTGCGCTTCCCACGAGCTCGCCGCCACGCCCGAGGCGCAGTCCTTGCCGGGTCGCAACACCCGCGCGGAAAAGCGCAAGCACGTGCAAGGTCGCCCCTCCCAGCGCATGGTAAGATATGCGTCCCGCTCGCACTTCACAACAGACCGATTGGACAAGCCGAACAGAATGCCTAGAAAAGCTCGTAACGTCGGAGGACAGTCCGTGAGCTATATAACCACGAAAGACGGCACGCAGATCTATTATAAAGACTGGGGAACGGGGCAGCCCGTGGTCTTCAGTCATGGCTGGCCGCTGAACGCGGATGCGTTCGAAGACCAAATGTTTTTCTTGACGTCCCACGGATACCGCTGCGTGGCCCACGATCGTCGTGGTCACGGCCGCTCGAGCCAACCGTGGAACGGCAACGATATGGACACGTACGTCGATGACCTCGCGGCGGTCGTGGAGGCGTTAGATCTCAAGAACGCAATCCACGTCGGTCACTCGACAGGGGGCGGCGAAGTTGCCCGCTATGTCGGCCGCTACGGTTCGAAGCGAGTGGCCAAGGCCGTGCTCATCGGGGCGGTGCCCCCGATCATGCTTAAGACGGCCGCCAATCCCGGCGGCATGCCGATCGAAGCGTTCGACGGGTTTCGCGCCGCCGTCCAGGCCGACCGCGCGCAGTTCTTCAAAGACCTCAGCGAGCCGTTCTACGGCGCGAACCGGCCTGGATCCAAGGTCTCGCAAGGCCTCAAGGATTCGTTTTGGCTCCAAGGGATGCTGGCCGGGTTCCCCGCAGCATACTTGTGCATCAAGGCGTTCTCCGAGACCGACTTCACTGAAGATCTCAAGAAGATCGACGTGCCGACGCTCATCCTGCATGGTGACGACGATCAGATCGTTCCCATCGCCGACTCCGCCTTGCTCTCGGTTAAGCTGATCGAGAACGCGCGTTTGGATGTGATCAAGGGCGCGCCGCACGGTATGTGTTCGACGCTAAAGGATGAGATCAACGCAAAGCTCTTAGCGTTTATCGGAGGATCGAACGGGCAGTCGCAGAGATCGGGGTCGCAAGCCGCAGCCACCGCCTAACCGTACGTCTTACCGGGCCGGAGCTCCGCGGCCCCTGCCCGGTAACTCGCGCCATCGCGAGCCATGGCCGGCCGGTTCCGACGCAGCCTCGAACGAAAGGGCCGGCTCTTCTTGCCAAGCATATGAAAAGACCAATGCGAAAAGGATTTTGTGGTGAGGCATGAACGTCGAGCGACTCGATCACCTGGTGCTAACGGTCGCCGACGTCGATCGGACCTGCCGGTTCTATCAAGAAACGCTCGGTTTTGAAGTCGTGACGTTTGCCTCCGTGCGGAAGGCTCTGACGTTCGGGCGCCAAAAAATTAACCTGCATCAGTTGGGCAATGAATTCGAACCGAAGGCTTTGCGGCCTACGGCCGGCGCCGCAGACTTGTGCTTCATCGCCACGACATCTCTGGAGGCGGTGATTCAAGAGCTGCAGGCGAAGAATGTAGCGATTGAAGAGGGGCCCGTGAAGCGCACCGGCGCGCTCGGACCGATGCGTTCAATTTACATTCGAGATCCGGACCAGAATTTGATCGAGATTTCGAATTATGACCCGTGAATGCACCCCTGGTTGCGATCGCCTCCTCAGCTTCCCGTCGGTCCGAATCGTTCGGTGCGGATGCGCTCCGGCGGCAGGCCCATACCGACCAGCGCATCCGATACCGCCTCCACGAGCAAGGTTGGGCCGCAAACGTACGAGCGGACGTCGTTTCCGAGCGGCCCCGCGACCTCGTCTAACATCGCCTGGTCGATTCGACGCCGATACCCGGTCCAGCCCGGCGGGGCGACGCGCGTAAACGTAAGCACAACCTCTAACAAACCGTCGCTTTCGATGAGGCGATCGAGCTCGGTTCGATAGATGACTTCGTCCTCGCTTCGGCAGCTGTAGAGCAGCCGCGCTGGGATCGGAGCATGCTGTGCCGCACGGTGACGGAGCATTGCCATCAGTGGCACCACGCCCGAGCCGCCGCAGACCAGCAGCAGGGGTCCGCCGAGCGACACGTCCCAAACGAAGTAGCCGCCGATTGGACCGCGCACCTCAAGCCGGTCGCCGGGCACGACGACGTCATCCAGGTAGGGCGAGACCTCGCCGTCATCGATCCGTTCGACGGTCAACTCGAGCTCGCCGATACGTTCGGGTTCCGACGCAGCGGAATAGCTGCGTTCCGCTCGGTAGCCGTCAGGGGCGGTCAGGCGCACGTCGTAGTGTTGACCCGGCCGATGCGGCATCCATTTGGGAAGCGCCAGCGTCAAACTCTTGGTCCGCGACGTCTCCACCTTGATCCCGATGACTTGCGCGCTTTGCCATTCGAGCGCGGGCTGGACGCTCAATCTCCGCTGTAACGCTCCTCTTTCCAGGGGTCGCCGTGCATGTTGTAGCCGAGCGCTTCCCAAAATCCCGGCTCGTTGCGGTCCATGAATCGAAGGCCACGAACCCACTTAGCGCTCTTCCAGAAATACAGGTGCGGTACCACGAGCCGAGCCGGCCCGCCGTGCTCGGCGGCAAGCGGCTTCCCATCGAATTGATAAGCGACAAAGGCCTGACCGTTTACTAGCTCCGCGAGCGGAATGTTCGTGGTATATCCGCCGTCGCTAAAGGCCATGACGAACTGACCTGCGGGGTCGACTTCGACGCTCGCGAGCAACGTGTCGACGCTGACGCCGAGCCACTTGGTGTCCAGCTTCGTCCACTTCGTCACGCAGCTGATGTCCACCGTGAACTCCTGGCTCGGCAATCGCGCAAAGGCCTCCCAGCTCCAGGTCTGCGGCGAGCGCACGAGACCTTGCAACGTGAACGACCATCCATCGAGCGGAGCGTGGGGCGTCGGCCCCGCCGAGAGAACGGGGAAATCGGTAACCAAATACTGCCCCGGCGGGAGACGATTCTCTACGTCCTTCGGTCGCCGGCGCCCGAGAAACCCACGCGATATCACCTCTGACCTCTCGTTCTCCCTTCCGGCTTGACGGTTCATGCGACCGCAGCGACCACCGCTTCTAGCGTGCGATCCATAGCAGCGATTTGCGCATCTTTACCGGTCACGTCGTAGCGCTCCGCAAGGACCGCGGCCTGTGTATATGCGACTTTGACCTTAGCGTTCTCTTCCCAAACGAGGAGTTTGAGGGGAAGATCGAGGGCGATCAGGGGAAACGCGTCCATTAGCGGCGTGCCTCCCCTCGGGTTGCCGAAGACCAGGAGCCTCGTCGGCCGCAAGGTGAGCCCGACACTCTGCGCTGCGACGCTTTGGTCGAGGTCGGCAAACAGGTTATTTCCGGTATCGGTGATGGCCTTGCGTAACCTTGCGACCGTATCGTCATATGGATACCGGGTGCTGCTGACCACCACTTCAGTCATGGCTTCCTCGCCGTTGCAGGGATCAAACTCGGCGCAGCGCGCGGCTAGTTGGTGTGGGTAATGTTGAACATGACCTCGCACCACTTGACCCACGCGTCGTTAACCTGGCCGGGGGTCAGCGCATTGCTGAGGTCCGGGCCGGTGCGGCTGGTCGCAGTGGCTTGACCGATAGTGTGCATGCTGCCGTCGCTCGTCTTTAGCATCATGCTGACCTCTCGGCATGACAGCGCCACATCGGAACTGGCCGTCATCTTCGCATTGGCCGGCTGCCCGGCGACGGCAGGATGACAAATGTAGACCGGGCCGGCCGCGTCGTCCGCCGCTTGGGCGCGCATCGACAGGGCAACGAGGGTGAAGGCCAGGACCGTCACCATGAGCGGCGCCGCGACCACCAAAAGAGCACGCGTCGTTCGAGGAGTCACTGCGGGCATTCTTTCATCCTTTCTGACAGGGAGCGTCTGTTCGAATGCGCCCGTGCGATGCGGCGCCGGAGCGCGGGAATCCAGGTGTCGCTTCGAAGCAGCCGACGCCGGCGATAAAGCATCGCTCGAGGGCTAAGTATAAGGCTCTCATGGCGCTTGGACCTGCACGAGGGTGCCAAGGTTCGATGCCGTTCCCGCAACGATTACCAAATAGCGGCGCTGCGCGCCGTCCTCCGCGCGCACGACCTGCCGGAGGGGGCCAACCGCATTGACAATCGCCGAACCGGCGGAGAGGGTCTTGAATGCAGCTAGAGGCTCCAGAACGCCGCCGCCGTCTGCTCGGCGTGAAAGACACAGAACGTATGGAGCGTTCGGCTCGAGGTCCGTAACGGAAGCCTCCAGAACTTGTACGAGGCCTTGATCGTACAAGGCGACACTGGTCGGGGGTTCGCCGGTCACGGGAACCGCGGGCGAGGCCGGTACGAGGGTCAAATGTGCGGCTTCGCCGGCAATGCCAAGCGGCACGAGCCCTTGCATGCCGTCTCCGCTCGGAACCGCGTTCGGTACGTAGACGACCGCTTGAGCCGCCTGCCCGATAGGGACCTTCGCAATAACGGTGTTCGTCAGGGTGTCGATCGCCGCCAATTGGTCGTCATTCTCGAGTCCCACGTAGACGCGCGTTCCGTCGCCGGACGGCCAAACTCCGTGCGGCAGTTTGCCGACGTGAATCGTTGCGACCTTCGTGAAGTCGCTGGTTCGGAACACCTGAACTTCGTTCAAACCGCCGACGGTCACATACGCGAACGTGCCGCGTGCGCTGTGCGCGAAGTTGACATGGTTCGTGATTGGGCCCGTATCGATCGTCTTGCGCAACGCGAACGGCGGCCGGGCATCAAACACCTGGGTCTTGCCGCTGTCTTTTAAGGTGAACCAAACCTGCGTCCCGTCCGGCGTAGCCGCGATGTTTGGGCAAAACGGGCTGGCCTGAGGAACGTGCCCGACGATCTGATGGCCACGCACGCTGACGATCACGGTTTCCGGGGTGAAGGACGAACACACGTACCCGTATCTTCCGTCGGGCGAGAAGATCGTCATGCCGGGACCGTTCGGAACGGTTATGCGAGTTTTCTCCTCATACGTTTTGCCGTCCAGGACGGAAACGTAGTTCTCGCCGCGGACGGTAACCCACACCTCCGAACCGTCCTGCGTAAAGAACGCCTCGTGCGGCGAGCGTCCGACATAGGTGACGTGTTTGACCGCATTCGTCTGGGTGTCGATGAAGTTGACCGCGTTCGAACCGATCGCGACGACCGCAAGCGTCCGGCGATCGGGAGAGAAACCCATGCCGTGCACGAGCAGTTGGCCCACATACAAGGGGCTCATGTTAGCAGGGACCGGCGCGCCCAAGCGAATGACGCCCAGCAGCTTATTGCTGACAGGGTCGGTCACCGAGACCGTGTTTGAAAACTGCTCCGCAGCATACACCCTGTCGCGGTGGCTAATAGGCGTCTCCGGTGCGCCGGCCGACGATGGTGCCTGTCCCGCAAACGAAGCCCGCATAGGACCGAGTGCGAGTACCGTCAAGAGCGCAGCCGCATGCGAAAATCGTATCATTCTAGTGCCCATCGAGCGCATGGCCGGGTGCCGGCACGTACGGCGGAGGCGACTCGCCGACAGCGATCCGCATGGCGGCGATCTCTTCGTGTTGCGTCACGATGATTTCTTGTGCGATGCGCTGGAGTTGCTCGTTGTGCCCGTACCTAAGCACCGCCTCGGACATCTCGATCGCACCCTCATGGTGCGCCACCATCATGTCGACAAAATCTTTATCTACGTCGCCTGTCGGGCGGACGCTCATTGCCTTCATCATCTTCTTCATGGCGACGCCGGTCTGAGCAATGAAAGGTAAGTCGGGAGGGCTGACCGGCGCATCCATCGCAGCGCAGCCAAGAATCAGAGCGAACAGCGCGCCACGCGCGGCCACGATCGCTTACGTCGCCTCCGCAGCAAATGTATCGAGAGTTCGGCCGATCGCAGCGATTCGTGCATCCATCGGGAGCCCTTCTTTCGTCATACGCGCTAGTAGCGAGCGGACAAGTTCGCCCGTTTTGAAGGCGCACCCTGGGCGCCGTGGCCGCGCACGATTCGAGATACGCGGCGGCGCAGTCGCTGTGGCGCCGCCCTGCGGGGGAACTACCGGCGGCGCCCGGAAAGAATACTCTCGAACGAAAGGTGACTGCGATCGTGAAAACTCCGATGACGCCGCTTGACTTCATGCGCCGCGCCCGCCGTCTGTACGGCGAGCGCGAAGCCGTCGTCGACGAAGGGTTACGGCTGAGTTACTCGGCGTTCTTCGAGCGCTGCGACAAGTGGTCGGCGGTGCTCCAGCGCTACGGGATCGGCAAGGGCGATCGAGTCGCCTATCTTGCACCCAACACGCACGCGCTGCTCGAAGGGTTCTATGCCGTACCGCAGATCGGCGCGATCCTCGTGCCCATCAACTACCGGCTGACCGCCGACGATTTCGCGTATATCATCAACCACAGCGGGGCCCGCATCGTCTGCGCGCACGCCGACCAGTTGGACGCGCTCGAGAGCATTCGCACGAAGCTTCCGGCCGTCGAGCGTTTCATTGCGCTCGAAGGGGCGAAGGCGGGCTGGCTCGATTACGAGGCGGAACTCGCGCGCGGCGCGGCCGGCGCGCTCCGGCGCCCTGCAATATCGAAGACGACCTGATCACGCTCAACTACACGAGCGGTACGACGGCGAACCCCAAAGGCGTCATGATCACGCACCGCAATGCGTACGCGAACACGGTCGGAACGATGATCCACGTGCACGTGACGCCGGACGAGCGCTACCTTTGGACGCTGCCGATGTTCCATGCCAACGGGTGGACGTTCGTGTGGACGGTCACCGCTGCCGGCGGAGCCCACGTTTGCCTGCGCAAGGTCGAACCCGCTCGGGTATTCGAACTCATCAACCGCGAAGGGGTGACCCTGATGTGCGCAGCCCCAACCGTCTTGATCGGCATCGCAAATGCTCCGGAGGACCTGCGCCGGACGGCGCGGCCGGGCGTGCGCGTGCTGACCGCGGGCGCGCCGCCGGCGGCAGCCACGATCGAGCGGGTGGAGAACGAGCTCAAATGGGAGGTCACGCAGGTCTACGGCCTGACGGAAACCGCGCCGTTCATTACGATTTGCGAGCCGCTGCGCGCGCACGACGCTCTCTCGACCGGCGAACGCGCGAGGATCAAAGCGCGGCAGGGCGTTGAGCTCGTCACCTCGGGCGAGCTGACCGTAATCGACGATCGCGGAAGTGAAGTCCCGCGCGACGGCACGACCGTCGGTGAAATCGTCGTACGCGGTAACGTCGTGATGGAGGGATACTACGACGATCCCGACGCGACTGCGCGCGCGTTCGACGGCGGGGTCTTTCATACCGGCGATGCGGCCGTCGTGCATCCCGACGGGTACGTCGAGATTCGCGATCGCATCAAGGACGTGATCATCAGTGGGGGAGAGAATATCTCGTCGGTCGAGGTCGAGGGTATCCTCTTGCGCCATCCCGCCGTGCAGGAAGCCGCGGTCGTCGGCGTGCCCGACGAACGCTGGGGCGAAGCGCCGCACGCGTTCGTCATCGTGGCTAGCGGAGCTAGCGTGACCGAAGCGGAGTTGCGCTCCTTTGCGCGAGATTCGATGGCGCACTTCAAAGTGCCCAAGTTTTTTCACTTCGTGGACGAACTGCCGAAAACGGCGACCGGCAAAATCCAGAAATTCATCCTGCGCGGCCGACGCGCGTCGATCGCCGCACAGTAGGCTCATCGGGCGAAGCTCGCTACGAGCTCTCTGGCACGCTATAAGGCATCGACGGTGATTCGCCGCTCGGCATTTCTCTCCGCGCTGACCTCCGCAGGCGCTGCGTTCTCCG
Source organism: Candidatus Tityobacter terrigena (assembly GCA_003156715.1). Taxonomy (GTDB): domain Bacteria; phylum Vulcanimicrobiota; class Vulcanimicrobiia; order Vulcanimicrobiales; family Vulcanimicrobiaceae; genus Tityobacter; species Tityobacter terrigena. The sequence goes on from PMHO01000017.1 coordinate 53,654, forward strand.
CGAGGTCGCGCGGCTGGGCCTCCGTCGCCCCGATCGGCATCGATCTGGAGTCGGTCGTCTACCCGTTCCCCGTGGCCTTCCTTCCACTCACGCTCGAAGCGCACGACGTCAGGATGGCGTACATGGACGTCGGGCCGCCGGTGCGAGCGAACGGCAGAACGATCGTCCTGCTCCACGGGAAGAACTTCTACGGTCTTTACTGGGAACGAACCATCCGGGAATCGATCGCGCGTGGATATCGCGTCGTCGTTCCCGATCAAATCGGCTGGGGGAAGTCGTCGAAGCCGGCTGTCGCCTACAGCTTCGATCTCCTTGCCCGTAATACCGCGAAGATGCTCGATGCCCTCGGCGTCGAGCGGGTTCAGCTGGTCGGACACTCGACGGGCGGAATGCTGGCCACACGCTTCACGCGCATGTACCCCGAGCGGGTGGAGCGGCTCGTGCTCGAAGACTCGATCGGAATGGAAGATTATCGCCGGGTCGTGCAGCCCCCACCGTTTGAAGCGCTGTACGCGCAGGAGTTGGCACTCGACGCCGCCGGCATCCGCCGAATCTTTAGCAACTATCTCGCGCAGCCGTCGCGCATCGACATCTTCGCGCGCGCCATTGACATCGAGCTCGGCGTTCTCCAAAGCGCGGAGTATCCGGCCCGCGCGCGCGTCTCTGCACTCGCGTACCGCATGATTTACGAAGAGCCGGTCTGTTACGAGTACGATCTGATCGACGCGCCAAGCCTCGTCGTCGCGGGCTCAGCCGATCGCACCGCTCCGCTGGCGACGTTTGCGGAACCGGCCGCTCGGGAGAACCTCGGCCACATGGTGACGCTCGGCGAGCGCACGGCGCGCGCGCTGCAAAACGGGCGATTCGTCGAAGTCTCCGACGCCGGACACGTGCCTCATCTCGAACGCCCCGAAGCCTTCCATCCGGCGCTGTTCGGATTTCTCGAACAGGCGTAAGCACTTTCGCGCATTTCGCCTACTCGAAGCGAGCGATCTCATCGACGTTGAAGCGCGGCAGCCGAGCGAAGACCTTCGAGTCGTCACCATACCCGAGGTTGATCAGGTACAGCGAGATGCAGCGGCCGTCGGGGAAAAACGCCGCGTCGACGGCGGCGCGGTCGAACCCGCCCATCGGCCCGGCGTCGAGCCCAAGTGCCCGCAGGGCGATGATGAAGTATCCCATCTGCAAGACGGCGTTGTCCCGGGCGAACTCGCGCTGGTCGGCCGCCGGCCGCGCGGCGAGGCTCGCTCGAAATGCCTCGCCGCGATCGGGGATCGTCCGCGGAAAATGCTCGTAGAACTGCAGGTCCGTTGCGACGATCGCCGTCATGGGGGCTGCCATCGTCTTGTCGACGTTGCCGGGGCGTAGGGCGGGCCGCAATCGTTCCTTCGCTTCGGGCGACTCGACAAAAACGAGGCGCATCGGCAAGGCATTCGCGCTGGTCGGCCCGATCAGCGCGAGTTCGACCGCCCGGGAGAGCACTTCGCGCGGCACGGGCCGATCGAGGAATCCGTTCGCGCTGCGCGCTTCGAGGAAGATCGAGCGCAACGCGCGCTCGTCGAGCGACCGCGCGTTCTTACGCTCCACGATTTCATCGATGCCCGGAACCGGAGGGACGACGCCGTCAAAGATCATCGAGATTTATCTCTGCGCGACGGCCTCGACGCTGAGTTCGATGCGGACCTCGTCGCCGACGACGACGCCGCCGGTCTCGAGCGCCTGGTTCCAACCGAGGCCGAAGTCCTTGCGGTTGATCTTCGCATGCGCTTCGTAGCCGACGCGCTGGTTGCCCCACGGGTCGGTCGCGGCGCCTTCGAACGTTCCCTCGAAGACGACCGGACGCGTCGTTCCGCGAATCGTCAAGTCGCCGAAGACGCGCAGCGAGTCTTCGGAACCCTCGATCCGCGTGCTGCGGAACGTGAGCTGCGGAAATGTCTGCACGTCGAAGAAGTCGGGCGACTTGAGATGGGTGTCGCGCTGCGGTTCGCGGGTGTCGATCGAGGCGACGTCGATGGCGGCTTCGATGCGAGTGGGAACGTTGCTCGACGGCGGAAGCTCGATCGTGCCGCTGACGGCGTTGAAGTGGCCGCGCACCTTGGCAATCATCATGTGGCGAACGACGAACGCGGCGCTGGTGTGGGCGGGGTCGATGGAGTGAACTCGGCTGGCCTGGGTGGGGCCTTGGACGGTGGTCACGGTGCAGTCTCCTCTTCCTTGTGCGGCTCGCCTTAATATGCTAAGCTGAACCTTAGTCACTAAAGCATACTTACTCGCCTACTGCAATAAGGCACCTAGAAGTTATATAGGAACCTAATGGATACCGAAGAGAGCTCGAGCGTCTATTCCGAAATTTGCCCCGCCCGGGAAATCCTCGACCGCGTTGCCGACAAGTGGACGACCTTGGTCATCGGCATCCTTTCGGAAGCCAAGGCTCCCGTACGCTTCGGCGAGTTCCGCCGGCTGATCGGCGGCATCTCCCAGAAGATGCTCACGCAGACGCTACGCGATTTGGAGCGCGATGGCTTGGTCGTCCGCACGGCCTACCCGGTCATCCCGCCGCGCGTCGAGTACTCGCTGACTCCACTCGGGCAAACGCTGCGCGTCCCGCTCAACGCGCTCAGCGCTTGGACGCTGGAGCACATGGCGGATATTCATGATGCGCAGACTGCCTTTGACCGCCGGCATACAAAGAAAAGCCCCGGTCCCGCCGCCTGACGCGCGTTGCCATGCTCGCCCGCGGGGACGACGCCGTCCGTTGAGCTGACGGCGCCGTCCCAGGCGGTTTGCGAGCGGTCGGAGACTACGAGAGGTCAGTTGCCGCGTTGCTGAGTGAGTTGTTCGCTTTTTGCCCGAGCAGCTGCAGTGCAGCGATCGCTACGAGCGACACGAGTGCGACGATTAGGGCATATTCGACGAGTCCTTGTCCGGAGTCGTCGTAAATGAAGCTTTTCATGTTCTCTACCTTCCGCGTTTGCATGAGTGAGCGAGCTAATGCGGTTACCTGAGGCTCTGTAAGTCTCCGACATGAAATGTTTGGTGGAGCCCCGTTTAAGGAGTTGTCTGACCGGGGCCGCCTCCCCGGGGGTTGTCCAACTGAGATATCGGCGCGGGCAACCTGGAAGTTGAGAGCCCGGCGCCGAGACCGGGCTCACAAACGCCGGCAATTCATATCGCGCGCGGCGCCGGGCGCCGCCCGCCTAGATCGGGTAGTGGGTTCCGATGCCGAGACTGCGCGTATCCAGCCGCACCTCGCGGCGCCCCAACAACCAGCGCTCGCCGTCGCGCACGACCTGGTCGTGGTAGTGCCCGACAGCGAATAGGCGGCTCTCGCCGCCATCGAGATCGGTGCGGTAGACGGTGAGGGCCGACACCACCGTCGCCGCGTCGTCGCGGTCGAAGTCGATGGTGTACACGGTCGCGTGCCGCGTGAAGATGGACTCGTCCGTATTATGACGCGGCAGCTGCCGCACGAGGCTATCGATCCCGCTGCGGTCGTGCTGGAGCCATGTCATGTCCCTGCGAATCTCCGGGCTCCATGCCTGGATGGAATAGGAAAAGTTATCCGCGCACAACTCCAGCCAGCCCGTGAAATTTTTCGCGTTCAACCGTACGACGGTGGAGTAAACGAACTGCGCGACCTCCAGATACGCCGAGGCGCGTGTCTCGCCGGGCGTGCGCAACATCAGCTCAAAGCCGCTTCGCGGTGGGCCGCACCGTTGACGCCGCTCGCCCCATCCGCGGACGGATCGCTCGACGAGCGACCCATCCAGCGGCTCCACTCGGCGTAGAAGTGGCGCATGCCGACCTCATCGTGGATCGTCGAGTCTTCTTCGCGACCGTGCACGAGATACGTTTGGCCGCGTTCCAGCGCCCGCCCCTGCCCGAGCACGCCCAGCAAGTCCTCGTGCAGATTGCGGCCGAACGGACCCCAGATCGTATTGTAGTCGTGGACCCGCGCGGCGCGCTCCGCAGGCGTGTCGCACTTGAGCCCCAGACCGCGGAATTCGATGGCCGTCTCGAGCGGCGAGATCGGGCAAAGGGTGTCGATGCGCAGCGATGAGCCGCGCAAATTGTACGTCATCCCCGGGAACAGATCGACCATCTTCCACTGGTTGAGCGCCATGCCCGGAAACGAGAGATCGCGGCTCTTGAAGCCCTCATAGGCCTCGTAGTTGACGACCTGATCGCCGACCTGCGCGTGCCCGTTCGGAAAGGCCGTGTAGCGGCGCTCGAAGTATCCCGGCGCTGCCATGCTCGTTTGGCGGTTGTGATAGTGCATGTAATCGTGGTAGAACTCGCTGTTCGTGTCGTGCCAAAGCTTGTAGTTGGTGCGCACGATCGCGCGATGGAACGTGAACACTTCGAGCGGCTCAGCCTCGAGGCTGGCCCGCATTCCGTCGAGCGCTTCGCCGATGAACGTTTCGAGCGCGGGCGCGCGGTCGTCGAGATTCACGAACACGAAGCCGCCGAATCCGACTTCGGTTCGCACCGCGCGCAGCCCGAAGTCGCCCTTGCCGATCCGTTCCTGATAACCGGCCTTCTCGCGCGGGATCGCCACGCAATTGCCCCGGCAATCGAAAGCGAAGGCGTGGAAGATGCACAGCAGGTGCTTGGCATTGCCGGCTGGGTTGTAAAGGATCGTATTGCCGCGGTGCGGGCACACGTTGAAGAACGTGCGGATCGTTCCGTCGTCGCCGCGTACGACCACCAGATTCTTGCCCGCGGGATGCCGGTACGTCCGGTAGTCGTAGCGCTCGGGCACTTCGCTCTCGTGACACGCGATCGACCACGCTCGCGCGAAGATCTTATCGCGCTCCTGCGCGAGAATCTCTTCGCTCGTATAAACGAGCGGGTCGACGTAGTGAGTGGGCGGCAACGGGGGCGTGCGGTTCCACTGGGCGGCATTACGAGGCAAGTTCAATCCTCCGTTCTGAGCGGCCGGATTCGGCCCGAAAGTCGTCGGGATAGCGCCCGCAGATCATACGACCGGGATATCCCTTGGCGACGCGCAGCACGCGAAAGATACCCTCGAAGCTGATGTCCGAGCACCGAATCAGATCGCCGGTCCAAGGCGGCAACCCGGCATGATACGCGGGCGCAAGCACGTAGCGCAGGCCATTTTCGGGATCCTCGACCTCGAGCGCGATGCGCTCGAGGTACGGATAGTGCGCCGCGGCGCTGCAGCCTTGCTCTAGCGTGCCCGCAAACATCGGATTCGGCCAATCGCGCATCGTGCTCCCCTCGCGTTTCGGTAACGGGTTTCGCCAACAGGTGCCGCGACCCATTGATGCGTAGTAAAACTTTGCACGTCCAAAGATTAAGAGCAGGGAGTAGGACCAATGCAGGACCGACCTTCCCGGACCGCGTTGGTCTGGAGGCTTGGCGTTTGCAGCATATTGCTGGGGGCGCTGGGCCTAATGCCGCGGAGCGCGACGGGTGACGCGCCGCAGCCCGTGCACATCGTCGTCGGCTATCAGCCGTACTACGCCGGAGCCTGGAGCGCCGTCGTCGTCAAAGAGCGGGAACTCTGGAAGAAATACTTGCCGCCGGGCAGCACGGTCGATTGGGAAGTAGGCCTGCAAGGCTCCGTCATCACGAACAACATGCTCGGCGGCAAGTTCCAAATGGGCTACGTCGGCGACATGCCCGCAATCGTCGCCACGACGAAGCGCAGCCAAGCCGACATCCGAATCCTATCCGTCACCAGCTTCAACAATCAGCAGTGCGATCTGTTCGTGGTGCGGCCCGATGCTCCCGAGTTCAAGACGCCGCTGGATGCGATCAAGTGGATGGACGGCAAGAAGGTCGCCGTGCCGAAAGGCAGCTGCACGGAACGGTTCGCGCAGGAAGTGTTCAAGCGCGCGAACGTCAGACCTGCGGAGTACCTCAACGAGAGCATCGAGGTCATCACGACGAACCTGCGGGCGGGAAACCTTGACGCCGCCGTCTTTTGGGAACCAAACGTCACGCACGTCGGCCAGATCGTCGGCAACAAGACGGCTCGGCTCGTCTCGACCGGCGCCGACTGGGACCAGCACGACACGGGAGTGATCCTCGTTACGAAGGATTTCCTGGATGCGAACCGGGCGGCAGTCGTCGGCATGCTGAAGGCCGACATCGACGCGCAACAGTTCATCGTCAGCGGATACCCGAAAAATGCCTGCGACGTGGCCGGGTACGCCGTCAGCGATACGACCGGTTACGAGAAGAAAGAGATGTGGTACGCGCTCTACGGGAAGCCGCCGGGCGGCGACCCGAAGGCCCACGCCGTGCGCTTCCAAGCACACCTCGTCCTAGACGAACCGGTTCGTGCGTTCTTGAAATCGGCATCCGACTTCTTACAGAACGCAAATATCATAGGCAGCCCGATGCCGGGCGACGCGATCGTCGAAGATCCGCTGCGCGATGCGATGCGCGAACTCAAGGTCAAGGCGCCGCTTGGCGAGACGCAAACCCACCTTGCGAGCGAGTACCCCTGTGGTTGACGCGACGCTGCGCCGGGCCCGCGGCAGAATCGCGTGGTCGCAGCTAGTACTGGGAGCGGCCGGATTCGCCGCCTTCGTTGCCGCCTGGTGGCTGCTCGTCCACTTCGCGGTGTGGCGCTTCTCGAAGCTGCCGGACCCGTTCTCAGTCCTGCGCGAATGGACCAGCCGCAAACCAGAGTACGGCATCTCGTTGTTTGCACCGACCTACTATCAGGACATTTGGGCGAGCACCGTGCGCGTCACGATCGCATTCTTGCTCGCGACCGCGCTCGGCGTTCCTCTGGGCATTCTGCTCGGTTGGAATCGCATCGCACGCGAGTTCCTTTTCCCGCTGATCGAATTGATCCGGCCCATTCCTCCACTTGCATGGGTGCCGCTTGCCATCCTTATGCTTTCGGGCCAACAGGAGGCGATGATCTTCTTGACCTGGATTGCCGCCTTCTTCGCAACGGTTCTCAACACGATGCTTGGCGTGACCTCGATCGACGAGTCGTATCTGCGCGCGGCGTACTGCCTGGGCTCCCGGCGTTGGGACGTGCTGTGGAACGTCGTGGTGCCTGGCTCGCTGCCGTTCATTTTCACGGGCCTGCAAATCGGCATGGGCGTCGCGTGGTTTTCGCTCGTCGCGGGCGAGATGATCGCCGGTGAGGCGGGCCTGGGATACTTGATCCTCAACTCCTACATGGAACTTCAGACGACGACGATCGTCATCGGGATGGTGACGCTCGGACTCGTTGGCTTCTTATCGAGCGCGCTCGTGCGCTGGACCGGCCGAAGGCTGATGACGTGGCAGTCGCACTGAAGCCCGATCGCGTCGCCCAGCGGGCTGGCGCTATCTCGCTGCGCGCGGTGCGCAAAGTGTACGATCCCGGTCGCCTCGACGTCGTCGCCGTCGACGGCTGGACGCTGGACGTTGCATCCGGCGAATTTCTCGCCGTGGTTGGACCGTCGGGCTGCGGCAAGACGACGCTGCTCAACGGCATCGCGGGATTCGATCCGATCACCGGCGGCGAGATTTTGCTCGACGGAGAGACGATCGCGTCGCCAGGCGGCAGCGCGCGCCCCAGCGCCGATCGCGTCGTCGTTTTTCAGAACGGCGCGCTTTTCCCATGGAAGACCGTTGTCGAAAACGTCGCCTACGGGCCGATCGTGCAGCGCCGCCTATCGCGCCCGCTAGCTCTGGACGAGGCGCGCAGCTTGCTCCAACGAGTCGGGCTCGGTGAGGTGGCCGACGCTTATCCGAGCCGGTTGTCGTCCGGCGTGCAGCGCCGGGTCGAGATGGTGCGCGCGCTGATCAACGATCCCAAGGTGCTTCTCCTCGACGAACCGTTCCGCGCCCTCGACGCAATCGCGAAGAGCGTCATGCACGAGGAGTTGTTGAAGCTCTACGACGCCACCAAGAAAACGATCTTCTTCATTACGCACGACCTTGACGAGGCGATCTTGCTGGCCGACCGCGTCGTCGTAAGCACGACCCGGCCGGCCCGCGTCAAGCACATTCTAGCGATCGATCTGCCTCGGCCGCGCTCGTACCGCATGATGGCGAGCGCGGCGTTCCTCGACCTCAAGCGATCCGTAGCCGATGCCGTGCACGAAGAAGCGGAAAAAGCTTTCCGGCGCGGCGAGCGGGAGCTCGCATGAACGTCGAAGCGGCGCCCTCGCCGGCCGGCCTGCGCGCGCGAAACCGGACGCGCCCCGTGCCCGGCCGAGAGGTCGCGAGCGCCGCCGCGCTACGCGGAAGTGCCGGCATCGCTACGTTCCTCGCCCTATGGCAGCTCGGCGTCGTGCTCCACCTTCCCCTGCTCGCGAAGATCCCGACGCCGGCCGACGTCGCGGCTGCGTGGCTTAGCCTGCTGCGCGATCCACGCTACTACCTGGATTGGCTAGTGAGCTTTCGGCGCGTGTTCGGCGGATTCGTCATCGCGCAGGCGCTTGGCATTCCACTCGGACTGCTTATGGGCTGGAAGGCTGCGTTCCGGTCTCTGACGTTCCCGGTCTTCGAAGTGCTGCGGCCTATCCCGCCTCTCGCGTGGGTCCCGCTATCGATCCTCTTCTGGCCCACGCCGGAGTCGAGCATCACCTTCGTGATCTTCCTGGGCGCGTTTTTTACCGTGCTCATCAACACGCTAGCCGGCGTGCGCGCGATCGACGAGCGTTACGTCCGCGCCGCAATCTCGCTCGGTGCGACGCCGGCGATCGTCTTTCGTCGCATCATTCTGCCGGGCGCCTTGCCGTCGATCTTCACCGGCATGGCGGTCGGAATGGGGATCACGTGGTCGGTGCTCGTGGCGGCCGAGATCATCGCGGGACGGAGCGGCCTGGGATACTTGACGTGGGAAGCATACGTTGCGGGTTCGTTTCCGACGATCGTGGTCGGCATGATCAGCATCGGCCTCGCCGGGTACCTCTCGAGCGCGCTCGTGCGAATCGTGGCGGCGCGCGCGATGCCGTGGTCGAAACGCTTCTGAGCGCGCGGGCGGGCCGGCTCGAGGTCCGCGACGTGGCGAAAGCTTTCGAGACGGCCGCCGGAGCGACGCTCGTGGTCGACCGCTGCTCGTTCACGCTCGAACCTAACATGCTGACCGTCATGGTCGGCCCTTCCGGCTGCGGCAAGACGACGCTGATCAACCTGATTGCGGGCTACGAGCGCCCCACGAGCGGCGAAATCGTGCTCGACGGCAGAGCCGTCAGCGCGGCGGGTGCGGACCGGCTCGTCGTGTTTCAAGAGACGGCGCTCTTCCCATGGATGACCGTCCTCGACAACGTTGCCTTCGGTCCTCTTTCGCGCGGAAACGGGACGCGCTCGGGCGTGCTGCTACGCGCTCGATCGCTGCTCGACGAGGTCGGATTGACCGGTTTCGCGGACCGCTATCCGAACCAACTGTCGGGCGGTATGCAGCGCAGGGCCGAGCTCGCGCGCGCGATCCTCAACGAGCCGGCCGTCATGCTGATGGACGAGCCGTTCCGCGGTCTCGACGCGATGACGCGCGAATTGATGCAAGAGCACTACCTTCGCCTGTTCGAGCAGCGCCTCGGCACGAATCTCTTCGTCACGTCGGAGCTCGGCGAAGCGCTGTTCCTTGGCGACCGCCTGCTCGTGATGACGCGCAAGCCGACTCAGGTGAAGCGCGTGATCGAGATCGATCTCCCCCGGCCGCGCGAGTTTCATATGCTGACTTCGGAGCGGTTTCGCGAAATCTACGAAGAGGCGCTGGCGGCGCTGTACGACGAGGGCGCCAAAAGCCTGTCCCAAAGCGGTTAGCGGTCCACTCGTTCGCAGCATCGGCCGATCCGACGGCGTCCACGAATGCAACGCGCGAGTCCGTGGCGAAGAAGTTCGGGTCCAATCCGGACGGGCGGGTCCAGGGTGGCAGCACCTCGCCGGAGGTGGACCATCTTCTCGAAGCTGACCCTGCCGTTTCGGGTCGTCGCGCGCCGCCGCACGCTAGAGCGCGGATGCGCGTGGTCCCGCGACCAACTCGCAGCGCATCAGCGGGGCGCGATCGCTCGGCTGCGCGCGTTCGCGTACGCACGCTCACCCTTCTATCGCCGCTTTCACGCCGGACGGGAGTCGAGCCCCTTCGAAAAGCTGCCCGTCCTTTCGAAGGCCGTGATGATGGAAAACTTCGACGAGCTCGTCACGGAACGCGCGCTGCGCTTGAGCGACCTCGAGGCCTACCTCCGGCTACACCGCCCGCCCGAGTTCTTTCGGGGACGCTACGTTGTGCTTTCGACCTCAGGCAGCACCGGGCGGCGCGGCGTTTTCGTGTACAGTAAGGCGGAATGGATCACTGCCCTCGCTTCGATCGCGCGCCCGATCGGATGGGCCGGGGTGCGGCAGCTTCCGTTTCGCCGGCGACGGATGGCGATCGTTGCGTCGAGCGCGCCGTGGCACTATTCGACCCGTGTCGGTCAGTCTCTGTCCAGCCCGTTCGTGCCGGCGCTGCGGATCGATGCGGGCGAATCGATCGGGTCGATCGTGCACCGCCTCAACGAGTGGCAGCCGGAGATCATGGCGGTGTACCCGTCACTATTGCGACAGCTTGCCGAAGAACAAATCGCCGGACGCCTGCGAATTGCGCTTTGCGACCTCGCCACCAGCGCAGAAGTCCTAACCGACGACACGCGGCGACGCGCGCAAGACGCATGGCAGATTCACGTGCACGATGTGTACGGCGCCACCGAATACGCACCGATCGCGGCAGAATGCAGCGAGGGCAACATGCACCTCGTGGAGGATGGCGCACTGATCGAGATCGTCGACGAGCGCGGGCGGCCCGTCCCGCCCGGCGCGGCCGGAGAGCGCCTTCTGCTGACCGTTTTCGACCGCTTCACCCAGCCCCTTATCCGCTACGAGATGAGCGATATGGTGCGTCCGCTGGCGGGTGACTGCGCGTGTGGACGCCCCTTCCGCCTCATCGAAAGCATCGAAGGGCGCCTCGAGGACGTCCTTTCCTTCGCGGCTCGCGAGGGGCCCGGCACAACGGTCGCAATCCACCCGAATATTTTTCACGAAGTCCTCGAAACCGTGCCGGCAGCGGGATGGCAGGTCGTTCAGGAACGTGACGGTCTGCGCGTACGCCTGGTGGGCTCGCCGCACAGCGTTTCGTGCGAGGCGCTAACGGGCCAGCTTCGGCAGCGGCTCGACGCCCTGGGCGCGCTCGTGCCCTCGATTCGGGTCGAGCGCGCGGTCGCGCTTTCGCGCGGGCCCAGCGGAAAGGCGCCGCTCATCGAGCGTATGTTGTAGAGCGCCAACCCTACGCTGCCGGTTCGGGGCAAAGATGAGCGCGCAGCGCGGCCAGCGCAGCCGCGACGGCTTCATCTTCTCCCTCTATCTCGGCCGTTACGCGCGAGCGCGGACCGGCGCCGAGCCCGAGCAGTCGCACGACGCTGGCCGCGTCGGCCGAGTTTTGGCCGAAACGCAACGTCACGCGGGCGCCGCTCTTGCGCACGGCGACGGCCAAGGCAGCGGCCGGGCGAGCGTGAATGCCCAGCGGGTCCGTTATTTGGATATCCTCGACGATGCGTTTCATTCGCTCTCCACGACTTCACAACTCAGTGCCGCGGCGATCTCGCGTTGCGCGTCGTCCAGCGGCGTAGTAATCCAGCAGTCGATCTCGTCCATCTGCGCGATGCGGTGAGCGAACACGAGGCCGCCGCGGCTCCCCGGGGCAACGACCGTCTTGTGCAGCGCATGCTGAAGCAGATCGTGCTTGAAGCGCGCATCCTCGACTGCGGTCGTCGTGACTCCAGCGGCACCGTGCACGCCCTCGACTTCGACGAACGCTTTGTTCGCAACCAGAAACTTCAAATCGCTCGCGCCGAGCGGCTGCGGCAAGGTATAGCCGGCTGGGTGCAGCCTCCCGCCGAGCAAGATGACGTCGATGCCGGGCTTTCCCAAAAGCGTTCGGGCGACGTCGAGTTGATTGGTGACGATGATGAGCCGCATCGGTTCGGCTGCCAGTTGCCGGGCCACCGCCGGCATCACCAGTTGGCCCTCTAAGATCACCGCGTCGCCGCTCGCCAACCGGCGGTAGACCGCGTCCGCAAGTGCTTCGTCGCCGGCGGTCGGTGCCGGTGCCTCGGGAACCGTCGAGCCACGGACCGCCCCACCGTGGACGCGCTGCAGCAGGCCGGCTGAGGCCAAGCGCGTCAGGTCGCGCCGCACGGTCGCGGCGCTGGTCGCCAGCCGCTCGGCCAGCGTCTCGACCGAAACGCGCTCCTGGCGCTCCAAATGCTGCAAGATGCGGGCATGTCGCTCCGCGGCTAACACGCGATCCTCCCTCCCTTGCGCGATTTTGCTCGTTTCCCTGAATCGACGTGCCGGGAACCGGGTTGCGATGGCAGCAGTGCTCGCTAATGAGCGTTTTTATACACCCGTTGACAATTTCAGTCAAGAAAGCATACCATCTTGCGGAGCCGACGACGAAAGAAAGTTCGGCCGAGGTGCTATGCGCTATCACGGAGTGGCCGTGGTCCCGGGCGTCTCGCGCGGTCAGCTGTGGGCTCCGCGCCCGGCGAACATCCAGGACGCAGGCGGGTTCGAGGCGTTCGAGGCGGCGCGGCAGCGTTTCATCGACGACGCTGCGGCACTGCCCGAAGACCTCAGCGCGATGTACGCTGCGATCGTGCTCGATCCGATGTGGGACGACGGGATCGCACGTCACCTCGCCGCCTCCGGTTGGCTGCCGTCAGCCGTTAGCGCGACGGCCGCTGAGATTGCCGCAACGCTCGAAGATCTCGACGATCCGTACCTGCGGGCACGCGCGGCCGACTTCATACAAATCGGGGCGCAACTGATCCGCTTGCTGGGCAACGCCGTCGCGCCGGCGCCCGAATCGATCCTCTGCGCGCGCGACGTTTCCGCCGTCGAACTCGCCCAGTGGTCGGAGCAGTTGGCCGGCATCGTGCTCATCGACGTTGCTCCGACTGCCCACGTTGCGATCGTCGCGCGCGGGCTTGCGCTGCCGACGATCGCGCTCGCAGGCGAATGCAAAGGCCTTTACGAGAGCGCGCAGCGCGCGGGCGAGGGAGCGCCGCTTCCGAGCCTTCTCAACGGATTCGAAGGCTGGCTCGAGACGGCCCCCGAGCGCGAACTTGCGCAACGGTATCCGCCGCAGCGCATCACCTCGCAGGCGGACCCGGCTCCGGTCCACGTCGGGGACCGAGCGATCGGCGTGTTTGCCAACCTCAATTTTCCGGGCGACGCTCCGTTCGCGGCAGCCCTCGGCGCCGACGGCGTCGGCTTACTGCGCACCGAGTTTCTCTATGTCGACCGCCCCCGGCAACCGGCTCTGGCGGAAGAGCGCTCGACGTACGCGCGCATCGCCTCGACCTTCACCGGCCGGCCCATCATCGTCCGAACGCTCGATCTCGGCGGCGACAAAGTCGGCCTCGGCATCGAGCACGACGGGCTCGATCACGGCATGCTTGGGGTACGCGGCATTCGTCTGAGCCTGCGCCAGCCCGAGCCCTTCTTGCAGCACGTGCAGGCCATTCTCGAGGGCTTTGCCGGCGCGGACGTGCGCTTGATGTTTCCGATGGTGACGTTGCCCGACGAGTTCCGGCAAGCTCGCGAGCTCGTGATCGAGGCAGCGCGCCGGGCCAAAGGCAGCCGTGTGCCGCCGCTGGGTATCATGGTCGAGGTGCCGGCGGCCGCGTACGCGCTCGAAGTCTTCGCACGCGAGGGCGCATCGTTCGTCAGTTTTGGAACCAACGATCTCGCGCAGTATTTTTTCGCATCGGACCGTTTGAGCGCCGACAACGCCTTCGATCCGGCCACGAACGCCGCGTTCCAAGCCTTCGTTCGCGATGCGGTCGCGCGCGCCAAGCACGCCGGGCTCGAGGTTGGGGTGTGTGGTGAAGCGGCGGGGTCCGCCGCCCTGACGTCGTTCTGGATCGAATGCGGCGTCGATGAACTCTCGGTCTCGCCCGGCCTGGTTCCTTGGCTCAAGGCTCGCCTTCGAAACGCCCTCTCCACCTCAGCAAAGGAAGTCACGTGAAGAAGCTGATCAACACAATCGAATCCTTCGTCGACGAAGCGTGCGAGGGTTTAGCCCTCGCCCATTCCGATCTCGTCCAGTTTCACCGTGAGCCGCGTTACCTGGCGCGCGCCACAGCCCCGAAAGGCCGCAAAGTGGGGCTCGTCTCCGGCGGCGGGTCCGGGCACGAGCCGCTGCACGGCGGTTTCGTCGGCTCGGGCATGCTCGATGCGGCATGCCCCGGTGAGGTTTTCACGAGCCCCGTCCCCGATCAGATGGAAGCCGCCGGTCGCGCCGTATCAAACGGCGGCGGGGTGCTCTTCATCGTCAAGAACTATACGGGCGACGTCATGAACTTCGACCTCGCGGCCGAGCTGCTGCGCGCCGACGGCATCGACGTCCGAACGGTGCTGGTGGCCGACGACGTCGCCGTACAGAATTCGACGTGGACCGCTGGACGGCGCGGCGTCGGCAACACCGTTTTCGTCGAGAAGCTCGCGGGCGCGGTCGCCGAACGCGGCGCTTCGGCCGACGAAGTCGAGCGAGTCGCAAAAAAGACCTCCGAGGCGGGACGCTCGATGGGAATGGCGCTGACCTCGTGCACCGTCCCGGCAAAGGGCAGTCCGACCTTCGAGCTCGGCGAACTCGAGATCGAAATCGGAGTCGGCATCCACGGCGAACCGGGCCGGGAGCGAACGGCGCTCGTCTCCGCCGACGAGATCGTCGACCGCCTCGCTCGACCCGTTATGGAAGACCTCGGCCTTAAGCGCGGCGACCAGGTCATCGTGATGACCAATGGTATGGGCAGCACGCCGCTGATCGAGCTCTACGTCGCCCACCGCCACGTAGCGCAGCTGCTTTCCGGCAGCGGCGTGACGATCGTGCGCAGCTTAGTCGGCAACTACATCACGAGCCTCGACATGGACGGCTGCTCGCTGACCGTTCTGCGCGCCGATGACGAGCTGCTCGGCCTGTGGGACGCCCCGGTGCACACGCCGGCGCTTCGCTGGGGCGCATAGCGAGCCGATGGTGGTCGCCGCGGACATGCGCCGCTTCGTCGAACGCTTCGCCGAGCTGATCGAGCAGAACGCCGATACGCTCACCGAGCTCGACGCGGCAATCGGCGACGCCGATCATGGCATCAACATGCGCCGCGGAGTACGCGCCGTCCTCGAGCGCCTAGGCGATGAGCCCACGCCGGGAGCGGTTCTCAAGACGGTGGCCACGACCCTCATCTCCAAAGTCGGCGGCGCATCCGGGCCGCTCTATGGCACGGCGTTTCTGCGCGCATCTGCCGCCGCGGGGTCGAAGGAGTCGCTCGACGACGCAGATCTAGCCGCCCTCTTTTCCGCGGCGCTCGAAGGCTTACGACAGCGCGGCGGCGCGCAGGCTGAGGACAAAACGATGATCGATGCGTTCGCACCGGCCGTCGGCGCCTTCGAAACCGCGCTCGCGCAGGGTCATCCGCGCAAGGATGCCCTGCAAGCGGCGCGCAGCGCGGCATACGCCGGTTCGGACGCAACGATCGACCTCGTCGCGCGCAAAGGGCGGGCGAGCTACCTGGGCGAGCGTTCGCGAGGGCATCGCGATCCCGGCAGCTTCAGCACCGCCCTGCTATTCGACGCGGCGGCCTCGACGCTTTCGGGAGACGGGCCGTGACGACGGCGGTCGTCGTTGTTTCGCATAGCAAGGCGCTGGCCGACGGCGTCAAGGAGCTCGCCTTGCAAATGGCTCGCTCCAATACTTCGGTGTGGGCCGTCGGCGGGACCGACGACGGCGGGATCGGTACGAGTGCGGTTGCCATACACGATGCGCTCGTCGACGCGCTCGCGGCCGCAAACGAAGCCGTCGTGTTGATGGATCTGGGAAGCGCGCATCTCAACACGGTCATGGCCATCGAAATGCTCGACGAGGACCTGCGCCGGCGCGTCTCGATGGCCGATGCGCCGCTCGTCGAGGGCGCGGTGCTTGCGGTCGTATCCGCGGCCTCGGGAGACAATGCGCAGGAGGTCCGCGCACGCGCCGAAGAGGCGAGGGAAATGCGCAAGCTCATCTACGGAGGGATCAACGCATAACAACCGTCGAACGTGGGTTTTGATTTCACGTACGACAACCTTTCATCGGTTACACAACCAAACAACATGCCTTCTGAGAAAGAGGTTGGATCGTGGCACAATCTTCGGAAACGGTGGCCAACTGGAGGGCCGGCATCGGAGGCGAGCTCCTTTCGGAGTTTCTGGGAACCTTCTGCCTGCTCGCATTCGGCGCCGGCGTCGTAGCCGTCGCCGTCGTCGGGTTGACCGGCTCGGGCCGCACGCCCGCCATCTTTGTCGGCGCCGGCGACTGGTTGCTGATCACCTGGGGCTGGGCTTTGGCCGTCACCATGGCGGTCTACGTTGCCGGCGGCCCATCCGGTGCGCATCTAAATCCTGCCGTCACGCTGGCCTTCGCGGTGCGCGGCGACCACCCGTGGCACAAAGTCCTTCCCTACTGGTTGGCGCAGGTGGTCGGCGCATTCTGCGGCGCGGCGATCGTCTACGCCGACTATTACCCCGCTATCAACGCCTGGAACGCAGCCCATAAGGTCACCTCGCGGATGGACCCCAGTGGAGCGGCGTTCGGCATCTTCGGAACCGGCCCGGCTGCATACTTCAACGGCAACATGGTCGGTCCGTTCATCGATCAGGTAATCGGAACGGCTTTCCTCGTGCTCTTCGTCCTCGCGATCATCGATGTGAAAAACCTTGGGGTTCAAGCCAATCTCGGTCCACTCCTGATCGGTTTCGCCGTGGCTGCGATCGGCATGTCGTTCGGCGTTGACGCGGGCTACGCGATCAATCCGGCGCGCGACTTCGGACCACGTCTCTTCTGCTTCTTGGAAGGATGGGGGCCTAACGCGTTCCCCGGACCGTACGGTTACTGGTGGGTGCCGATTCTTGGTCCGCTCGTGGGAGGGGCGATTGCGCCGTTCGTGTACGACTTCTTTATCGGTGCCACGTTGAGAGTGCGCAAACCCGACTAACTCACCCAATGAAACCTGCCTCGGCGAGCGCCTTGCTCGCCCGAGGTTTTGCGCTAACGATAGGAGTCGACGTATGAAATCCTTGCTCGCACTCGACCAGGGGACGACGAGCAGCCGAAGCATGCTCTTCGACCTCGAAGGCAAGCCGCTGGGCAGCGCGCAACGCGAGTTCCCCCAGCACTTTCCGCAACCGGGGTGGGTCGAACACAACCCGAACGACATTTGGGAAAGCCAAATCGGCACCGTTCGCGACCTCTTTTCTCAGACCGGAACGAAGCCGGATGACATCATCGCGATCGGAATCACCAATCAACGCGAGACGACGATCATTTGGGACCGCAAGACCGGCAAGCCGGTGCACAACGCGATCGTCTGGCAAGACCGCCGAACGGCGGGCTTCTGCGACGAACTCAAGGCACGCGGACTCGAAGCGAAATTCAGCGAAAAGACGGGCCTCGTGTTGGACCCGTACTTCTCCGGCACGAAGATCGCATGGCTGCTCAAGAACGTCGACGGCGTGGCGCAACGCGCCAAGGCCGGAGAACTTGCGTTCGGCACCGTCGATAGCTGGCTGATCTACAACCTCACCGCCGGAAAAGCGCACGTCACCGACGTCAGCAACGCGAGCCGGACGCTGCTCTTCAACATCCATACGCTGCAGTGGGATGACGAATTGCTGGGCGAGCTCGGCATTCCGAAGTCGCTCCTGCCCGAAGTTCGGCCCTCGGCCGGACGCTTCGCGCAGGCCGACGCGCAGGTTCTGGGGGCCGCCGCTCCGATTACAGGCGACGCTGGGGACCAACAGGCAGCACTTTTCGGCCAAGCGTGCTTCCAGGCCGGAATGGCCAAGAACACCTACGGAACCGGCGCGTTTGTGGTGATGAACACCGGCACGAAATCGGTGAGCGGGCCAGGCGTAATCTCGACGGTGGCCTGGCAGCTTCAAGGGAAGCCGGCAGAATACGCGCTCGAAGGCTCGATCTTCATCGCGGGCGCGGCGGTGCAGTGGCTGCGCGACGGGCTGGGCATCATCGCCTCATCCGGCGCCGTCGAGCAGCTCGCAGCGAGCGTCCCTGACAACGGCGGCGTGTACTTTGTTCCAGCCCTCGCTGGCCTGGGCGCTCCCTACTGGGATGCGTACGCGCGCGGCGCCATCGTCGGCATCACGCGCGGTACGACCAAGGCGCACCTTGCGCGCGCCGCCCTCGAGGCGATGGCCTACCAAACCAAGGACGCGATCGCTGCGATGGAAGCGGCTTCGGGGCTAAAACTGAAGGAGCTCCGCGTCGACGGCGGGGCCTCGATCGACGATCTGCTGATGCAGTTCCAATGCGACATCTTGGGCGTTCCGGTATTGCGCCCCAAGGTCACCGAGACGACGGCCCTCGGGGCAGCGTACCTCGCCGGCATCGGCGCGGGCGCGCTCGATGAAGCGACCATTCAGAACCGATGGGCCGTCGACCGGCGCTTCGATCCGTCGATGGACGGCGGCGCGCGCGACCGGCTCCATAAGGAATGGAAACGCGCAGTGGAACGCTCGCTGAAGTGGATCGAAGCCTAGACCGGTATCAGCAAGCAACAGAGGCGGCCGAGCGGTCTCGGAGTCATCCGTGAACCGTGACGCCGCCTTAGCGCGTTTCGACGAGCCGTTCGACGTTCTCGTCGTCGGCGGCGGCGCCACGGGTCTAGGCGCCGCCGTCGATTCGGCGGCGCGCGGTTACGCAACCGCGCTCATCGAAGCGACCGATTTCGCCAAAGCAACCTCGAGCCGCTCGACCAAGCTCGTGCACGGGGGCGTTCGTTATCTTCAAAACGGTGAGATCCATCTGGTACGCGAGGCGCTCCACGAGCGCACGCGCCTGCTCGACAACGCGCCGCACGTAGCACACGATCTCCCCTTCATCTTACCGACGTATCGCTGGCTCGACGTTCCGTACTACTTTGCGGGGCTCAAACTCTACGACGTGCTGGCGGGGGGCTCAAACCTGCCCGGGAGCCGCGTCATATCTGCCCGCGAGACGTTGCGGCTCGTCCCCGGTTTGCGTGGCCGCGACCTTCGTTCGGCCGTCCTCTACCACGACGGACAGTTCGACGATGCGCGCCTGGCGATAACGCTCGCCCGAACGGCCGTCGACCGCCACGCGGCGCTCGCCAACTACGTGCGTGCAGACGGTTTCCTTTACGATCGCCACCGAATCTGCGGGGTCCTCGCGAGCGATTGCGAAAGCGGGCGCCGTTTTGAGATACGCGCGCGTGCGGTCATCAATGCGACCGGCATCTTCGTGGACGAGTTACGCGCTATCGACGATCCGCAGTCGGCGAAACTTCTGACCCACAGCCGCGGCACGCACATCGTCGTTCCGCGCGAGGCGCTGGGCACGTCTACGCACGCAGTGCTGGTCCCAAAGACGAGCGACGGGCGCGTGATCTTCGCCACGCCGTGGCACGACAGCATCGTCATCGGAACGACGGACATCAAGACCGAGGGCGCAGAGCTCGACCCGCGACCCACCGCGGCAGAGGTCGCCTACATTTTGCAAACGATCAACCCGTATCTAGCGAAAGCGCTCGGCGAGGGTGACGTTCGCGCCGTTTTCGCGGGGCTTCGGCCGCTGGTGAACCGCAAGGCGGCGACGACCGCGGGCCTCTCGCGCGAGCACCTGATCGACATCGGGCCGTCAGGACTGGTAACGATCACCGGCGGCAAGTGGACCACCTATCGCAAGATGGCCGAAGACGTCATCGACGCCGCCGTCAAAGAAGCGGGACTTTCTTTCACGCCATCGGTGACCGCCCGTTTTCCGTTGCACGGCGCCGCCTCCGACCTGCCTCCGCTGGGCGACCCGCTACGCGTTTACGGGACCGACGGCGTGGTTTTGCGGGCGCTAGCCGCCGAACGGCCCGAGCTCGCGACTCAACTCGACGCACGTCTTCCGTACACCGCGGCGCAGGTGACGTACGCGGCACGCTTCGAGATGGCGCGTACGGTCGACGACGTGCTCGCACGGCGCACGCGCGCACTCTTTCTCAACGCGGAAGCGGCACGCGCGAGTGCGCCGCAGGTCGCGCAACTGCTCGCCGCAGAGCTTGGCCGCGACGATTCGTGGCAAGGCGACCAGGTTCGTTCGTTTGCCGCAACGGCAACACTGGCAACGCCCGCTTAGGCATCCCGCTTCGCCAAAGGCCACCGGTCCTTGCGCGAATTTGCTGGGAAGTTCGTCGCTACCGGTTGGAATCGAAAATCTTATCCTTCACGTCGCGCTAGCGGCGAAATCGATCTGCGCAGCATCCTGCATTTATGTGCGAAACGAAACTATATCGATGCAGCGGCCGTTATGCCCGGACGAAGGGGGCATTGGTGATGCAGGTACGGTCGATTCGGCCGAGTGACGACGATAACTATTGCAGCGTGCTCGCACGCACCAGCGATGCGGATCGCTACTGCCGCTTCTTCCACTTCGTCGACCACTTCGATGCGCAACACGTGCGCCGTTTCGTCGAGCCGCAACCGGACGTGGTCGGATTCATCGCAGTCGAAGACGAGCGTCCCCTCGGGGTAGCGCACGCGTTTTTGTTGCCCGACGGCGCGGCCGAACTCGCCATCGTGGTTGCGGCCGATGCGCGGCGACGGGGCGTCGGCGCCGCCCTCCTCGAGCATGTCGTTCGAGCGGCGCACGCGCGCGGATGGCGCCGCCTGGTCGCCTACGCGCTGCACGACAACGGCGCTTTCAAAGGGCTCGCGACGGCAGCCGGCATGCGACGAATCGAGTCGAAGGGAAACGTCGTAACCTGGGAGCTCGCCGAGCAGGCCGCCTGAACGCGCCGAATCGAAGAACGAAGCATGCTTACATCGACCGATGCTTGATCGCGGTCTGATCGGCCTTCGCTTGCCGCAGGCAACGACGACGATCGAGGCCGGGCGGATCCGGCGCTTTGCCGAGGCCATCGACGAACGCGGCGCG
Source organism: Candidatus Tityobacter terrigena (assembly GCA_003156715.1). GTDB lineage: Bacteria > Vulcanimicrobiota > Vulcanimicrobiia > Vulcanimicrobiales > Vulcanimicrobiaceae > Tityobacter > Tityobacter terrigena. Next base: position 74,604 of record PMHO01000017.1, read on the forward strand.
CTCTACAACGACGAGCAGGCGGCGCGAGCGGCCGGCTATCGCTCGCTCATCGCACCGCCGACGTTCGTCACGACGATTCGCCTCGACGCGTACCCGGCGGGCGACTTGTACGCCCTGGCCGGGCTCGACTTGCCTCGCGTGCTTCACGGCGAACAGGAGTTCAACTACGGCGTGCCGGTGTGCGCCGGCGATACCCTGCTGCTCGAATCCGAGATCGTCGACGTCTACGAGAAATCAGGCGGCGCGCTCGAGTTTCTCGTGGTCGCGACCACCGGGCGCAATCAATTCGACGAGTTGGCTTTCGAGTCGCGCTCGACGCTGGTGCTCAGGCGTCTCCCGGAGCGAACGACGTGACCCTTGCGGCCGTGCATGCGCTCGCGCCCGGCGACGAACTCGAGCCGTTGGTTCTCCCGCCCATTACGCGCGCAACGCTCGCCCTGTTTGCGGGCGCGTCCGGCGACCACAATCCGATTCACATCGACATCGATTTCGCACAGGCTGCCGGGATGCCCGACGTGTTCGCACACGGCATGCTGTCGATGGGCTACCTTTCGCGTTTGTTGACCGAACGGTTCCCAGCGGGCTCGCTACGCGAATTCAAAGTACGTTTCGCCGCGCTGACGCTCGTGCACGACGTCATCGTATGCCGCGGGCGCGTCAGGAACGTCGAGACGATCGAGCGCGCCCGGCACGTGACGCTCGACCTCGAAGCAACCGTCCCCAAACGCGGCATCACCACGCTGACCGGTCACGCCGTCCTCGCGCTCCCGTTCTAGCGGCCGCAAAGAACGCTCGGACGAGGCTTGCGTGCAGCGACCCGAGCGTGACGCCGAGCGTGGCGCGCCGTACGAGGTTCGGATCGTCGAGGACCGCTGGGCGGCGTTCCGCCACATCATCGAGGCGGTGGCGATCGTCTGTGCCGGAATGTGGGCCTTTTATACGTTCATCTATCAAGAAAAGATCAAACCGGCGAGCGAACCGGCCGCGCTCAACGTGAGCATATCGGTGCACAGCTTGCGGCACGATCCGGTCCGAGACATCCTAGGCCTCGAGCTAGTGTTCCGTAACACCGGCAAAACTGAGATCGATATTGCCGCAGACGGCTACAACGTGTGGGGCGAAAATTACGCGAACCATCCGCGGATTCGCACGAACGAGCGCATCGATCGGCGCCAGTACGACGCCGGGCTTCCGATCGTTTCGCGCCGGTTGATCACCGCCTTTATCGAGCTTCGAGACGCGGCACAGGGCGGCCGGCTTGGGACGCATATCATCCTTGAACCCGCCGAATCGGAAACCATAGACGAGGTTTTTGCGGTGCCGCGCGGCGCGTACGACATCGTGAACGCGCAGGTCATTGCGGTCCCGGTAAAGACGACGACTCCCGGAAAAGTGCCGATAGCGGTCGTAACCAATAAGGTGGGCGGCTATTGGCTCAAGCCCGGCGCCGGCATCGAGGAAGACGACAACTCGACCGATTTCGCTCTCCCTCCGTAACTTCTCGGCGCCCGCGGAGCGCCCGCCGGGCCTGCAACCGGCAGGACTCGTCGAGACGGCACCCCGCGCTCGGTGACGAGCACGGTTTTTTTGGGTATGCTAACCGGATATGAGAACGTTGGCGGCCGGGCTCCTAGCCCTCACGCTGTTGTTTCCAAGCGCAACCGCGGCAAAGCGTGCCGCCGCCGATCGCTCGACGTCGCTCGTTTCAGGCCTCGGCATCGTCGAGCTCGAGATCGGGTACACCACGCTCGCCACGCAGTACTACCGGCCGGTCAGCGGTCAAACGATTCTCGACGGCGCCTGGACCGGCATCGTTGCGTATCTCGTGAAATGCGGCGTGACGTCTCCAAAGATTCCGTTCCCGAAACTAAAGACGCGCCACCCCGAAGACGATATCGTCCTCGACGTCCTGACCGCAGCGCAGCTTTACGGCACCCGCATCGACGCGGGTGAGTTGATCGACGCCGCGCTTGCGGGAGAGCTGGCTGCGGTCCACGACCCGTACACGCTTCTCTTTCGGCCGGCCGCATATCGCAAGTTCGTTGCCTTTCTCGACGGCTCGCAGTTCGGCGGAATCGGCATCGAGGCTACCATCGAGCCGCCGGCCACGCTGCTGGTAAGCAGCGTTTTTCCAGGCGATCCAGCCGAGAAGGCCGGCGTCCTCGAAGGCGACGTCATCACGGCCATCGACGGACACTCCGCGCTTGGCCTAACTGACGACCAACTCGGCTCCCTGCTGCGCGGCAAGCCGGGCACGACCGTGCGCCTGTCCCTACGCCGCAACGGTGTCGATCTCGCGCAACCCATCGCGATCGTGCGCGCCAGGATCGTGCCTCCGGAGGTCATCGCTCGGATGCTGCCGGATCGCGTCGGATATCTGCAACTTCGCACCTTCGGCGAGCAGTCCGGCGATCAGATCGCGCGCGCGCTCGACCGCCTGCGGGCGCAGGGCGCGCAAGCCTACATGCTCGATCTGCGCGGCAACGGCGGCGGCTACCGCGACGCGGCCATCGACGTCGCGTCGCACTTCATCAAGTCCGGTCCGGTCGTCGTGGTGCGCTCGCGCGGCGGCGCACGCACGACTTACCCGGCGCGCAAGGTGCCGTTCGTCGCGAATCCGCTCGTGGTGCTCGTCGACCACGACACTGCTTCTGCTTCGGAGATCGTGGCCGGAGCAATCGAGGACGATCGGACTGGAACGCTCGTCGGCGAGCGCACCTTCGGCAAGGCCCTGGTGCAAGAAGTCTTTCCCTTGCCCGACGCCTTCGCGATGAAGGTGACGACGGCTCGCTACTTTACCCCGAGCGGACGCGACATCAACGGCGTAGGCATCCTTCCCGACATCGTGCTCGCCGAACCGAAGGACGCGCGCATCGGTCAGCCGGGGGCCGATCCGCAACTCGACCGCGGCCTTGCGGTTCTGCGCGGCACCTCCGGCGTCGCGCCCGCCGCGACATAGAGGTCGAGCCGCCCTCTCCCTTCGAATCGCCTTGCGCATGAAACTGCACGTTCTCGTTGACACCTTCGCGGTCGCAAAAGTGCAAGCAGGCGTCGACTTCACCGCTTGGGCTCACGAAGGCGAACTCGTACAAATCGTGCGCACGCCGCATGCACTCTCGCTCGTCTGCCGCGACGACGCCGTGCCGGCTGGTGTGACGGCAGAGCGCGGTTGGCGTTGCTTTGCCTCCAACGACCCGCTCGACATCAATCAGGCGGGCATTCTCGCGTCGATTTCCGCCCCGCTCGCGCAAGCCGGCATTTCGATCTTCGTGATCTCGTCGTTCGACAACGACTACGTGCTCGTGCGCAGCCGCGACCTCGAACGCGCACTGGAAACTTTGGAGCGAGCCGGCTTCACCGTCGAGCGCACGACTGAAGTCGAGCGCACGACTGAAGCGAAGCGGTAAGAAACCTTAGCGGCTTGCTCCGACCAAGTCGCGTTCCGACTCCATCGACGGCGCGTATTTGCCCAGTGCCGCCAACCCGTTCAGCTTGCCGCGACGAGTCAGCTCGGCTTGCGCGGCCGAGACGTTCGCGTCGTCGCCGCGCCAGGTTGCGATTGCCGGCTGCTGCAGCGCGCGGCCGAACGAGAAGGTCAGCGTCCAGGGAGCTCTGCGCTCCTTCGCGAGCAGGTTGATCTCGTTCAAGTTGAGCGTCGCCTCTTCGTTGCCTTGACCTCCCGAAAGGAAGGCGATCCCGCCGACCGCCGCAGGAACCCAGCGCGTCAAGACGGTGAGGGTCGCCTCGGCGATCTCGCGGGCCGACTTCGTCTGCCCGGATTTCTGGCCCGGAATCACCATGCTCGGTTTGAGCACCATCCCTTCGAAGGCGACGCCGGCCCGTGCGAGCTCGTGGAAAACCGCTCCCAAGGTGCGCTCGTGCACGGCGAAGCTCGTCTCGAGCGTGTGCTTCGAGTGGTCGCCGTCCATCAGGACTTCGGGCTCGACGATCGGCACGAGTCCCCCCGCTTGGCAGATCGCGGCATAGCGCGCGAGGGCACCGGCGTTGGCGTGAATGCAGCGATCGGTCGGAATGCCTTCGTCGATCGCTATGACGCCGCGCCACTTGGCAAATGTGGCACCCATCTTGACGTACTCGTCGACGCGCTTGGCCAAGCCGTCGAGGCCCTCGGTCACTTTCTCGTCGGGGCCGCCCAGCGCGAGCGGAAAGGTGCCCGTGTCCAGCTTGATGCCCGGCAGCGAGCCCGCGTCTTCGATCACCTTTACGAGCGGCTTGCCATGCGAATCGCTTTGACGAATCGTCTCGTCATAGAGGATCACGCCGCTGAAGTATTCGCCAAATCCGGGCGCGGTGAAGAGCATCTCACGATACTTGCGCCGCATGTCTTCGGTCTGCGGGATATTCAGCGCAGCAAAACGTTTGTTGGCCGTGCCGACGCTTTCGTCGGCGGCAAGAATGCCTTTGCCTGGCGCCATCATGCCTTTGACGGTCGCGGCCAGTTCGGTGCTCATGTCGGCACGTGCTCCTTGAGTAGAGTCGAAGATGCGATTCCATTAACGGAGGTGAGGCTCAGGAAAGCTTGCAGGTCGTGCTTTCCCTCGACCCTGCGCGTCGTGTTGGTCAACGACGAGATGATGATCGACTGCGTGAAAGCGCTGCCGTAAACGTACGAGACGCCCTGCAGCAGCTCGCCGTCGGTGACGCCAGTGGCAGCCAGCATCGCCAGATCGGAACGGCACAGGTCGTCGAGGGTCAGCACCTTGCCGGGGTCGATCCCTTCGCGCCTAGCCACTTCCTCTTCGCCCTCGCGCAGCCACAGCCGCCCTTGCATGTCGCCGCCCAAGCACTTGACGGCGCACGCTGTCACGACGCCTTCGGTGGCGCCGCCGATTCCCATCAGCATATCGATACGGGTGCGCTCTTCGAGCGCGGCGATGANNGCACCCGGGCGCCGATTTCACGCAGTTGCTTGACCTTCTCGTCGTTGCGGTCGCGCTCGAGCAGCGCGACCGTGATTTCGGTGACAGGCCGTCCCATCGCTTTGGCCAAGGCGCGCACGTTCTCTTCAACCGACAGTTCGATCGAGACGACCCCGCGCCCGGCCTTGCCGACGA
>PMHO01000050.1:0-196 GCA_003156715.1 Candidatus Tityobacter terrigena
CTTCATCGTCGGCGCGCTCCTCGCACCAGCGCTGCTCGGCATCTACACGCTGGCCCTCGCCACGGGCGAAATCTTGTACAACGTGAGCCGGGCCGTGCTGTGGTCGACGACGGGCCAGATCGCCATACTCGAATTCGAAGCGTCGGCGGCCCTGTGCGCGCGGGCGGTGCGCTCACTCGTGGCCCTGCAATTCTTC